>JAJTWZ010000059.1 GCA_021463145.1 Blastocatellia bacterium | reverse complement strand
CACGGCTATTCTATCGACCGCTCCGCGGTCGCGGACTCGCCGCGCGCGACCCACGGCTATTCTATCGACCGCTCCGCGGTCGCGGACTCGCCGCGCGCGACCCACGGCTATTCCATCGACCGCTCCGCGGTCGCGGACTCGCCGCGGGCGACCCACGGCTATTCTATCGACCGGTCCGCGGTCGCGGACTCGCCTGCGCGCGACCCACGGCTGTTCTATCGCCCGCTCCGCGGTCGCGGACTCGCCTGCGCACGGCTGCTACGTCGTGACGTGACACTGTTCGAAGGGACCTCGACCGTCCACGACATGACGGTCGCCTACGGGTCGAACTCGGCCACGGTCGAGAACTCCCACACCGCGATCGTCTAAGGCACCGCCGCAGGTTCCATGATCGTGGACCCGCCGAATTGCCAGATTCGCCGCCCGCCCGCGCCACGACTCCAGCCGGCGACTGCATTCTTACGCTTCGTCTTTCCCAAGCTACTTCGCCGATGCTCGTTCCGCCAGGACGTTCTCGCGTCCGTACCAGTTCAGGATCGCGACGAGCAGCGTGGCGAATCCCCCGCACAGCGCGCTCGAGACGAGAAAGCGTACGGGAGCAAGCACACGCGGCGGCGACCCGAACCACGCGTGGAACAGGACTAGGCCGATCGCCATGACGAGCGGCACTAATGCTGGACGGTATGCCGGCCAACCCCTTCCGGCCAGGATCGCGGCGCCGAGCAGAAGCGGCACAGTGAAAGGGCCGAGGAATCCGAGCCCAAGGTCTCCGGGCAGGCGACCGAGTCTAGAAACGAAATTTCGCACGAACAGGCCCGGTTCCTGCGCGAGCATGGAAAAGTAGCGGCCCGTAAGGACGCGATCGGCTTCGAACGATACATAGTCTATGCCCCGCGACCGAAGCTCGATCGTCATCCATTCGTCGCTGTACTCGATTCCCCAGGGATTCGGGAACTCGCCGACAGGCTCGACGAGGTTCTGTCCCGCCTGAAGCCGGAACGGAACGAAATGTCCGTGAATGCCGACGTTCACGAATCCATACACGGCTGGCACGGCAAGGAGTCCGGCAACCGCGACAAGCGCCGGGCAGATAGCGCGAATTCGTTCCCTCCATCGGCGACCGTCGAGGCATTTCCATAACGCCGCCACGCCCAGGCACGCGAGGAACGCGAATGCGAGTTCGCCTCGGATCATCGTGAGCAGGCCGAGACCAAGTCCGCACAGTGCCGCGCACCACCAGGGCGGACGGCGCAGTTCATCCCACGAAACAGCGACGGCGGCTGAGACCGGCACACCGGCGAGCGCCGCCGGTGCCGAAAGCGCACTGTCGATGATGCCGTCGATGAGCCAATGGTTCTCGAACGGCCACACGACGACGAGCGCGACAAACGCGGCGGCATAACCCGCGGCCATCCACGCGCACGAGCGCCGGCGGGCCGCGGCGACGACCGCGATAGCCGGCGCGAGCAGGGCCAGTACGAGTGCGGCCTGCTGGGCGCGCACGATTGTCCACCAGTCGTAGACGAGATCCGGCTCGCCCAGGCTACGGAGCGCAGTCAGGCCGCCGATCACGGCGTCGTAACCGAGACTGCGGTGCGGCAACGTTACTTTATCTGGAAGCTCGACGATATCGGTTCGCGCGATTCGGACCTCGTGCTCGAAACCGCCGTTCGATGTCGGGACGAGACCGCGCGGCTCGTGGCGGTGCCACCACGGATGTCCGAGCGCAATCGCAGTCAAGGTCGAGGTCGAAGTCCGTCCCGCGCCCCAGGTTCGTTCTGCCAGCACGTCCTCCGGCGATCGAAATGGCGTGAACAGGCAGGTCGCTGCCACGATTACCAACGTTGAACCGGACAGGACGACCCATCTCGGCAGGAGACGGCCGACGGATCGCGAGGCGACGAAGACGGCCAAAATCGAAGACGTCCCCGATACCGAGCGTCCCGCGATGGATCTCACTTTCGAGTGCGCCTCCACTTTGAACTGGCGAGAACGGCCGATGCCCATCTCGTCGCTGAAGCTCGCATCCGTTGCTACCACGCCACTTCCGTCCGGCTTCCAACTCCAAGCCAACCTGCTTCCGTTTCGCTTCCGCCGTTGACTGAGGCTGGATCGCGCGCAAGAATTGCCCTCCGGCGGTAGTTCCAGATGCCAGAAACACAAGCGGTGCGAACGACGGCAGCGATTCGGCTCCTTGGCCGGTTCGAGGTCTTCGTCGACGGCGAACCGATCGACGATGCCGCCTGGCGTGGCCGAAAGGCGCAGCAACTCGTGAAACTGCTCGCCGTGTCTGCCGGCCGCACGCTTCACCGCGAGCAGATTGCTGACGCTCTCTGGCCGGACCTCGACGCCGACTCCGCGGACCGTCAACTGCACAAGGCAATCCACGCCGCGCGACGGGCGTTCGAACCCGCGCTCGCATCTGGTGCCGATTCGGCGTTCGTTACCACGCAGGATCGATCCGTGGCACTGTCTTTCGAAGTGTCGATCGACGCAGACACGGCCGAGGCGTCCGCCGAAGCCGCCCTCGCCTCGAGGGATATCGAAGCTGCAGCCGAGGCGCTGGCCTTGTTTTCCGGCGCACTGCTCCCGTCCGATCTCTACGAATCCTGGAGCGACGCGCGACGTTCGCGCCTTGCGGGCCTTCACGCCCGGCTTCTCGGCGCGGTTGCCGACGGTGCGTCCGCAAGCGGAAAAATGGAGCGCGCGGCGGATGCGGCGAACCGGTTGCTTGGCCTCGACGCAGCGGACGAGCGGGCGCATCGCGTCCTTATGCAGGTCGCCGCGTCATCCGGCGATCGATCGGCGATCGTGCGCCAGTTTCGGGCCTGTGAATCCGCGCTCGAGTCCGAACTGGGGCTTGCGCCGTCGGAGGCGACACGCAGACTCTTCGATCGGCTCGTCGATGGTTCGCCGTCGGGGACGCCGGGGGCGCAGCAGGTGCTCGCGTCAGTGGCCACTCCATCGCCGGGCGAAGCGCGCGCTTTCGACGAGGTGACGGTTACTTCCGTCCCGGCTCGTAAGGGGTGGATTCGGCGCGTCGCCATCGTGGGCGCGTGCCTGGTGGGTTCAGCAGTCACACTCATCGCTGTTCCAGGCCTCGGGCCGATTCTCTGGGGTACGCCTGCCGCGCGCGTCGAGGTCACAACTGTCTCCGGCACGATACCGTGGCCATTCGTTCGGGTCATCGGAGTCGAACTGGTCGGCGTACTCGGCGTCAGACGGCCGATTCGTCCTCCGGGACACATCTATCCACGCCGGGGATTCGGTCACATTCGTCGTCGAGACCGACGGCTTGGCCGGCCGTGCGATGGAGCTTCGCGTTCCGGCTTTGGACTCTCCCGGCCCTGTCGAACTCGGCAAGGTTGACGCCGCAGCCCTTGTGGAGATATCTGAAACGACGCTGCGCAACGCCGGGCGAACCGTGCCGTTCGATCGCGAAAATCTGGAATGGTATAGCGGAGTGGTGGCGGCGGTGACGACCGGCTGCACCTCGGACCAGGAGCGCGTCGTGGCGCTTCATACCTTCGTCGCTGGCCGCTATGCACGTCCTGCGGACAACCGGGCGGTCGAAACGCCGCGGAGTACTATCGAGGCAGGCACGCTCTTCAGCGGACCGCTTCCGGTGGCATTTGCAACCCTCGCGCACGCGGCGAACTACGACACGCGTCTGGTCGATATTTCCGGTCCAGAACCCGGCGCGCTCGAACACACTGTCGTCGAAGTCTTCTACGACGGTCGCTGGCACCTTTTCGACCCGGCGTTCGGTATCGTAGCGATCAACGACATTGGCGAGGTCGCGAATCTGGAAGACCTCGTGCGCCATCCATCGCTTGTCGACCGGATGCCGTACGCCGCGGCCGTTCGTCCCGGCTGGAGCGGCCCCGAGATACCTGCTCTGCTGCGCTCCGGAGTCCATCGCGTGACGCGCTTCCGCGATGTGCCCCGATAGGGCGGATCGCGTTCAAGGGCGGTCGTGATCGCCCACGACAGCGCGAAGCGCCTTGGATTACGGCTCGGCAGCGCCGCTTTCACTTGCGGTGCGAGAGGCCACTCCGGACTGCGCCGCCACCAGGGCGTTCCAGAATAACTGCCACCCGTCACGCCTGCCCTGGCACCGCCAAAGCGGCGCTGTCGCGCTGCACTCCCAGGCGTGTATCGCACCGGACTTACGCGGTCAGTCCGGCGCGTGCAGGTTGGCCGCCAGCAGTTCTCTGGTGATGTCCATGAAGTCGCGCTCGGTCACGATGCCGATCAGCTTTCCGTCCTTGACGACCGGAAGTGCCCCGATGCGTTGATCGCGCATGATGGCGATGGCGTCGAGCGTCGGCGTCTCCGGCTCGATCGTTACCGGATCGCGCCGCATGATCTCCGACACGGGTGTCGGAGCGCCGGGATCCTGTCGCCAACCCGAGGCGACGAGACGCAGGACCGCGCGGTAGGACACGATGCCAACCAGCCGGTTGCCGGAATCCTCGACCGGAACGTGCCGTATGTTCCGCCAGTCCATCAGGTTCGCAACCAGATCGACCGGCTCTTCCTCGGATACCGTGAACAGGTCGGTCGTCATGAAGTTCTCGACGGTGACGAAGTTACGCATCCAGCCTCCCGACTCCTCGATTCGGGCAAGATCCCATTTTGCTACCGGCCGCCCTTCCTTCTGGCGGGAAACGATCGCCGACGTGATGGCGTTGAGCCTCGGCCCGAGCCTCGCCGTTCCGCTCGTTGCCGCAAACGACGCAAGCATCCACTCCGCTCCCGTTCGTCCCGACGCGACACGCTCGAAAACCACCTCGAGGTAGCGGTCTGCGTCGCTCGCATTCACGCCAGCCGATATCAGACCGTCGCGCGCGACCGGCACCAGACGATCGCAGATGAGCGCCTGCGCCGAAACCGTCTCGCCATCGAGCCACCTAAGCTTGCTTCCAAGGCCGACCCGGGCGGCGACCGTGAAATTCTGCCTGGCCTCGTCGAACGAGATCCTCCTCCGCACGTCTCCGTAAACCGGCGGAAGGCCCTTCATGAGCCCAATCCAGAACGCGGCGTTCGCAACCTCGTCCAGGACGGTCGGCCCGGAAGGCAGAATTCTGTTTTCGATCCGAATGTGCGGCTTGCCGTCCGAGATTCCGTAGCACGCCCGGTTCCATCGATACACCGTGCCGTTGAAAACACGCAGTGCACGCAGCGATGGCGCCTCTCCACGCGCGAGTTGGGCGAACGGATCGTCCGAGACGTCCGCTGCAAGAAGAGGCCGGAATCGCGCGACGTCTTCCCGAAACAGATCCAGTGGCGACGAGTCGACCCACGCGGTCCCGAAAGTTACACGCGGGCTTCGGCCGCGCATTGCGTCGCTCGACGTGCGCGTGTCGACCGACTGCTGAAAAAGCGCGATGCGCGTTTCGCGCCACAGCCTTCGTGCGAACAGCATCGGCGAATTCGTCGCCGCGGCGAGTACCGGCGCGGCCGTCAGTTGCGCGATGTTGTAGGTCTCGACGAACTGCTCAACCGGAAGCTGAAGGTGAACCTGAAAGCTGGTGTTGCAGCCCTCGATCAGTACGTTGTCGTGCCTGAGCAACAGGTCGTCGAGCCCCTTGATTCGAAACTCGAAACTGTCGCCGCGCAGCCGGTGCAGCGCCTCGTTGAGCATCGCGTACCGCGCCACTCCCGTCAGGTTCGACAGTCCGAGATCCGATTGACGGACCGTAGGGAGGATACCGACCAGGACGGGTTCGACGCCGAGCGCTTCGCCGGCTGCGCGCACCTGCGCAATGCGGTCGTCGAGGTCATGTTCCAGCGCCGACAGGCAGCCGGCGCCGAGGACGATCGGGTCGAGGTTGACCTCCAGATTGAACGCGGCGATCTCCGTCGTGAAGTGCTCGTCGGCCAGTCTATCGAGCAGTTCCAGATTGACCGGCGCCGGTCTCAGGTTCCGGTCGACGAGAAACATCTCCTGCTCCGCGCCGATGCGTTGCACCGAGTCGTCGAAAGCCCCGGATTCGAGCATCGTCCGCACCGCGCGCAGATCTGCCATCAGGCGCGACATGAACAGCCGCAACTGCTCGCCTTCGAACCCGCGTTTGACGTCTTTTTCGCCCATTCTTCAGGCCTCGTTCGCCCTCGAGAACTGGCGTGACTCTACCAGCAGCGCTGCCAATCGCCGTGTGCCTTATGTCACGACAACGGCCTGGCGTTGACCAATGCGGTCAACACGTGCTCAATGGCGTGAGCGAAACGCATCCGTAGCCGGGTGAGAGGTGAAATGAACGGATCCTTCGGCGCAACGACGCCCATCGACGCGATGTATTTCTGCGACGGCTCGACGGTTGTGCTCGTCTCGCAATGCCTTGGTGGAAGTGGCATCTCTCCTGAAGAACTCTCCGGGATCCTCCTCGACGGGCCGGCCGAAGCCGTCAGCGGCCTCCTGCAACGTGGCGTTTGTCTGCCGATCGATTTCGGGGCGGACTGTGCGCTGGACGGCGGCACGCTCTTCGTCACCGGCAATCTCTCCGAAGCGCACGAACGCGGCTGGGTCGCGCGGTTGACCGGATGGCTCGCCGTTCCTTGCGGCAAGCTCGTTCTCGTCTGCGGTGGCGGAGCCGGGGACGAGCTCGCTCGAGCCGTCTCGGGCGAGCCGGCCGATCCGGACTACTGCATCCACCAGACGATCGACGTGCCTCCAGGCGACTACCGCGTAGACGTGCTCGCCTATCCGGCAAGCGTCACCGTCGGACTGCTGCACGAGGACCTCGACGACGACGAAATCCGCGATCGATATTCGGACCGTCCCGCAGTCGACGAGGCCTACGTCGTCCGGCTCACGCCACTCGACCAGAAACCGCCAGTTCCGGAATTCGTAGAACAGTCGCACTGGCCCGGAGTCTTCGTGCTGCGCGATTAGCCGGCGCCGATGAAACTAATCCGAGCAAATTCACACATACCGCACCTGCGGAGTCTTGCCGGGCGAATCAGTCCACGAGGAGAAGATAGATGAGGAACGTTTCCGCGGTCCTGTTGGGAATGGCGATGTTGGCCGCTTCGGGCGTGGTAGCAACCGCCCAGTCGCCGTCCTATGACCTGCTGCGGCAGCCTACGGTCTCTGCGAACGAGATTGCGTTCTCGTACGCCGGAGACCTGTGGATCGTGCCGCGTGCGGGTGGCGACGCGCGCCGCCTTACGACGAATCCCGGCCGCGAGTCCCGTCCGCTCTTCTCGCCCGACGGGGCGACGATCGCGTTCACCGGTTCGTACGACGGCAACGTAGACGTCTACACCGTCCCCAGCCGTGGGGGCGTTCCTCGCCGCATCACCTTCCACCCGTCCAACGACGCCGTCGCAGGGTGGACGCCGGACGGAAAAAGCCTTCTCGTCATCACGGACCGTTACAGCTATGGCGACTTCTTTCGGCTCCTGAAGGTCCCTGTCGATGGAGTAACAGGTATCCCGGAACAGATTCCGCTGCCGATGGTTCAGGAGGGTTCCCTCTCTGCCGACGGATCTCACATTGCATACGTGCCGAACCTGAAGTGGCAGACCTCGTGGAAGGGATATCGGGGGGGACAGACAACTCCCGTGCTCATCGCCGCGCTCTCCGACTCCAGCATCGAACGCGTCCCGCGCGCGAACTCGAACGACTCGAACCCGATGTGGATCGGCAACACCGTCTACTTCCTGTCGGATCGCGACGGCGCCGTCACACTTTACGCGTACGACACGACGTCGAAGGCCGTCCGTCAGGTCGTGAAGAACACCGGCCTCGACATGAAGAATGCGACTGCCGGTCCTGGCGTCATCGCCTATGAGCAGTTCGGAGAAATCCACCTGTACGACATCGCGGCTGGCACCGAGCGCCGGGTCGACATCCGCGTCTCTGGCGATCTGCCCGAAGTCCGACCCGGGTTTCGCTCCGTTCCGGCGCCATCCGTCCTGAATGCGCACATCTCGCCGACTGGCGCTCGGGCCGTCTTCGAAGCTCGCGGAGAGATCCTGACGGTGCCGGCCGTGAAGGGCGACGCGCGCAACCTCACTTCATCCCCCGGCTCGGCTGAACGCGACCCCGCGTGGTCGCCGGATGGCCGGAGCATCGCGTATTTCTCCGACGCTTCGGGCGAGTACACGCTCCGCATTGCCGACCAATCCGGCGTTGGATCGGCCAGGGCGATCGCACTCAGCGCTCCGCCGTCCTACTACTACGCTCCGCGATGGTCGCCCGACAGTTCGAAGATCGCATACGTCGACAAGCACATGGTGCACTGGTACGTCGACGTGACGACAGCGGGCGCACAACCCGTACGTATCGACGCCGACCGGTACGAAACGCCGTTCATCGACACCGAAGTCTCCTGGTCGCCCGACGGCAAGTGGCTCGCCTATACGAAATACCTCGTCAGCTCGATGCGCGCCGTCTTCGTCTACTCACTCGATCGACGTCAGAGCTACCAGATCACGGACGGACTCAGCGACGCTCGCTCGCCGGTGTTCGACGCCGGAGGCACGCTGCTCTTCTTCACCGCGAGCACCAACGTCGGTCCATCTTCGAGCTGGCTCGACATGTCTGGCATCAACCGTCCGGTCACTCGCAGTGTCTACGTCGCGGTTCTGGCGAAGTCCACGCCCTCGCCGCTCGCTTTCGAGAGTGACGAAGAGAAGCCGGCGGAGAAGCCCGCAGCCACGACACCGGCCTCGGCGGCTCCGGGGGCAGCGGCTGCCGCGCCTTCGTCCTCGTCAGCTGCGCCGGCGGCTCCCGCAGTCACGATCGACCTCGAGAGCATCGGTCAGCGCGTGCTCGCGTTGCCGATCGAGGCCCGCAACTACGCCGGCCTGGCAGCCGGCAAGGCCGGCACGCTCTTCCTGCTTGAAAGCCCGGTGATTTCGACCGACGCGGAAACCACACCGCCCGTCTCCGTCAGCGTGTTCGATCTCGCGAAGCGCAAGGCCGAGCCTTTCGCCGAGGGCGTCACGTCGTTCGACGTCTCGGCAAACGGCGAGAAAGTACTGGTCCGCCAGGGACAGTCCTGGTCGATCGGCCCGGCCGCCGCGCCGTTCAAGGCCGGAGAGGGAGGCGCGCTCGAGCTCGGCGAGATCGAGGTCTGGGTCGACCCGCGCGCCGAGTGGCGGCAGATGTACGCCGAAGTCTGGAGAATCCAGCGGGACTTCTTCTACGACCCGGGATTCCACGGTGTCGATCTCGCCGCGACTTCCAGGAAGTACGCCCCATACGTCGACCGAATCGCCAGCCGTGCCGACCTGAACTATCTGTTCGACGAGATGCTCTCGTGGATGTCGGCCGGGCACACTTTCATCGGTGGCGGCGATCAGCCGAGAGCGAAGACCGTCAAGGGCGGGCTGCTCGGCTGTGACTTCACCATCGAGAACGGTCGCTTCCGTTTCGCCCGCGTCTTCGATGGCGAGAACTGGAATCCAGGGCTTCAGGCTCCGTTGACACAGCCCGGTGTCGGCGTGGTTGCGGGCGAGTACCTGCTTTCGGTGCGCGGGCGCGATCTGACTTCGCGCGACAACGTGTTTCAGGCGCTCGAAGGCACGGCGGGCAAGGCCGTCGTCTTGCGTGTGGGCCCGAATCCGGACGGTACCGGAGCGCGCGACGTGACGGTCGTTCCGGTTGCTGACGAAGATTCCCTGCGACATCTCGCGTGGATCGAGGATAACCGGCGTCAGGTCGACAAGCTCTCGGGCGGACGCGTCGCGTACGTCCACATGCCCGACACCGCCGACGGCGGCTACACGAGCTTCAACCGCTATTACTTCGCGCAGGTCGGCAAGCAAGGTGCCGTCATCGACGACCGCTTCAACCACGGCGGGCTGCTTGCCGACTACGTCATCGACCTCATGCGACGGCCGGTGATGTCGAAGATCGCCGGGCGTGACGGCGAGGACCTGACCAGTCCCGGCGCCGCGATCTTCGGGCCGAAGGCAATGATCATCAACGAAATGGCCGGGTCGGGCGGCGACGCAATGCCGTGGTACTTCCGCAAGGCCGGAATCGGTCCGCTTGTGGGTACGCGCACCTGGGGCGGACTGATCGGGATCTTTGGTTATCCGCCGCTCGTCGACGGAGGCGGCGTGACTGCGCCGCGTGTCGCGCTTTATGGCCTTGCGGGCGAGTGGGAAGTGGAAAACCGGGGCATCGCGCCGGACTACGAGGTCGAGTTCGATCCGAAGGCCTGGCGGTCGGGCCGAGACCCGCAGTTGGAGAAAGCAGTCGAGCTGGTGCTCGAGGCGCTCACCAGGAATCCGCTGCCTGCGTACAAGCGGCCGCCGTATCCGAGGGCGCGTTGAGTTGACAGGACCGACGGGATTCCCGGGATTCCCGGAAGGATTGCTCGAGTAAGGGTTCCATCCCGTTCTCGTACCTTCCGGGATCCCGTGAAGTCTGACGATCGCCTGCGCCTTCGGCGCCGGCGGGATTGCTTCAGCCCACACGCCGAAGGCCGGGAGACATGTCTCGACGCGGGACTCGGCTGGACCGGCCGGCTGCCCCAAATCCCGGCTTGCGCGATTGGTGCTACGTGGTCATGGATTCGGTCAGCTTGCGGAAGTGGTATCCCATCGCCGCCAGCGTCAGCGCCCTCGAGAACTGCGACCGGTGCCGGGTCGCGACACGCAGGAAATATCGCCAGAACTGAACGCGGTCCGCGTCGCGCAGCCCCAAACGGTAGGCGATCCGGGTAAACGCCGCGATCCCGCCAGCCAGACTCCGGTGCCGGGGCATTTCGAAATTCGTCACCCGGCTGAGACTGTCGAGAGCCCTCTGGTAATAGTCGCGCGAGTTGTAGATCGACTGCAGGACGCTCTTGTATCCCTCGATCAGCCTCGTCGAATCCATCCTTGGAACGAAGTTCAACGAGCAACTGGTGTTGTCGCCCGTACTCTTCGACACCAGCCGTCCCGAAGCGCTCAACCTCTTCCAGAGTTGCGTTCCTGGCAGTGCGTTCAGCAACCCGACCATTGCAAGCGGGATCGCGCTCTCGCGGATGAACTCTACCTGCCGGTCGAAGATGTCGTCGGGGTCGGTGTCGAAACCGACGATGAAGCCGCCCATCACCTCCAGGCCGTGGCTCTGGATCCTGCGCACGGAGTCGGTCAGGCAGGATCGTGTGTTCTGTTTCTTCTGGGTGTGGACGAGGGTCTCGGCAACGGGAGTTTCAATTCCCAGGAAGACCTTTCGGAACCCGGCTCGCTGCATTCCTTCGAGCAGTTCATTGTCGTCGGCCAGATTGACGCTCGCTTCGGTCAGAAACACGAACGGATGGCCGTGCCTTTCCTGCCAGGACGCGAGTTCCGGCAGCAGGCGCTTCACGTCGCGCTTGTTACCGATGAAGTTGTCGTCGACGATAAACACGCTGCCGCGCCATCCCGCAACGCGCAGCGCATCCAGCTCGGCAAGCACCTGTGCCGGGCTCTTCGTGCGCGGCACGCGGCCGTAGATCTCGATGATGTCGCAGAACTCGCAGTTGAACGGGCAGCCGCGCGAATACTGGACCGACATCGAGCTGTAGCGCCTGAGATCGGCGAGCCCGAAGTCGGGAACCGGGGCAAGCTCCATCGACGGCATCTGCGAGGCCTTGTAGAAGGGCTTCGGATCGCCGCGTTCGAGGTCGGCTACGAATTCGGGCAGAGTCGTCTCGGCTTCACCCGAGAATATGTGGTCGGCATCCGGGAGGTCGCCATCGCAGGTCGACACGAAAGGCCCGCCGACCGCCACGCGCTTTCCCATCGCCTTACACCGGGCGACGACCTCGTCGAGCGACTTCCGCTGAACGATCATTCCCGTCGCGAAGACCATGTCAGCCCACGCGATGTCGGCGTCATCGAGGTCACGCACGTTGAGGTCGACGAGCCGCCGCTCCCACGTTGCGGGTAATAGCGACGCGACCGTCATCAGTCCCAGCGGTGGAAATGCCGAGCGTTTGCCCTCGAAGGCGAGCGCGTGATGAAAACTCCAGTAACTGGGTGGAAATAATGGATTTACAAGCAGTACTCTCACTGCGTCACCTGTTGCCGGCCAGAAAAATTCCGGGTTTTCCAGCGTCGATTCCCGAGTTGGCGCGGCTTTGCAATGCTGCCACGTATCTGGCTTGGCGGTTGTCACAGTTGTGTAAGAGATGACGAGAGCTTCGCCGGAGTACGGATTTCTGTTTCAATCGCACGGCGCCAACGAGTCCCAACGGAGAATCCCCATGTCTGGCCGCTGCCTTGAACGCGCCGCTGTGATTTTTTTCGCCGTCCTGTCGGTCGCCTGCGCGGGTGCGCCTGCGGCTTCGCCCGGTTCGGGCCTGCACGAGTTCGAGGGAACGTGGACTGCTTCGGGCACGCGACGCACGCTTCCTCTCGGCGAGGGCCGAACCAGTTCCGTCATCGAGCTCGAAGGCTCGATGCTCCTGTCGGGCGCCGGACGTCCTGGCGTGGGTTTCCGTTCGGAGATCGTCGCGCTCGTGGACAGCGCATCCGGACTAACCGGCCGGGGCGTGTGGACGGATGAGCGCGGGGATCAGGTTTTCAGCGAGCTGACGGGAACTGGCACGGCTGCGCGCAACAGTATCGAAGGCACGATTGTGGGCGGGACGGGCCGCTACGCCGGGGCGACCGGGACGTACACGTTTTCGTGGCAGTACATGATCGAATCCGATGACGGCGAGATTTCGGGCCGTGCCGTCGAACTGAAGGGTAGCGTGCGCGTCGGCGCGCCGCCGGGGAACGCGCCATGATCTCACCGTCGCTCGTCCTGAAACGTGCCGCGCCGTTCGCCATCGCGGCCGCCATCTGGTTCGCTCCGGTGCCGGCCGGACTGACTCCACAGGCGTGGCACCTCTTCGCCATCTTCGTCGCGGCCATCGCGTCCGTGCTCATCGGCGCTTACCCGCTCCTCACGTCGTCGACGATCGCGGTCGCGACGGTCGTCCTCACCGGCACGATCTCGCCGGCGAAGGCCTTCTCGGGGTTTGCGAACGCGAGCGTGCTACTGGTCGTCATCGCGTTCATCGTCGCGCAGGCCGTCGTGAAGTCGGGACTTGGCCGCCGGATCAGTCTGTTCATGGTCAGCCGCTTCGGAGGTTCGTCGCTCGGACTGGCCTACAGCCTCGTGCTGACGGACGCGGCGATCGCGCCGGCGTTTCCGAGCAACACCGCGCGCGGCGGGGTGCTCTTCCCGATCGCGCTTTCGGTCGCACGTGGCGCCGGGTCGGTGCCCGAGGACGACGGGAAGCGGCGGCTCGGCGGGTATCTCATGTACTGCACGATGGCGAGCCTCGCGGTCTCGTCGGCACTGTGGATGACGGCGACGTCGGCAAATCCGATCGGCGTGCAGATCGTCAGGGAAGCGGGGCTTTCGATCGGCTTCGGCAGCTGGCTCCTCGCCTCGTCGGTGCCGGCGCTCGCGGCGATTCTCGTATTGCCGATCCTCGTCCGGTGGCTCTTCCCGCCGGGCGTAACGTCGACGCCCGAAGCGCCGGCGGCGGCGAAGCGCGACCTCGCGTCGCTCGGCGCGTGGTCTCGCGACGAGAAGATCACGGCCGTTACCTTCGTCGTCATGGTCGCGGGCTGGGTGGCGGCCGACCATCTCGGCTTGAACGTCACGAGCATCGCGTTCCTCGGGCTCGGCGTGCTGCTCATGACTGGCGTGCTCACGCTTGGCGACATAGCGGAGCAGGGCGAGACGCTCGGGACGTTCCTGTGGCTCGCGGTGCTCTTCGCTCTGAGTGGACAGCTCAACGAGCTGGGATTCATGAGCTACGCCGGCGAGCGGCTGGCGTCGCACCTGGGCGGACTGTCGTGGCCGGTGACGTACGTGACGCTCATCGTCCTCTACGTGGCGATCCACTACCTGTTCGTGAGCCAGTCGTCGCAGGTGCTCGCGCTCCTCGGCGTGTTCCTCGACGTGGGAGCGCGCGGCGGAGTGCCGGTGCCGCTCATGGCGTTCGGACTGCTCTTCGCCTCGAGCTACTTCTCGGTGATCACGCCGCAGGGCGGCAGCCAGAACATCATCTTCGCGGCGAGCGGGTACCTGAAGCAGAACGAACTCTATCGGCTCGGACTGTTCGTAACACTAGCCTTTCTCGCGATCTTCCTCGTGCTCGGAACCCCGTGGGTTCTGCTCGTGGCGAAGTAACGAACCTGGAGAGCGACGCGCACCGTCCGATACCGGCTCCTGCGCGAAGCGCCTTGGAGTGCGGCGTGAAGCGCCTTGGAGTGCGGCGTGAAGCGCCTTGGAGTGCGGCGTGAAGCGCCGCTTTGGTAATTGAAGAACCGAACGAGTTGCGCGACCTCGAAACTCTTCGACCCCCCGCCCCCCGAAAGCGGCGCGAAGCGCCTTGGAGTGCGGCGTGAAGCGCTGCTTTGGTCATTGAAGAACCGAACGAGTTGCGCGACCTCGAAACTCTTCGACCCCCAGCCCCCGAAAGCGGCGCTTCACGCCGAACTCCAAGGCGCTTCGCGCAGTCAGACGTCGCCAACGTCGGCGGTGACACGCCAGGGCGGTGACGAACCTGGAAAGTGACGCGCACCGTCCGAGACCGGCTCCGGCGCTTCAGAATGGCCCGCGGACCCGAAACGCTGCTCGTTTCGTCCAAGAGGAGCGCGCCGCAGGCGCGTGGGGAACTGTTACGAAACCTCTCCGTACTCCTCGAGTCGCAATGCCGCGTGAACGAGTCGTCATCGCATTCTTGCGGAGCGCCGTAGGCGCGAATGCACCGTAGCCCACGGCGCAAGCCGTGGGTCAGCAGGCAGAAATCGATCGAAGCCCCGCAAGGGGCGAAAGAGGGCCTACGGCCGCACGCTTACAACGACCTTCGAGTCTCCACCCGGATAGACCGTGACGGAAATTGTCCCGCGGTAGCCCGGCTCGAAATACGCGCCCAGGTCCAGCGTCACCTCCTGATCGAGCGCGTCTTTGTACTGGACGATCGCACTCGACTCGCCGGTCGGCTCTACCACGACGCTCTTCGAGGCTTCGGACACGATGTCACCAAGACCGTACGTCGCGCCGGTCACGGTCACGGTCACGTCGCGCATCATCTCTTCCTGCGAGTTCGTCACCCTGACGCGAAGCTCGCGCCGAAACGAGGAGCACGACGACAGTGCGAGCACCGCCATGCCGATCACGGCGACGATCGCGGGCACGCGCATACTGACGGCCGCGCGGGGTATGATCTCCATTCCGCTCATCCATTGCCTGTTTATCACGCCCGGACTGCAATATCCCCGTGCAAAACGCGCCAGAAGAACTCCGCGCATCCTGGAACGCCTATCTCGAGCGGAATCCCGGCACGCACATTCGCGACGCCGCCGAAGCGCTCGGCGTCAGCGAAGCCGAACTGCTTGCGACGAAGTGCGGCGAATCCGTCGTCCGGCTCGAGGCGTCCTGGCCCGACCTGGTGGGACGGTTCGGGAGGCTGGGACGCGTCGTCGCGTTGACGCGCAACCACGTCGCGGTCTCGGAGAAGACCGGAGTGTACGAAGCCGTGTCGACCTCCGGCCACGTGGGACTCGTCCTTGGCAAAGAGATCGACCTGCGGATCTTTTTCGAGCACTGGCGCTACGGGTTCGCCGTCGAGTACGAATCCCGGGGCGCACTCCGGCGAAGCCTGCAGTTCTTCGACGCCGGGGGCGCGTCGGTGCAGAAGGTCCACATGATTCCGGAGAGCAATCTGGCGGTCTACGAGGAGTTGGTTTCGACATATCGATCGGGGAATCAGTCGGCGGCGCAGCCGGTGGCCCGGCCGGCACCGCGGAAGAACGAGCGTCCGGACGCGGAAGTCGACGTGGAGGGATTTCGCGAAGCCTGGCTGCGGATGCGTGACACGCACGAGTTCTTTGGCCTGTTACGCGACTTCTCGGTCTCCAGAACGCAGGGTTTGCGGCTCGCGCCGGACGGATTCGCGATTCCGGTTCGCCGGGATGCGCTGCTCGGGCTGCTCGAGGACGTGGCCGCCGCCGGAACCGGCATTATGGTTTTCGTCCGCAGCCCTGGCGCCATCCAGATTCACACGGGCCCGGTCCGGAGCGTGAAGGAGACGCACAAATACGTTAACGTGCTGGACCCGGGCTTCAACCTGCACGTGCGCGCCGGTCTGATCGCCTCCGCCTGGGCGGTAAGGAAGCCTACCGGTGACGGACTGGTGACTTCGGTCGAGTTCTTCGACGCGGAGGGTCGCAACGTCGCCCTCATCTCCGGCGAGAGGAAGCCCGGCGAGCCGGAATCGCAGCGCTGGCGCGAGCACGTCGAGGCAATCGGCAAGCCCTAGCCCTTCGGACACTCGCGAACGTCCCCACTACCTTCCGCTGTCCCCGCCTGCCGGGAATGCGAATCGCCCACGGCCGTCTGCCGCGTGCTATCCTCAACCCGTGACACGCGCCGCTGAAGCAGTCGTTGCCTTTGCGCGGCTGGCGCTCGTCGCCGCCTTCGTCGCGGTATCGATGCTGACCGCGCCTCCTGCCCCGGCGCAGTCCGCCGCAGATGCGTGGAAGCGCGACCTTCCCGCCCCGACCGGCTTCGTGAACGACTTCGCCGGCGTCATCGATGCGCCGAGCAAGGCCCGAATGGAGACCATGGCGCGGAACTTCCGCGATCGCACCGAGATCGACGTCGCCGTCGTCACGCTCGAGTCGCTTCACGATCGACCCATCGAGGACGTCGCGCTCGCGATCGGACGGGAATGGGGCATCGGCGCCGGAACCGAAAAGAACGGCCTGCTCATCCTGCTCGCCGTCGGAGACAGGCAGTCGCGCATCGAGACGAGCCGCAAACTCGACGACGAGATCACTGACGGCACCGCGGGCGAGATCCTGCGCCAGTCACGGCCGTCGTTCATTCGCGGGGAGTACGGTGACGGCCTTCGGCTTGCGCTGGAGACCGTGCTCGCCACGATTGCCGCAAAGCGCGGTATCTCGATAGAAGGCATCGACAATGCCCGCGCCTACGGCCGGCAGCCTGCCGCAAACCGGTCCGGCGGATCGAGCGTCGGCTCGAAAGTCTTTTCCGCGATCGTCCTCGTCGCGATCATCGTCCTGGTGTTCGGCGCCTTCGGACGTCGAGGGGGCGGCGGTGGCCGCGGCGGCCGGCGTCGCGGGCGGCGAGACGATTCGTCGTGGATCTGGCCGATCGTCGTTGGATCGACCTGGGGCGGCGGCGGCTCCGGAGGGAGCTCTGGCGGCTGGAGCGGTGGTGGTAGCGGCGACTGGGGCGGATTCGGCGGGGGCGGCGATTTCGGGGGAGGAGGCGCAAGCGACAGTTGGTAAATCTCGTCCAGCACATCAATCACTTCGTCGATCGCCTGCGCGCGGCGCACGGCGACAACCTCGCGTCCGTTCTCGTCTATGGCGGCGCCACGACACGCGAGGCCACGTCGGCCGTAACTGGTGTCCGAACGCTCGTCGTGCTGCACCGATTGCGCGCTACCGATCTGCGCGCGGCACACGATGCGGTTGCGGAGTGGCTCGCCGTCGGCAACCCCCCTCCGGTCATGATGAGCACCGAAGAGATCGCGTCTTCGCGCGACGTCTTTCCCATAGAATTCCTCGACCTCGCCGACAACCGCCGCGTCGAGTTCGGCGCCGACCCGTTCGACGCACTCACCGTGTCGCCTCGCCACCTGCGTTACCAGGTCGAGTTCGAGTTGCGGGGCAAGCTGATCCGCGTTCGCGAGCTCTACCTCGTCTCGAGCGGCGATCCCGACCGCATAGTCCAGTTGCTGGTCGAATCGCTCGGCACCTTCGGCAAACTTTTCCGGTTCGCGCTCCAGCTTGTCGGCGAACACGGGCCCCGTTCTCGAATCGACGCATTGCGCCAGGGAATCCGCGTGTTCGAGCTGGACGCCGAACCGTTCGACCGCATTCTCGACGTCCTGACGGACGATGTGACGATCGCGCCCGACGACGTGCACCGGATCGTCGCCGACTACCTCGTGCAGATCGAGCGTGTAATCGACGTGATCGACCGAATCCCCGAGTCCGGCGGCGAGTAATTCGCCGCACCTGGAGAAAGACACCGACATGAACAAGATTCTTCTAATTGCCGTCGCCGTGATCGTCGCAATCGGCGGAATACTCGCCCTCGCCGGCGTGTCGAGCTACAACTCGCTCTACACGAAGAAGGAGGCCATCGACGCTC
Organism: Blastocatellia bacterium; assembly: GCA_021463145.1. GTDB lineage: Bacteria > Acidobacteriota > Blastocatellia > UBA7656 > JADIYM01 > JADIYM01. Next base: position 7,779 of record JAJTWZ010000059.1, on the reverse strand, counting down.
AGTGGGCCGAAGTGGAGGTACAGCTCCAGCGCCGCGTCGATATGGTCAACCAACTCGTCGGCGCAGTGCAGGGCGCACTGACGCAGGAGCAGAAGGTCTTCGGCGACATCGCCAATGCCCGCGCCGGACTGACGAACGCGCTCAAGGGCGGATCCCGCGACGCCGTCATCGACGCCGACAACCAGCTCACGTCGACGCTCCAGCGGATCCAGTTCCTGAGCATCGCCGAGGCCTACCCGGAGCTGAAGTCGAACGCGAACATCTCGCGCCTGCAGGACGAGATCGCCGGGACCGAGAACCGCGTTTCGCAGGCGCGGCGCGACTACAACACGACCTTGCAGGACTACAACACCACGCGCGGACGCTTTCCGACGGTGATCTTCGCGTCGATGATGGGTTTCGAGCGCGAGGACAAGTACTTCGCCGCCGCTCCGGGCGCGAGCGAAGCGCCGAAGGTCGAGTTGAACAAATAGCCGCGTCTGCCGTAGAAACCGGCGCGCGCCTTTTCGGGCGCGCGCCGGCACAACTTCATCAATCCGGACCTCACACACATGAATCGATTCGCCCAAACGGCCCGTCGCTCGACGGCAATGCTCGTCCTCGTGTTGCTCTCTGCATGTGACCCGCTCGCTTTCGCTCGCGGTACCGATCCTGCTCACAACAGTCCGCTCGCTACAGCCACGCAGGCGTCCGCGCCCGGCGCGCCGCTCGACATTACATATCGGGTGAGCGCACCAGACCGGCGCGCACACCTGGTCGACGTGGAGATGAGGATCGGAGGCGTGCCGGCCGCCGCTCGCGAGCTCGACCTCGAGCTTCCCGTCTGGGCGCCGGGCTCGTACCTGGTGCGCGAGTTTGCGCGCAACGTGCAGGACGAACGCGCAAGCACCGGCGGTGGCCCCGTCCCGATCGTGAAGTCGGCGAAGAACAAATGGCGCATTTCGCTTCCCGGTGGCGCGGCAGGCATCGGCACTCGCACGGTCGTCGTGACTTACCGCGTCTATGCGAACGAGCTTTCCGTGCGGACGAGCCACGCTGACGCCGATCACGTCTATCTGAACGGGTCGAACGTGTTCATGTACGTCCCCGGGCGGAAATCGCTGCCGGTGCGAGTCGAGCTGGACCTGCCGGACGATTGGCAGGTCGCGACCGGACTGCGTCCCGCGGGTCCGGCGCCAGCGCCCGCTGGCAACGCGCAGACCGCGCGTGCATTTACGGCTCCGGATTACGACACGCTCGCGGATTGCCCGATCGAAGCGGCGCCGGGCCTCCAGATCCTCCGTTTCGAGGCCCTGGGCATACCGCACGAGATGGCGCTCTGGGGCGCGAGCAACGTCGACACCGGACGGCTCGTGACCGACACGAAGAAGATCGTCGAGGCCGCCGGGGCAGTCTTCGGCAACTCCCTTCCGTACGAGCGTTACGTCTTCATCGTGCAGATCTTTCCCGGCGGCGGCGGCGGGCTCGAGCACTCCAACTCGACCGTCGTGCAGACGAATCCGTGGGGCCTGCAGAAAAAGGACTCCTACCGCGGCTTCCTCGAGCTGTTGGCTCACGAGTTCTTCCACGCGTGGCTCGTCAAACGCATCCATCCGCCCGCACTCGGTCCGTTCGACTACACGTCCGAGAACTACACCCGGATGTTGTGGCTGATGGAGGGAACGACGGATTACTACGGATCGCTTCTGGTGAAGCGAGCGGGCCTGATGTCCGAGGACGATTACTGGAAAGATCTCGCCAAGCAGATCGGAAGTCTCCAGAAGACGCCGGGCCGCCGGCATCAGAGCGCCGAGGAAGCGAGCTTCGACGCGTGGATCAAGTACTACAGGCCCAACGAGAACTCCTCGAACAGCACGGTGAGCTATTACCTGAAGGGAATGATCCTGACGGCGATGCTCGACCTCGAGATCCAGGGGAGGACGAAGGGCGCGAAGTCCTTCGATGACGTCCTGCGGCAGTTGTGGACGACCTACGGGCAGCGCGGATTGCCGGTACCGGAAGACGGGGTCGAACCGGCAGTGGAGGCCGCGGCCGGATCGGACTTCACGGCCTTTTTCGACGCATATGTACGGGGAAGGGCAGAGTTCGACTACAACGCTTTCCTCGTGCACGCCGGGCGAAAGCTCGTCATCGAGGCTCAGAAGAACGACGACCGCATCACGCCGGTGGCTGGCGCCTACCTTGGCGCAAGGCTGTCGGAGTCCGACGGGAGGACTTTGGTCTCGTCGATTGCGGAAGATTCGCCGGCGTGGGCCGCCGGGTTGAGCGTGGGCGACGACGTCCTTGCGCTTGACGGATACCGGGTGACGGCGTCGTCGATGGACAATCGCCTTTCGGATCGGGCGCCTGGCGATGAGGTGCGGCTGACGATATTCCGCCGCGACCGCCTGATCGAATTGCGGGTGAAACTCGGCGAGCGTCCGCCGGAGAACTATCGCATCGAAAAGATCGGCGCCGCGAGCGATGGCGGGAAGGTAAGCGCCGATCGAGGCAATCCTTAATATCCACCCGCTCGCTATCGCTGGCGGTAGTGATCTGGCATCATTCGGCAAGCTTTTCGGGCGCACCGAACCGATGAACGCCGTCACACTCGCGGTCTCAGAGATACAGGAAACGACGCTGCTTGCCGGCCGGACGCTACGCGAGTCGTTCCGCCGGCCGTTCTACTTCAAGGACATTGTCCACCAGATGGACCTCATTGGCGTCGGCAGCCTTTCGATCGTCCTTCTGACTGGCCTGTTCACCGGCGGAATCCTCGCGATCCAGACCGGCTCGGTGCTGCGGCAATACGGCGTACTGGATTTCTCGGGCCAGCTGGTCATGACGACGATGGTCCGCGCGCTCGGACCGGTGCTCGCGTGCATCATGCTTGCCGGCCGCGTCGGCTCTGGAATAGCCGCGGAGCTCGGCTCGATGGTCGTCACCGAGCAGATCGATGCGCTGCGCGCGCTCGGCACTTCTCCGATCAAGAAACTCGTCTGGCCGCGCCTCGTGGCGCTGCTGGTCATGGCGCCGTCCCTTACGCTGCTTGCGGACATCGTCGGTGCGTTCGGCGGCTGGATCGTGGCGACGAACATCCTCGGCGTCACAAGTTCGACCTACATCAGCACGGCGAAGTCCGCACTCAATTACAACGACATCTTCGGTGGCGTCCTGAAGCCGACCGTCTACGGCTTCATAATTGCGATCGTGTCGTGCCGTGCCGGGCTTCGCACGAGGGGAGGCACGGTGGGAGTCGGCCGCTCCACGACGCAGTCGGTCGTCCTCTCGTCGATCCTCATCATCGCCGTCGATTTCTTCATCTCGAAGCTGCTGCTTGCCCTCGGCGACATGGGCTTCCTCCGGTAGCCGCTGATCCGTGGCTCGGATCGCCGCATCGGCCGGCGTCAATGCGGCTGAAGGCCAGAGCCTGGTGGAGCGCAATCCAGGAGTGCGCTCCACTTACCGTCGCCGGGCCGACGGCGGTTGGAAGTACCTGCCCAGATCGAACGGCTCGCTGAAGTAGCGGTTGCGCCAGGACGGGCTGACCTTGTCGAGCAGCAAGCCCTCGGCCGCCCCGTAAGCGTAGAAACAGACGCGTTCCGACTCGCCAAGTTTCTGCGAGCGCAACTGGCCGAAAATGCCGGCCCGGAGCTCGCCGGCCCGCTGACGGTACGGTGTCACGTCCTCGAGTGCCGCGAATCCGGGAGTCGGCCTGTAACCGGACGAGGCCATCTCCGAGACACGGAGCTCGGTGTATCGCGATATGCCTTCCTGCCAGCACTGGAAGGCAAAGTACCGGAAGTCGTCCGGCGAGAGCATCTGCTGGAACTTCTTTCTTGCCGCGAGGAACGCTCGCACTCGCGTCGAGCGTTGTGCGCGGCTTTTTGCGTCAAGCGCGTCCGCGAGCCGTGACGACAACTCGGCGAACTGGGCCTGTACGTCGGGCCTTCCGTATGGGAATGCATAATTGAGCATCCACATGCCCGTTTCGTCTCCGCGAGCAAGTCCGAGGCCGGCGACGCCGGAGTAGTAGTCCGGCTGCGAATACTGCAACTGGTGAAAGTGCTCGTGCATCAGCGTAACGGCCCACGGCGTCGACGTGCTGGCGGAGGTGTTCTCGGCCTGACCGACGACAATGACTGGAACACCGCTGCCCTCGATCGCGCTGAAGGTCGCAAGGAAACTGACCGATTGAGTTCGCGGCCTCGCGAAAACCGCGCCGCCCAGGAAGGCATCGTTGCCGAGCGGCGAGAAGTCCTTGGACGGACTCGGATGATGGACCAGGAACTCCTGCTTCTCCGTTACGAGAAGAACGGCGAATGGCGTGCCGCTCCAACCCCGCCAAAGGCGATTTCCGACGAACTTCTTGAGGTGTATCGATTCGGCGATTCGAGTGCGATCGGCCTCCGGAATCGATTCGTTAGCCACGCCCGCGCTCGAGGGAGCCGCGCAGACCGAAAGGACGAGAAGCAGCAGGATCGATTTCACGGGCAATGACTACAGGCTCGGATGGGCCCGAGTCAAACCTGGGGGGTCCGGCCGTGCGACGCGGAGCGCTCCGGCGCACGGACAACTTCGCGCCAGTCGTACCCGGAGTGCCAGTTGCACCTCCACGACGGCCGGGTCACCGCGGCGTGAGGGCAGGACGAATTGCCACCGCGGGCCGTGTCGATCCCTTGCAACGATGTCGAGGTATTCGTACTCTCGCATACATGCAAATATTCGCAGATAAGCATGAACGCTCCTCGTGAGTTCTCCTATGACACCTCGCGACCAGCTCAGCGCCTTCAAGGCCGACTTTTTCAAAGCGCTTGCGCATCCGCTTCGGATCTCGATCCTCGACGCTCTTCGGGATGGAGAGCTCACCGTCAACGAGATCAGCCAGCGATTCGCAGTCGAGCCGGCCAACGCGTCACAGCAACTTGCCGTGCTCAGGAACCGCAACATTGTTCGAACCCGCAGGGGTGGCGCCAATGTCTACTACTCGGTGGTCGATCCTGCGGTCTTCGCCCTGCTCGATGCGGCACGGATCGTATTCAATAACCACCTTGTCGGAATGCGCTCGCTGCTCGAGGAGATCGACCGCCAGGCGGCGCCGAACCGCAAGCCTCGGGTGCGCGGCCGATGATTCGCCCGGCCGACGAGTCGCAGAGCGATGTCACGCTCTCGGGGTACAACACGGGCCCGCCCGTTCCGCACACCCGGCTCGAGCCAAAGCTCTTCTCGATCCTGCGTCGCGGTCTGACTCGAAAGCAGTTACTTCGCGACGTGACCGCCGGCGTCATCGTCGGCGTCGTGGCGCTCCCGCTCGCGATCGCGTTTGCAATCGCATCGGGTGTGAAGCCCGAACAGGGGATTTACACGGCGGTAGTCGCGGGTCTCGTGATCGGCGTGCTTGGCGGCAGCCGCGTGCAGATCAGCGGGCCTACCGGGGCTTTCATCGTCATCGTCTACGGGATCGTCCAGCAGTACGGCTACGATGGGCTCGCGGTCGCGACTTTCATAGCCGGCTTCCTCCTCGTTGCAATGGGACTGATGCGCGCGGGCGCATTCCTTCGGTTCATTCCATATCCGGTGACGGTCGGTTTTACGTCCGGCATCGCGCTCATCATCTTCTCGTCCGAACTCCGTGACCTGTTCGGCCTCAGGATGGATCAGGTTCCCGCCGACTTCGTGTCGAGATGGGGCGAATACGCGCGCCACGCCGGAACGGTAAATTTTCAGGCCTTCGGTGTCGCCGTGATATCCCTCATCGTAATCGTGGGTTGGCCTTACGTTACGAGAAAGGTTCCCGGTTCGCTCGTCGCCATCATCGCCTCGACACTGGTTGTCCACTGGTTCGGACTGCCCGTCGAGACGATCTCGAGCCGCTTTGGCGCCGTGCCATCGGGGCTGCCGTCGCCACACATGCCGCAGCTCAGCTGGGAGCTCGTTCGCCAGATGTTCTCGCCGGCCGTCACCATAGCGCTGCTGGCCGCGCTGGAATCGCTTCTTTCGGCCGTGGTGGCCGACGGAATGCTCGGCACGCGGCACCGTTCGAACATGGAGCTCATTGCCCAGGGAGTGGGCAATATCGTGTCGCCACTGTTCTCGGGGATTCCCGCGACTGGCGCAATCGCAAGGACCGCGACAAACGTCAAGAACGGCGGCCGCACGCCGGTTGCGGCAGTCGTGCACGCGCTGACGCTGCTCGTGATCCTGATGTTTGCGGGTCGCTGGGCCGCGTTGATACCGATGCCGGCGCTTGCCGCCATTCTCGTCGTGGTCGCCTACAACATGAGCGAGTGGCGCGCGTTTGCCAGGCTTCTGCGCAGCCCGAAGAGCGACGTCGCGGTGCTGCTCGCGACGTTCCTGCTCACGGTGCTGATAGATCTGACGGTTGCGATCCAGGTTGGCGTCGTGCTGGCAGCGTTCCTCTTTCTGCAACGGACCGCCAGCCTGACCGCGGTGAACCAGGTTACGGAGACGCTCGCGGATGGCGAAGAGGGGCGCTATGAAAGCGTCGGCTCGCTGGCAGGTAGGACAGTGCCGCCGGGAGTCGAAGTATTCGAGATCTTCGGATCGCTGTTCTTCGGTGCCGTGGAGCGCTTCAACGAGGCGCTCAGGCGTGTGGAGCGGCGTCCGCAGGTCCTGATCCTGCGGATGCGGGACGTCCACGCGATCGATGCGACAGGGCTGCAGACGCTCCACGACCTTGTTGCGCGAACGCGGAGGCGCGGCACGACTCTGGTGCTTTCGGGAGTGCTGCCGCAACCGCTGGAGGCGATCGAGCGATCGGGTCTCTCCGGCCAAATCGGTCGCGAAAATATTGTCGCCGACATCGACGCCGCACTCGAACGCGCGAAGTTTCTGGTAAGCGGTAACGATTCAGCCGCCGTGGACGGTTGAGTCCGCGAGTATCGCGTCCTTACGCCGCGACACGCGAATCTCTCCAGAAAAGCCTCCGCAAGTCATTGATTCCAGGTTCGACGGATTCTGAGTTTCAGCCAGCACTGTCAGTGCAAAGCACCGGGATGAGCTCCGCATTCGTGACTGATGTCCGCGACGCGTGGATCGCGAATGACGCGGGACACCGAACTGGACTGAGCGCGCCCAGTTGTGGCGCTCCGCGTTCACTGACGATAGCCGTGACGCACTGACTGCGAAGCCGTCACAGATAGTAGCCGGGGGTCACGGCGATTTGCGAAGCGATACGCTGTGACCCCCGGTTCGCCCTCCCACATCGTCCCGACCTCGGAGCGGTCGCACCCAACGGCGAAAGCGTGCGCATTGCAAACAAATCGAAACGATCCTGTCACGCTTTTCCGGAGCGACGGTGCGACCGCGGTCGCAGACCCGTTTGCCTCTCGTAAGGCCTAACTCGAAGCATTTCCACGTTGACAGGAAACACCGTTGCTCCGGCGCTTCAGAATGGCCCGCAGACCCGAAACGCTGCTCGTTTCGTCCGAGGGGGTGCGCCGCAGGCGCGTGGGGAACTGTTACGAGACCTCTCCGTATTCCTCGAGTCGCAATGCCGTAAGCGAAACGCCGTCGCATTCTTTCGGAGCGCCGTAGGCGCGAAAGCACCGTAGCCCACGGCGTAAGCCGTGGGTCAGCAGGCAGAAATCGATCGAAGCCCCGCAAGGGGCGAAAGAGGATCACGGCCGTCGCGCGTTCGCGTTCTTCTTTCGCCCCTCCGGGGCTTGCCCGACCTCCGCCACAATACCCACGGCTTGCGCCGTGGGCTCTGGCTCTTTCGCGCCTATGGCGCTCTACCGCTATGGCCTCTCGAGAGGCAGGATGGTCCGCGACCGCGGA
>JAJTWZ010000058.1 GCA_021463145.1 Blastocatellia bacterium | reverse complement strand
GACGCGCCGTGACCCCCGGACCATCCACCCAAATGGATTCGACCGCGGAGCGGTCGCACAGTTCGGCGCCGCCGCGACCACAATGAAAGAGCGTCATATCGCCCGACCGTAAACAACGAACCGTCCGCGCGCGCTTGACCGATACCACGTACCGTCCGCACGCGCTTGACCGCGAAGCGGTCACAGACGATAGCCGGGGGTCACGGCGCGAGCGCAGCGACGCGCCGTGCCCCCCGGACCACCCACCCAAATGGATTCGACCGCGGAGCGGTCGTACCCCCACAAACAACCATCAATCCCAGATGTACCGTTCATCGAAGTCGATCCGGTGCTTGCGTAACAGTGCGAGGTATTCTTCTTGGAACGACATTCTCTTGTGGTGTTCCTTTTGCGATGCAATGTATCGCCGGACCTCACATAAGTTCGATTGGCTGACGGAGAACGCCCCGAATCCTCGTTGCCAGGCGAAAGGGTCCTTGTACAAACCGGTGGTGTTTATCCACCGTGAAGAACTCTTCTTCACTTCACGCACTAGTTCGCTTACGGCAATCGTCTTCGCAAGCGAGACGAGAATATGCATGTGATCTTCGACGCCGTTAAGCGCGAGCACCCGCGAGTTCAATCGGCGAACGACTCCAGTGATGTAAGGAAAGAGCTTGAGTTCGCGCTCTTGCGAGATGAGATTTGCACGATTCTTCGTGGAGAAGACCACGTGGACCAGTACATCGACCAATGTTGTTGCCATAGTTGCCCTCCCGGCGGATGTCGCCCCATGATCGAAGATTGGCCGACGAGGTTGCGTCGATAATTTCTCTCTGGCGCCTGCAAGGTATCGGGGCCGACGATGCCCTCGAACTGCAATGCGGTGAGGTCTCGGAGCTCAGTGCGACCGCTCCGCGGTCGGGCCTGATTTGTTGCGATCTCCCGGGGGTCGCGACGGATCGCTTCGCTCACCGCCGCGACCCCCGGCTATCGTCTGTGACCGCTTCGCGGTCAAGACGCGCGCACCGCCCGCGTCGTCGATCACTCCACCCGATCGCCTCGTCCCCGACACGGCAGTCCGCACCGCCCGCGCCGTCGACTACTCCACCCGATCGCCTCGACCCCGACACGGCAGTCCGCACCGCCCGCGTCGTCGATCACTCCACCCGATCGCCTCGACCCCGACACGGCAGTCCGCACCGCCCACGCCGTCGATCACTCGACCCGATCGCCACAGCCCCGAAACGGCAGGCGGTCCAGCCCACGCCGTCGATCGCTCGGCCCGATCGCCACAACCCAGACACGTCAGGCCACGCCGTCGATCGCTCGATCCGATCACCGCGACCCCGCGACAACAAGACTCCAAGCGTGTATCCTGCCACGTCCCTGCCGTGACCAGACCCTGCTGCGGCTCGCCCACGTCGCGGCCGAGTCCCGTGCCGGCGGTGACTTTTCCCAGCTATGACTGACCAAACGTCAACGTATGCCCTTCGCTGCTCCGGCCTCGTCAAGCGCTATCCCGATGTCGTCGCGGTCGACGGCCTCGACCTGGAAGTCTCGACGGGCGAGTGCTTCGGCCTCCTCGGCCCGAACGGCGCCGGTAAGACGACGACGGTCGAGATCTTCGAGGGGCTGACTATTCCGGATGCAGGCGACGTCGAAGTCCTCGGGATGCGCTGGGGACGCGGCCAGGACGTTGCACTGCGCGACAGGCTCGGCATTCAACTCCAGGAAACCCAGGTCTCCGAAAAACTCACCGTCCGCGAGACGATCTCCCTCTTTCGCAGCTTCTATGACGCCGGGCGCGACATCGACGCGACGATCGCGACCGTATCTCTCACGGAAAAGCAGAATTCGCGAGTCGGCAAGCTCTCCGGCGGACAGAAGCAGCGGCTCGCGGTCGCGTGCGCGCTGGTCGGCGACCCGGACGTTCTGTTTCTCGACGAACCGACGACCGGCCTCGACCCGCAAGCCAGGCTGCAGCTCTGGGACATCGTCGAGTCGTACAAGCGAGAGCGCGGGACCGTCCTGTTGACGACGCACTACATGGAGGAGGCCACTCGACTCTGCGACCGCGTCGCCATCGTCGACCACGGGCGGGTAATTGCACTCGGAACTCCGGTCGAGCTCATCGCGTCGCTCGAGGCCGACCAGATCGTCGAATTCACCGTCGATGGCGACCTCGACCTTACAGCGGTGGGTTCACTCGCCGGCGTCAGATCTTCGAAAACCACCGAGATCGGCCACGTCCTGAACGTCATCGACATAGCCGTCGCGCTTCCGGCGCTGCTTGCCGAACTCGGCAGTCAGGGAGCGCGACTCGTGACTCTCACCACTCACCAGGCGACGCTCGAGGACGTCTTCGTCCATCTCACGGGAAGGATGCTTCGAGATGCCTGAACGACACGACGCTCCCCACCCACTGATCGAGTTGACTCTCGTCAGGCTTCGCGAATTCGTTCGAGAGCCCGAGGCGATTTTCTGGGTGTTCGTGTTTCCAATACTGATGGCGTGCGCACTCGGCATCGCGTTCCGCAACACGGGACCCGAAGTGAGCAAGGTCGCGGTTGTCGACGACGGTCCGGCAGCGGCGGCGCGGGCCGAGTCGCTCAGAAATTCGAAGACGCTCGACGTCGCGCTCCTCGCGCCTGACGAGGCGTCGCTCGCGCTGAGAACCGGCAAGGTCGCGCTGCTGGTGGAGTCGAACGGCGGAGGCGTCAGCTACCGCTTCGACCCGGAACGGCCGGAAAGCCGCCCGGCCCGGCTCGAAGTAGATGACGCGCTCCAGCGCGCAGCCGGCCGCGCGGATTCCTTCACTCCGGCCAGCGTCGAGGTCAACGAGCCGGGCGCACGCTACATCGACTGGCTCATTCCCGGGCTCATTGGAATGAACATGATGGGCAGCGGGATGTGGGGGCTCGGCTTCGCAATCGTCACCTCTCGCAAGAACCGGCTGCTCAAGCGTCTGTCGGCGACGCCGATGCGCCGGTCGCACTACCTGCTTTCCTTCATGTTCTCCCGATACTTCTTTCTGACGATCGAGGTTGTGACGATTCTGGCATTTGCCACGTTCGCCTTCGGCGTTCCGATCCGCGGATCGATTGTCTCGATTGCCGTAATGGTGATCGTCGGTGGCGCCGTATTCTCGGGACTCGGGCTCCTCGTCGCGGCGCGTCCGACCACAATCGAAGGAGTCTCGGGACTGATGAACGTCGTGATGCTGCCAATGTGGCTGCTTTCGGGGACCTTCTTCTCGTCCGACCGCTTTCCGGCGGCATTCCAGCCTTTCATCAAGATACTGCCGCTGACCGCGTTCAACGATGCGCTTCGCGCTGTCGTAAACGAAGGCGCGACGCTGCAGGCTATCGCCGTGCCGCTCACGATTCTCGGCATCTGGTGCGTCGTCTGCTTCGGCGTCGCCCTGAAGATCTTCCGCTGGCAGTAGCTCGATGGAACAGCTCACGATCCTCCAGGCAGTCATCCTCGGAATCGTCCAGGGTCTCACGGAGTTCCTGCCGATCAGTTCGACGGCGCATCTTCGGATCGTGCCGGCGCTTGCCGGCTGGAACGACATCGGCGCGGAAGCGACGGCGGTAATGCAGCTCGGGACCCTGCTGGCGGTGCTGATCTACTTCTGGAGCGATCTCTGGCGGCTTGCCTGTTCGTTCGTCATCGATGGCGTCCATTGGCTGCGACGCGGACTGAAAGGCGCGCCGTGGAAGTCGCACGACGCGAAGCTGGCATGGCTGATCGGCGCCGGCACAATTCCGATCTGTGTCTTCGGCCTGCTCTTCAAGGACTTCATCAAAGGCGGCGCGCGATCCCTTTGGGTTCAGGTCGCGACACTCATAGGGCTCGCAGTGCTGCTGTTCGTTGCCGAGCGTGTGGCGTCGCGATCGAAAGAACTGACGGACATCGGCTGGGGAGATGGGATCGCGGTTGGCCTGGCGCAGGCAGTGGCGCTGCTCCCGGGCTCTTCGCGGTCCGGAACGACGATCACGGCCGCGCTCTTCTGTGGAATGACTCGTGAGTCCGCCGCACGATTCTCGTTCCTGCTGAGCGTGCCGGCGGTACTGCTGAGCGGCGTGTACGAACTCTACGAGATCCGGGGGTCGCTTGGCGGACCGGGCACGCCGGCGCTGGTAGTGGCGACGGCGGTGTCGTTCGTGGTGGGGTTTGCGGCAATCGCGTTCCTGCTCAAGTTCCTGCGCACGCACACGACGATGGTCTTCGTGGCCTATCGCATCGGACTCGGACTGCTACTGGCGGGATTGCTGATCGCGGGCGTGCTGCAGGCCGGCTGAACGGGCTCCTGCTGGCGGGCCCGTTCAGTCAGCCAACTAAGCAGGCTATTGCGCGCCGTCGGCCGCAACGTCCGACGCCAGCACGACGCGATCTCGACCGGCCTGCTTGGCCCTGTACAGAGCAGCATCGGCTGAGCGCATCTGCATCGCCGGATCCGCGTCACGCGAGTCCGACACGCCGGCACTGAACGTGAACACGGGCACGCCGGCGGTGCCGCAAGCAGCAGGAAGTGCGTCACGCACGCGCTGGAGGGTCGTGACAGCTGTTTCCAGGTCAGCGCGGGGGAGAATCAGTAGGAACTCCTCTCCGCCGTATCGGCACAATTCGTCCTCGCGTCGGATGCATCCCGTTATTACGTCGACGAACATCTTGAGGACACGATCGCCGACTTCGTGTCCGTGCGCGTCATTTATTTTCTTGAAATGGTCGATATCGATCATCGCCAGGACGAAACAGCCCGGCTGTCTGGACAATTCAGCCAGGAGCGCTTCTCCGCTCCGCCGGTTGGCGGCGCCGGTGAGAGGGTCGGTCGCGGCCTCACGCGCCGATGCCGAGATCGATCGAACCGTCGCGAGCCGCGCGCCCAGATGGTGGGCGACCGTATTGAGCGACTGCAGAACCCGGTACAGATCGGGATCACCGGCAGTCCCGAGTGCGCGCACTACGCCTACACCGGTTCCGGCAACCGTAATCGGAGTGCAGGCCGCGGCGTAATTGGCGGGCATCGTCCCACGCATACCGCGACACGCGCTAAGGACCAGGCTGTCTTCGAAAACGTTACCCATTCCCCTCCTCACGACGGGACAGTCTGCCGGGGTCGCCACGCAGCACTGCCCGTCCTCCGAGGTCCATCCCTGTCCAAGGTCGTGACGCATCGGCGCATCGGGGCTGTCTGCCAGCAGCAGTTGCGCCGGCGCGCCCTCGGATGCCAGCGTCAACGCCTGTCCAGCTATTCGCAGCGCAGCTTCCTCGTCTTCCCCCATCTCCAATGCAGCCGACAGCCTCACGTTCAGATTGTGAGCGCGCAGTCGGTCGTGCAATGTCGAAATCTCGTGCTCGAAAGACTCGCGCGCACCCAGAATCTCTCGTCGCATCGGCGCGCACAGCACAAACCAGACTGGCCCGGATGCGACTGCAAGCAGCAGCGCGACATCCGCGATCAGGCGCCACGGCATTGCCAATGCCTGCAATGTCGACATCATCAGTGCCTGCATGATCGCGAATCCCGCCACGACCACGAGTAAGGTTAGCAGGAAGCGCTTGATCAACGTCGAAGAGTCGCCCCTCGCGTGTGGCGACAAGACGTCGGTGTCGAGATCTATCGCTACTCTTTCAGCCACGATTACCCCCTTCTGCCCGATACCAGGCGCAAGGCAAACCAGTGACGAGGGAGCTTCCGGTTCGGATCGCCCGCCCGTCTACTTCTAGAGATCAGCGTCCCGAAGCGACCGCGTTGGCATTGCGTCCAGGCTGCAGGGCCCAAAGTGATACTTCCGCAATACTAGACTGTTTCGGGCAATTATCCAGCCTCGAATCGGAATCTACGCTGGGTCGCGATACTCGAAATGCAAGTCATGGACCATCGGCCGCCCTCACGCTTCGGCAGGAAATCTCAACGCCTCGACGGAGGGCGGGCACGCTTAGAGAGGATCGAGAGCCTTATCTTCCGAAGCCAAGCCAGTCGAGAAATCGCCTGACTATGCCGGCGACCCCGTTTTCCTGTTGCAAGACCTCGATGTGCTCGCCGTCCCGGTCGATCCCCGTCACGCGCCCCATTACGTGATGAATCGGGACCGGCGTGTCGAGCGACTGCGAAGCATCCGCCTGGGCGATCACGAAGCGTCCCGCGGAGCGATGCTCGACGCGAACGACCCGATGAATCAGCGCCGTATCGCGCAGGCTCTGATAGAGCACTATATCGCCTTCGCGCACCTGCTGCGTCTGAACCGGTTCGACGGTCACAAGATCGCCATCGGCGAGCGCCGGCAGCATTGCCGTGCCGCTGACGCGCAGAAGGATCGAATGCTGACGGCTCAGCTCGTAACGCGCCTTCTTGAGCAGATCGGGCGTTTCGAGCCGAATTACCGGGCCGCGTTCGGTCTTGATGGATTGCGCGCGCATCTGGCCAGCTCCTGACGTCGGGTGTGCGATCCAGCGCGAGAACGCCCAATGGTACCCGGCGTTGTAAGACGGGGTAAAGCCGGGACGGGACTCGCCGCACTCAGAACGCCGGAACCAGCAGACTGCGCTGCAGGACTTCCGGCCGCGCGGTCGTGAGCCTCTCTTCACCGATCCACTCCACGAAGAGTACGAGCCGGCTGTCCTGGGTGACCAGGTAGCTGCCGCCGTCTGCCACTCCGCCCGGTCCCATGCGACTGAACTCGCCTTCCGGCGTCATCGTGAGTGTCGCCTCGGCGAGGACGAACGTCCCCTCGAGCACTTCACCGGTCCCGGTGAACTCTTCGCCATCGCGCGCCGCCTGGGGCTCGAGATCGACGGACTGACCCGGCTCGACCTGGGAGTTCGCGTTCGATGCCGGTCCAGGCGGACGAGAAGTGGAGCACGCTGCCACGGCAAGACACACGAGCAACACGGTCGACAGTCGCACGACTGAACGCCGGATCAGAAGACGAACGGCGCCGTGCTCACGCCGTCGACACGGACGACGAGCCTGTTCGTGCCCGTCCCCGGATTCAGCGACAACTGCTCGCGAGTTCCACGAACCGTCAACCGCCCCTTTGCCGTGTCGAACTCAACCGGAAGCACGTTCTGAACGTCGTTGATGAAGAGAACGGCAGCCGGCGCCAGCCGGGTTCCGAACACTCTGAGCGCGTTCTTCCTGTACTTCACCTTGCTGAGCGTCGGCGGATCGCCGCCTACGATGGATAACTCGAACCTGTCCGATGACGAACGCAGGCCGTCCGAGGCTGACACCGTCACTTCGAAGACTCCCGCACTATCGGCGGGGGGCAGAAGCGTCAGAGTCGCCGTTCCGTTCCCTTCGTCGTGAAACGCCGACCCGGCAGGCCGTCCGGAAATGGAGAAATGGATCGGGTCGCCGTCCGCGTCCACGGCCGAAAAATTCAACTGCGTGAGATGGCCGGTTGCGACAACCACGTCGGGCAGCGAATCGACCACGGGCGCCGAGTTCGGTTGCGTCGCGCTGCCGAAGATCACGAAGACCGCGCCCCGCCCGCCATTCGCACCCGGCGCCGACACGACAATGTCCTTCGCCCCGTCGCCGTTTACGTCGGCGCTGGCGAGCCGGCTGCCGAGTCTGGCTCCGGCCGAGGGACCGAATATCGTTCCGTTCGCGCTCTCCGTCGCCAGATCGACCGTTCCGCTGGCGCCGTCCACGACATAGACGATCCCAGAGCGCGCCCCATTCGGCCCCGGCGCGCCTTCGGATGTTGCAACGATCTCGCCCCGCCGATCGCCATCGACGTCCGAGACGACGACGTTGTTGCCGACGAAGCGCAAGGGCTCGGGGCCGATCACGGTCTGGGACTGCACATCGTCGGCAATGTCGAGGATGACCGTCGACTGCCCCGGAGCCGGAATCTCGATGGCATATACCTCTCCACAATCCGGATAACGCCTGTTCATGAATCCGTCCGCATCTATCGCGCCTGCCGCGATGTCGGATCGCCCGTCGCCAGTAACGTCTCCGGCACCCATTCCACGGCCAAGGTAGTCACCGTAGTCGCTCCCGAAGACGCGCACGAACGCGCCGCCCGTCGCCAGATCGATTCGCGCCCGCCTCTCGATCGCCGAGCCGTCGAGAACGAAGATTTCGCCGGCTTTCTCGTGCGTCACGACTCGAACGACCGTCCTGTTGGGAGTGCCCATCAGCAGGTCGTCGACGCGATCGCCGGTGAGGTCCGCTGCCAGCAGGTCGCTGCCGAGTTGGTCGCCGGCTCCGAGCCCACCCACGATCGCGCTGCGACCGTCGTTCTCTACATCGATCGACTGGCCACCCGGAAAAAACGGATCGCCGAATACCACCGCCACCCGCCCGGCCTTGTCGGCGCCACCCAACCCGGTCGCAAGCGGAGCTCCGGCAGCGAGATCCGCGTATCCGTCGCCGTCGAAATCTCCGGTCACGAGCGAAACGCCAATCGGGGCTGCGACCGTCGCGTCGAACGCGGCCGCGTCAGCGGCTTCGGTCGACATGTCGATTCGAGTCTCGGACCGAAGTCTCGCACCGCCGCGAAATATGAGCACGGAACCAGAAGAGCGCCGTCCGAGCGCCGGCAGGTACCCGCCCGTCGCCAGCAGCAACTCGCCCGCCCCGTCGCCGTCCATGTCTGCTATGCCGGCCGAGACGCCCAGACGGACCCCCGGGCCGGCACCGACGATCGTAAGGTCCGGCGACATCACGGCCAGATCCTTCGAAACGAGGCCGACGCCCGGCAGTCCGAAGATCACGTGCGCAACGCCGCGCGTCTGTGACGCCGCTGGAGCGCACACGACGAGGTCTACCGCCCCGTCGCCGTCCAGGTCGCCGAGGGCAACACCGCCGTCGCCGAACTCTCCCACGTCCGAAGGTCCGTCGATACGAACCACGCCAGTGGCGGAGGCGAGGTTCACGTCCGATGGCAGACCCGCGGGGACACTCGTAGCGGCAATTCCGAGACAGACGACGATGGCTGCAGACGTCTGAAGGAGATGCAGTTGGCGGCGTCGAGACATGCTTGCCGAGTATACCGGGTTTCGGAGTAGGATGGCCGCGATCGCACCGCGCCACGGACCTTGCGCTGCACCCATGCTTCCCTTCAACTCCATCTATGCGCACGGCTTCGTGCGAACTGCGGTCTGCCTTCCATTCGTTCGCGTGGCCGATCCGGTCTTCAACGCCGAACGCACGATCGCTCTCGCGCGTCGCGCGTCGGAGTCGAACGCGGTCGTCGCCCTGTTTCCCGAACTGGGCCTGACCGGGTATTCGTGCGAGGACCTCTTTCAGCAGGAGGCGCTGCTGGACGGCGCCGTCAATGCCGTCGCGCGAGTCCTGGAAGCGAGCCGCGAGCTTGCGCCCGTCATCCTGGCCGGCGCTCCGCTACGCTTCGAGGGCAAGCTCTTCAACTGCGCTGTAGTCGTCTTCCGCGGGCGCATCCTGGGGATCGTCCCCAAGAGCTACCTGCCGAATTACCGGGAATTCTACGAGAAGCGGCAGTTTGCGCACGCGCGCTCCGCCGTTCAGCGCGAAGTCCGGTTCCTGGGCGCGTACGTGCCATTCGGTGCCGATCTGGTGTTCGACGCGACGAACGTTGCGGGCTTTTCGCTGCACGTCGAGATCTGCGAGGACATCTGGACGCCGATCCCCCCGAGCACGTGGGCGGCACTCGCGGGCGCAACCGTACTGACCAACATGTCGGCCAGCAACATCACGATAGGTAAGTCGGACTATCGCAGGGATCTCTGCGCGTCGCAGTCCGGCAGGTGCATCGCGGCATATCACTACGCAGCCGCCGGTCCCGGCGAATCGACGAGCGACCTCGCGTGGGACGGCCACGCACTCGTCTACGAGAACAACGAGCCGATTGCGGAATCGGACCGGTTCTCGCCGAACGAGCAGGTAGTTCTCGCGGACATCGACCTGGAGCGGCTCGCACAGGATCGAATGCGCACGACGAGCTTCACCGATTCCGTCGACATGCATATCGAGCGAGTGCGCGCCATTCGTCACGTCGAGTTTCAACTCGCGGTCCCCGATGGCGCCGTGCCGCTCGAGCGCCATTACGAGCGCTTCCCCTATGTGCCGTCGCAGGCCGAGAAGCGCGACGAACGGTGCTTCGAGGCCTACAACATTCAGGTTCACGGCCTCATGAAGCGCCTCACGAGCGCGAAACTGGAGCGGATCGTCATCGGCGTCTCGGGTGGACTGGACTCGACGCACGCGCTGATCGTGGCGGCGAAGACGTTCGACCGTATCGGGTTGCCGCGCGCCAACATCCTCGCGTACACGATGCCTGGTTTCGCAACCAGCGACGTGACGAAGTCGAACGCCTGGAAACTCATGGAAGCGCTCGGAGTATCGGCCACCGAGATCGACATCCGGCCTAGCTGCATGCAGATGTTCGCGGACATTGGCCATCCGTACGCGTCGGGCGAAGCCGTCTACGACACGACTTTCGAAAACGTGCAGGCCGGCGAGCGGACGTCGCACCTGTTCCGCCTCGCCAATCTGAATTCGGCGATCGTGCTTGGAACCGGCGACCTGAGCGAGCTCGCGCTCGGATGGTGCACTTACGGCGTCGGCGACCATATGTCGCATTACAACGTGAATGCCTCGGTTCCGAAGACGCTCATCCAGCACCTGATCCGCTGGGTGGCCGACACGGGCCAGTTCGACTCGGACACATCGGCGATCCTGATGTCGATCCTCGGGACCGAGATCTCGCCCGAGTTGATTCCCGGAGACTCCTCCGAGCGGCCAGCGCAGAGCACCGAGGCGACGATAGGCCCATACGAGCTTCAGGACTTCAACATTTATTATGTGACGCGCTTCGGCTTCCGGCCGTCGAAGGTCGCTTTCCTGTCGCATAGCGCGTGGAAAGACGCCTCGACCGGCGGATGGCCGGCCGGAATTCCCGAAGGCAAGCGCAATGCGTATGACCTCGCGACAATCCGGAAGTGGCTGAAGGTCTTCCTTTTCCGGTTTTTCCAAATCAGCCAGTTCAAGCGAACTTGTGTCCCGAACAGTCCGAAGGTCGGCTCGGGTGGGTCGCTCTCGCCGCGCGGCGACTGGCGGGCGCCCAGCGATTCCGAATCGCGAGTCTGGCTGGCCGAAGTCGAAACGATTCCCGAAACACCGGACCGCTGAAGCTGGCGGCCCGTCCATCTCCCTACTTTGCAGGTTCCAACAGGAGGCCTAGATGAGCAACTTTCCACCGCAGGGCGGATTCCCGGACCAGGGGGGCTTTCCACCGCAGGGCGGGTTTGGCGGTGGCGCCGCAGCGCCGCCGCAAAAGAGCAGCAAGAAGTGGCTTTTCATTGCGGGAGGCGGATGCCTGCTTCTCGTGATCATCGGAGTCGTGGCCGTCGTCGGCCTGGTCGGATTCGGGGTATACGGTCTCGCCACCAGTGAGGCATCCCTCGCCGCGCAGGCATTCGTGCAACAGAGCGGAACGATCAAGGCCGAACTCGGAGAACCTCTCTCCACGACATGGTCCGGCGGCAACATTGAGATCAACAATGGAATCGGGAAGGCTCAGCAGGTGATCCTCGTCACGGGACCGAAGGGCGCCGGGACGGTCACGGTCATCCTCGCATCGTCGAACGATGGACCATGGAGCGTGACACAGGCGGACTACACGGGTCCGAACGGGAAGACGACGAAGTTGAAGTAGAGGAGAGAGCTGGACAGGATTGCAGGATTACAGGATTACAGGATTATCAGGATGAGCAGGACGCTTAGGATTGTGTTCCTCGAGTTCTGAATCCTGGTAATCCTGACAATCCTGTAATCCTGTCAGCTCTTCTCATACTTGATTCGCCAGACGCAGTTCGCGCCGTCGTCGACCACCAGCAACGAGCCGTCGCGCTGGACCAGCAGCCCGACCGGACGTCCCCAGACTTCCTTCACGTCCTCCCCGAGCATCCATCCGACGCAGAAATCGTCGTATCCGCCCACCGGACGGCCGTCTTCGAATTTCACGCGAACGATCTTGTAGCCCGTTCGTTTCGACCGGTTCCACGATCCGTGAAAGGCGACGAACGCGTCGCCCCGATATTCTTCGGGAAACATGGTTCCGTCGTAGAAGGCCAGCCCGAGCGCCGACGAATGAGCCTGGAAGAGCACGTCGGGAGCGATCGCCGTTGCCACCAGCTCGGGTCGCTCGCCCTTGCGGCGCGGGTCCTCGGTCTTGCCGAGGTACGAGAACGGCCAGCCGTAGAATGCGTCTTCCCTGATCGCCGCAAGGTAATCGGGAACGAGGTCGTCGCCGAGCCGGTCACGCTCCTGCACGACGGACCAGAGCGCCTTCGTCGACGGATGGAATGCCATGCCGACAGGATTCCGAAGACCCGATGCGTAGACCTTCATTTCAGATCCATCGAGCTTCATCCGCAGGATTGCGGCCCGGCGCGGATCCGCCTCGGCTTCCACATTCGTCTCGGAGCCGACGGTCACGAAAAGAAACTGCCCGTCCGGAGACACGGCGACGTTCCGCGTCCAGTGCTCGTTGTACCCCCTGCCCGGCAGATCGACGATCTGGACAGGCGCCGCCCGAGCCGCGGTGTCGCCGTCGCGGTAGTCGAAACGGACGACTGCGTCCGTATTTCCGACGAAAAGCGAGCCATCGTGAAATGCGAGTCCAAACGGCTTGTTGAGCCCGGTCGCGTATGCGAACCGGACGTCGGACACGCCGTTGCCGTCCGTGTCGCGCAGCAGAAAGATCGCCCCGGCGGCGGAATCGCTCAGGAAGACGTCGCCATTCGGAGCAAGCGCGAGCCAACGCGGCCTCTTGAACTCGCCGGACGCGAACAGCTCGATTGCAAAACCGGGCGGGAGCAGGAGCTCGGCGCCTTCGGGTCGCGCGACGACCTGCGGACCGTTGTTCGAGTCCGGCCCCGGCTTCAGGTCCTCGGCGAGGAACTCGTAGTGCCTGAGCTCAGGCGGCGTCCACGCGGCCTGCTCGACAGCCACGCCGCTCCCACCGCAGCCAACGAGGAGAAGAGTAGACAGGATTACAGGATGAACAGGATTCAGTCTTCTCATTTCGAATCCTGATAATCCTGTGAATCCTGTAATCCTGTCTACTCTTCCTGCTACTGCAGCCGCACCCGCATCGACGGATCGCCGACGAGTACCCACGAACGCCGCACGTCGATTTCGGTCACGGCGGCCTTCGCCGCACGGACCGCATCACCCAGCCGCACCCCCGGGCTTGCGAAGACCTGGCGATAGAACTCGGCGTTCAGTGGCGCGTGTTCCTCTGGCGCCGTCAGCGCCGTTGACGACCACACCGCCACAGCGCCGCCGCCAGGAACGAGCAGCAATTTCTCCGCAAGTCCAGGCCCGTTGACCGACGGCTCGGTGAAGTAGCCGTTAAGGCACGTCATCGTCGTGACAATCGGCAACCCGTTCGCATTCGTGAAGCCGGAAGCGTCCTCCGACGTCAGAACGCCGCCGCGCCACACGCCGACCGAGCCGTGGCCGTTCCACGACATCAATCGCGGCCCGGCGTTGACAGCGGCGATGATGGCCGACCGCGTTCCGGCGTCGCCGAGCACCGAACGTTCAATCTCGCGCGACGGCACGGCCGAGGGAACAAGGCCACGCACCCGCACGCTCTCGCCGTGGAAGTCGTAGGTGTCACCTATATCCGATACGAGCACGACGTCGCCGTTCTGCGGCGTCGATTCGTAACGAAGAATCTTGGCCACAACAGCCGAGCATTCGGCCGAGGTTCGAACCGGCAATCGTCCGATTGCGGCCTCCGGAAGGCCGTCGCCGTTCGGATCGGCGAACCAGTCGTCCGACGCGGTTTCGAGGAACCGCGAATCGTACGGCTGGGTCGGGATCCGGTCGACCGGACCGTTCCCGAAGTAGTCTCGCGGATCGTACGTTCCATCGCCGGCGAGGAGGATGTAACGCGGACGCACCGGCCAGCGCTCGAGGGCGTGGCTCACGAACGCTTGCAGCCCACGCGGGTCGCGGATGCCGAAGCTGAACTCGTCGAACACGTCCTCGAGATCGACGACCGTCACGGTGAGCCCCTCCGCCTGTCGAGCTGCAACGAGCGGCGCGAGCGACGCGATCAGATCCTGCGGCGCGACGATGAGCAGGTCCGCGCCATTCGAGGCACGCAATGACGACGGCCGATTCACGACCATCGCGTCCGGACGGCGCACTCGTGACCCGGCGAAGGCCAACAGCGACCGTGACCCGGCGAGAGTCCGGACGCTGATGGTGTGGCCCGACGGCGCCGGCACCACCGTGCCTAGCAGTTCGACCGGCTGCGCCGGGCTGGTTACATCGATCACGCGAATGTCGGGTGAACTGAAGCCCGCCGCGGTCCAGGTGCCTCCCCGTCCCGGCGACGCGGCGGTCGTCCGAAGCTGGTCGTCGTCCGCGAGCGGCAGATGGAAGTACGTGACCTTGATCGCACCGACGAGACTCACGTCATAGCCGGCTCCGATCGAGGTCATCCGGAACGTGTTCACGCCCTCGACGAGCAGATCCGACGGGATCGTTGCGCGGAGCGTGCCGTGGGCCGTGCCTTCGAAGTCGACGATGCCGAGCGCGTGCCCGTTAACCGTCACCGACGCCCGGTGCGCGCCGGCCGTGACACCCTGGAGGCCGACTTCGATCGAAGTCTTCTTCGCAGGTGCGCGGTCGATGCTGCGAAGCATGACCTGCTGCTGAGCGGCGTCGGACGTGACGACCTGTCCGAAGAAGTTTTCCGTCGCGCCGTTCAGGAGCGACGGGAAGTAGACGATGCGTTCGCGCGATTCCACCGTGAACGGAAAGCTCGCGGTCGCGACAGCCGAAGCCGCCGCCGGAACCTGCCGGATGCGCAACCCGGGCTGCGATCCGCTGACGAGCCAGACAACTCTTCCGGTCGTCGACGGCAGGTTGAGCCCGAGTCCGTAGAACTCGATGCGATCCGTCGCGTCGAGGCGGCCGTCCGCTTCACCCGTGACGAGCATCGGAATGGGCCGGCCCTCGGCGGAAAGCTGAAGCATTCGGGGATCCACCGTCGCAAGGTTGAGGCCGAGCGCCGCGAGGTCGGCGCCGGTCACGGCGTACCAGCCTTCGCCGCGGATCGTCATCTTCACGGCCGCCACGTCACCATTGCCGGGCGGAGCCGCCGCGGCGCGCTGCTCCGAGAGGAGCTCCGGCATCTCGCCGTACGGCTGTTCGGGAAGGAACGGCACCGGCGAATTCTGCGCGGCGAGCTGTCGCTGACCGACTTCCGCGAGCGTCATCGGACCCGTGGCTTTGCCGTCGGCGGTCGAACCCTCGCCACCGCGGGCGATCGTGATCGGTCCGTGCATCGTCGAACGGCCGTTCGTGTCGATGTCTTCGAGCCAGTATTTCACGTTCGAACCGCGACCGGGTGGACGATCCTTCAGCTCGTAAGAACGGCCGCCGACGGCTCGGTTGTCGTCGCTCGACACGAGCGCCGAGCCCGCCACGAGCTTCGGCGTTAGCCGCTTGCGCTGGCCTCGCCCGTTTTCACGATAGACGTTGAAGCCGAGGTTGTCGGCTTCCCAGCCCGTCGTCCACGCGACGGTCACCGAGCCATCGCCCGGTCCGCCGACCGAGCGCGTGGCGGCGAACGATTCGAGACCGACGGCATTCGGCGCGAGCAGGTTGAGCACGGCCGCGGACGACTGCTGGCCGTCCGGATTCGTGAACGTGACGGTCTGCAGGCCCTGTGAGGCGCCGACCGACGAGAGGTTGAGCGTGGCGCGGGTGCGATCGTGCCACGTGACGGAGTTGACGGTCACGCCGCCTGTCACGGAAGCGGTCAGGCGGTTGAAGCCCGGTCCGGGATCGTAGAAGCCTTCGCCGGCCGTGAGCTCCGCTGCCGTGCCGCGGAAGGTCACGTCGAAGCTGGGCTTCCCGACCGGATAGTTGTAGACCGGCAGGGGATTTCCGGAGAGGTCCTCCGCTTGGGGAGTGGGCGGTGGCGGCGCGATGAGGCGCGTCACGCGCACGCCGTAGGAATCCACGGCATCACAGAACATCTGGGTGGTCCACATTGTCATGTCGTCGAGCGGATCGAGCGACGTGTAGGAGTAGTCACCCCCACCGCCGGCTGCCCCGGCCGGCTCCCGTGTCAAAGCCCGGGCTATAGTCCGTCGTCGATGCGGTGATCGCCGTCACCGCCCGCATCGTGTTGAGCGAATCTATCGACAATCTGCCGCACGTATATACGTCCGCTCGCACCGCAGCGCCGGCTCGGCTGAATGCCATCGCAGCGTGGCCCTGACCCGAGACCATGATCGATGGAATCCAGTAGTTAAGTTGATTTGCGTTGTTAGGCGCCGTCGGGTCAAAGACTGTTCCGGACTGGAGTACGGTTGGCGTTCCCGGAGACGCGATGTTCTGCAATTCGTACCATCGCGCCGCATTCCGTGTCCGCGTGCCAGTCGTTGTACCCGTGTTGTTCACGCCGATGTTGTGTGCCGTCCACAACCGGCCATTGCGAATGTGCGCTGCGAAGAGTCGATCGTCGAGGGAGTCAAGACGTCCCGTCGTTGGAATGTCATTGCCCAAATGTGGCACCAGAACAGGAAACTGCGTCGCAGTTGTCGTGATCGAAATGTTCCCGGAAATCGTCGGTGTCCCGGCTGGCGTGCTAACACGACGAAGCATGAGCGTTCCGAACGTCGCGTTGTCGACGCCGATGAAATAGCCCTCCGTCGCTGCCGGATCGTAGTTGTCGACGCCCTGGGGCGTATAAGGCCCTGCTCCGCCGGCAGTCGGTACGAGTCCGCGGAACGCCGTCACGACGATCGGACCGCCGCCCGTGATCGACGACTTCCGGACGACGAAGCCGTCGGTCGATGTGAACACCTGCGGTGAGCCACAGAAGTTGTTACCGCCGATGTACAGCGCGTTCGCGTCAATGCCGAGCGTGCAGTAGTCGAAGAGGCACGTCGACGAGATCGCCGGTGGTGTGGTGTCGATTGGAATGAAGAAGAACGTCCAGACGGTCGCACCTGTGATGGTGCTTGTGTCGCTCACGGCGATGAGCACACGGTTCGGCGTGCTTACGTTGATGATGATGAGGAACCATCGCGACGAAAGCCGATCGTAGCGGATGCGCGGGTCGCTCGTGCCTGCGCCGTTGCGAACCGAACTGAAGAACACATCTTCGGTGAGGTTCATCACTCCGTCGGCAACCCCCGTCGTTTTGTTGAAGCTGACGATGCGTCCGTTGACCGCGGTGATGTGCTGCGTCGGACCAACGGCGCCCATCGAGTCCGGTGGAAGCGATAGCGTCGGGTTCGTGCCGAGGACCGTCGCAGATGTGTAGTTCGTCCCGATAGTCTGGGGATCAAGGATCTTGTGCGTCGTCTGATCCGCGGACCCGGTGTCGACCATTGGCCACGTCGGACCTTCGGGCGCTTCTGGATTCTGCGGATTGTTCCGCCGCTCGTGGTTCATTCTCGCAGGTTTGCCGCTCGCGCCCTTGAAGTCCGGCGGGCCGAGCTTGTCGGCCTCCGCCTGGTCCTCCATGAGCTGCGCCATCGTGACGGGAATACCCCGCTCGTACTCTACCGGGATGCCGACAATCGAGCCGTCCGGTTGCGAGACGGGCTGGGCGTCACGAGCTACGACGCGCTTCGTGCCGGCGTACCGAGGCCGAAGATCGGGTTTCACGACGGCTTTCGCGGACACGGCCCGTTTCTTGCCGGGAACCACTTTCGGTGGCTGCTGATCGGCGGTGTGCTGCGCGGATGCAAGCGCCGAGAATGAAAGCAGGATGACGACAACGAGCATTGCGTAAGCCGACGGGACACGCGATGCGCGGCGGCGAGCGAAAGAGAATGCACTCATTCCCAGTCCCCCTCTATTTGATGGCTGCAATACGTGTGCGGATGACACCGGTCAGGCCCCGACCGGAAGCGCGATCAGTCTACGCCGATCGACAGCGTGTGGCCAGCGACCTGGTGGTCTTTCGATTCGAAAATCCGTCGTGTATGATCCGCAGCTTTGATTGACGGCGCCTGCGACCGCCGTCGACGTTCGTGTGAAGGAGAAGCAGCATTTCATGACCAACCGAGGATTCACGCTCTGGTTCACCGGCCTTTCCGGCGCCGGAAAGTCGACTCTGGCCGAGATCATCGAGCAGAAACTCAAAGACCGCGGCCGCTATGTCGAGGTTCTCGACGGGGACATCGTACGCACCAACCTCAGCAAGGGGCTCGGGTTCTCGAAAGAGGACCGCGATACGAACATCCGCCGCATCGGCTTCGTCGCCCACCTTCTCTCGCGTAACGGCGTCGCCGCCATCACGGCCGCGATCTCGCCCTACCGCGACATCCGCGACGAATGCCGCGCGATGATCGGCAACTTCGTCGAGGTTTACGTCAAGTGCCCGGTCAGCGTCTGCGCCGATCGCGACGTCAAGGGCCTCTACGCGAAGGCTATCGCCGGCGAAATTCCGCATTTCACCGGAGTCTCCGATCCGTACGAAGAGCCTGAGAACGCCGAGATCGTGGTCGAGACCGACCTGGAGTCGAAGGAAGCCAGTGCCGACAAGATCATCGCAAGGCTCGAGGAGCTCGGTTACCTCGACCCCGTTGCCTCGTCCTGCGCCACTGCCGGCGACGAGGACGACGAGCTCGTTCGTCAGCGTCTGGAAGAGCTCGGTTACGTCTAGACCGCGCACCACTAAGGTTCCTGCCGAACTGCGGACGGAACGGGACACCCTCCCGTTCCGTCCGCGTTCTGTGGGCTTCAGCCGTATGAAATAGTTCAATGGGTTTCTTCGATCGCTTCAAGTCCAAGCCAGGCGATGCGTCCGCCGATACGCCGCGCCGCGCCGTGATGATCGGCCTCGACGGTACTCCCTGTTCGCTTCTCAGGCGGCTCGCCGCCGATGGCACGATGCCAAACGTCGCGAAGATTCTCGAAACCGGCTCGCTCAGGACCATGACGACGACGATCCCCGAGATCTCTTCGGTCGCCTGGTCCTCTTTCATGACCGGAACGAACCCAGGCAAGCACGGCGTCTACGGATTCCTCGACCTCAAACCGTCGAGCTACAAAATCTACTTTCCTAACGCGACCCACGTGAAGGGCGACACCCTCTGGGATGTCCTCAACAAGCACGGCAGACGAGCGGTCGTAGTGAACGTGCCGTCGACCTACCCGGCGCGCGAGATCAACGGCGTGCTGATTTCCGGCTTCGTCGCGATCCAGCTGGAACGGGCGACCTATCCGCCGTCGCTGATTCCCCGCCTCAAGGAGGTCGGCTACCAGATCGACGTCGACGCGCGAAAGAAGAAGGAATCCGACGAAGCGCTCATGGCCGACGTGTTCCACACGCTCGAGCGGCGCGAGATCATCCTGCTCGAGCTCTTCCGGCAGGAAGCTTGGGATCTCTTCATCGGTGTAATCACCGAGACCGACCGGCTTCAGCACTTCTTCTGGGAAGCCATCGAAGATCCGAACCACGCCTTCCACGGCCGCTTCCGCGAGTTCTATGGCCGCGTCGACGCGACGATCGGCCGGCTGGCCGACGCCGCAGGGCCGAACGACCGGCTGTTCATGATGTCCGATCACGGCTTCGCGCCGCTGAACCAACAGGTCTACCTGAATACCTGGCTCGCGCAGAACGGTTATCTGAAATGGTCGAAACCGGTGCCCGAGTCGCTGGAAGACATAGCAGCAGGCACGACCGCCTTCGCTATGGATCCGGCGCGGATCTACATCAACCTCAAGGGACGCTATCCGCTCGGCCATGTTGATCCGGCGGACTACGGTCTGGTCAGGGAAGGACTGGCTCGAGAGCTCGCGACGATCGAAGTGGACGGCGTTCGCATCGTCGATCAGGTGCTCACGAAGGAAGAGATCTTCACCGGCCCTCTGCTCGATGCCGCTCCCGACCTGTGCCTTCTGCCCGTGAAGGGCTACGATCTCAAGGGCGCCGTCAACAAAACGGTGCTCCACGACCGCGACGTTTTTACTGGAATGCACACCCAGGACGACGCGCTGTTCTGGATTGGGGGGAGCACGGACGAATCGGGGGCCGCGACGATATACGACGTCGCACCAACGATCCTCGCCGCGCTCGGTATCGAGAAGCCGGAAATGATGGACGGAAAGTCGCTGCTCTGACACCGCGACCGAATCGACAAGGAGGACGGACACGACGTGCGATCGCTCACTGCCCTGTTCATGGCTGCCGCGATACTGCTTGCCGTCGATCCCGCTTTCACGCGTCCCGCTTCCGCATCCGGCCCGTCCTGGTACGCCGTCGACGTGACAATGGCCGGCCCGGCAGTTCTTACTTCCCTTCGAACCGACTCGGACGTTGCCGCCTGGTACGAGCTCGGCGACGTGATCGTCGTCTCGGGCACGACGGACTCGCGCAAGCGTGCCGCCCGGCTCGCCGAGGTGACGGATGTCGTGCCACCCCGGAACGATGAAGTTCTGTACCTGACACGCCACGTCCATCCGAACGACGTCGAACGGCTGACGATTTCGCGACCGGGCGGACGCGTACCGCGCGTGCTCGCGAGTTCGGGTCTCTACGCGCTCGTCTCCTCGGCACCAGAGGATATCTCGCTGCTGGACGACGGACACTCAGACATCGCGCCGGCGTATTCGGGCACGACGGTCGCCAGGTCGCTCGGCAACGACTTCGCAGGCGTTCTCCAGCCGTCATCCTCGAAGGCGGCGGCGCTCAACGGCTACGCGGACGCGGTCGATCCGGAGCGCTGGCGAGCGGCCGTAGCGACTCTTGCCGGGTTCCGGACGCGTTACGTCGGAACGGGCGGACTGTCCGCGGCCCGTGACTACCTTGCTGGCGAGTTCCAGTCGCTCGGGCTCACAGTGACCACGCCGGAATTCCTGGTCGGGAACAAGAAGGCTCAGAACGTCGTAGCCGAACTGCGCGGAACGACTCGTCCCGACGAGCTTTACGTCGTTTGCGGCCACTACGACTCGATTTCGGAACAGCCACTGAACGCCGCTCCCGGCGCCGAAGACAACGCCTCGGGCGCGGCCGGCGTTCTCGAGCTGGCAAGGGTGTTTGCGGCCAGGCCTCCCGAGGCGAGCATCCGCTTCATCGCTTTCAGCGGAGAGGAATTCGGACTCGTAGGCAGTGAGGACTACGTGGAGAGCCTGGTCCGGGACGGCGACTCGCGACGGGTTCGCGGGGTAATCACGATGGACATGATCGGGTTCTCGAGGGACGGGGACCTGGACGTCCTTCTCGAATCCTCCGGCGCCGGCGCCGACCTCGTCGATGTGCTCGCCACAGCGGCGGCGGCCGTCTCGGACCTCCGCGTCGTCGTGAGCTACAACCCGTTCGGCAGCGACCACGTCCCGTTTCTCGAGGCCGGCATCCCGACAGTCCTGACGATCGAAAACGACTGGGACGCATATCGCGACTATCACAAGTCCAGCGACAGGATCGAGAACGTCCGCCTCGACATGGGCGGTCAGATCCTGCGGATGAATGCGGCCGCTCTCGGACACCTTGCCGGGAACGCCGATGGCGAAGAGCCGATGCTATCGGCGCGCGTCCGTTTTGCGACGGATCGCACGACGGTCTACGGTGGCTTCACCCTGCCGATCGAGTGGACGGCTTCCGGTGGCGCAATCGAGTCGTTCGACGTCGAGGCATCGGTCGATGACGGATCCACGTGGAGCGTTCTCGCCTCGCAACTGCCGGCCGGGGAGCGCAACTTCAACTGGACGGTCCCGGAGGACGCTCGCTCGAACCGGGCATTCGTTCGCGTGACCGCGCATTTCGAAGGCGGATCGCTGCTCACCGATGCGTCGGTGCCTCTCTCGATTCGTCCCTCGGGCGGGCCGGCGATCAAGGCCGTCAAGTTCAAGCCCACTACGAACGCGGACTTCTTCATCAAGGGCAGGTTCGGCGACGACGCGCAACTCATCGAGGTCAGCGGCGTGCAGCTTCCCGGCGCGATCGTCGATCCTCGATACGTCGACGGCAACGTGACCTCGCGCATCTTCGGGATTGCCCCGGATCTCGATGCAATCTTTCCGAAGGGCGTGACCGTGCAAGTGCGCGTCGTGGACATGCGGACTGGCGTGGCCACGGCCCATTTCGCCGTCACGCGATAGACCGCGCCGATGAGCGAACGTGCGCTGGTAATCGGACTCGACGGCTTCACGTTCCAGGTGGTGGACCGCCTCGTGGCCGAAGGCAGAATGCCCGTGCTCGAGCGGTTGATGCGCGAGGGCGTGCGCGCGCCGCTCGAGTCGACGGTAATGCCGAACAGCTTTCCAGGGTGGACGTCCTGCACGACGGGCTGCAACGAAGGCCAGCACGGCATCTTCATGCCGCTCGTGCGTCGCGCCGACAACTTCTCGATGAAGGCGATGGACTCGACCGACGTCCGGCGAAAGACGGTTTGGGAGATCCTCTCCGACCGGGGCCGCCGCTCCATCGTGGTCAACGATCCGTGCTCCTACCCGCCCCAGCACATCGACGGATGGGTCGTTTCCGGAATGACGACACCGGATGCTGGCGTCGCGTGGACGCACCCGGCGCAGCTGAAGGCCGAGTTGCTTGCCGAGGCGCCGGACTACATCGTCGACGTGAACCTGTTCGGACAGACCCGCGGTGCGATCCTCGACGAGCTTTTCGAATCCGTGGACGCAAGACTCCGCGCGGCGCGCTGGTTGCTCGGCACGCGCGACTGGGACCTCGCGTGGATCACGTTCACGGAATCCGACCGTGTGCAGCACCGCTTCTGGGCCGATCAGCAACCGGATCATCCACGTCACAAGCCCGAATTCCCTACGGCCGTCGACGAGATGTACGTGCGTCTGGACGCCGCGGTCGGCGAGCTCGTCGAGGCCATTCCGGACGGGACGCGCGTATTTCTGGTTTCGGACCACGGGTTCGCTCCGTACTATTGCTCTTTCGACGTGACGGGCTGGCTGATCGCAAACGGATTCACGGCGCAACGAGCGGGGAAGTCCGGAATGAAGAAGGCGCTCGCCAGCGTCGGCCTCCTGGACGAAGCCGTTTCGGTATATCGCCGTTTCCGTCGCGCCGTCGAATCCGAAGCGCGCCACGGTGTCGACCGAATGCGTGACGTCGAAGACGAAGCCGCCACCGGCAAGTCCTACGCCGATGTCGACTGGAGCCAGACGCGAGCGTATGCGACGCTCGACGGTGGCATTCGCATCAACGTCCGCGGCCGGGAGCCGCACGGCGTCGTCGACCGGGCCTACGCCGATCGACTCGCGGCCGAGATCCGCGACCGCCTGGCGGCCGAGCGCTTTCCAAACGGCGAGCCGGTGTTCG
Source organism: Blastocatellia bacterium (assembly GCA_021463145.1). Lineage (GTDB taxonomy): Bacteria > Acidobacteriota > Blastocatellia > UBA7656 > JADIYM01 > JADIYM01. The sequence continues at coordinate 2,674 of JAJTWZ010000058.1, read as the reverse complement.
AATCCGTGATGCTCGCCTCCGACTGCTTCACCGGACCGTACGCGGACCGCGGACCGGACATCGTGATCCCGCCTCGCACGGATGCGTACTCGGGCTCAGTTGCTTCTCATCGCTTCCTCACCGATCGTCACCGTAACTCCGGAGAACACGCCCGATACGGCGTATTCGTGGCCTGGGGACGAGGTGTCGTGCCCGGCGCCAGGGTGGCCTCCGCGCGATTGATCGACGTGGCGCCGACCGTGCTCTCGAGCCTTGGCGAACCGCCGACCGTGGAAATGGACGGCCGGACGCTCGAAGAGATCTTCGACGCCGGCGTTCGTTCGAAGCTGCCGGCCGGACCGCGCGGCAGTTCGGTCAAAGATGAGCCGGGCGACGGCGAGGGCCTCTCCGAAGACGAGGAAGCCCTCGTGGAGGAGCGGCTTCGCGGTCTTGGTTACATCGAGTAGCGCGATGGCAGGACGCCTCCTCATCATTGGACTGGATGCCGGCACGTTCGACACGCTCGATCCGCTTGGCAATGCCGGAGACCTGCCGAACATTCGGGGGATAATGGCACGCGGCGCCAGGTCCGAACTGCTGAGCACGTTTCCACCGACGACGTCGCCAGCCTGGCCGGCTCTCGTGACCGGGCTCGGTCCGGCTAAGCTCGGCTTCTTCGGACTCCTCAACCGCAAGCCCGGCACGCAGTACGAATTCTCGGTCGCGCGGAACACGTTCGATGCTCGATCGCTATGGGCGCACGCGGGACGCGCAGGAATCGCGTCGGTAGCTTGCGGCGTACCGGCGACATTTCCCGTGTTCGAATCGCCGAACGCGAGCGTCGTCTCGGGCATGCTCACGCCGAATGGACAGCCACGTACTGCGCCTACATCTCTCGAAGCCGAACTGTCGGACCTTGGACTCGTCATCGACTGGGAAGAGCTTCGTGACCTGGATGGTTCCGTCGCGCTGCCGGACGACGAAGCGAAGCTTGCGCTTCACATGATCGACCGCGCGCCGTGGCGCGTTTTCATCACGGTTTTCAGAGCTTCGGACGGGATCTTTCATACTCACCCGGCCGAACCGGAAGCGCATCGCGAGATGTTCCGCCGCATCGATACGCACGTCGGCGCGCTCTTGTCGCGGCTCGACGCAGAGGACACGGTCATGCTCGTGTCTGATCACGGAATGACACCGGCGCGCGAGTTCCTTCACGTCAACGCGCTCTTCTGGCGCAGTGGGCTTCTCGGCCGGCGAGACGTGGCGGCGACCGCTGGCGATCGCGCGCTCGGCTTCGTGGAACGGCTCAAACAATCGCCTCTCGTCGACAATCGGTTCGTGAAGAACCGGGCGACGCGCGGTCTCGCCGAAGCGTTGCGTCAGCGCCGCGCCAACCGCACCCTGGACTTCGGGCGGGAGGGACGCCGTCAACCCCGGCTGTCGGAGGCGCTCATCGACTGGGCGAATACGATGTGTTTCTTCGTGGACCTCGGCTACGGATCGGGTGTGTACCTGAACCTGAAAGGCCGCGAGCCGCTGGGCGCCGTCGGTCCGGCCGAATACGACGATACGCGCAAGCTGGTGTCGGACCTGCTCGAACTGCAGGAGGGCGTCGTCGTCCGGCGGCGCGAGGATGTCTACGAGGGCCCGTTCAGCGATCGCGCTCCGGATCTGCTCGTGTCGGCCTCCCGCGAATCGCTCGGACTCTCGGGCCGTCTGCTCGACACTCCCGTGCGCACGACTGTCGACGTTCCGTACTTCCACCACACACGGCGCGGGATTTGGGTCGTGGCCGGCCCCGGCGTGGAGGCCGGGGCGTCGCTTCCGGCTCACCAGATCGTCGATGTCTGTCCCACAGCGATGCACCTTCTCGGGCTCGGGGTGCCGGACGACGTGGACGGCAGGGTGGCGCTCGAGTTTTTCCGGAACGAATCGCCCGTGCGAGCCAGGGAGGTTCGGATCGTGGCTCCCGACGCGGCAATTGCCACGGACGACAGCGGCGAATACGACGACGAGGCAATCAAGGACAAGCTGCGGGGCCTCGGGTATATGCATTGACGCGGCGGGAATCGGAGCCGGGAACGGACGACGGCGGCAAGTACGACGACGAAGCAATCAAGGACAAACTGCGGGGCCTCGGGTATATGCATTGACGCGTCGGGAATCGGAGCCGGGAACTGCAGCGGCGGGTTGTGCCATTGGAGTCGCACGTACGAACCTGACGTCAACCCGGTCGCTACGGCTCCTGACCCCGAACGTTCCTTCACGAGCGTTTCGTTGCACACACGGACCGCCATCCGATAAGGCAGCGTCTACTCCCCTGCTACGAAACCTCTCTTCTAATCACGCGGCGTCAGGGAATTCGGCTACTTCCTCGATCGTCACGTTGACACCAGGTGCTGCGAGCTTGCGCACCAATCGCTCTCGGTCCTACTAATTTGTCGAGCTCTGGATCGGCATGACCGCGGAGCGGTCACAGAAGATAGCCGGGGGTCAGGGCGGTGAGCGAAGCGATCCGCCGTCACCCCCGGTACGCACCCCAAGAACGAATTCGACCGCGAAGCGGTCGCACTGATTCTTGAAGGACGCGACTTCTGCTGTACTCGTCGCGATGGTGACGGTGCGACCGCTCCGCGGTCGGCGCGTTGGGCATTCGGTTCGGCGGGTCGCGCTGCGGCTCGTTGCACTCGCCGCG
>JAJTWZ010000057.1 GCA_021463145.1 Blastocatellia bacterium | reverse complement strand
GATCCCGACGTTGCTAGTGGCACTGATGCCACTGTGGTGCCGGGCACGGCTCTGGTCGTGAAGTGCGCAGCCCGCAGAGTCCACCCTCGATCCGGGCGTTATCCCGCGTGCATCAGCCCATCCGCACGCGATGGACGAGCACGCCGCCGCGATCAGTACCGCAAGCGACAGCGAGCGGGCCGGCCGTGCGACGCGGCGCGCTTGCCGGTGATCGAGTGTCGGGCGCCTCGCCGGAGCCCCGCCGCTCGCCGTCGCTCGCGGTACTGATCCGTCTCACGGCAGGACGACCCGATCCGACCGTCGACCCGCTCGCTATCGCTCGCGATACCGATCGATCTGGTCCACAATGCCGGCACTTCGCTCCCGTGGAGATTCCCGATGAAGCGTGTCGTTGCCGTACTCGTTCTGCTCGGCGCCGGTTCGTCCATCGCCGCCGCCCAGCAACCCCGGCTTACAGGCTTCACGCCGGCGCGCTCGACGTGGCAACGCGATTACGAGCGGAAGCTCCTTCCCCTCCCCCAGCCCGCCGAGTGCGACGCGCTACTCCGCGAGCTCACGCGCACGCCGCACGTCGCGGGCACGCCCGGAAACGCGCGCGTGCACAAGCTCATCGCCGACGAATTCCGCAAGGCCGGCCTCACGGTCGAGACGCCGACCTACGACGTCCTCCTCTCGTACCCGAAGCGCGGCACGCTCGACATCGTCGGCGAACCAGCCGTCGCGCTCGCCCGCCGCGAGGAGCCCATCCCGGAGGATCTCGACTCCGCGAATCCCGAGGTCGCCGGACCGTGGATCGCCTACGGCTCGAACTGCGACCTGACGGCCGAAGTCGTGTACGTGAACCGCGGCTCGGCGGCCGACTACGAGGAGCTCGCGCGGCGCGGCATCGACGTGCGCGGCAAGATCGCGCTCGCCCGCTACTTCGGCGGCTATCGCGGCGGCAAGTCGCTCGAAGCCGAGAAGCGCGGCGTCGCGGCGCTCCTCGTCTTCTCGGATCCGATCGACGACGGCTGGTTCCAGGGCGGCGTCTACCCGAAGGGCCCGTGGGGGCCGTCGTCGCACTTCCAGCGCGGCGCGAACGTGTACGACTTCAACATCCCGGGCGATCCGCTCACGCCGGGCTGGGCGTCGGTCGCCGGTGCGAAGCGCATTCCCGAGTCCGAAGCGACCACCCTGCCGAAAATGCCGATGATGCCGCTCTCCGCGCGCGACGCGGCGGAGATCCTCGCGCGGCTCGGTGGCAACCCCGTCGCCGAAGGCTGGCAGGGCGTGGCGATCGCCGACACGTACCGAACCGGACCCGGACCGGTGAAGCTGCACCTCGTCATCGAGAACACGCGCGAAGTGCGCACGATCGCGAACGTTATCGGCACGCTGCGCGGCACGGACTTTCCCGACGAGATCGTGCTGCTGTCGAACCACAACGACGCGTGGGAGTACGGCGCCGTCGACCCGTCCTCGGGCACCGCGACCTTGATCGCGCTTGCCCGCGCGTTCGGGAAGCTCGCGGCCGAGGGGTGGAAGCCGCGCCGCACGATCGTCTTCGGTTCGTGGGACGCCGAGGAGTACACGCTCACCGGCTCGACCGAATGGGGCGAACAGCACGAAACGAACCTCCGCAAGAACGCGGTCGTCTGCATCAACGTCGACGCGTCGACCTCCGGGCCGTACTTCACCGCGTCGGCATCGCCGCTCATGTTCGACGTCGTCCGCGCGGTCGCCGGCGACGTGCCCGACCCCGGCGCGCCCGGCAAGAGCGTCGGACAAACGTGGCGCGAGAAGGCGGGCGGCGCGAACATCCGCGGCTATGGCGCTGCGTCGGCGGAAGCGAGCGACCAGCCGATCTCGATCCTCGGCAGCGGCTCCGACTACACCGTCTTCTTCAACAAACTCGGGATTCCGTCGGTCGACCTCGTGTTCGACGGACCGTACGGCGTCTACCACTCGGTCTACGACAGTTATCACTGGATGGCGACCGAGGGCGATCCGGGATTCAAGTACCACGTGGCGATGGCGAACTACGCCGGCGTTTTGGCGCTGCGCTTCGCGAACGCCGACGCGATTCCGCTCGACGGCAGCGCATACGGCACCGAGATCGCCGGCTACGTCGACGACGTCGCGTCGCTGCCAGCCGCGGCAAAGGTCGCGAAGGAGCTCGCCGACTTGAAGGCTGCCGCGCTCGCCTGGTCGACTGCGGCCGCGAAACGCCAGCAGTCGATCGACGCCCTCATCGCGAGTGGGAAGTTCTCCGCCGACGACGCGAAGGCCGCGAACGTGTGGCTCATGTCGCTCGAACGCGCGCTGCTCGCCGAAGAGGGCCTTCCGGACCGGTTCTGGTTCCGGCACCTCGTCTACGCGCCGCTGCCTTCGTACGCCGCCGAGACGCTGCCTGGCATCCGCGAGGCCATCGTCGCCGGTCGCGATCCGCGCCCGCAGATCGAGCTCCTCGCCGCGAAGCTCCGCACGGCGACGGCCGCCGCGAACGCGCGGTAGCCGCACGATCCGACGCATGCCGGTCTTTCACCGTCATCTGACACAGTCCTTCCCGCGCGTCGTGCGCGGCGAAGGCTGCTGGCTCTTCGACGACGCGGGGAAGGCGTACCTCGACGGTTCGGGCGGCGCGCTCGTCGCAAACGTCGGCCACGGCGTCATTGAGATCGCCGAGGCGGTCGGGCGGCAGGCGGCGAAGGTGGCGTATGCGAGCGGGGCAATTTTTGCAAACGAACCGGTCGCCGAACTCGCCGAGGAGCTCGACGAGGTGCTGCCGGAATCGCTCGCCTACTCCTACTTTCTCTGCAGCGGCTCGGAAGCGATCGAGGCGAGCGTGAAGCTCGCCCGGCAGTACTGGCGCGAACGCGGCGAGGCCGGGAAGTGGAAGGTCGTGAGCCGCGTGCCGTCCTACCACGGCAACACACTCACGGCGCTGTCGCTCTCGGGACGCGAGCATTACCGCGCGATCTACGGTCCGCTGCTCACCGAATTCCCGCGCGTGCCGGCGCCCGACCGCTACCGCCGGCCGCACGGCGACACGTGGGACGGCACCGCCGTCGTGCGCGAGATCGAACGGCAGGGACCCGAGACGGTCGCTGCGTTCCTCGCGGAACCGATCATCGGGTCGTCGCTCGGCGCGATGGCGCCCGAACGCGAGTACTACGAGCGCGTCGCCGAGGCGTGCCGCGCGCACGGCGTGCTCTTCATCGCCGACGAAGTCATGGCCGGGATGGGACGCACGGGCCGCTGGTTCTCGTTCGAGCACTTCGGCGTCGTGCCTGACATCGTCGTCTGCGGCAAGGGACTGAGCGGAGGGTATGCACCGCTGTCGGCCCTCATCGCGAGCCGCGAGGTCGTCGACACGATCCGCGACGGCTCTGGCGCGTTCGTGCACGCGCAGACCTGGTCGCACATGCCCGTGACCGCGGCGGCCGGCGTCGCGACGCTGCGGTACCTGAAGCGGCACGGGCTCGTCGGACGCGTGGCGTCGATGGAATCGGAGTTCTTCGACCGGCTCGAGAAGCTCCGCGCGCATCCGGCTGTCGGCGACGTCCGCGGCCGCGGCTTGCTCGCCGGCGTCGAGCTCGTCGCGGACCGAGCGACGAAGCGGCCGTTTGCGAGGCGCGAGCGCGTCGCCGAGCGCGTCGCCGCCGCGGCGCTGGCCAACGGGCTCGTGGTCTGGTCGAATGCCGGGCATCTCGAGAATGGCGACGGCGACATTCTCATGCTCGGCCCTCCGTTCACCGTTTCGACCGGCGAAATCGACGAGATCGTCGCGCGCCTCGCGCGGGCGCTGGACACCACGCTTGGAACCTAAGCTCATGTCGATGGCCGACGCGATCGGCCGATACGTGCACGATGGCGACACGATCGTCATCGAGGGCTTCACGCACCTCATCTCGTTCGCCGCCGCACACGAGATCATCCGGCAGAAGCGGCGTGACCTCGTCGCGTGCCGTCTGACGCCGGATCTCGTCTACGACCAGCTCATCGGCGCAGGCTGCGTGCGCAAGCTCGTCTTCAGCTGGGCGGGCAATCCGGGCGCCGGCCCGCTCTACGCGCTGCGGCGCGCGATCGAAGAGCGGGTGCCGCACGCGATCGAGATCGAGGAGTACTCGCACTTCGGCATGGTCGCACGGCTGACCGCCGGCGCGTCGAAGCTGCCGTTCTTTCCGTTGCGCGATTACGCCGGCAGCGACCTGCCGCTCGTCAACCCGCGCATCAGGCAGATCGAATGCCCCTTCACGGGCGAGCGGCTCGCGGCGGTGCCGGCGCTCAATCCCGACACGGCGATCGTGCACGTGCAGCGCGCGGACCGCGACGGCAACGCCCAGATCTGGGGACTGCTCGGTGTGCAGAAGGAAGCGGCGTTCGCGGCGCGCAACGTCATCATCGTGGCGGAGGAGATCGTCGACGAAGCGGTGATTCGCAGCGACCCGAACCGCACGCTCATCCCGGGCTTTATCGTGCACGCGGTGGTGCACGAACCGTTCGGCTGTCACCCGAGCTACGCGCAGGGGTTCTACGATCGCGACAACGAGTTCTACGTCGCGTGGCGCGAGATCTCGAAGGACCGGGCGCGCTTCGAGGCCTATCTCGACGAGTGGGTGTACGGCGTCGCGGACCGTTCGGACTACGCAGCGAAGATGCTCGACCGCTGGCGGGACCTCACGGCAGCGGATCGACCGTGCGAACCGGTGAATTATGGGTACTAGCGTGCAGACTGCATCGCCTTATATCGGCGTGCCCGGCAGCGGCTCAGTACCGCGAGCGGTAGCGAGCGGGCTCCCCTCGCCGCGTCACAACGGGTGGCCACGATGACCTACTCCGCGAGCGAGCTGATGGTGGCCGCCGCCGCGCGTATGCTCGCCGACGGCGAAGTGACGTTCGTCGGCATCGGCCTGCCCAACCTCGCGTGCAACCTCGCGCGGCGGATGCACGCGCCGAACCTCGTGCTCATCTACGAGTCGGGCGCCGTCGGCGCGTCGCCCGATCGGCTGCCGATCTCGATCGGCGATCCGGCGCTCGTGACCGACTCGCTCTCGGTCTGCTCGATGTACGACATCTTCAACAACTACCTGCAGGGCGGACGGATCGACGTCGGGTTCCTGCAGGGCGCGCAGATCGACCGGTTCGGGAACCTGAACACGACGGTCGTAGGCGACTACGACGCGCCGTCGGTGCGGTTGCCGGGGTCGGGCGGTGCGTGCGAGATCGCGATCCTCGCGAAGAAGGTGCTCGTCATCGCGCCGCAGTCGAAGCGGAGTTTTCCGGAACGCGTGGACTTCGTGACATCGCCGGGGTTCCTGAACGGACCGGGGCGGCGGGCGGTGCTCGGGATGCCCGGCGGCGGACCGGCCGCGGTCATCACGAACCTCGGGTGCTACGGGTTCGTCGACGGCGAGATGACGCTCGAGTCGCTACATCCGGGATGTTCGATCGACGAAGTACGTGCGAATATCGGGTGGGACGTCCGCATCGCCGATCGCATCGACGATACGCCGGCTCCGACCGGGGAAGAACTGCGGATCATCCGTGAAGAGCTCGATCCGCTCCACCTCTACATCTAGACCGGGAGTGCTCATGGCCTCGAACCCACCCGCCTCCTCCGGCTCCCTTTTTCGCGTCCTTGGCGTCGCCTTCGGCCTCGCCATCATCATCGGCAACACCATCGGCGGCGGCATCCTGCGCACGCCCGGTACGGTCGCCGGGAACCTCCCGACCCCGACGCTCTTCCTCGGCGTGTGGCTGCTCGGCGGGCTCTACGCACTCCTCGGCGCCGTCTCCGTCGCGGAGCTCGGCGCCGCGATTCCCCGCGCCGGCGGCCAGTACACGTTCGCGAGCCGCGCCATCGGCCGCTACGCCGGCTTCGTCGTCGGCTGGTCGGACTGGCTCTCGACGTGCGGTTCCGCGACCGCGGCCGGCATCGTCATCGGCGAGTACCTCCCGACGTTCGTCCCCGCGCTCGAAGGACAGACGACCCCGATCGCCGTCGCGGTCATCCTGCTCTTCACCTTCATCCAGTGGTGCGGCGTCGTGTGGGGCGGCCGCACCCAGGAACTGACGAGCCTCGTGAAAGCGCTTGCGTTCATTGCGCTCATCGTCGCGTGCTTCGCCCTGGCTGCGCCGGCAGGAAGCGTCGCCGCGGTCGAAGCGCCGCCGGCGCCGGCGGGTTTCGCGGTCGCGGCGGCAATCGTCATCGCGCTCCAGGGCGTGCTCTACACCTACGACGGCTGGACGGGCGTCATCTACTTCTCCGAGGAGGTGCAGGACCCGGGGAAGGACGTGCCGCGCTCGATGATCGGCGGCGTGCTGCTCGTCATCGCGATCTACGTGCTGCTGAACGCGGCGCTGCTCTACGTGCTGCCGATCGGAGCGATCGCAGCATCGAAGCTGCCCGCGGGACTCGCGGCCGAGACGATCTTCGGTGCGAGTGGCGACGCGGTCATCCGCGTGCTTGCGATCCTGTCGATGCTCTCGGCGATCAACGCCTTCATGATGATGGCGAGCCGCACGCTGTTCGGAATGAGCCGGGACCGGCTTTTCCATCCCGTGGCGAGCCGGGTGAATCGCGGCGGGACGCCGTCGGTTGCGCTCTGGATCGGCGCGGCGGTCGCGATCGCGTTTCTCTTCGTCGGCGCGTTCGATCAGGTGGTGGCGGTGCTCGCGTTCTTCTTCGTCGTGAGCTACACGGTGTCGTTCACGTCGGTGTTCATCCTGCGGCGACGCGAGCCGGATCTGCCGCGGCCGTACCGCGCGTGGGGTTTTCCGTTCACGACGGGCCTCGTGCTCGCCGGTTCGGTGGTGTTCCTCGTCGGCGCGGTCTTCGGCGACCCCGAGAACAGCAAGTGGGCGCTCGGTGCGCTCGCGGCGAGCTATCCGGTGTACTGGGTGACGCAGCGGGCCGGGGGGACGGCCGATTAGTCCTCGAGGCAATTCGCAGCACGCTGGAGCTCAAGCTTCACGAAAGCAGCGGTCAGGCGAACGGATTCCGAAGCCTCACGGCGGGCCTCGACACGACTCGACTTTCGTTTGAACGCATTGACCAGGCTCCTGACGTAGCTGGCAGCCGCTGCCAAGGGTCAGACCGTCAGCGACTTCGACTTGTCGACGCGTGTTCGAAGCGCCGAAGAGGTGCTCGAACGATTGGAACTCCGGAGATTGCCGGATCGTGATCGCGAGTGGTTTCTCGAACTGCTCGACGAGAACGTCGAATCGAACCCGGCGCTCGAGCGAGCAACCCGCAAGTACCGGCGATCCAGAGATCGACGAAGCCAGCGCACGTGATCGAGGCACTCGGCCGGCGATAAATCTCAGTCCATTGCAATCCGTCGGCGTCAAAGCGGTGTCACACACCTGGCCCCGCGATTCCACGGTAAATGGCAATGGAAAATAGACCCCTGACGTTCTCACTGCTAACTCTGGCACTCGTCTCGATGTCGCTCGCCGCAATCCCGCGGACGGCTGCGGCCGTTCAGGGTCCTCCTGGAGGTCTTACGTATGTCGACGTCGACCTTCCTTCCGAGGGCGCCGGCGGAGGCACTCTCGCGCTACGGATTTTTCCGCCTGCGACATCCAGATATCCTGAAGGCGCCCCGGTAGTGGTCTTCGCCGCCGGCGCCGACTCCGCCGGCGATGTCGGCCCCGAGTTGCGGCGTGCCGACCAGGCAATCCGCATCGTTTACATCCACCCGGGTGGCCGTGACGCGGTGAACGGCCGGGCTTCTGACGGCTTTTACGACAATCGAGGGCCGAACTGTATCGCCGCGTTACGCGATGTCGTCTTGTTTGCGGCCGGCAGACTGCGCGACGACCGCAACCGATCGATCGACGACGTGCTCGACGTTCCGGTCCTGCACGACAACATCGGACTGTTCGGATCGTCCAACGGCGGCAACATAGTCGTTGCCGTCGCGGCGCGCTACGGAGCCGCGCTTGCCGGGTCCCTGCGCTACCTCGTTCAGTGGGAGTCACCGGTAAGTTCGCAGGTTGCGACCCTGGATATGGGACCGGGGCGATTGGACTGTAGCGGCGGTCCCGGTGGTCCGCCCCCCACGGCTGGAAGCGTCAATCCCTGGTACGACCCGTCCGGTTTCACGGACTACACGCTCTATATCGACTACTCGAAGATCGCCTATGACCCGTCGGATACCGCCCACCCCATTTTCCTGGACGGATCCGGCGACGGCCGTTACACGACGGCCGAGGATCCCCGGAACCCGGGTTGCCGTACCCCCGACCTGGACCTCGACGGCATGCTGGAAACGGACGAGGACTTCCCGCTTTCGAGCTACTCGTCAGGCACGCGACGCGTCTACTCTCGCCCGGCAACGGTTGCTTTGGAGGCGTCAGGCCTGGCCGGCCAGCTCCCGTCCGCGACATTTCTCTCGCCGTCGGAGGCTGCGGCTTACTGGGACGACCGCGAAGCGGTGCGACTTTACGATGAAGCTTCCGTTGAATTGCCGGAGATGGAAGGGATGGTGCTATGCAGCCTGGTCGATCACGTTCAGACGGCCACCATCGACAAGCCCCATTCCAGGCAGGCTTTCAACGGCTGGAGGCGTAACGGCCGGCACGTGAGGATCAACCCCTCGCGCGCAGCGATTCTCGAGGTGGACCCGTCGCTCGCGGGCAGAACCGATCTTCCGGACATGCCGGACGACACGGCGCCTTCCGACTGGGGCGATCCGGACACCTACGCCTATCCGGATACTCTCGAGCCAGTAGTCCAGGCCGCTGCCGTCTACGAGATGGCGGATCGCGCTCGGGCACGGAGCGGAGACACCGCCGCGCCCGCAGTCACGGTGCTGTCGCCCGACGGCGGAGAGAAGTTTCGGCGAGGCGAGGCGATTTCGATAACCTGGGAGGCTTCCGACGAAACCGGGATCGAATCGCAGACGCTGGAGGCCGTCTCTTCGACAGGTGAGAGCTTCGCCATCGCATCCGGACTCGACGGCACCGTTCGTACTTACTCCTGGACCGTGCCCGCTGACACTCCCAAGGGCCGCTACAGAATACGCGTAACGGCGACCGACGCCACAGGCCATACCGGAGAGGACTCGAGCGACAGACGCTTCAAGATCCGGAGGGCAGCGGCCTGAATTCGGCCAAACCGGAACTCCTGGAATGGGCGCAGCGTGCCCACGCGAGCTGGCCGTATGTTGACGTGCCCGGTCTTCCTGAAGTCGACGCGCAGGCAGGTATCGTGGTACTACCCCGCTGATACTTCGTGACAACTGAGCAGAGCAACTTTACATCGAGAGCGCTTCTCGTCGCCGGTCCTGTCGCAACCGCGCTGTTTCCGGCCGTGTCGCTCTACTCGGCCAATCCCCGCACACCGCTAGTCAGGGTACTCCCCTCGCTCGGGGTTCTGGCGGTGCTCGCGGTTGGAGTGCTTCTCGTCTTTCGAGCATATGCCCGCTCGGCTACTCGTGGTGCGCTTGCCACGATGCTGTTTTTCGCCGTTCTCTTCGCGTACGGCCCGGTGGTGCTCTCGTTCGGAAAGGCTGGTTCGGAGGGAGATCCGGAAAGCGAGGCTTTCCGGGCGCTGGTTGCCGCACTCGTATACGTCGCACTCGTTGTGGCGTGGTCTGCCCTGCTTCTGTTCACCCGTAGGGCACGCGGTACGTGGGAAGTGGCGGCTCGAGTCTCCGCCCTCATTGCCTGTGCTACGCTGGCAGTTGCGATCGCGCAGATCGCATTCCACGCGGCGGCGGCACATCCGGAAGGCCTGATCGCACCGACAAGTCAGGAAATTGATCGGTCCGGGAACCGGCCGGACATCTACCACATCGTCCTGGACGGATACAGCCGCGCCGACGTACTGAAGGAACTCTACGAGCACGACAACGGCGGTTTCATCTCGTCACTCGAACAGCGCGGCTTCTACGTGGCGCACGAGGCACGCGCCAACTACAACCAGACCTACCTCTCGCTTGCGTCGATGTTCTCGCTCGATTACGTGCCTGACGTTTCAGGAAAAGCTGGCGACGTTCTCCGATCGGAGCTGCGGGACACGATGATGCGGGACAACCGGGTCGTGGAGTTGCTCCGCAGCAAGGGTTACCGCTTCGTGAACATTGCGTCTGCCGACGACGTCACCTCCCACAACAAGTACGCCGATGTCGAACTCTCCGGGTCGAGCGGGCTTGACCTGGGAGAGTTCGAGCTTCAACTCGTCCTGAAAACCCCCCTGCATCAGTTCGCGCGCTCGTCATACGCACTCTTTCGGGCAACGGCCCGCCAGCGCACGCTCACACAGATGAGGAATCTGGAAGTGGCGGCAGACTCCGCACGACCCGCGCCTGCCTATGTGTTCGCGCACGTCCTGTGTCCGCATCCGCCCTTCGTCTTCGCCGCGGACGGTAGCGATTCCGGCATCGATGCACCGCCGACGCTCGAGGACGGCGCAGGCGCCGCCGGGGGCGCCGCCGGCTACCGGACCGGATATCGCGGGCAGGTGAAGTTCCTGAACTCGAGAGTACTTGCAGTGGTGGACGCGATTCTCGCGCGATATTCGGAAGGCGATCGTCCGGTCATCATCATCAGCTCGGACCACGGTGGCGGACTCGAGTACGTACTTCGAGAGCCCGATTCTTCCCCGGACTGGGCGCGATGGGGACGGACCGGAATTCTGCAGGCTGTACTCGCCCCCGACGAAGTCACGAGAGGTCTCTATCAGACGATGACACCCGTCAACACCTATCGCGTGGTGCTTGACGGTCTGTTCGATACGAAGCTCGGCCTCCTGCCGGACCGGTCCTACTGGGCGACGTGGGAAGGTCAGATTCAGATCCACCAGGCCGGCGAAGCGGAGTTGTTACGAAACACCGGTAACGAGCACTGAAGCGTCTGGCGCGTGAGGATGCACGCCGACGACCGCTCGCAGTGCCCCGAGGTTCAGTTCACCTACGTTTCTTTGGCGGCTTGGCGACCTTCTTCGGCTTGCCACCGGCTCTTGCGCGGCTGCGTGAGGGTGGCGCGTCCCAGGGCTTCGGGGCGTCGGGGTCGACCGCCCAGCGGTCCGCGCCGCGCTTCTTCGGCGTGGGCTTCTGCCCTCGCAGTCCTGCAGCCGGTTTGGTTCCGGGCCGCGATGGCTTCTTCTCGAAGCTCTTCCCGTAACCCGCGTCTATCGGTTTGTCCGCCAACCTGGCAACTGGCTTTTCCGGCTTCGCGAACGGTTGCTCACGGTCCGTCCCCGGCTTCTTCCTGGGCCGTTCCGGCAGCCGCCGATCGTTTCGCTCCGCCGCCGGCGCCTTCTTCCGCGGACCGCGATCCGTTTCCGCCGACGCCGTCCGCAGGTTCACGAACCGGTTCCGGATCATCGCACGCCCCATCCGATCGAGCACCTGCGCGAGGAACTGCTCGGGGATCTCGACGAACGTGACGTTGTCGTAGATGTCGATCGAGCCGATCGCGCGCCCCGGCACGTCTGCTTCGTTTGCGATCGCGCCGACGATGTCGCCCGGACGCATCCCGTCCTTTCGACCCGCGTCGAGCAAGAGCCGGATCATCCCGGCCTCCGTCCGCACCAGCTCGTCAGCCTGCGTCTCGACGGCTACCTCGAGCGGCTTGTCGCCCCGAGCGAGCCGCGCAAGCGCCGCAGCCAGCTCCGTCGCCTCGTGGCCCTCGTCGATGAGATCCTCGACGAGCGAAAGGTACAGCTCGAGGTCGCCCTCCTCGATCGTGTTCCGAATCCGCTCCTTGAAGCTCGCGATCCGACGCGCGGCAATGTCGGCACGCGTCGGCATCTTCATCGCCGAGATCGTCGCGCCGGTGTAGCGCTCGATCTCGCGCAGCATCCGTCCCTGCCGCGGCGTCACGAACACGATCGCGCAGCCTTCGCGGCCGGCGCGTCCCGTCCGTCCGATCCGGTGCACGTACGACTCGACGTCGTGCGGAATGTCGAAGTTGATCACGTGCGTTATGTGCTCGACATCGAGCCCGCGCGCCGCGACGTCCGTCGCGACGACTATCTCGATCTGCCTGCCGCGCAATCGCCTGACGACGCTCTCGCGCTGCGGCTGCGTCATATCGCCGTGCAGCGACTCGGACGCGTACCCGCGCCCCTGCAGCCGTTCGTTCAGCTCGGCGGCATCGTTCTTCGTTCGGACGAAGATGAGGACGGCCTCCGCGTCTTCCGCCTCGAGGATTCGCGTGAGTACCTCGACTTTCTGCGGCTCCGAGACGTTTACGTACACCTGCTTGATCTTCGGGACCGTGAGTGTCGCGTGCTCGAACTCGACCGAGACCGGGCTCTTCAGGTGCCGGTCGGCGATGCGGCGCACCTCGCGTGGCATCGTCGCCGAGAAGAGCGACGTCTGGAACTCGCCCTTCGCTTCGCTGAGGATCCACTCGACGTCCTCGATGAAGCCCATGCGCAGCATCTCGTCCGCCTCGTCGAGCACGACGTACTGCAGCCCGTCGAATCGCATCGTGCCGCGGCGCAGGTGGTCCATCACTCGGCCGGGGGTGCCGACGACGATCTGTGCGCCGGCGCGGAGCCGTTCGATCTGCTTCGCTATCGGCTGGCCACCGTAGACCGGCAGCACGCGGACCGTTCCCAGGTGCTTAGAGTAGGTGTGGAACGCTTCGGCGACCTGGAGCGCAAGCTCGCGTGTGGGCGCGAGCACGAGCGCCTGTGTCTCGTAACGGGAGAGGTCGAGCCGCGCGAGGATCGGCAACGCGAACGCCGCTGTCTTGCCCGTGCCGGTCTGCGCCTGGCCGATGAGGTCACGGCCTTCGAGCAAGGTCGGAATCGTACGCGACTGGATCGGCGTGGGGACTTCGTAGCCGACGTCGTTGATGGCGTCGAGCAGGGGTTGCGGCAGGCCGAGATCGGCAAAGTTCGTCATATTGGACATAAGAGTAGACAGGATTACAGGATTTCCAGGATTTCCAGAAGCAATCCTGTGAATCCTTGAGAATCCTGTAAGCCTCTCTACTCTTCCTTCAGAGCAACGGAAGCCAGGAAGAAGAAGTCGCCGCCGCGGTCGAGCGTGAAGGACCCGACGCGTGGTGAAGCCACGGCGACGTTGTCAGGATGCCAAAGCATGATCCACGGCACCGCGCCGGAAAGGCGCTGCTGGATCGCCACGTATGCGGAAATGCGGTCCGTACGGTCGATCAGCCGGTCGGCTTCGTCAATCCGCGCGTTGATGTCGGCATCCGAAAACCGCGCATAGTTCAACTCGCCGTGCTTCCCTTCCCTGTCGTGTATCGACCTCGAATGAAAGGCTCCCTTGAAGATAGTCGTGAACTGATTACCCCCGGAGAACCGGTGGATCGCCGCGCCGAAATCCCCGCGAGCGAGCCGTTCGGCGAAGATTGCGGGCTCGACCGTCACGATCGTCGACTGGACTCCGATCGCCCTCCACGCTTCCTGCAGCACGGCGGCGAGATCCCGGTCCGCCGTCGTTGGCAGCGTCATGAGCTCGACAGCCGGCGAGGCGCCCGCCTCAGCGAGCAGAGTCCGGGCCACCCCCGGATCGTACGGCACCGGCTCGAGATCCGCCCGTGCCCAGTGGCCGGGCGGAAGCGGAGACACCGCGAGACGCGCCCGTCCACCGAGCAACTTCCTCACGATCAATTCGCGGTCGACGGCCAGCGCCATCGCTCGCCTGACGCGCGCATCCGCAAGCCCGGGCCGCTCCGTGTTCAGCACGACGAACTGCACCCCGCCGCCGGCCGACGACTCGACGCGCGCGCGTCCGCTCGCTCCATCGAAGCGGTCGAACGCGTCCGGTGCGAAGCCCGGGTTGATAGCAAGATCGACTTCGCCGGCTTCGATCGCGGCCGCGCGCGTCGACGCGTCCGGCAGCACGCGCACGTCGATGCCGTCGACGGCCGGATGGCCACCGGCGAAACCGTCGAAGTGTACGAGCACGAGATCGCCTTCGCCGGCATATGGCGCGGTGAGCATGAACGGTCCCGTGCCGATCGGGCGCGTCGCCGCCTCGGCGCCCGAACCCTCCGGAAGGATGCCGACAGCTACGAGGTCCACGAGCAGCCCCGGGTTCGGCCGCTTCGACACGAAGCGCACCGTGTGCGGCCCCGTCGCCTCGATCCGCTCGACGGCTTCGAAAGCGGAAGACTTGCCGTAGCCGCCCGCGACAAGCGATCCGAATGTGTGGACGACGTCACGCGCCGTCAGCGGCCGGCCGTCGTGGAAGCGGATGTCGGGTCGAAGCTCGAACGTCCACTCGGACAAGTCGTCCGACGCCGTCCACTTCGTAGCAATCCCGGGCGCAAAATCGAAGTCAGGTCCCTTGTGCACGAGCGTGTCGAATATGAGCTGCTGCACTTTTGCCGTGTCGGTATTGAATGCGCCGCGCGGATCGAGCGTAAGCGGCGCCGATTCGATCGCGACCACGAGTCGCCGCGGCTTGGCCGGCACGCCGCACGCCACCACGCCCACAAGGAGCAGCGTGGCCGCTATAGACCGGATCGATGCCGGGAGGTGTTTCCGATTTGCCACGTCGTCAAGGGCGCGACTGCCGCCGCGCAACTCTGCTATACCATCCCCATGCATCGACTGATCCTCCTTTTTTGCGCGGCGGGATTGCTGGGCAGCACCGCATTTATAGCCACGGCCGGCCAACCGCTCGGTACGCAGGATTCAAAGGCGAGACCGCCATTTCGCCTCGCCATCCACGGAGGCGCCGGAACAATCGACCGCGCAAAGATGACGCCCGAAAAGGAGGCTGCCTATCGCGCGGACCTCGAGCGTGCGCTTCGCGCCGGTCACGCCATTCTCGAGAAAGGCGGCTCCAGCCTCGATGCGGTCGAGGCCACGATCCGCGTCCTCGAGGACTCGCCGCTCTTCAACGCAGGAAAGGGCGCTGTCTTCACGCACGACGGACACAACGAGCTCGATGCGTCGGTCATGGACGGCGCGACCGGAAAGGCCGGAGCGGTCGCGGGTGTGCGACGTATCCGCAACCCGATCACGCTCGCGCGGCTCGTGATGGAAAAGTCGCCTCACGTCATGTTGATCGGAACGGGCGCAGAACGGTTCGCGCGCGAGCACGGCATCGCGTTCGTCAATCCGAAGTACTTCTGGACCGAACCCCGGTGGAAGCAGCTTCAGGAGGCAAAACGCGCCGAGGCCGCCGAACGGGCGAAGGGCCGCGGCACCACCGCGGCAGTCCTGCCTAATGCCGAGACCGAGGGCTTCAAGTTCGGTACGGTCGGCGCTGTGGCGCTCGATCGTGCAGGCAACCTCGCTGCGGGTACGTCGACCGGCGGCATGACTAACAAGCGGTTCGGACGCGTCGGCGATGCGCCTATCATCGGGGCCGGAACGTACGCGAGCAACGCGACGTGCGCTGTGTCGGCGACCGGTCACGGCGAGTACTTCATCCGGTCCGTCGTCGGTCACGATATTGCAGCGCTCATGGAGTACCGCAGCATGTCGGTCGTCGAGGCGGCCGACGAAGTCGTGATGAAGAAGCTCGTAAAGCTCGGCGGCGAGGGCGGCGTGATCGCAATGGACCGATTCGGCAACGTCGCGATGCCTTTCAACTCGACGGGAATGTACCGGGGCTGGATCGACGCCGACGGCAAGGTCACCATCGCGATTTTCCACGAGCCGTAACAACAACGTGTGGCTGCGAGAATCTGTCTGCCCGGGACAGTTCTCGCAGCGATGCGAAGTACACGGCTCGGCGAGCAGGCGGCTGACTTTTCGCGTCTCGGCGCTGGTGCTCGTGCATACGGATGGTATCGTGCGGCAATGCTCTCCGCTCTTCGTGACTCGCTGGCCGGAAACACCGTCGCCTACACGATCCTTCTGTACGCGCTTGCCGCGGTCGTGGGACTGGCAATCGCGACCATAAAGATCCGCGGCATCAGCATCGGGGTGACCGGCGTGCTCTTTGCCGCCATCCTGCTTGCCAGTATGGACCTGCAGGTCGACCACTCCGTGATCGAGTTCGTGCGGGAGTTCGGCCTGGTGCTCTTCGTCTTCACGATCGGCCTTCAGCTCGGTCCGGGCTTTTTCGCGTCGCTCCGAAGTGACGGGCTCAGAATGAACATCGTGGCCACTGGAATTGTTGCCGCTGGCGCGGTGGCGACGGTGCTGACCGGCTGGCTTTTCGGCATCGACCCGGCGGCAGCGGTCGGCCTCTTCTCGGGCGCGACGACAAATACGCCATCGCTTGGCGCCGCCCAGGAGACGCTCGTCGCGTCGGGCATAGTAGAGCGAGCACCCGACGTGATCGCGGTCAGCTATGCGATCGCCTATCCATTCGGAATCTTCGGCATCATCCTCACGTTGCTGCTTCTGCGCCGGATATTCAAAGTTGATCCAGTCGCCGAGATGAAGGCGCTGGACCAGACGAAGGCCACCGCGTCGCCGGCCCCGATTCGCCGCGGGTTCGTCGTCGAGAATCCGAACGTCAGCGGGCTGTCGATCTCGGCCATTCCAGGAATTCGCGAGTCGGGTGTAGTCGTCTCGCGCATCCGGCACGCAGGATCCGACGACATATTG
Source organism: Blastocatellia bacterium (assembly GCA_021463145.1). Lineage (GTDB taxonomy): Bacteria > Acidobacteriota > Blastocatellia > UBA7656 > JADIYM01 > JADIYM01. Next base: position 11,314 of record JAJTWZ010000057.1, on the reverse strand, counting down.
ACGGCGGTCGCCGCGACCACGATAGGCGTCGGCGACACACTTGTCGCAGTCGGCTCCAGCGAAGGACTCGAGAAATTGCGCGTCGTACTGGGCCGGCACTCGGACGAAGATCTGAAGCGCGCCGCCGATGCGGTCACGACGCGCCGTGTCGTCGTCACGAATCCCCGGGTCGTCGGCGAGTCGCTCTCGTCGATCGGGCTTCCGGTGCGTTACGGAGTTGTCGTAACTCGGGTGATCAGGGGCGACCTCGAGATGGTGGCATCGGCTGGTCGCGTGCTGAAGTTCGGCGACATGCTCCAGCTCGTCGGCGACGATGTTGCCCTCGACGAAGCTTCCGCGACGCTTGGTAACGAGGTGAAGGACCTCGAGGAGACAAATTTCCTCCCGGTCTTCGCGGGCATCGCCGTCGGAGTGATCGCCGGCGCCATCCCGTTTGCAATTCCAGGGTTCGCCGCGCCCCTGCGCCTCGGAATCGCCGGCGGCGCGCTGATCGTTGCGATACTGCTCGGCCGGCTTGGAAAAGTCGGTCCGCTGGTTTTCTACCTTCCCGACTCGGTTTCCGTCGCGCTGAAGGAGTTCGGCATGCTCCTGTTCCTGGCGAGCATCGGCCTCAAGTCCGGCCACGGGTTCTTCGAAGCGGCGTTCAGCCCGGCCGGCGCCATCTGGATCGGAGCGGCGACGCTGATCTCGATCGTGCCGCTGGTCGTGGCCGGCGTCGTCTGCCGGGTAGTGCTCGAGCTGAACTTCGTTCAATTGAGCGGCCTGCTCGCCGGCAGCATGACCGATCCGCCCGCTCTCGCCTTCGCCAGCAACGTGGTCGGATCGGACGCCCCGGCAGTTGCGTACGCGGCCGTTTATCCGCTGACCATGTTGTTGCGCATAGTTGCCGCGCAGGCTCTCGCGATCGGGTTGATGTCGTGATGCTATCGAGCCAACCGTCTTGGTGTGCGCCGCGACAATGCCGCGTTCAATCGATCCAAGGCGGCGCTGGAGCTAGCGTACGTCCTTGACCAGCCGGAACCCCAGATCGTTGAATTTCACGTCCGGCGCATATCCGTCACGGAACGACGAGCGGCAGAGCCGGCTGAAGAAATTCCAGCTCCCGCCCCGGTAGACACGCTCCGTCCCGCCCGACGGCCCCGTTGGGTCGGTCTGTGGCTCGGCCGAGTACGGCCCGAACCAGTCCGAGCAGAATTCCCACACGTTCCCGTGCATGTCGTAGAGCCCCCAGGCGTTCGGCTTCTTTCCCCCGACCGCGTGAGTCGTTTCGTCGCTGTTCGCGTCGAACCACGCCATCGGTATCAACTCTCCGGCATATTCGCCAATGGAGCCTGCCCGGCACGCATACTCCCATTCAGCCTCCGTCGGCAGCCTCCAGCCACCGCCGGTCTCCGCATTCAACTTCGCGAGAAACGCCTGCACGTCGTCGAATGAGACGCTCTCGACCGGCAGCGTCGAATCACCGGTGAAATGGCTTGGGTTCGATCCCATCACGGCCGTCCATTGTGCCTGCGTCACCTCGTAGCGGCCGAGCAGGAACGGCCGCGTGAGCGTGACGCCGTGGACCGTCCTGTCGTCTTCGTCGCCAGTAGCAGATCCCATGGCGAACGAGCCTGGCGTGATATAGGCGAGTTCGATCCGCACGCCGTCCGCGAGGTCGGCACCGAACACCTGCCCGAGTTGCGGCTTCGACGGCGGCTTCGGTTTGGGTTTCGGCTCCGGTTTCGGCTTCGGTTCGGGTTTCGGCGGACGTGGTCCGAGCCCGCCCTGGGCAAACGCAACGCCCGAGGCGAGCACCAGGACGATCGACATCGCCGCAGTGCAGGCGAGCCACGGCGCCCTGGCGGCGCGATCAACGTTTCTGGGGCTTCGGTTCAACATCTGGAAATACCGCCGGACTCTTCAGGATGATATTTGCGTCAAGGACGACGAGTCCGCCGTCCGGAGGACCTTCGATGGTACGAACCGTGAAGGAGTCGCCTCGCCGGCCCCACTCCATCGTCGACCCGGCCGAAGAAGCCAACCCATCGATCGCCGCCGCCGTCTCGGGCGGCAGCGTAGCGAGCGCCGGGCCTGTCAGCGCCTTCGGCACCTCCGCACCCGTCGGCGCAAAGACGAGGATCAGCTTTTCGGTGCCGGTCTGGAACCACATTGGCACGCCTGGGCCCGGAAAGACGTATTCGGTTCCCGCGCGGACTTCGTTGGTTGCGACCTTCGCCTGCGCGGCCGGCTGGTCGGACAGAAAGACTGTTTCGGAACGATCCGGATTGACGACGATCACATAGAATCGTCCGTCCCGATTTGTGGAGTAACGGATATGGAAATCCGCGTCCTTCGGAAAAGACCCGGCTGCAACCGGAAACGGCGTTCCCGTCATTGTTTCAATGCTGAATGTGAGCACATCGACCGGGGCGGCCGGCGCCGCAGGTTCCCCCACTGGCGGGGCAACCGTTGGCGGCGTTGCGACTGCTTCCCCGCCCGGCTTCGCAAGCTCGCCTGGCGAGGTGCGATAACGTTGCCAGAGCAGGACGCTCCCGCCCGCTGCAGCGACAAAGATCACCAGGGCGAGAATCGGAAACAAAATTCCCTTCTTGCGAGCCCGCTCCGCATCGGGCGTCGCCGCGATCGCGGGTGCGCTGGATACCGCAACAGGCGGGGCGGAAAGCGCACGGTCCGTCGGCACCGTGGGCGAATCGGGAATGACCGGAGTGGCGTTCGTGCGCAACGGATCGTAGACGTCGGCCGAAATCGTCTCCGAGGCCCGGTTCACGACGTCCTTGATCGGTATCGTCGGCGCATCCTTTGCGAAACCGACTCCGGTCAGGGCATCTCGCGGCGAAACCTGCGTAACGAACTCGTCAGGCGGCGGAACCGTCGCGGCCCGGCGCTCGGCCGGCCTGTCGACTACCGTCTGACTTCCCAGAGACTCGGTCGATAGCGCCGTCTCTCCGGGAACCGGTCCGAACCCGGCGGGACGAGCGCCGTCGTCCAGCAGCGTCCGTGCGAAGGCCTCGGGCGGTAGCGTGGTTTCCGGTGCCGAATGAGAAGTCTGACCCTCTCCCCCTCCTACCGTCGGACGCGCGTAGCCTCGCGCGCCATCGGCCGCTTCGGCGCCGGCCTGTGGATTCGTCCTTCCGGCCCAGAGATCGGCCGTGCTCTCGACGTGCGTTTCGGCTTGAATGCCGCTCGTTGCTCCACCGCCTCCGACCATCACGGTGCCGCGCAAGGAGTCGTGAAGGGCCTTGCGCATGGCTCTCGCCGAGTTCGGCCGTTTCTCTCGCATCAAGGACATGCCCCACTGCAGAACTTCCCAGACGGCGAACGGCACGGAGCCGTTGATCTGCGGCAACGGTTCGAGCGGATCCGGACGGCCTTCGAGAGCGGCCGAGGCGCGGACGGTGGCTCGAGCGGGTGGCCGGTAGGCAAGCAGCGTGTAGATCGTGGCCGAGAGACTGTAAATATCGCTTCGTTCGTCGGTGCCCTCTCCGTGAATCTGCTCGATTGGCGCGTACTCGGGCGTGTGTCCGTAGATGCTCTTCGTCGTCATCGTGTGCAGGCTGCCGGTCGACTTCGCAAGACCGAAGTCCAGCAGCACGACGCGGCCATCCGTGGTCAGCTTGATGTTCTGAGGCTTGATGTCGCGATGGATGACCGGGGGCTGCCGCTCGTGCAGGTACTCGAGCGCGTCGAGAAGCTGATCCGCCCAGCGCATGGCCGTAGGAAAATCGACGGCGTTTCCACGGTCCTCGAGAACGCGCGCGAGGTCGCGACCGTCGATGAATTCCATGACGAGAAACTGCCCGCGCTCGTCGGAGAAAAGGTCGAAGACCTTCGGCAGCGCGCCGTGTTTGAGATCGAAGAGAAGTACGGCTTCCTTCTCGAACTGCCGGCGAAGAGTCTCGTTGCCTGCGTCGATCTTCGACGCCTTCACGGCAACGTAGCGGCCGCGCAGGTTCGTGTACTCGGCCCGGTACACCTCGCCCATACCGCCTTCGGCGAGCATGTCCACGATCACGTACCGATCCTGAAGAATCGTGCCGGGCTTGAGCATAGGCGATTGCGATGGCCGAACCTGTCGATCCGGGCATCCGGGGGATTCGCACAGGCATTCTGACGCGCCGAAGCGAACTTGGCAAAGCCGCTGCCGGTACGGCTGGGCCCGGATGCACCGGAAATGCTCGCGCCGAACCGGTCTGCGGGTATTATTCGAGGCAAGTCCCCCACACTCGGGCCGGCAACAAAAGAGGTCCTGGTGATCGAATCGTGAAGGAGTCGCCCGTGAAAACTCGTTTCGCACGTCGCTCGCTCGTCCTTGGCTGCGTCCTCGCAGCCGCCATCGCCACGATCATCGCGCTACCTGCAGTCAGCGCGGATGACGGCGCGGAAGTTACGCTCACGGGTCAGGTCGTTTGCACGGCGTGCTGGGGAGAGCAGGAGGATCGCGTCGCTCATCCGTATGGTTCCGACGCCGATCTGAAGTGCGCCGCCAAGTGCTCGAAGCGGAACATCACCCAGTCGATTGCGGTCTGGAACGACGGCAAGGCCGAGTTGGTAGTAATGGAGAAGGGCGCATTCGAGACGAAGGAGAAGGACTTCCTGTCGTTCGTCGCCAAGAAGGTGGAAGTGCGCGGAGTCGTACGCACGGAAGGCGGAAAGCGGATCGTGAGGGTGAACGACCTGAAGGTCGTGGACGACAAGTAGCGGTTCCGGACCTGGCGGCGGGTCGTTTCGCACCTGTGCGGGCAAACACGCCACGGGAACCGCTTCGCCTATGACCGACACGGAAGACCCTCCGCCATCCGCGGCCATTTTTCCGCAAGTGACTTTACTGGCCCGCCCCCCCTCTTCGGCGGCAATGGAGACCGTCAACCTGGCCGCCTGGTCCATATCTCGTCATCGACGCCGCAAACAGATACGCCTTGACAGATATATAGGTCGAGACCAGAATGGCGTCATATGCGTTCTAGCGCATATGATATTTGGACTGGAGGTATCTTCAAGTGAACCCGGTTACCCAATCAGGCTTCCCTGTCGCCACGCTGAAGGCGCACATCGGCATCAACGTGCGCAATGTCGAGGCCAGCATCGCCTTTTACCGCAAGCTTTTTGGCATCGAGCCTTCGAAGGTCCGTTCGGACTACGCGAAGTTCGACGTTGCCAATCCGCCTCTGAATTTCACCTTGAATCGGAATCCCGTCGACAAAGGTGGCGCGCTTTCGCACATGGGCATCCAGGTGGGCTCGACCGCCGACGTGATGGCCGTGCGCGAGCGTTGGGTCGAACAGGGTCTCGTGGCGCGCGACGAATTCGGCACGGATTGCTGTTACGCGATCCAGGACAAGACGTGGGTGAAGGACCCGGACGGCAACGAGTGGGAAGTCTTCGTCGTTTTGCGCGACCAGTTGCAACAGGTCGCATCGAGTTCCGGTTGCTGCCCGGAAGCGTCTGTAGAAATTGACGGCAGAGCGAAGGCGGCCCCGTCGTGCTGTCCATCGGCAGACTGACCGGCAATCCGGCTCAGTTCAGTCCGCGTGCCGGCTGGATGAACTTCCGGCCGGGCGGACATCTACCCGCGGGACTTCACGGTGGAGGTGGAAGTGGGCAGAAGTGCGATCGAACCCGGCGCGCGGGCGAACGGCCGTCTAACTGGCCTCGACGAACCGAGAAGGCTTCGGCGCAAGGCGAAGCTGGACCGGCGCGTCGGGCGCACAGCAGGCCGCGACGAGCCGTTCGCGATCCCGTCGCATCTCGGGGTCGCGACGCATCCAGGTTCGCAGACCGTTGAGGACTTCCGCCGCGACCGCATCCACCGGTTGCGCGACGCGGTAGTGAATCCATTTCCCGTCGCGGCGCGCCGTGACGAGGCCGGCGCGTCGAAGGGACGCAAGATGGCGCGAAATCTTTGGCTGACTCTCGCCGAGCGCTTCGACGAAAAAGCAGACGCAGATCTCGTCGTCGCCGATCAGGTTGAGCAACCGAAGTCGCGTCCGGTCGCCAAGGGCCTGCAGGAGGCGTTCGATGTCCTGGATCGTTGCTGCCACAGATGTTGAGGGTAACACCGCGTGGCGCGCCAGCTTGGGCTGCTCGGCGATGACGGTGATGTCGGCCTGCAGGGGGGTGGCCCCCCGGTCGCGGAGGAGGGCGCAGGCCTGCCGCAGCAGGCCGATCGAGTCGGCGTCCCGCCAGCGCGGGTCGGTGTCGGGAAAGTGGCGGCCGATGTCGCCGGCGCCGGCCGCACCGAGCAGCGCGTCGGTCAGGGCGTGAGCCACCGCGTCGGCGTCGGAGTGGCCGTCCAGGCCGAGGGGATGGGGAATGGTGACGCCGCCGAGGACCAGGGGACGGCCGGCGGCGAAGCGGTGGGAATCGTAGCCGATCCCGACCCGGATCATGCCGCCGCCGGCTCGGCCGCCTCGAGGAGGGAGTAGTCCTGCCGGCGCCGGCGGGGTTCGTAGCCGGCGTCGCGGATCGCCCGCTCCATCTCCGCGATGGTGGCGCGATGGGTGGTGCCGGCCGCGGAGACCACGTTCTCCTCCATCATCAGGCTGCCGAAGTCGTTGGCGCCGAACCGGAGGGCCACCTGGCCGACCTTGAGCCCCATGGTGACCCACGACGACTGGAGGTTGGGGATGGTATCGCAGATGATCCGGCCCATCGCCAGGGTCCGCAGGTAGGTCACCGCGTCGGTCCGGGGCTGGGCGGCCATGGCGGTGCCCTCGGGCTGCAGCGGCCAGCAGATGAACGCCGTGAAGCCGCCGGTGCGGCGCTGCAGGTCGCGGATCCGGATCAGGTGCTCGATCCGGTCCTCGTCGGACTCGCCCAGGCCGTACATCATGGTGACCGAGGTCTTCATCCCCTGGCGGTGGGCCTCCTCCTGCACCCCGAGCCACTCATCGGTCTGGGCCTTCTTCCTGGCCACCCTCTCGCGGACGGTGTCCACCAGGATCTCGCCCCCGCCGCCGGGGATGCTGTCCAGCCCGGCCTCGCGGAGCCGCCTGAGCTGCTGCGAGACCGCCCCGAAGGTGACCCGGGAGCCGGCGGCGATCTCGCCGGCACTGCGTTCCCGGTCCCAGGTCAGTTCCAGGATCCGGAGCCGGGTGGGGGAGGACAGGAGGTCGAAGGCCGGCAGCATGCTCCATATTTTAGCATCTTCTAAATTATCGTGCAACCTTCACGGCTGGCCCGAGGCCCCCCCAGACGGACGGGCCCGTCCCGCCCGGGAATGAAGCAGCGTTCGCGGGATCTTTGGGGTCGGTTCATGACCGACCGGGTAGGTTCCCTTTCATGACCCCGCCGCCGCCCGCCACCCCACCACCGTTCCGGCTCCCCGGCGAGCATTTCGCCGCGGCCCTGGCCTGGCTGGTGGTCGCCGGCATGGCCGCCCCCCTGGTCGCATCCGACCTCGCCGCCGGGAACCTCTTCTCCCCCCGGGTTCTGGCGGCCACCCACGCCCTGACATTGGGCGTCCTGACCACCATGATCTTCGGGGCGCTCTACCAGTTCTTCCCGGCCACGCTGGGGGTCGGGGCCCGGAGCATCCCGGTGGCCCACCGGACGTTCTGGGCGCTGCAGGCCGGCGTGGTGGCCATGGTCCTCGGCTTCTGGCGGTGGCTCCCCTGGCTGCTGGTGGCGGGATGGCTGCTCCTCTTCCTGGCCGTGGGCGGCCTCTCATGGAACCTCCTCCCGCAGCGTCGCCGGGCCACCCAGGGCCAGCTGGTGGGGCGCTATGTCAGTGCGGGGCACATGGCACTCGGACTCGCCATGGCGCTGGCCCTGGCCCGGATCGGCGAGCCGCTGGGATGGTGGGCGGTCTCGCGGACCGGGTTCATCGCCGCCCACTTCCACCTGGCGGCCCTGGGTTTCGTGTCGCTGACGATTGTCGGGGTGGGGAGCAGGATGGTGCCGATGTTCCTGTTCGCCCAGACCGCACCCACCTGGGCCCTCGGCTGGATCGGGCCGCTGGCCGCTGCGGGCCTCGTGGTCCAGTCGGCCGGCTTGCTCCTTTCCCGGCGGCCGCTGACAATGGCGGGCGGCGGACTCCTGGCTGCGGCGGGCCTCCTCCTGCTGGTCCAGCTGGCCTACTGGTTCCATCACCGGGCCCGCCGCGAGGTGGACCCCGCAGCGGGCTTCCTGGGTGCCGCCGCGGGCTTCCTGGTGGGCACCATGGGGCTGGGAATCTGGCTCCTGGCCGCCGGCCAGTTCGATCCGCGGATCTGGGCCGCCTATGGCCTGGTGGCCTTGCCCGGCTGGGCGACCCTTTTCACCCTGGGCGTGGCCCACCGGATCGTGCCGTTCCTGGCCTGGTTGCACCTCTTCGGCGGCCGGGGCCGGGGGGCCCACGCTCCCCCGGTGACCGCCCTGGTGCACCGCGGCCTCGCCTGGGCCACACTGGCCGCCTGGGTTACGGGCACCGGGCTGATGGCCGCTGCGGTGTTGGCGGCGCACCCGGCACTCGCCACCCTCGGCGGTGTGCTGCTCGCCGCTGGGGCAGCCGGGCTGGGCGCCCAGCTCGGCCGAGGCGTGCAGCTCTGGCGCGCGACGCCGGTGGACCCACCATTCCCCTCACCGGCGGCCCGCGACCCGGGCCGCCCCCTGGAGGTCCTGCAATGACGGATGTAGAGCAGGCCGGCGTGGTCCGGCTGGATGTGCGTCCCACCCTGGCGGCCGGCGGCGAGCCGTTCGGCGAGATCATCGCCGCTGCCGACGCCCTCCCGGAGGGCGGGGTCCTGGAGATCCTGGCCCCGTTCGAGCCGGTGCCCCTGTACCGGGTGATGCGGCACCGCGGCTTTGCACACATCGCCACCCTCCTGCCGGGAGGCGATGTCCTGGCCCGGTTCACCAGCACGGGGATCACGCCGGACCAGTTGCTGGCCGACGTGGCGGCGCGCCATCCGGCCGCGGCCCCGGTCCTGGCCCGCCACGGATTCGACCTCTGCTGCGGGGGGGCCAAGCCGGTGGAACTGGCCGCCCGCGCGCACGGCGTGGACCTCGACGTACTGCTCGATGAGCTGCAGTCGGCGGCGATGCAGTAGGCGGTGCGAGGGAAGACGCAGGAGATGAGAGGTAAGAAGTGAGAGGTAAGAGGAGCCGACCTGCTCGGAGGGATCTGCTCCCCCTGGCAAGTTACTTCCTCTTACCTCTAACCTCTTGCCTCTCACGCTTCTAGAAACTCCCCCCGAGGAACACCGCGTTCCCGAACAGCGGCAGCAGCCCCCGCCAGAGGTCGCGGAAGTTGGGGTCGCCCGCGAAGGCGATGATCCGGCCCTGCCCGACACTCTCCGTCCAGAGCCAGGGAGCGGTGGCCAGCCGGGCCGGGGCCTCGGGCCACAGGTATCCCGCCAGCCGGAGGCGCTCGGCCGGTGCGTACCGCGCCACGGCCTGGCCAGGCTGGATACTGCGGGGCACGGCAAGGGCGAACCCCCCGTTCACCATCACCGGAAACTCCGCGTCGCGCACCCCGGCCATGAGGGCGCTCAGGGTGTCGGCCGTGACCCGCACGATGGCCCCGGGCACGGTGACCGGTGGCGGCGCCATTCCGCCCGGTCCCGAGGCGGTATCCACCCGTGCCCGGAGCCGGGTCAGCCCGACCGACTCGCGGGCCAGCCAGGCCGTGGCCCCTTCGAGGGTGATCAGGACACCCCCTCCCCGGACCCATGCCGCGAGCGCGCTCCGGCCGCCCTCACCCAGCGCGTTGTCGAGCCCGCCCGCCTGGGCGCTGGGCAGGATCACCACGTCCAGGTCTCCCAGGGCGCCCGCCAGCGAGCCGGACTCGAGGGTCAGCACCGGATACCGGAGCCGCTGGTCGAGCATGAACCAGGCAAAGCCGTACGAGTTGCCGTTGATGCCCGCCCCTCCCACCAGCCCGACCCGGACGGGCCGCACCGGGATGACCGAGTTGCTCCCCAGGTCGGTGCCGGCGTCCACCATGGCCGAAGCGAGCGGCACAATCCGGGCGCCGGAGGCGGCGGCATGGGTCGCCACCCGCTGGTGCACGCTCGAGTCGTTGGCTGCCACCTGCACCAGGAAGGCGCCGCGCCCGAAATCCGCCTCGCCGGCCCGGAACGGCCGCCGGGCCAGCCGGACCCGCACGCTGTCGGCCAGCAGCCCTGCGAGCATGCGGAGGCTGGCCTCGCTGCCCGGCTCGAAGGCGTAGGCAAAGGTGGCCCGCCGGAACGACGAGGGTGCCGAGGTGATCCAGGCCGCCTCCTCGACTGCCGGGGGCACGGTCCGGAGCGCCCAGGCGCGCACCCGGAAGGTGTACGGCAGTGACCAGGCGGTGACATCGTAGAACCGGCTTGGCTGGCCGGTCCGGCGACCCTCCAGCTCCTCCCGGATGAAGGTCGAGTCGAGCACCGCATCGGGCTCCAGGAGCGCCCGTGCCAGGCGACCCTGCGGCTGGGCCAGGTCCACCACATAGGTACCGGCCGGCACACGGGTGGGTCGGGGCGCCGCCTCGCCGTAGCTGGTGGCACCGACCAGGTCGGCGGCTGCCGTGGTGCGGTGGACCCGGATCCCATTCCGGGCCAGGAGCTGGGCCAGCGAGTCGGCGCGTCCCTCGGCGTCGCGCTCGAGGGCCACGGCCCGCATCGGGTGCCGCTCGGACTCGGAGACCGCGCTCTGGCGGAAGGCCAGGTAGTCGCGCACCCGGTCGCGGGCGCGCTCGGCGGAGACCCGCACGGTGGCCATCGAGGTCAGGTAGTGCTGCCAGGCAGCGACGTGTAGGGTCATCTCGGTGCCGTCGTTGCGGCGGATCCGGCCCCCGCTGCTCGAGGCCTGCTCGTAGGTCATCCCCACGGCCCCGGTCAGGATCGGATAGCTCACCCCGTATCCCGGCCAGAACTCGTCGTACCCCTCGCGGGTGAAGTAGGGCCGGCCGTACCGGTCGAAGGCATCGGCGTTGGCTCGGGCGTAGATATCCCACCAGGTGCGGATGTTGGCCGGGACGTTCTTGTTGACCGGCTCCATGGGCGGGGCGAAGAAGTAGCTCGAGCTGGAGCCCATCTCGTGCAGGTCCGCCACGACGTGCGGCCACCAGGAGTTGATCACCGCCACCCGGCCCCGGGTCTCCGGGTGCGACTGGATGAACCAGTCCCGGTTGAGGTCGAAGTAGTAGTGACTGGTGCGAGGCCCTGGCCACGAGCCGGCATTGTTCACGGCGCCGGGTTCGATCGACAATCCCTGGGCGCTCCACGTTCGTTCGAGATCGTGCGTGTGACGTTCACGTCCGTCCGGGTTCTCGTTTGGATCGATCAGCACCACGGTGCTGTCGAGCGCGGCGCGCGTTTCGGCGTCCGTGCCCGCCGCCAGCTGATACAGT
>JAJTWZ010000056.1 GCA_021463145.1 Blastocatellia bacterium | reverse complement strand
AGCCCACGGCGTAAGCCGTGGGTATGGCGCCCAATTTCGGTCGAGCCCCGGAGGGGCGAAACACGAATCCGGACTTCTTTCGCCCCTCCGGGGCTTTAACCACTCTCCATCCGAAACCCACGGCTGGCGCTCCGGGGTACGACACCGCCGGGTCTCGGGCTATCGATGGGGCGTCGAACCACTCACGCGGCCCATCGCCGCAAGGCAGTCAGCGCGGCTCGACGACGAAGACCGGCGCGGCCGAACCTCCACCCGCAGTCACATTCAGCAACTGAGACCTCGAGAGTCGCGTCCCTGCACCCAATCCGGTCTCGCCGTTGAATCGATACGGGTCGATGTCGGCCATGAATTCGACCAGATCGCAATGCCCGTCCTGTACGACCGGAAACGCCTCTGTCGGCAGCGCGACGCGCCGCTGCAGGACGGACGGACGCTCTAGCGCATTCGCGAGCGCCGCCCCCCATTCGGCGTCGTCGACCGTCCATCCGAGCACCACACCCGAGCCCCCGTAGTCGGTAGCCGGCTTGACCACGAGCTGATCTCGCGCGGCTCGTGCGGCCTCGAGCAGGTCGATCGATTCGCCATTCCAATCCGTGCTGCGGCCCTCGCGAACAATCCGTGTCCAGGGGAGCACACGGTCGAGCGCGGCCCGTTCGCCGGCCGGCAACCACGGGCTCGACGCGGGGTCGCTCACGATGGCGAACAACGCCTTGCTCGTTAGAGCGAACGCTCCGAATCCGCTCGCAATGCACGCGGCGCGGCGCTCGGCCGCAACGATCAGCGGATGGCCTTCTTCGAGCTTCGCCGCGGCTTCGCTTGCCACCAGGCGCCGATAGACGAGGTCGATGGCGAAATCGCCCGCCCTCAGCCGGCCTCCCTCGAAGCTGAGTTGGGCCGGGTCGACGACTCGCGCCGGATATCCGCGCGCCTCGAATCTCTCGCGGCAGATCTCGAACTCGACCTTTGTCGGCGCGCCCTTCCAGTCGACGATCGCGATTGCCGGAGCCGGCTCGGTTCCGCCCCAGGACCGATAAGCTCCCACGAGCGCGTCGAGCGAGTTGTCCAGAATGGGCGGCGCGTGCAACCGGTACTCGGCCGAGAATGCCTGAACGATCGGCAAGTCGAGGAACATCTTCGCCAGCGTGTGCCCGAACGCGATCCCGCCCGGGCTCTCCGCGTTGTATTCGACCAGCCCGAAACCACCGTCGCGCGTCAGGAAGCCGTCGAGCCGGGCAATGGTCTCGACCGGACGGAAGCCGCATTCGATCCGGGCCAGAGCCGCTTCCCGGGGCGAGAGTCCCAGCACCGATTCGTAGCCGGATTGCGGTATCCGCTCGAACGCGCGCTCGAGCACCGAGAGTGTGTGGCTGGCTGCACTGTAGATAAGTCCGGCCTCGTCCGGCGACAGGAAATATGGACGCAGCACGGTGCAGATAGGACGATCGCCGAACACCAGGTTCGTTCGCCCGATGGACTCCTCGAGCAGACCCCACGAGTCGGCGGCAATGCCGGGAGTCAGCAGTTCGTGATACCGCTCGATTGCCGGGACTATCATGCGCCTTTCCGCCGTCAGCTACGCCCGGAGCGCGCGAACGCCCGCAAGTAGCGCGTCCCATCGATAGTTCGTCCGCGGCCGGTCGCCGTTCGCGCGCGCGATCGCAAGGTCCGCCATCGCGTTCACCGTCCAGGTGAAATAGGTCTCGCCGAGCGAGGTGATGTCGAAGTCGGGCGCCGAGTTCATGAAGTCGATGGCGTATGGCACGCCGTCTCGCACCGCGAACTCGACCGTGTTCATGTCGTAACCGAGCGCCTCGTTCAGCAGTTGCGCCTGTTCGACGATCAACCGTTCGAGACCCGAATCGAGGCGCCAATGCATCGCTCCCACGTAGCGTTCGAAATGGGACTTCCGCGGATCCCACGGCACTACGAGGATCTCGCGCTGCCCGATGCAGATGCACCGGACGTACATCGACCAGGAGATCTCCTCCTGAAGGATCATGCAGTAAGCGCCGGACTCGTCGTATCGCGCGAGAAGTTCCTCGATCGAGTCGACGCGGTTGACCAGCTTCCATCCACCGCCCCAATGCGGCTTCAGGAACGCCGGCATTCCGGTGTAGTCGGCGATCGCCTGCCAGTCGACGGGATACACGAGGTTGCCGAGCGATTCGGCAACGATGCCTTCCGGATAGTCCTTGTTCGGCAGCGCGACGGTCTTGGGCACTGCGATGCCGAGCTCGCGAGCCAGGCACGTACCGAAGAACTTGTCGTCCGCGATTCGCCAGAACGGATTGTTGACAATGTGGGTTCCACCCAGGGCGGCGCGCTTCAGAAAGGCCTGGTAGTAGGAGACTTCGTGCGAGATCCGGTCGACGATGACGTCGTAACGCCGCTCGTCGTCGAGCGACGTGTGGCCGATGCGGACGTACTCGGCCGAAACGCCGGAGTTTCGGGTGTTGATCTCGGCAATCAGCGCATCGGGAAAGGATCGTTCCCGGCCGACGAGGAGACCAACGCGCCGCTGTGAGGAATTCGAGGACATCGAGTGTGCTCCGGAGCCGGCATTGTGAGGCGTGCGCGATTCTAGTCACCGGCCCTCGCGAGTGTAAAGGCGCGCGAATCTTGCGGCTTGCCGTCCAGTACGCGGCCGGCGTGGCCGTTCAGGAGGCCGCGAATCCGATCCGCAAAGCCCGGCGTAGTTCCGCTCATGATCACGATCCATTTCGCGAGAGTTGTGACGTGCCTGGCACTACTCCTCATCGTTACTCCGTCGATGGCAACTTGCCGGGAGACGGAACAGGCGGGGCCCGCAGCCGTCTCTTCCTGGCTTGGCGAGCACGCAGTGGCGCTTGCTTCGGTAGAGGCCGACAACGGCTTTGCGGATATGGAGCCGCTTCGTCGCGAACTGGCGGGCGTCCGTATCGTAGGGCTCGGCGAAGCGACTCACGGCACTCGCGAGTTCTTCCAGATGAAGCACCGTCTCGTAGAGTTCCTCGTTCGCGAAATGGGCTTCACCGTGCTCGCGTTGGAGGTGCAGTACCACAAGTGCCTGCCGGTCAACGACTACGTGCTTGGAGTTTCGGACACGGACGATCCGGCGGCGCTGGTCCGGGCAAACCTGTCGGGCATTTACCAGACGGAGGAAGTTCTCGCGCTTGTCGAGTGGATGAGGGCCCACAACCGAACCGTTCCGCCGGAGCGGCGCGTACGGTTCGCCGGTTTCGACGTCCAGCTTCCCCACCGCGCCGCCGCGGTCGTGGCGGGCTTTTTCGGTCGCGTCGCTCCCGCGGAATTGCCGGCCGTCGAGGCGCTGCTGGCGGAGACGGCGCCGAAGGACTATGCGGCGTTCTGGGACCGCTACGCCGCGCGTCCGCGCGCGCACAAGGCCCGGTTGCGCGCCCGCCTGCTCGAGCTCGCCGGCTCGCTCGCCTTGAACGAGGCGCGGTTCGTCCGGCTGACGTCGCGCGCCGAGTACGACGCCGCCGTCGATGCAGCTCGAATCCTCCTGCAAAGCGACGAGATCCGCAGCGTGCCTCCGGCGAAGCAGCAGACGGAGGCCGACAGGCGCGACGGGCACATGGCCGAGACGGTCGAGCTCCTTTTGCAGCGCGAGCCGCCAGGCGCCAGGATGATTCTCTGGGCGCACAACTTCCATCTCTGGACCATGCGGCCCGAGGCGCCGTCGACGAAGCCGCTTCGGCCGGAGCTCGAGCGCCATCAACTGCTGTTCAACCCGATGGGCCGGATGCTTCGTGACGTCTTCGGCGATGCGTACTATGCGGTCGGGCTCGTGTTCGACGAGGGGGCCTTCCAGGCCGTCGCAGCCGAGGCCGGGGACGAATCGATCGACCCGCTGGCGTTCACGCTCGGCCCATCGCCAGCCGGGAGCCTCGGCCGCCAACTCGCCGATGCCGGTCTCGTGAATGCGTTCGTCGCGCTGCGTGGCGCTCCGGTCGAGGGTCCGGTCGGCGACTGGCTTCGCAGTCCGATCTCGATCCGGTTCGCTGGTGCGGCGTTCTCGGCCAGGTGGAAGGAGCCGGAGTATTCGCTCAGAACGATCCTGCGCGAGCACTTCGACGGTCTGGTGTTTCTCAGGCGAACGACGCGAGCCCGGCCCTTGAGCGGCACTGGCGATTGAGCCGGTTCGGGACCGCCGGACGCTCGCAGCAGATACGCACGGCGCGAGTGTTTGTCGTCGAAGCCAATGGTTGTCTGACCCCGTATTGACACGTCCGGCAGGCGGACGGTATGAACGATTCGGACGGTTCCCCTGTCCGGTCCTGATTCATGACGCAGAATCGAGCATTCAGCCTGCCGGCGAACCTGCGCCGTTGCCTCGTCGATCGATCGACAGGGATCCTGTCTCTCGTGGAGTCGAGTGGAGGCGTGGCGGTATCGCTTCAGGTCGCCGATGGCGCGCTTGTAAACGCGGATGGTCCGGCGCTCGAGTCCAGTGCCGCGGGGTCCGGGCCCGATCGTCTCCGTTCTCTGCTCGAGCCGTTGTTCGCTCTTGCGGACGTGCATTCGACGTTCGTTCCGGAATCGGGGAGCGAGGCTCCTGCTGCCCGGATCGGGCTCGCCGACGTGCTGCTGGAAGGCATTCGCTCGACGAAGGACACGACTCGCGTTTCGGCCTGGCTCGGCGACCGCGCCGACGTTCTGGAACTCGTTCCCGATCCTTTCGCGAAGTTCTCGGAATCCACGCTCGGACCTGCCGAGGGCTATCTGCTGACGAGGATCGACGGACCGATGTCGGTGCAGGCGATGCTCGACGATGCTGCCGTCGATCCCGACCTTGCGTTGCGGATAGTGTGCGGATTGCGTTACGCGGGTGTATTGCGGCCAGTCGACGGATCTCGTCCGTGGGTTGGCGACAGAGGACCTTTCGATGGCGGACGGGATGCCGGCGCCGAGCCGCCGCCGGCGGTTTCGAGCTCCGATGAGTTGACGCACGCCCTTTACCTCGTCGAGGAGAAGCTCAGAACCGTGGAGTCGGGCGCGGATCATTACGCGATCCTCGAGGTCGAGCGCCGGGCGACCGCCGACCGGATCAAGGCAAGCTATCGCGAACTGGCCAAGACCTTTCATCCGGACCGTCATGCTCAGCTTGCCGCCTTCGATGCGGACATCAAGTCGCGGCTGGAAGTCATCTTTACCGCGCTCACCCACGCTTACGCGGCGCTAGGTAACGCGAAGGACCGCGAGGCCTACGACGCGAAGCTTCACAAGACGGACCAGGCATCCGCAGTCAGGGCTCCCGCTCCGTCTCCGGTGATTCCAACACCGAAGCCGCCTGCACCGAAGCCGCCTCCGCCGCCTCCCCCTCCGGCCGAGCCCAAGGTCGCGAAGGGGCCGGTGAAGCCGCCGATGCCGATCCCGGTCGTGCCGCCCCTTCCCCTCGAGCCACGGCGGCCTCCAAAAAAGGAGAAGGCGCCCGAAAAAGTCAGGGAGGCGAAGCCAGCAAGTCCGGAGCGTGCCGGCAAGCCGGAGGAGCCGCCTGCGCGTCCAGCGGCGCCGCTGCCGAAAGGCCCGGCGCCGGCGCCAACTGTTCAGCCGGATGCGCTCTACGATCACGGCCGGGCGTATGCCGAATCCGGCGACTGGGAGCGGGCCGTTCAGGCGCTCAAGCGCGGGATCGAGGCGGCGCCAGAGGATGCGCGCATGCACGCAAAACTGGGGGCCGCGCTTGCGGCTCTTCACGGTTTGAACAAGCTCGCCGAGGCGTCGCTCAGGAAGTCGCTGGAGCTCGACTCCGCATCGGCCGATCGATTCGTCGAGGTCGCCGAGGTTTATCTTCGGTTCGATCGTCCCGACGACGCCAAGAGGCTTTTCAAGCGGGCGTTTCTGATCGATTCTACGAACGTCGAGGCGCGCGCCGCGCTCGGCAAGTTGGGCGTTACGGGCCTCGGGAACGATGCTCAGCCCGGATTTTTCAAACGGCTGTTTCGAAAGACCTGACCTCATCATGGTGATTCTTCATTTATTCGTTTCCCTGCTGGTCTGCCTGCCGCTCTGGTATCTGGGCTCGTGGCTGCTTGCACAGGCCATCTTCCGAACCGAGACCCGCAAGCCCGGGATCACCGGGAGCTCCGCCTGGGCAGCTTTCGAGGCCGTATCGAACTTCGTACTCTTCCTGTTCGCAATGAGTCTCTGGCTGGGGCTTACGTACGCGCTCCAGCGCCTCACCCCCTGATCGTCTGTCCGGCGAGTCACGCCGTCCGTCAACACAAGGAGTTCCGATCATGACCACGCGCCTGAAGGCCGCTGCCGGCCTCGCCGCCCTCATCGTGACTTTCGGTGGCTGTACCACGGGACCGGTCGCCGGGCCCACGAACACGGCGTCCAATTCGAACTCGGCACAGCCGGTGTTCGAGCCGGGCTCAGCGCCCTACATCGCGTTGCACCAGCCGGACTATCGCGCGACGGTGACGGTCACGACCGGCCCGCTGACGTACACGGGGGCCGTCGCGCGCAAGGGCGACAGATGGAAGGTCGAACTGCCGATTCCGCCGCTTGCGAACTCGACGCTTTACGTGCGCCCTGGCGAGCAGACGATACTCTTGATGCCCGAAACGAAGCGTTACGTCGAGTTTCCGGCGGGACAGGATGGCAGCGTGGTAAACCCGATGGCGATGACGCTCGAGGGGCTTACCAAGCCGGGCATCAGGTTCGAGCAGGCCGGGACGGAAACTGTCGATGGCCGGACGTGCACGAAATACCGGGCCACGCGGGAGGGCGACGACGCCGAAATGACCGTGTTCGTGGCGAAGGACCTGAAGGACCTGATCGTGCGCATCGACGGACGCGTCGAGAACAAGACGTTCAGCGCTACCTGGGCGAACCCGACGCTGGAAGTTACCGATGCCGACGTCGCGCCGCCCGCTGACCTCGCATCGGCGTTCACGAAGATGGAGATCACGGAATTCCAGTCAGTGTTTGCAAGCGGCGCGGAATCCGCGCCGGGGCCGGCAAAGCCTCAATAGAATTACGCTTTCGGGGACTTACGAAGGCAACCCTGCGCCGGGTCGCGACGCCCGCCAGAGCTTACGCCGCCATTGCCGCCCACGATGCATTCGGGCCGATGACTGGCGACTCTCTGGTCGTCGCGACCTCCAGTCGCGATGCGCAGCGCCGTCAGGTATAGGCCGTGGCGGTGCGAACGAATCGTGCGCCTCCGATCAGACCGTCGATCGTCGACTCGAGCGACGCACGCGAGAGCGGAGCCACGAGCGTCGCGTGGAAAAGTCCGGAGTCCGAAGCAGCCTCCGCGCGCTGCCGCGAATCGGCCACGCCGACGACCAGCACGGAGGAATGCTTCGCGTCGTTGCGTAGAAGGTTCCAGGTGGCGGAGCCTCCGTGACAATCCATAGAGATGTCGAGGACGACCACCTGCGGCCGCAATCGCTCCGCCAGCATACCGGCCTCGAAACACGACGCCGCCACGAGGACTTCGAACCGCCCCGTCGCCGAGAGCTGACTGGCGATCGACGGTCCGAACAGAGAGCGATCTCCGACCAGCAGAATTCGCGGCCGATCGGAGTCGTGCGTCAGTCTGCCGGCGTCGCGCTTCGTTCTCCGGCTGGCGATCAGAGTTAAAAGGTCCGACCGGTTGAGCCGCCTGTGGCCTCCGGGGGTGCGATAGCCTTCGAGATGGCCCGAATCGATCCATCGCTCGATGCTCTTGTGGGATACCCCGCAGAGCCTGGCCGCCTGAAAAGTAGTCAGAATGTCGTTGTCGGTGGACTGGGGCATTTCGCACCCCTCGTGATCAATCCAGTCGCAGGCTGCAGATTGAAAATATGCCCGGGATCGATCGGAGCGGAGGGTGAACCGGTTCGACCGAGACCAGCCGATAATGAATGCGGCGCCGGACCAAGTCAAGAAACGGCGATGGTCCCGATCCTGGGCCTGGCGCGAATCGCCGGACCGCACCGAACGCCGTCAGTCGTACGACAGCGCCTCGACCGGATCCAGCCGCGCCGCTCGAAGAGCCGGATAGATCGCTCCGAACAACCCGCTGGCGATGCCGAGAAGGCAGGTAACCAGCAACCATTTCATGTCGAACTCGATCTGCAGGCTCGTAGCACTGCGGATTGCATACGCCGCGACGAAAGCCGCCCCCACGCCGGCCGCAACTCCGATCGAGCTTATTACCAGCGCTTCGCTTTCGATCGCCGCCGCGATGAAGCCGCGCGATGCGCCGAGGCTCTTCAGGACGCCGATCTGGCGCGTCCGCTCGATGACCGTCGTGTACATCGTCAGCAGAATGACGAGCGTCGAGATCAGCACGGAAACCCCGACGACGACGTTCAGGAACGTGTTGAGCGCCGGGATCGCGCGCGAGTAGAAGTTCGGCAGATCGCGCGAAAGGATGATCTGGTTTTCCGGGAACCGGTCTCGAATCGCCTTCGCGGTCGCGTCGACGTCTGCACCGTCCTTCAGTTTCACCATGACGATCGAGGCCGAGCCGTGAGCGTTGTAGAACTCCTGCATATCGGCAAGCGGGATCTTCAGGCGAGACATGCTCTCCGGCGAATAGACCCCCACGATCGTGAGTTGCTTGCCGCCGAAATCGACTTTCTGGCCGATCTTGCCATCGGGGTTTTTGGCAAAGACCGTATCGACGATCACCTCGTTCTTGCCCTCTACCGGTTCTCGTCCTTCGATGACCTTCGTGTCGTTCATCGCCGCATATTCGCGAAAGTCCACGCCGTCGATCGACTTCCATCCGAAGCCGCCCTTCGAGCGCTCGAGGTGCTGCCCGAGCGGCACCGCCGCGGCAACGCCGTCGACCTCGAGAATGCCGGGAATCATCGACAGATCGATGGACAGAGTTGCCTGCAATGGGCTCATTCCCGATCCGGCGGGCCGGACGAGAATCTCGGCGCCGGTGCTCGCTTCGCGACGGGCGCGTTCCGAGAGCTGACCGTTGGCGAGCCCGACAATGAGGGTCACGAGGACAACCCCGATGGCTACACCGAGGATCGTCGCGACGCTGCGCGTCTTGCGATGAAAGAGCTGACCCAGGACGAATCCGAACATGGCGGTCAAGAATACACGGTCGGGAGAGTCGCCGACAGCTTCGAGCCTTCGGCGGACAGTTGGTGACTCACGGTCGAAATGCCTCCTTGACGATTGCACCCGGAAAGGAGCGAAAGCCGCCGCGCTTGAGTTCATCGGTCAGTGCGCCGCCCGTGGTGAGGCCGCCGGCCTCCATAAGTGTTGGCGCGACATCGAGCCCATCGTACGGAGCCTGCACCGCAAGCGGTCCGGCCTGTATCCGTGTCTGGGCGCCCCCACGTATCCAGAAGACTGTGTGCATCGACGATCGGCCGAAACCTCCGTGATTGCCACCGGCGTTGAAGTCCTTCAGGTCGAAATTCCAGTGAGGCGCCGCGTGAAGGAACAGGTCGGTCGCGACCGCGTCGCGCCGCCGCCGTTCGAATCGCAGCAGCAATTTGTCGTCGGCCTGGGTAGCGCGGGCAATCAACTCGTCGAACCGCTGACGGTAGGCCGTTGTCGCGACTTCCGTGAATCCGACGACCGCGAGCCCTTCCGCGGTACGGTGGACGCCATCCCGCCACGAAATCAGATCGTGCTCGGCCGAGAGCCAGGCGCTCCTGTCTTGACCACCCGTCTTCAAGCTCTCGTCCTCGAAGAGCCCGAATGGCAGCCCGCTCCGCCACGCCGCCAAATCGAATTCGTATGCCCCGGTTGGCGAATCGGCCGAAAATCGCGAGATCGGCGCCAGCGTGACGAGTTGCCGGCCGTCGTCCGCTGTGCGGTAGAGCATCAGCAACTGCCTGTCCCTGTCCGCGGATACGAGAAACGCCCGGTCTATCGTCTGCACGTGACGGCCGGCCGCTCCGAGCGCTGCGACGGTGGCCGCGGCATCCATTTCGGCGACAATCCACGAAACCGGTGCGGTGCCGCGCTCGGCGCTCGCCGAGTTGCGGATTCGAATGCCGGTAAAGGCCTCGAGGTAGTTCACCGTCACGAACGAGGCCCGCTCGTCGAGGGCTCCCGCATCCGTCGCGACAATATCGCGGAGGCGCACAGGATAGGCAGCAAGGTCTCTCGCGTCGAGCGTCCGGCCGAACTCCCTGAATCCGAATAGCGCCGTTTCGTCCGCTGCGACGAACGCTTCGACCGAGACGACTTTGGACCGCGTCGCCAGGCTGTTGCGAAACGCTCCGTACTCGTTGCGAAGCTTGTCGGTTCTGAATACCTCGACGGCGAGCTCGCGGCCGCGGTCGACCAGGTCGCGATACGGATCCCGGTGATTGAGCGCCGATCTTCCGGCGAAAGGAGCGATGCCGGCTGAGCTCTCGGAAGACCGCGGCCTGGCGCGCTTCGTCTCGGCCTCGAGCGCGGCCAGCTCTCTGCGAAGCGCCGAACCGCGCCGGGCAAGCGCGACCAACTCTTCACCCAACTCGAAGGCTTCGGCCGACCAACCGGCGCGACGGCGGTCCAGAATGGCCATCGCTCCACGGCCTGCGACCTCGTAACTTCGGGCGTCGAGCTTTCCCGCCCGAAGCGCACGCCAGAGCATCTGGAGCCGCGCGAGGTCCGGATCGCGCAAGTACAGCTGCGCGCGCTCGTTGCCGTCGTAGTCCATAGCGCAGGTAATCTGCCCGGGCCGATCGGCGAGATAGAAGGAATGTCTCGAAGCCGTCAGCGCAATCGCCGAGGCAAACGGCTTGAGCGCCGATCCTTCGAGTTCGTAGTTCGCAAGCGGTCCGCCACGCGACATCGAGTGGTGAGCACCGAATTCGGGCCGCTCGAGATAACCGATGAGGTTGATCCCCTGGCTGTACTTGCCTTCCACGTCGTATGTCGAACCGTGATCCGAAACGACGGCAAGCACAGTGCGGCCGGCGGTTCCGCTTTCGGCAATCGCCTGCTGAATCCTTCCGAGCATCCGGTCGAAGTTGGACAGCGCCCCGCGCAGGCTTGCCTCGCTGTTGTCGTCGTGCAGAGCTTCGTCGATGAACGGCCAGTAGAAATCGGCGTAACGAACAGCCGGGTCGCGGACTGCCTCGACAAATCGCTCCTCCGACACCTTCGCCCAGATCTCGGTTTCGTTCACCCCGATCAGGATGTCGCCGACACGCTGGCCGATCGTGCCCCTGCTTGCCGGAGCGATGCCGACCTTGAACAGCTCGAACCAGAGCGTACCGCGGCGCAACAGTTGAATCCCCGTTTCTCGATCCTCGAACTGCCAGGCGTCAGACGTCAGCGGCGTGCGGCAGGCGTCCAGCGCTTCGACTGCTGGAGGGAAAACGCGCTGCGACTTGGCCGAGTCCAGGTAGAAACCGACGAAGCTGAGGTGATCGACGGTATCGCCCGTGTTCCGATCCGCTTCGAAGTTTCCTTTGACGAGCGAGTGCTGGCCCGTGTCGATGATCGCCCACGACGGCTCCGACAGCGAAATGCCACGAGAATAAAAGTTCTCGGTTCTGACGCCGCTCTCGTAGTAGAGATGGCGAATCCACGGCAGCACGCTTCGGCCTGTGCGCGGATCGATCCGGTTAACGTAGGCGTCGACGGCGGCCTGCGGCAATCCGTCCACTTTGACGACGATCAGACGAGTGTTCGCGGCAGAGTCGGGTAACGGTGCGGCGCGCGCGACCCACCCGCCAAGCAGCAGCACCGCGACGAATGAGGATACAACCCAACGGACGCGGATCACGGCGCTACCGGCACCCGTCCCGCCTTGTCCTGCGCCGCGCGGACACCGGGGGCGATCGAGCTCGATCCCGGAACCGCGATACTCGAGTCGAGCGACGATCCGAGCTGGGCGAGCTGGTCGTGAGCGGCTCCATCTTTCATTCGAGCGAGACACTCGAGCGCGATGACTTGAGTCTCGACGTCATCGCTTCCCCGGACGATCGAGGCAAGCACTGGAGCCAGGTCCGGTGGAGCGAGTTCGCCGTGAGCCAGGACGAAATCGAGGGATTCGCGATACTTCTCCGGTGCCCACGCCACGTCGATCGGATGCGGCGTCGCGGCGACTTCCTCGAGCAGTGAAACGTGGGTGCGCATAGAGCGCGTGAGCGCGTAGCGTTCCAGCGAGTCGGGCGAGTCGGCCTTTGGACGGTAGAGTCCGAACGAGCCGATAGTCGCAACCCGTCTCAGAGTTCGGCCGAGCAGTCCGTGCTCGAGGCGAACCCGCTCGGCCGCGCGGTCGCGCTCGAGGCGCTTGTCGAGCTCTCCGCTCTTCGCAGCGGCCATCAGTGCATCGTATTGCGTGCGGGCCGCCTCGGCTTCCGAATCCCACCGGCTCTGCATCGGGTTCGTCCTCAGGCGACGAAGCGCGTTGTTCACGATTGAATTGAGCTCGGGGTCGAGCGCCTCCGCGAGCGAGACCATCGTCGCCAACTGGGCGTAAGCCGTCGCACGAGTGGGCTGACTGATGTCGATCCCCTTGCGACGGCTGAAGATCCCCCAGAAGCGCTTCAGGACGAAGAACTTCGCGTCGCCGAACGGCGTGGCGTCGAGAAGGTAGCGCCCCACGTCGTCTAGCGCCCTGCCGGATATCTCACGTGACTTCGGATTGAAAAATGATCGGAAATCGACGAGCAGAGCGGGAATTCTGGGGAAATCGAGGCCGTAGATGCCAAGTGGAATCATTTCGACCGAGGTCGAGCCATCCGAAGGCACCGCCGAATATCGTCCACTCGGTTCGATGTAGAAGCGGCGTGTGTATCCCTCCCACTGCCTGAGGCGCTCATCGGACCACGGCGACGAAATGTTCAGGAAGCGCGAGTTGAACTCGCGCTTGCGCGGGCTCCGCTCTATCTCGTCGGCGCTCACCCAGACGATGGCGTGGGCTGCGCTTTCCGAGGTAGAAGCGATCGGCTCGAAGAAGAGCCCTTCTTCCTCGGAGCGCTGCCGCAGGAGTTCCCAGTTCCGCGCGACGTTCTTTCGCGACTTCGAGAAATGCTTTCTGGCGGCCGCCGTCAGTTGGTCCTTGCCGAGGAAGGCGCCGACCTTGCCGCGCTTGACGAGTTGTCCAAGTGACGCGTCGACGCCGGGGCCTCGGAACTCTCTGGCGTCGGGGTTCTTCCGGAAAGCCTGAATTACGGAAAGCGCGTTCTCGAGATGGGCTCCGCGGTAATCGCTCTCGTTTCGAAGGTAAGTTCGAGTGCCGGCGCGGACCAGCAGTCCGGCGGGGTCCAGAACGGCGAGTTGTGCGCCGTAGAACGCGAGGCTCTTCCAGGCCGAACTGCGGTAACGCGAGAAGTCGTGCACGATGGGCGGCGTCGCTCCCGCCTTCGGAATTCGAGCCGACGTGCGGGCGTAGTAGAAAGGGATACAGGCCAGAACGCGCTGCTTCAGCGAGGGCGGGCAGTAGGTGAACACCCAGACGTACCGCAACTGGTCGTTCGCGGGATCTTCGTCTCCCAGGGTGTCGGTCAGCATCGCTACGATCGGCGAGTCCGGTCCGGAGGACGATCTTCCGAAGATCGTCACGATCTCGGCGCCGCTCGCAAGCGCGGTCCTCTCGGCCACGAGTCGCTGCGGGACCGTCGCCGCCGCGGGTTCCGATTCGCCGCCGAAGACCGGGGCCGCCGGAAACACGAATGCGAGCGCGAGCAGAAGCGCGACAAGTCGCAATGTCGCGCGCTTCGGGAGCACGTTGCAGTAGTGCATAGCGGACTTCAAAACCCAGTTCCCTGTTGCTGCAACGGTAGTTGCCGGCAACGGGCGGCACCAACCGAGGCTGATCGAGTCAGATGGAGGCGACGCGAGACTGAACGGCGGCTCCCGAGTACTGCGACGAATCAGCGCTGTGATTATGCCGGACCGCTCCCGGGTTGGACATGCATTTCAGGAATTTGTGAACCCAAGTGATATAGTTTCGAACATGCCAAAGATTAAGGATATCGAACCGACCCCGAACCCGAACGCGATGAAGTTCGTGCTAAAGGAGCCGTTGCTTTCCGTGGGATCACGCTCGTACGAGCGACCGGCTGACGCCGTTGGAGATCCGCTTGCCGAAGCGCTGTTCGCCATCGAGTACGTCGACTCGGTTTTCTATATGGACCGCTTCCTTACGGTTGCCAAGTCTCCGTTTGGAAACTGGGACGAGCTCCTGCCGAAGCTGGCGGTGCCGATACGAGAGGCGCCCTCGGCGGCCGAAGCGCCGGCGGTGCCGGCGCCGGCTGGCGGTGACGGAGCCTCGGCCCAGCCGTATGTCGACGACGACGAACTGCTGACGCGCATAAACGAAGTCCTCGACGAGAAGATCAGGCCGGGCCTGGCCGGCGACGGTGGCGGGCTGGAGATCATCAGTCTCGCCGGCCGCCGGCTGACGATCCGGTATCAGGGCGCGTGCGGCACCTGCCCGAGTGCGATCGCTGGCACCCTGATGGCGATCGAGAACTTCCTGAAGGCCGACGTCGACCCCGAGCTCGAAGTTATCGCGCTTTAGTTGCGGGGGCGGTGGTCGCCGCCCGCTCGATTCGGACACGCGAAGTAAACGAGCCGGCGTTGTTCGTTAGGTCTCCTTCGTTCACGCCTAGAAACAGCAGCCCGGTTCGCTGTGCCGTGAAACGTCCCGACGCTCCGAGGTGGAAGAAGTCGTTGTTGTCGACGCCGATGACGGCAACAACGGCCCCGGTCGGTTTGTCGAGCAACAGTCTGGCCGGGTCTTTCAGCGTTGCGAGGCCGCCGGGCCCGCAAGACTTCCCTGCCAGATCCAGGACTATGGTGCCCGACGACTCGACGATCACAGTATCTCCACGGTTGACCTTCAGGTACGTGTTCGTCCAGTCGAGCCGGGCCGATACCGTCACGGTCTTTGCATCCTCGTCAGGCGACGCTACTGCGGGCGGACCCGGCTGAAGATCGGTTGGCGGAGGGCCCTGCGCACGAGCGAGAGCCTCGTCGCCGCGTCCGAATGCGAGGCCTCGCGAGTTGCCGACCGTGACACGGATTTCGAAATCCCCGGTATTGCCGGACGTGTCGTTCTGATTCAGCGTGATGTAGAGGGTTCCCTCTCGCCTGGCGTTGAAGTCGGCCTCGCGACCGACGGCGAGGTAGTCGTTGTTGTCGTCGCCGATGACGGCAATGAGCTGTCCGGCGCGTGCTTCATCGGTGAGGCGGTCCACTGCCGGCAGATCCGCGCCAAGTGGATCCACGAGCAGGTTGCCGGCCGATGCGAGACGAACTCGGCCCCAGGCTTTGATTCTGACGGGGTCGCCCGCCCGGACGCGCAGGCCAGTGCTCGTCCAGTCTCGCGCGCCGTGGAGCTTGAGCGAGACCACTCCTTCAAGGAGTTGGGCCTGGGTCGAAGGCGGCGGACTCTGAGCGGGGTTCTGCGCGGGAACGGCAACGGCCGCGGCCGCCAGGATGCAGACACAGGCGCCGATTCGGAAAATGGGTCGCCGGGCTGTCCTCGTGGTTAGCTTCATTCGCAGGAGAGTATGGCCATCGCCGGCGCCCGAAGGCAAATGCCTGACCCGGGGCGACCGGCTGGACCGCTAACCCTGCCGGACCGCGAAACCTGCCGGACCGCGAAGCTGTCACAGAGGGACCCCTCAGGAAACGGAATTATGTCGGGCACGGCAAGTGTTCTTACCGGTAGAGTCTTCAGTTCGGAGCCGTTACTGAAAAGCGACGAAGGCGACCCCACACTCTCCACGGCAACACGAAATTCCAGAGTCTATCCATCCGCCCTGCTCTCACTCGATTCGCACCTTCGCTCGGACATGTTTCTCGCTATGGCGTGATGCAAAGTCGCCTGGGCGACTGTCGCTTCCCCCACATGCTGCCTTGCGATTATCGCAGATAGGAATTGCGATAATCGCAACCGAGCGTTGCGATTTGCAAGGCATATGCGTACCGTATTGCCGTGTATCCTCGGCTGATTCTCCCGCAGGTGCAGGCGGCGCTTGCCGACACGCCGGTCGTTCTCGTCAACGGTCCGCGCCAGTCCGGCAAGACCACGCTCGTTTCCGAGCTTGTTCCGAAAGCAACCGAACGCCGGTACGTCACGTTCGACGACCTCGTCGTTCAGGCAGCCGCGCGCAGCGATCCGGCGGCTTTCGTCGCCAACCTCTCCGGGACGGTCTCGATCGACGAGGTCCAGCGGGTCCCCCAGATCTTCCTGCCAATCAAGGCGGCCGTCGACCGTGAACGCTCGGCGGGGCGATTCCTGCTCACGGGCTCGGCGAACGCCCTGGCCCTCCCGAAGGTCGCCGATTCGCTTGCTGGACGAATAGAGATCGTGTCCCTCTGGCCGCTCGCTCAGGCCGAGATCGAATCCGCATCGAATTCGAACTTCGTAGATGCGCTCCTCAACGGTACGGCCGGCGATCACGCTGCGGCGCCAGCCGAGCCTCGAGGCGAGTCGTTCGATCGATTGCTCGCCGGCGGTTACCCGGCCGCGCTGGAGCGATCCGATGTAAATCGGCGCGATGCGTGGTTCGCGTCCTACCTGGCCACCGTGCTGGAGCGCGACGTGCGTGACCTCGCCGGCATCGAGAACCTAACCGTTCTGCCGAGGTTGCTGGCGCTCCTTTGTTCGAGATCCGGCGGATTGCTCAATTCTGCGGACCTGGCTTCGGGACTCGGTCTCAGCCGGCCGACCATCTCGAAATACGTGACCATCCTCGAGCGGCTCTTCCTCGTGCGCATCGTTCCGGCCTGGGCGCGCCGGGTCTCCGTTCGTCTCACCAAGGCACCAAAGGTGTTTGCCGTCGACACGGGTCTTGCGGCGCATCTGCTTGGGGCCGATCGCGCGCGGATCGAGTTGGATGGTGCTCTCGCCGGTTCACTGTTCGAGAGCTTCGTCGTTGGGGAGATCTTCAAGCTCGCGTCGTGGTCCGCAGCGAAGCCGGCGATCTCGTATTTCCGGACGTCGGACGGTCGCGAGGTAGACGTGGTAGTCGAGACGCGTTCCGGCGACGTCGCCGGCATCGAGGTCAAGGCCGGCCAGACCGTCACTTCGTCCGACTTCCGCGGCCTGCGGACGCTGGCCGATCTGACCGGTCCACGGTTCGCAGGCGGTGTCGTGGTCTATACCGGTGCCGAAACGGTCGCATTTGGCGAGCGACTCTTTGCCGTGCCAGTCAGCCGGCTCTGGCGGTGACGGCGTCGGAAGAACCCGGGGGTTTTAGCGTCTGTCCCTCGGCGCCATTGCGAGACCATTGCGTCTTTGCGAGAAACGCTTGTGAAGCATCGGCAGGAGTGCTTGAAATCGACGGGTGATCAGGTCGTGGTCTGTAGGATTTGCTCCGGGATTTGCTCCGGGACAGCCTTCCTTCGCGACAAACCTCTGCGACTCAGCGGCTTACCGAAGCGTACGGAGACAGCTCTGCACCCCTGGAAACGCTCGAAAATATCCGCCGCCTATTCCGCTGCCAACGACGGTCCGCTGGTCAGTAAGTCCGCGACTCCTGATTTGGTGGGTGTCAACCTTGCCGCAAGGGCCACCCGGTAACGAATTTTTTCATCAAAGCCGTGAATACGGGGAGGATAGGTAACCTAGGAAAGGAGGGGGGACACAAAGCATTCATTGCCCGGCTCGAGACTTCTGACACCCTCCACGCTGCCCGTGGACCTGCCAGGGGACAGCAACTGTCTTTGAAGTTGCTCCGGGACAGCCTTCCTTAAGTTGCTCCGGGACAGCCTTCCTTCGTTGCTCCGGGACAGCCTTCCTTCGCGACAAACCTCTGCCACTCAGCGGCTTACCGAGGTGTACGGAGACAGTTCTGCACACCCGGAAACACTCGAAACAATCCGCAGCCTGTTCCGCTGCCAACGACGGTCGAAGACCGCAGCCTTCCGCCTCGAAGGGCTCTGGAAGTAGACAGCTGCGGTCAGGACGTGGGGTAACGATGGGTCTCTGCGGCATCGAGGCCGTGGCTATGCCGTGGAAGTGAAAGCGGCCCGCCTTAGCGTACGATTTTGTTTCCTGAGGGGCCCCCCGTAGCGCTTCGCGTCAAGCGAAGTGGCGGCGTTGCGTCCGATAATGCTGATTACGCACTGTCCGGGTGGGGGCGGCGGTCTTTAGCCGCCGTCTGGCCTTTGGGTTCAAGAGTTCAAGAAGAAACAAGCGACTGATACGCAACGAGCCTCGTCTGACGCCTTGTCGTTATTTTCGGACGAAGCGGATCAGCCGACCAAAATCGTGCGCGTCGGCCTCGCGAAGAGCGGCAATGTACTCGCGCCGTGCGGCACCGGCGGCCGTAAGCGACTCCGCGCCCCAGGAAAGCACGGGCCAGCCTCGCTCAAGACACAGACAGTCCGCTGCCAGTCGGGCGTGACGTCCGTTGCCGTTCGGAAACAGGTGGATCGAAACCAGTGAATGGTGAAAACGCGCGGTGAGCTCTATTGGCGGATACGCATCGTGCGCGATCTGCTCCCTAACATCGAGACAGAGGTTGCGCACTGCGGTCGGGATCTGGAAAGGGGCAATACCGATGTTCGTCTCCCGAACACGATATGTCCCGGCCCACTGCCACGTTCGATCGAACATCCTCCGATGTAGATCCCGAAGGGCCTTATCGGTAAGGATGTCGCGACGGTGCGCCGGTCTCCCGAACACCCACCGAACGGCTTCATAAATGTTCCGTTCCTCGAACTCGTTGAGTTCGACTTGCGTCGTCAGGTCCGGGAGCAGTCCCTCGAGTGTGTCCGGATCGAGCGGCGTGGCGCCAGCAGGCTGGGTGAAGTCCGTCACGGGCGATCTTCCCAGATCCTCGACAACCGACCCTGAAGAAGCGCCTGAACCTCTTCGTCGACCAGCCGCTCGCGGTCGGCAGGGCCGGTTGCCTGATCCTCGAGCCGCATCGTGTGTCCGACACGCCGGACGTGCTTTTCGGCGACGTACCGCGCGCGCTCACGCACGATCGTGTCGATGTCGACGCGCGGGACGAGTGCGTAGACGACTTCGCAGTCGAGCGCTCGAGCGACGCGCCCGAGCGTTTCGAGGGTGATCGTTCCGGCCGCTTCACCCTTCTCGAAGCCGACGACAGTCGGTTGCGAGACGTCGAGGCGGGCCGCCAACTGTCGCGTGCTCATACCGAAGGCTTCACGTATCTGGCGGATCCAGCCGGACCGTGGCCGACCGGAGTGGCCGACCGTCCTCCAGGCCGCAAAGACTCGATCGAGCTGTTCGCGCCGGAGCTTTCTGTCCCAGTTCTCTTTTCGCATCCCTGGATGATAGTCTACAGCCTATCTCAGCACAAGTTGCTCGATAGCCCATAGCCTATTTATCTGAGGATTATTCGAGAGGATAAGACCTATCATGAAGTACGATTGTCTCCTAGGAGCCTGTCGGCGTAACCGAGAAAAATCGGTCATGGACAGGCACGTGGAAATGAATAGACTGGCGGGCATGGGCAAGACGTTCCGCCGGTACGAGCCAAATCAGTACTTGTTGCTGCCACCCGACCTTCGGCAGTGGCTGCCAGAAGGACACCTGGCCCTGTTTGTCTCGGACGTGGTCGACGAGCTCGACCTGTCCGAGATTCTCGACGAGTACGAGAAGGGTGATGGGCGAGGCTTTCCGCCATATCACCCCGTGATGATGGTCAAGCTGCTCGTCTACGGGTACGCGATCGGAGTTGCTCCGGGACAGCCTTCCTTCGCGACAAACCTCTGCGACTCAGCGGCTTACCGAAGCGTACGGAGACAGCTCCGCACACCTGGAAACGCTCGAAACAATCCGCCGCCTGTTCCGCTGCCAATGACGGTCGAAGACCGCAGCCTTCCGCTTCGAAGGGCTCTGGAAGTAGACAGCTGCGGTCAGGACGTGGGGTAACGATGGGTCTCTGCGGCATCGAGGCTGTGGCTATGCCGTGGAAGTGAAAGCGGCCCGCCTTAGCGTACGATTTTGTCCGCTCCCTGAGGGGGACCCCCCGTAGCGCTTCGCGTCAAGCGAAGTGGCGGCGTTGCGTCCGATAACGCAGATTTATGCCAGACTATCCTCACTATTGACGCATCCGGAGCAACTCGATAAGGTGTATACAAATCGGTTTACATGGTGAGTCCGAGAAAGGTGAGGTACTACAGTGGCAACTCGGCTGGTGAGGATTTCCCAGAGAGCGCACGAGAAGGCGACGGCGCTCGCGCGTGAGCGACACGAACCGCTCGGCCAGGTAATCGAGGAAGCCCTCGACGGTTTCGAGAACTTCGAGCGGACACGCTTTCTCAACGAACTCAACGCGGGATTCGAGCGCCTGCGCGCCGACATTGCTGCATCGACAAGCTATCGCGATGAGGTCGCGGTTTTCGAAGGTGCGCTTGACGACGGTCTCGATGGCGAAGTCTGGGACCGCAAGGCCCGGCGGGTGAAACGTGGCTAGAACTCCTGCGGTGAAAGGTCGAAGTCCGCGCCGGGGCGAAGTCTGGTTCACGGACTTGCGTCCCACGCGCGGGCACGAACAAAACGGTGAGCGTCCGTTTCTCGTCATTTCGGTCGACGCGTTTAACCTTGGAATGGCGGGCATCCACATTGGAGTTCCGCTGACGACAACACGTCGAGGTCTCGTCAGCCACGTGCGCATCAGTCCGCCCGAAGGCGGCGTCGCCGAAGAGTGCTTCGCAATGTGTGAGCAGATCCGAACGATCTCTCGCGATCGTTTCCTTGACTTCTGGGGAGCGGTCGGACAGACGACGATCGACAGTGTCGAGACGCGTATCAAAGCGCTACTCGGGATTCACTAGGCGCGGAAGCGAGCCTTTCTTGAGCCATCTGATTGTCTGTAACCGTCGCGCACGCGAAAACGGCGGGATTGCCGACGCAAGCCGCACCGCAACCTATACTCGTTTAGCGGAAACCGGACAAAAGCGGGTCCGGCTAAAGTTCACTCTTGGATCGGTCCGACGGTCAGGGACAACCGTTCGATCATCTGCTGTACCACTTCGTGCTGACCAACTCGAAATGGGAATGGGTGACCAAGTGTTTCTCGGAATCGTTCGAAGCGCTTACGGACGGGATCCAGACGGCGTTGTGGCGGCTTGGAGGGGTGCCACGGGAACATCGGAGACTGGGCTACCGAGACCTTGCAGTGCTACACTTCCGGGGCTTTTCGGTAGCCGATATGCCAATTCGTCTGATAACGATTCTGTCCGTCGCGGTAGCGCTTTGCGTCCTGGCGGGAACGACGGCCGGTGCGCAGCAGAAGGGCGCGCAGGCGTCTTCGTCCAGGATCGTCGCGTTCGATGACGAGGGGACTGCGTCCGAAACGGCCGCGGACCCGCAGCCGACTCCGGCGCCGGTCGAGACCGGGACCGCGTCGCGAGCGCTGCTCTACGGCCGACTCGTGCCGGCGCCCCCACGGCTCTCCGTGTCCCGAGGTTCGGCTGGGGCGACGAAGCCGGCCTATGAGTTCACGGCCCGTCCGGCTGTGGCTTCTTCTCTCTCGGTATCGAGCCATTACGGAGTTCGCAGGGATCCCTTCACCGGGACCGCGCGAATGCACACCGGCGTGGACCTCGCGGGCAACTACGGTGACAGCGTTGGCGCGGCGATGTCTGGAAGGGTCGCGTGGGCCTCGCGAAAGAACGGCTATGGCAATCTCGTCATCGTCGATCACGGCAACGGCATCCTCACCTACTACGCACATCTGTCGGCCTTCGCGGTTGTCGCCGGAGAATCTGTCGAGGCCGCACAACTACTTGGTTACGTGGGTTCCACCGGACGCTCGACCGGACCGCACCTCCACTATGAAGTGAGGGTGAACGGCTATCCCATCGAGCCTGCTTCCAGGATCTCGTTCGACGGCGGCCAGTACAGCGTGAACGGGCATGCGCTTGGCGCTCCGGGCACTGTCGGTCTCGACCAGGCGCTGCCGAAAGCGCCTGGCGGGACGAAGATTGACGTCGACTGGACGTCCGCACTCTCCGATGACGCCACTCGCAACGTGAACGGAATGGCGGTCGACCTCGAGTAGTGCCGATCCAATCTCGCCTTGGAGATCGCGCCGCGTGACTGTCCACGAGACTCTGTCGAATCGTGCTCGAACCGGAGCGCGGGAGAACGACGTAGTGGTATGGTTGCGCCCAATCTGACCGGGAGAATCCATCAGGAGTCCGCAACGAAATGCGCGCGTTAGGACAATCCACTTCCCTTGCCCTGACGGCGATCCTTCTGCTGGCGGCCTGTGCTTGCCAGCCCGAAGCGCCTGGGCCATCCGCGCCGGCCTCGATGAACGGCAATTCGGAACGAAATTCCAGAACGGAGCCGACTCTGTCCGCGGAAAAACGCCGGCGATTGCGAGAAGAAGGCAATCCGGACTATCCGTGGATATCCGCGGAGGAACTCAAGGCTCGAATCGATCGAAAACAGAAGACGATCCTCCTGGATATCGGTTCTGGAATCGCGTCCACCAGAGTCGTTGGCGCGATGGATATCCTGGAAGACGACATCGAGAACTGGGCCGCAAAGATCCCAAAATCTTCGGCTATCGTCACCTATTGCGGTTGTCCCCAGGATGCTGCCGCGGTTCGTTCGGCGCTCAAACTTCAGAAGCTCGGATTCACGGACGTTCACGTGCTCAAAGGCGGTTTCGAAGCGTGGGAATCGGCCGGCTTTCCAATCGAGCCCTCGTCGAAAGGGCGCTGACGGGTCGAAGCTGGGGGCGTCTGGAACCGCCCGGACAACAGTCAGGTGTCGCGGCTCTCCGGGCACACCGCTGTCCGGCGTGAGCCTGCACGAGCCGGGAGCGCGCGCGTAGAGGCGGCCGATATCCGCAGATGCACGGTGCGCGGTCGGGCGTGAGCAGGGGACGTGTACGCGTTGGGGCGTGCTCGCGTCGCCGCCTGGCAGGCGACCGAACGCCCCATCGCACGCAACTGCTCCCCCACGCTGTTCTGCCAGCCTTCCGGCTAGACCACGCTTGCGCCAACGAACACTGCCCGAGATGGACGAAGCGCCAGGGAGCGCGACCGTGTGCCGCAGTCCCTGGCGCCTCTATGAAGCGAGGCCGTTGCCTTGCTTCGGTCTACAGACCGTCGAGTTCGATCGTCACGAATGTCAGCGTGCCTCGCCTCTCGACCTGAAGCACGACCTGGCTGCCAGGAGTAGCCGACTCCACTGCCTTCGCCAGGTCGGCGGCGCTCGTCACAGCCGACTTCCCGAAGCGATGAATGACGTCGCCAGACTGAAGGCCGGCCTGTGCCGCCACACCAGACGGATCCACTCCGGTGATGACCGCGCCCTTCGCCTCACGCAGCTTGAGTTGCGCGGCGACCTCAGGCGTCACGTCCGCTATGTTCACACCGAGCTTTGCGCGGCTCGCCTGCGACGAACCTTCGTCCTCGGCCGGCGGTTCCTCTTCCTGGCCGCTGACGCCGAGGTTGCGCGGACGCTCGGCCACCGTCACCGACGTGGACTGGCGCTTTCCGTCGCGGAGGAATTCGACGGTCACCGTGGAGCCAGGCGCCACGTCGGCGACGCTGGAAGTGAGGCTGCGGGCCGATTCGATCGGCTTGCCGTCGATCGCGGTGATGACGTCGCCTGAGCGCAGGCCCGCCTTTGCGGCCGGCGCCGACTCGGCCGCGACATCGGCGACGACGGCGCCCTTGGTGCCTTCGGGAACGAGCAGTGACTCGGCGAGCGCGTCGTCGAGGTCACGTACGCTCACGCCAAAATATCCTCGAGTGATCTTGCCGTCGCCCGTGGTAAGCGCCGTGTAGATTTTCCTGGCCATGTTCGACGGTATCGCGAAGCCGATGCCCTGGCTGCCGCCCGATTCCGAGAATATCAGCGTGTTGATGCCAACCACTTCCCCGCGCAGGTTGACGAGTGGACCACCGGAATTGCCAGGATTGATCGACGCGTCCGTCTGGATGTAGCTTTCGTAGGGCGAGCCCGCGGGAAGCTGGCGTCCGGTGGCGGAAACGATTCCGGCCGTGATCGTCTGCTCGAGCCCGAACGGACTGCCTACCGCTACGACCCACTCACCCTGCTGAATGGCGTCGGAATTTCCCAGCGACGCGTACGGAAGGCCCGTCGCATCGATTTTCACCACCGCAAGATCCGTCTGCGGATCAGTACCCACGACCGTGCCCTTCAGCCGGCGTCCGTCCGAAAGCTTTACTTCGATCGACGAAGTGTTTCCAACCACGTGATTGTTGGTGAGGATGTAGCCGTTCGGATTGACGATTACGCCCGAACCCGAACCTCTCTGACGCATCGTCCCGCCTTCGCCGTTACCGAACGGGAAGACGGATATGCCCGTCCTGCGCACTTCCTTGACGATGTTCAAGTGAACGACCGCCGGGCTGACGGTCTTGGCGACCGAAGCGAACGCGATCGAGAGCGACTCCGGTCCCGAAGCGTTGGCGACATCGAGCGGAGCCCCCGACTCCGGCAGTGCCGCGTCCCCGCCCAGCGAGAACGCCGCGGCGGCGCCCCCGTTGAGCGCCTTCGCGCCGACTACAAGGGCCAGGGCGACGAGGACGGTTGCAACGATTCCGATCAGTGAATGGCGCGCCTTTCGGCGCTCGGGCGAGACTGCGGGAGGGGTGGGAAATTCAGACATCTATTCGATCTCCTTCCAATCTGTGCGCAAGCTCATGACGCGCCGGCCCGTGCAATTCGGATGCCGAGGACCGGTAAGATCCTCTATGTCGCTGTCAACAAAGCAGTTATCTGCTGTCGAATTACACATTTCCTGTGGCGGATAGGCCTATCCGTGGCAAAGTGACACAGAAAGCGCTCAGCCTCATTGGGTGATCAGCGTCAGGTCCAGCAGTTCGAAGCGGCTGTCCCGGGTATTCGGATCGATCCTGAATCGGTCGATCGTATCGCCGACCCAGAACGTCACCGTTTGAACTTCGCTGGCCGAGGAATCGACCATCACAGTTTCCGTGCGCTCGTACGGCGTGAACGAGTTGCGCGATGCCTGCGCCCAGAAGGTCTGCATCGGAATTCGCGTGACGGTCGCATCGTGGTCCAGGAGCCGGAAACGCACACGAACGCCGCAGATCCGCGCCGGCGCCGGCAGTTGGAAAACCGTATATGGATCTTCGCCGGAGCATTCGGCGACTGCGCCGCTCCACGCCATGGAATTCGCGACTTCGATGGCCGGAGTGAGCGGGACCTGGCGGTCGCACGGCTGGATACCGTGGATTCGGCGGCCGATGGCGCCCTGTCCCGAATCGGCGAGAGCCCGAAAGAACTTCGTCAGGCCCATACTGCTTGGGTAGATCTTCAGTCCGTCGCGGTGCGCGACGACTTCGATCGGGACGCCATTCGCGAAGTCGGCCAGTATCCGATCCGAAACGGTCGCCATTTCACGCCCGTAGTCACGGCCGGTCGAGAATGCGAGCGGTTGCGCCGCGATCGCGATTGTCAGAATGGCGGTCGCCGCGATTCGGCCGAATCGCCCCTTTGCGTATATCGAGAGCACGAGCGTCGCCACGCACAGAAGCGCTCCGGAAAACACCGAATATCGGCTCGCGAACGCAACGGTCGGGCCGAGTCCTGCCCTGCCGTAGCCGATTGCGCAGACCAGGGCCGCAAAGCCAGCGAGACTCGCGCCGCAGGCTTCGATGGCGCGACGATCGGAATCGGACGAGCGGCCCGAAAGCAGTAGAACGAGACCCGCGGCCAAGGCGACGATTCCGATGGCGATGCCCGAAGCCGGCCACGCTGGAATACCGGACGGTCCGATCGACACGGCGAGGACCTCGCTTATGCTCGAGAAGACCGCTGCGATGCTGTCGGCCGGCGGATGATGTTCCATCCTCCTTGCGCCCGAAAGGTTGAGGATCAGGGTTCCGATCGTCACCAGTGCAGCCGTCCCGAGCGCGATCGCGTCGCGCCGCGCGTGCCGGTCACGCGACAGGGCGCGTTCCAGCGCCGCACGGATCGCCAGCAGGACGAACGGTATGGCGAAGAGCGCGCCGATGATGCCGTTGAGCGGCAGGAGCGGCATTGCCAGGAGCACCGTCGCAAGCTCCAGCCGGGACCAACCGTCACGCGCGCGCACGAACGCCCACAGACACGCACAGGCGAGCGCCACCGACCAGACGAAGAAGAACTGCAATGGAAAGAGAAGATTCTGGTAGTGGCCCCAGTTCAGGAGCAGCAGCGGAATAGTCGCATCCGTCCAGGCCGCCCGGCCGCGGAGAGACCGGACAACATCCAGCAGGAACG
The DNA here is from genome assembly GCA_021463145.1 of Blastocatellia bacterium. Classification (GTDB taxonomy): domain Bacteria; phylum Acidobacteriota; class Blastocatellia; order UBA7656; family JADIYM01; genus JADIYM01. The sequence goes on along the minus strand of JAJTWZ010000056.1, from coordinate 1,958 downwards.
CCGTCGCTACGACAAGGCCGGCGCTGATGAGCAGCATCATCACGCGCGTGTCGCCCGTCAGTTTCCACACGACGAAGAACACGGCCCTTACGAGCGCGACGAGATGCTCGTTCTGCCAGGTGAAAAACCATCGCAAGTCTGTCGGTTGTTGGCCGGTCAATCCGAAGACGAGCTCGAAATCGTCCCAATAGAATAGGTTGCGACCGTAGCGAAGGTCGTACGCGAGGAGCCCGGCTGCGAATATCGCGGTCAATATCGCGATCCCGATGACAACCTTGCGATCGGGCGCGGCCTGCTCAATCTGGCTTGCAGATTTTTCCTCGTGCTCCAGGCCGAGTGGCTTGACGCCGATGCTGTCCCCTGGACGGCTCACGCAGGCTGCCTCACAAGTTCACGTGGCCTCTGGCCAGCCGTCTGTCCGCGCAGAATCGTGAGGATGCGGTTCCCCATCGTGGCACTCGGCGCTGGAGAGTCTGGCAGAGAACCGTGCATATCGTTATCAGACGTATTGTCGTTTCGGTTTCGCCGCGATGAGTCGTGGCCGGCAGTCACGCGGAGAGAAGCTCGCGAAGGCTGGACGGGCCGCCAACCGGTTTCTCGAGGGTAGCTCGAGTGATGCGAAAGCGGACTTCCTCCGCCCTGGAAGCGGAGCCCTTTACGGGATACCGGTCGATTTCCCGGCCTCCCAACCTCTCCATGATTGCAATCGAACCGGTGTTCGAAGCGTCCGATGTCCAGTCCACCGCTCCAAGCAACAGGCCGTCGAAGGCGATCAGAAGCATAGCGTGATTCGCCATCGTCATCGTTCCGCGTCCGCGGGCCTTGCGGCGCTGCCAGTACCCGATGTGCCCCTGGACCGCGTCCGGGCGCAACTCGATGACACCCGCGAACTCGCCGTCCCGCTCGACGAGGTATCGATAGGCTCGCCGCGTCCTTGCCAGGCCGTCCGCCTCGAACGCCCAGACAGCCGTCCCTTGCCGCATCTCGCTCGCACTCTCGATCTTCAGCCGACTCGCTATCTCGCTCGTGATCGCGCGGCGAACGCGTCCGGCGTGCTCCATCCCGACAGGCACGAGTCCGAGTCCCCATGGACCCCAGACAAGCGGCCGCCACCAGGCCGGCCCCTCGCTGTTTGCTCCAACGCTCGCCATAAATACCCCTCTCGCCTCGACTTCCGGATGGGTCGGGTATAATAGCGCACTTTTTCGAGGAGGATCGGTTATGGCGGCAGATGGACCGGAACCAGCGGAAACTGCGCTGACAGTTGAGGAAAGAGGCCTTCGCGCCGAGCTCGGGGAAATCATCGACAAGCAGATGGGGGAACTCCGGCGCGACTTCCATCACGAGTCCGAGGACGCAAAGTCGGCGGACAGACGTGTGCGCGCTATCGTCCTCCGGCTCACTCAGATCGAACGCGAGCGCATCGAGTTGAACGTCGCCCGCGGCCTCTAGTTGCCGGCCGGCCTCAGCCATCGCCTTCCAGTCAGAACGAACACGACGAGCGCGCCGACGATCTGAGCCGACAACAGAAGTACCGACACGACGTGCAGCCGCCCGAATTCCACCCGCCGCGGATCATCGAGTGCGACCCCGTCGATCACTCCCATCGCCAGCCGTAGCGAGTCGAGCCTGGCGGACACGACCGAGTGCGCGACGAACGACAGCACTCCGAGCAGCAACAGGATCGTTACGACAACTATCACCGGCCGGGACTTCACATCCGTTTCCGCCAGCAATATCAGGATGGAGGCCACGATTGCCATTGCCACCCCGGACTGATTCAGAGTCCCGAGTGCGATCCTGACAACGGATCCGGCCAATTGACGGCCGGGAAGCCCCGGTTGATCGGTCAGCGCGGCGAAAGCAGACGGCGCCGCCACTGAAGCGAAATAGACCATGGCCCCGATCCACAGTCCGATGACGAGCAGGAAAGCGACTCGGGCCGCCACGCGTCCCGA
>JAJTWZ010000055.1 GCA_021463145.1 Blastocatellia bacterium | reverse complement strand
CGCCGTCACCCCCGGTACGCACCCCCATCTCGGTCCCGACCGCGGAGCGGTCGCACCGACACTTGAAGGATGCAACGTCCGCCGTGCTCGTCGCGATGGCGACTGTTCGACCGCTCCGCAGTCGCGGACTCGCTCACGCGCGAACCACGGCCACTGCATCGACCGGGCTATTGTCCGCGACTCGATTCAGCGCCCTGGCAGGCGGCGACCTGACGCACCCGAAAGCCGCGTGTTATCCTCCGGCGCCGCTCGCAGACACCGCGGCAAGGAGACCGACCGATGTCGACCGAAAATCGCTCGCACTTCGAGCAACTCAACGCCGAAATTACTTCGCTCGAGGCGCGGATTCGCCTCGGTGGCGGCGAAGACAAGATCGAACGGCAACACGCCCAGGGCAAGCTGACCGCCCGCGAACGCATCGAACGGCTCCTCGACTCGGGCACGCGGTTCCAGGAGATCGGTCTCCTCGTGGCATACGACCTTTACGACGGTCAGGCGCCGGGAGCCGGCGTAGTCACGGGTGTCGGCACGTGCAGCGGCCGTGAAGTGGTCGTGGTCGCCAACGATGCGACAGTCAAGGCGGGTTCCTGGTGGCCCGAGACGATCAAGAAGATCCTGCGCGCACAGGAACTCGCCATGCGCTGCGGCGTGCCGATCGTCTACCTCGTCGATTCGTCGGGCGTGAACCTGCCTTACCAGGGCGGTGTTTTCCCGGGCCAGTACGGCGCGGCTCGGATCTTCTACTACAACTCGATAATGCGACGGTACCTGCACATTCCGCAGATCGCGGCCGTTATGGGCCAGTGCATTGCGGGCGGTGCATACCTTCCGGCGCTCTCCGACGTCATCCTCATGGTTGAGAACTCGTCGTTCATGGGACTCGGTGGACCGAACCTCGTGAAGGGCGCGACTGGCCAGACCGTGGACGGCGAGACTCTGGGAGGAGCCAGAACTCACACGGAGATCAGTGGAGTGGCGCATTACCGGCTCGCGGACGACTCCACGTGCATCGAGAAGATCCGTGAGATCGTTTCCGAACTGCCGCCTCCCCCTCCGCTCGGCGTGACCGTGGCGGCACCCCGCCCGCCAAGCCGGCCCGAATCCGACGTTCTCGACATCCTGCCGGCCGACCACAGGCAGCCATACGACATGCACAACATCCTCGCGTGCCTGCTCGACGACGGCCACCTCGATGAATTCCAGGCGGATTTTGCCAAGGAGATGATCACTGGGCACGGCCGGATCAATGGACTGCCGATCGGCGTGATCACCAATCAGCGAACGCTGATCAAGCGGCCGCCCGGACAGCCGCCGCGTTTCGGCGGCATCGTCTACACGGAGAGCGCCGAGAAAGTGGCGTACTTCATCGAAACGTGCAACCGGCATTCGACGCCGCTGCTGTTCCTCCAGGACGTCTCGGGCTTCATGGTCGGGACCGACGCCGAACACTCGGGCATCATCCGCGCAGGCGCCCATTTCGTAGAAGCGATGGCAACGGCTCACGTCCCGAAGATCGTTCTGACTCTCAACCACGCTTCGGGCGCTGGCTACTACGCAATGGCCGGGCAGGGCTTCGATCCTGATTTCCTGTTCACCTGGCCCACTGGACGGATGGGAGTCATGGAGGGTGAGTCGGCGGTCGTGGCGGCGTTTGGAACGCAGCTCGCCAGACTGAAAAAGGAAGGAAAGGAACCGGACGACAAGATGAGAGCTGCAATGGACGCGACGCGCGCCGACTACGAGCACCAACTCGACGCGAAGTTCGCAGCCGCGCGGGGCTACGTCGACGCGATCCTGCTGCCAGGCGAAACGCGCGATGCGCTGGCACTGGCCCTGCGAACGTCTCTGAACAATCCGGGTCCGCACGTCGGGCAGTTCGTCCTGCCTCGATCGCTGTAGGGCGTCCCTGTAGGAGACTGTAGGAGACGAATGATCCGTGTCCGCACCGCGTCTCGTTTCCGTTTGCGTCGGGCTTCCCGTCATCGTTCGAATCGACGGTAACGACGTTTCCACGGCCATCTTCAAAGAGCCTGTCGAAGGTCGCGTCCGCGTTCTGGCCCACAATCTCGACGGCGATCGCCAGGCCGACCTGCGCGTGCACGGCGGGCCCGACAAAGCGGTTTACGCATATCCCGCGGCTCACTATCCGCTCTGGAGCCGCGAACTCGATTGCGTCCTTGCATACGGTGCGTTCGGAGAAAACCTCACGATCGAGGGACTTGACGAGCACGACGTGCACCCAGGCGACCGCCTGCACATCGGCACCGCCAGCCTACGCGTCACGATCCCACGTCAACCGTGCTTCAAGCTGGCGCACAGGTTCGGGCGCTCCGACATCATCCGGAAATTCTGGGCGAGCGGACGCAGCGGGTTCTACCTGGCCGTCGACGTGGAAGGAGCGCTCGGCGCCGGCGACGAGGTGCTCCTCGAGCGCGTCGACCCCGATGCACCGGCAATCGCCGAGTTGATGGCCGAACGCGCGGCACTCCGAGCCGACCGCACCCGGTAACGATCCAGCGATGGACCTGGCGTAGAATCTGCCGCGGTGAGTTCCGGCCGCAACATCGCATATTCCACTCCCGGCCCCGTGTGCATCCCATGACGGCATTGCCCACGCCGCCGCCGCTTCGCCTGTCGATCGCCGTCGGCGGCATTGCGTCGGCAATGCTGCTCGTCGAGATAGTCGTAACGCGGCTCTTCTCGGTGCTCTTCTACTACCATTTCTCGTTCTTCGCGGTCTCGCTCGTGATGTCGGGGCTGGTGATCGGCGGATTGCTCGCGGCACGAATCGACGTTCGTGAAGAACCGGAAACGGCCTTCTTTGGACGGCTCGCACGGCTCGGCATCGCGTTCGCCCTGGCGATCGGGGTTTCTCTCGTCGTCCTGTGCGTCATGTCGCGCTTCATCATGGGCGAAGAACCCTCGCTGTGGACCGTGGCGATCTGCGGCCTTGCCTTCCTTCCCGGTCTCGTCGCTGCCGGCGCCTTTCTCGCGGCGGCATTCGCGCGCAACCGCAACTGGATCGGCACACTCTACGCGTGGGATCTGGTCGCGGCAGCGGCGGCGTGCATCTCGGCGATCGGACTGCTTCGGTTGATTCAGGGACCTGTCGTGCTCCTCGCTCCAGTCCTGCTGGCGGCAGCGGGCGCGCTCGCGATTGCCGGCACGCGGCGTCAGCGATTGGGCAGCGGAACGATCGCCGCAGCAGCGATTGCGGCGATCGCCGTGAGCATCTCTTTCGGGCCCGGTCCCTTGCGATTCACTCCGGACGAATCGACCGTTCCCCTCCTCGAGCGCTGGAACGAACACAGCCGGATCGCCGCAATGGACGTTGGAGACGCTGGCCGATACCTCGTGATCGATCGGTCCGCTTCAACGCTGATGCGGCCGCTCCCGCCAGGTCCAGGAGGGGCTCCTCCCGTTCCCGATGAATCGTGGGCGAACGGCGTGCAGTATCCGGTGTACGCGACCGGGCGGCACGTCGAACGCGTGGCCATCATCGGCGTCGGCGGTGGTATCGACCTGCTTCCGCCGATCTGGCACGGCGCTTCGCGTGTCGACGGTTACGAACTGAATGCAACGTTCATCGACCTCCTGCAAGACGACTTCCGGGACTACAACGCAATCGCGTCCCGCCCTGAGGTCTCGCTCCACCACGGCGAGGCCCGCGTCAGCATCGCGCGCTCCGGCCAGACATACGATGTCATTCAGGCCTCGCTGATCGATACCTGGGCTGCGACGGCTAGCGGAGGCTTCGTGCTCTCCGAAAACGGCCTGTACACCCGCGAGGGCTGGCGAACCTTCTTGTCGCATCTGACCGCAAGCGGTGTACTGACGATGACGCGATGGTACCTGGACGATGCGCCGGCCGAGACGCATCGCCTCGTGTCGCTCGCGGCCGTCGCCCTGGCCGATGCGGGTATCGCCGATCCACGAGGCCACGTCGTGCTGATCCGAACCACGCGGTACGCCACGATCCTCGTGTCGAAGACCGCGTTCGAAACTGTCGAACTGGAGCGACTGAAAGAGTGGTGCGGCGCAAACGCCGGATTGGTGCTCGCCGGCCCTGGCGTGACAAGCACCGATCCGGTGCTGGACCGGCTGCTCGATCCGGCAACTTGCCAGACGGCGATCGGCGCCAGTGCATTCAATATCGCTCCGCCCGACGACGTTCGGCCCTACTTTTTTCTTCAGGTCCGTCCGATGGATCTCTTCAGGCCGGCGTCGACCGACCTTGGCGGTATTCGAGAGATCACGTTCAACGGCGTCCGCGTGATGCTGATTCTCGCCGCGTGCTCCGCAATACTTGCAATAGCCGTGCTGTCGGTGGCCATCTTCGGTCTTCCGGGAAGCTCGTCGACGCCGGCCGAGAGGCGCCGGTACCGGCTGATGAGCGTCTATTTCTTCGGAATCGGGTTCGGTTACATCCTCGTGCAACTCGGGCTTCACCAGCGGCTGATCATTGTGCTCGGTCATCCTACGCTTGCGCTTTCCGTAGTCCTGTTCGCGATGCTGCTGGGGACGGGAATCGGCGCGGGTCTGTCGAACCGCATTGTCGGGGAGAACCGCATCGGCGGCGCCGCCTGCGTCGTCCTCGGTACCCTGGCCGTTCTATGGGCCGTTTTCCCGACGCTGGGACACCTGGAAGCACTAGGGTCCGCGGCTGCCACCATCGCGATCGCCGGCTCGCTCGTGGCTGTCGCCGGTGGCGTACTCGGTCTGGCGTTCCCACTCGGTGTTCGCCTCGTCGCTCCCACGGGAGAGTGGGCGGTACAGAAAATGTGGGCTATTAACGGCGCCGCGTCGATCGCGGCTTCGGTCGCGGCATCGCTGGCAGGAGTGACGATGGGTTCGCGTGCTGTCGTCACCCTTGGACTTTCTTCCTATGCGCTAGCATTCGCGGCGGCGCTCGTGGCAGGTCACACCAGCGTCGAAGTGGCGCCGTCACGAACTGTCGCCGAAACGTGACGAGCCGCCGGCAGCGTTCGACGTTCATCGCCCGTCTGTTATCGTGCTGCTGCCCAGGCGCATCGGTATGCGCTTCCCGCTCCAGCGATTTCCAGGTCAACACGGAAGGTGACGATGCCGTTCCCAGCACCGCCGCGGCGGCTCGCAATTGCGGTCGCCTGCATCGCTTCGGCGATGCTTCTGCTCGAGATCATCGTCACGCGACTTTTCTCGGTTCTCTTCTTCTACCACTTCTCTTTTTTTGCCGTGTCGCTCGTGATGTCCGGACTCGTCCTCGGCGGAATCCTGGCGGCGCGAACGAATCCGCTCTCCGGCACCGAAGTGGAGTTCGAGGGACGACTCGCGTTTCTCGGCAACGTCTTCTCCGCTTTCGTGGTCGTCGACCTCCTCGCTCTCGCGGTTATGCCCGAAACGGATGCGGCAACTTCGCCTTCGCTTCTCATGGTTGCGATCTACGGCTTCGCCTTCCTTCCGGGACTGGTCGCCGCCGGAGCGTTCCTGGCGCTAGCGTTCGCGCGTAACAAGGATTGGATTGGCAAGCTCTACGCGTGGGATCTGACCGCCGCGGCCGTCGCGTGCGTGTCGGCCATCTATTTTCTTCGCACTCTGGAAGGTCCGGTCGTGCTACTGGCACCCGCCCTGATTGCGGCTGCAGGCTCGCTGGCGCTCGCGCGCACGCGCAAGCTGGCGTTGTCGAGCATTGCACTCGTCGTAGTCGGACTGGCGCTCCTCCTGGCAGGCACGTCGACCGGACGGTTCGAATTCACGCTCGCGGCCGCCGACCCGGTCCGGCCGATGTTCGAGCGATGGAACGAGCATTCGCGAGTCCGTGCTTTCGACGTCGATCCCAAGACGCGGTTCCTCGTCATCGACCGGTCGGCGGCAACGCGAATGAAGGCAATTCCTCCGCCCGCCGACGGTACCGCGATCGTCGCCGATCCATCCTGGCGGCTCGGCCCCCAGTATCCGGTCTATGTCGCCGGCCGTCCGCTGAGCGACGTGGCGATCATCGGAGTCGGCGGCGGAATGGACCTGCTGCCGCCGCTCTACTACGGGGCGAGCCGCATCGATGGCTACGAGCTAAACCGTACGTTCATCGACCTTCTCGAGAAGGACTTTCACGATTTCAACGCGATCTCGTCACGGCAGGAGATCGAGCTCATTCACACCGAGGCCCGCGTCGGTATCGCGCAGTCCGGCCGCCGGTACGACGTCATCCAGGCGTCGCTCATCGACACCTGGGCAGCGACGGCCAGCGGCGGATTCGTGCTTTCCGAGAACGGTCTCTACACGCGCGAAGGCTGGAAGGTGTTCCTGTCGCACCTGACAGACACCGGGATTCTGACGATGACTCGCTGGCACCTCGAGGACGCGCCCGCCGAGACACACCGGTTGCTGGCTCTGGCCGCTGCAAGCCTCGCCGACGCCGGGATCGACGACCCTCGCCCGCACATCATCTTCATCAAGTCGAATCGCACGGAGGAAGGCAACGCCTTTACTCGCCGTGAAACGCTTACTTTCGGAACCATCCTGGTCTCCAGGACGCCTTTCTCGCCGGCCGAGGTGAGCCGGCTCCGGATCTGGTGCGAGGCGTTCGAGGGACAGATCCTTGCAGCGCCGGGTGTCACGTCGTCCGATCCGATGTTCGATCGTCTGCTCGATTCGACGACGAGACGTCAGGCGATCGAAGAAAGCGAATTCAACATATCGCCGCCGGACGACCTTCAGCCGTACTTTTTCCTGCAAGTTCGCCCGTCGGACCTCGTGAACCTCGGCCGCACCAATTTCGGACTCGTTACACAGATCACGTTCAACGGAGTTCGAGTAATGATGATCCTCGGCGCGTGCGCGGCGCTGCTGGTAGTGGCCGTGCTGCTGCTGACGTTCTTCACGCTTCCAGGCTCGACGTCCAGTCCGCAAGGACGGCGCAGGTATCGATGGATGAGCCTGTATTTTCTCGGCATCGGATTCGGTTACATCCTGATCCAGCTCGGCCTGCACCAGCGCCTGATCATCATCCTGGGACATCCCACCCTCGCGCTCTCCGTCGTGCTCTTCTCGATGCTGCTGGGCACGGGCCTTGGCGCGGCGCTCTCCGAAAGACTTTTCCCGGCCGCGGACATCAGGCGGGCATTCGCAGTCATTATCTGCGTGCTCGTTGCACTGTGGCTCGCGATTCCCCTGTTCTCGTCGTTCGAGTCGATCGGCTCGAACGCCGCACGGTTTGGATCGACCGGGGCGATGCTGGTCGTAATCGGCGGCGTGCTCGGCTTCGCCTTTCCAATCGGTGTGCGCAACGTAGCGCAGACGGGTGAATGGGCCATTCAGAAGATGTGGGCCATCAATGGCGCGGCGTCGATTGCGGCTTCGGTCTGTGCGGCGATCGTGGGACTGACGATGGGTACCCGAAACGTGATCCTTCTGGGTGTGCTGTCGTACGCCGTCGCCGGCATTGCGGGCTACATCGCTCGAGGAAAGAAGGCTGAACCGGTCGATTCGCTCGAGTCACCGGCCGACCAACAGGCCTGAGCCGGCCGTCACAGCATTCCGCGCTCCTTGACCTCCAGATATCTGTTGACGAGCGACAGGGAGAGCTTGCCGACCGGCACGTCGAGCGCGAGGCCGCCGGCGTGCGTGATGCGCCGCAACGCCGCTTCCCGCTGACGCAGAAGTTCCTCCGCGACGGATTGCCGGTAAACGTCGCCTACGGTGACGGGCACGTCGCTTACCACCGCGCGAAGATCCGAGTCGCCGATAGTGACGATCAACGGCAAATGGCGGGGAATGAGAAGGCGGGTATATGCGAGCAGCTCCGCCGACGCTTCCTCGTCGACCAGATCGGTAAGGATAATGACCAGCGACCGGCGGCGGCACGCCGTCCCGAGGTAGTTGAACGCCCGGGCATAGCTCGGCTCGATCATTGCGGGCTCGATTGAGTAAAGCGCCTCGAGAATTGCGGGCAACTGATCTCGGCCGTGTTCGGGTGGCAGGTACGTCAGCACGCGGCGGCTGAACGTCAGCATTCCGACGTTGTCGTGGCCGGCGAGCGCGACGAATGCAATCGAGAGCGCGGCGTTAATGGCGTGGTCGAGTTTCGTGAGCTCTCCGATTCGAGCCGTCATCAGCCGGCCCGTGTCCAGCATGATCATCACGTTCTGGCTTCGCTCGACTGTGTACTCGCGCGTGATCAGCTTCCCGCGCCTCGCCGTCGCCGTCCACGAAATGTGGTGGATCTCATCGCCATTGACGAACTCGCGCATCGACTCGAACTCGCGGCCCTGCCCCTTGACCCGCATCCGCCGCTGACCGAGGCGCATCTGCCGGTTGCGGAACGCGAACAGTTCGTTCTTCCTGGCTTCGCGGATGTTCGGATAGACACGGACGTCCTCGGCGACCTTCCATCGCAGTTGCCGCCACACCAGGCCAAGCGGGCCTCGAATGCGTCCGAGCACGTCGCCGAAGCCATAGCGTCCACGCGTAGTCGGATACAGGGCGTATCCGAAGGTCGCCGACTGACCACTGCGCAGCGTGAGCCCAGCCTCGCGAGAGCCAACCAGCCGCATCGTGTGCGGGTACTCGTCTTTGACCTTCAACCGGATCGTCCGTCGCGAGCGGTTCGTAGCGGCCACCGAAACGTCATTGTCGGCGCCAAGGGACATCCGGGACTCGAGGCGGCGTTCGACCTCGATCCGGTCCTCGCGTTCCGTGAGGAAGTAGTCGGCAAGCGCCGCCCCAAACAACACGAGGTCGTAGAGAATCGCGACAAGCAGGAACTCGCTTCCTATCCAGGCCATCGACAGCACCACGAATCCGAGCCCGACGAGCGCGAAGAACGTGGTCGTAAATACGAACGGCATGTCGAATGTCCCCGTGATTGCGCAACGGTCCGGCCGGCCGAAGGCCCGTCAGCGCGGAACGTCAACGCCGGCAATCAGTCCGGTAAGCACCTGGTCGGCGGTCTGACCTTCTATCTCGGCCTCCGAGCGCAGGACGATGCGATGACGAAGGACGGGCAGCGCGATCTCCTTCACGTCGTCCGGAACGACGAAATCACGCCCTCGCATCGCCGCGACGGCCTTGCCCGCAAGCAGCAGGCCAACGCAGGCGCGCGGGCTTGCGCCCCACGCGATGCTCGGCGTCTGACGTGTCCGCCGCACGATGTTGACGACGTAGCGGCCAATGCCCTCCTCTACTCGAATCGCGCGCACTTCGGCGCGGCACTGGCCGATGGCCGAGGAGTCGGGAATCGGAGTCAGGCCGACGGCGTCGAGACGACGGGCGTTGAATCCCATCTGCCAGAGTCGCACGACCTCGAGCTCTTCCTGCTCGGTCGGATAGCCGACCAGCGTCTTGAGGAGAAAACGGTCGAGCTGGGCCTCAGGCAGTGGATAGGTACCCTCGTATTCGATCGGGTTCTGCGTCGCCAGCACGGTGAAGACAGGCGACAGGACGTGACGCTCGCCGTCGATCGTCGTCTGCCGCTCCTCCATAGCCTCGAGCAGCGCCGCCTGGGTCTTCGGGGGCGTACGGTTTATCTCGTCCGCTAGCAGGATGTCGGTGAAGATCGGCCCCTGGCGCAACGTGAATGCGCTCGTCCCGAGATTGAAGATGTTCGTCCCGGTGACATCCGCGGGCATCAGGTCAGGGGTGAACTGGATGCGGTTGAAGCCGGCGCCAAGGATGCGAGCAAGTGCCTTGACAGCCAGCGTCTTGCCGGTCCCGGGGACGCCCTCGATGAGAATGTGGCCATCGGCAAACAGGGCCACCAGCACCTGATCGATGAAGGCATCCTGCCCAATGATGACTTTCCGCATTTCGGTGCGGATGTGTTCGGCGACTCTCGCTACGGTTTCTGGCAAGCGTGTTTCCTCTCTCGCGGGAGACCTGTGCGGCCGGCACTGTAACGCATCCGGACCGGAACGGGCGATAGTTAGATTCGACAGCTCGCAGGTCGAGCGACCACCCGGTTAGTTGAACCGAACTGCAGTGAAGACCGGGCAGCGAATCCGGGTTCGTCGTCGAAAGGACCCGGCGCCTATCAGGCTCGCCAAGGCTGTGAAGATTTTCGCAATTTTTTCTTGCGTGACGTGTCAAGTCTCGCGTACAGTGCGATTTGCCCCAACCAACCGGCTTCTAAGGACATACCAACGGCGTGGGAGTTCTCTCGATTTTCCCGGGAATTCGACGGCGAATTGCGGACCCTGATCTTGCCTTGGATCTCGGAACGGCCAACACCCGTATGTACGCGGCCGGAATGGGGTTCATCGCCGACGAGCCGTCAGTTGTGGGAATCAGTGCCGAGACGGGTTCGGTCGAGGCCATCGGAAAACGTGCTGCGAAGCTTGCGACCGATCCGGAGGATAGCTTCAGATCCGTTTCGCCCCTTCGTGCAGGCGTAATCGAAGACGTCGATGCCGCCACCGCGCTGCTAACTCCGCTCTTCAGGCGCGCCAAGCGCTTCGGGCTGATAAGGCCGCGCCTGCTTGCGTGCGCACCTACGGACGCTTGCGACGACGAGCGCGCCTCCATCGTCGAGGCGGCTTTGCGAGCAGGAGCGGCGTCGGTGACCATCTCACCGGAACCGCTGGCTGCGGCTATTGGCGCCGGGCTCGATGTTGCTTCGCCATATGCACAGATGGTCGTCGACGTCGGTGACGGAGTGACGGACATCGCCGTCATCTGTTCGGGCGAAGTAATCTCGTCTTCTGCCGTACGAACGGCGTGCAGCGACCTTCACCTCGCGGTTCGGCGCTCCATAGTCGATTCACACGGCGCCTGGCTATACATGCGCGAGGCCGAACGGCTCACCAGAACAGTCGGCGTCGTCCGCGGCGTTCACAAGGTCACGGAACACACGGCGCGCGGCGCAGACTGCCGCACTGGCCGCGAGACGCGCATCACGGTCAGCAGTCGCGACGTATCTGCGGCGATGGACCCGGTGGTGGATACGATCGTCGGCGCGGTTCTCGGAGTAGTTGCGGACCTGCCGGTGGGCATTTCGTGCGAGGTAATCGAGAGCGGCGTGTGCCTGACCGGCGGCGGGGCGGCACTTCCGGGGCTGGCCGAGTTGCTTGCCCGGCAGACCAACCTCGACGTGCAGCCCGCGGCGGACCCGCTTCGGGCCGTCATCAACGGTGCGCGCCAGATGCTGTCCGTGTGCAACCGGACGGGACTCTGGGTCGGCTGAGCCTGGCGAAACGCCTGCTGCAACTCGACGCGGCCACGCTTCGAGAAGCCGCTTCAGCTACTTCCCTTCGTTCGCGTTCGCCGGTTGCGTGACGGCCGGCGGCGTCTCGGCCGGCGATTGCCCGACCAACCGCTTCCTGATGTCGTGATAGAAGACGAACCCCATCAGCAGCACGATCAGCACGAGCCCGACGTTGATCATCTTTTCCTTCGCGTTGAGCGACAGTTGAAGGCCGAACAGCCCAAGCAGCCACTCGAGGAAAAGCATGAAAATCAACCCGCCATCCAGCACCGGTATCGGCAGCAGGTTGAAAATTCCAAGGTTGAGGCTTAGCAAGCCCATCAGGTCGAAAACGGGACCGACGCCCTGCTTCGCAGCCTGATCGACGATGTCCAGAATGCCGATCGGCCCGGAAAGCGCCGAACTCGCGGCCCGCTGTCCGGCGAAGATCTGGCCAATGGCCGCACCGGTAATCTGAAGGAACTTCACATTCTGATCAACGGCGTAGACGAGGGCGTCCCTGGGGCCAAGTGGCGTCGTGATCATCTCGACACCGGCAAGGTCAGGCCTGAATCCGAGCCTGCCAAGCCCGTCCTGGCCGACGACGGTTTTCGCCGACAGGTTCAAGGTCTCGGAGCCTCGCCTTATCACCAGCGCGACGTCCTGTCCCGGCTTCTCGTTGATCCTCTTGATGAGTCCGAATAAGTCGGAGCCTACCTCGAAGTCGTCGACCGACACGATGGCGTCGCCGGGCTTCAAGCCGGCCAGTGCCGCCGGCATTCCCGCTTCAACGGCAAAGACCACAGCGTAAGCGCCTGGGGTATCGGCTCTCACACCAAGACTGCCGACGGGATCGGCGCCCAGGCTCGCGTCCAGCGTCGCCGTAATATCGAGCGTCTGACCTGCGCGGTCGACCGTCACGACGATCGTGCGGCCTGGATAGAGCTTCTCGCGCAACGCAAAGTCGTACCACGTTGGCACCTCGACGCCGTCGATCTTCACGATTAGGTCGCCGGGCTGGATACCCGCCCGCGCTCCCGCCGCTTTGGGGTCGACCAGTCCGACAGTAGCCGGCTTGCGGAGGTAAGCTGGCTCCGAATAGGAGATCATGCTGGCAATGAACGGAATTGCGATGGCCGTGAGGATGTTGGCGACGGGTCCCGCAATGGCGACGAGAAAACGATGCCACTTCGAGTGCGACAGGAACTCGTCGGGAGCCCCGGCGCGATCCTCTGCAATGTTGTCGCCGGCCATCTTCACGTAACCGCCAAGCGGCAGAAGCGAGATCCTGTAATCCGTGTCACCGCGCTTGAAGCCGAACAGCCGTTTGCCGAATCCCAGACTGAATACTTCCACCCTGATCCCGAGCCACTTCGCCACCAGGAAGTGGCCGGCTTCGTGAATGAAGATCATCACTCCGAGCACGAGCAGAAATATCGGCGTTGCTTGAATCAGACTGGACACGAACGAACCTCCTGGGCTGTGAGCGACCCGAAATTGTATCGCACGGTGCCGAATCGGCGCCACGCTCGCTGCGGGCAGATATCGCGTCAGTTCTAGCCGCGGGCACACATAGCTTCACTCGCGCAGCCATCTTGCAAATCCCGGAAGGCTTTCCGCCAGCCGTCGTGAAGCTTCCACCCACGTATACCGAGCACGGGGAGACCCCTATGGACAAGACGACTCCGTTGGGGCCAGAACCGGAACTGGTCCAATCAGGGCGGAGTGCAGACGTAAGCTCACGGGCGTCTTCCACAGCAGTTCCCCACGCGCCGGCGGCGTACCCTTGGGATGAACCGGGCGGAGTGCAGACGTCAGCGCACGGGCGTCAGTCATAGCAGCCGGCGGTCGCGCGCAGGCGAGTCCGCGACCGCGGAGCGGTCGATAGAATAGCCGTGGGTCGCGCGCGGCGAGTGCAACGAGCCGCGGCGCGACCCGCGGAATAGCCCGCCCCAAAGCGCCGACCGCGGAGCGGTCGCACCGTCGCTCCGGTCAAGCACACCATGATCGATTCGATTTGCTGGCAATACGCACGCTTTCACCGTTGGGTGCGACCGCTCCGCGGTCGGGACGATGTGGGTGAGCGGACCGGGGGTCACTGCAGATCGCTTCGCTCACCGCCGTGCCCCCCGGCTATCGTCTGTGACCGCTTCGCGGTCAACGCATCACGGTCAACGTCAGCGACCGCGGAGCGCGCCGAGTCCAGTTCGGTGTCCCGCGTCATTCGCAGTCCACACGTCGCGGAGGGTGCGGGGACAGCCATGCTTCGCTTGAACTACTGTGAATCGAAGAGGTCAGGGGGTGTCATAGAACTTTCACCCGCTCTCGTGATCGGCGGGCCGCAGGGAGCCGGCTCTCAAGAAACTCTACTGCATGTCATCGATTCCAGGTTCCACGGAATCCGAGGTTCAGCCTGCCCCGTCAGTACGAAGCAGCTAGACGAAATCTGCTGGATCTACGGGAGCGATCTCAACGGTGCACGAGCTGCTTCGTGCCTCGCTTGTAAGCGCTTCCGACACGCCTACATCGAGAAGGCGTCACGCGAGAGCGTCCACGGCTCCGTGCCGATCTTCTTCCATCGGAATGTGTCGACGAGGTCGCGCGCCGCCACCGGCGCCGCGCGATCGACGAGACCGAGAGCGTGCGCCATGGCGCCGACAACCCGCTCCGGCGCGAATCCGCCGAAGCGTAGCTGCCGGATCGATACCGGACGCGTCCGCTTGGCCAGCCTGTCGCCCGACGAACTCAGGACGAGCGGCACGTGGCCGTACTCCGGAACGGCCGCCTTCAGCACCTTGAGCACGAGTATCTGGCGAGGCGTCGAGTGGAGAAGGTCCGCGCCGCGTACGACCTGATTGATTCCCATCGCGACATCGTCGACAGTCGCCGCAAGCTGATAAGTGAACAGACCGTCGGATCGGCGGACGATGAAATCGCCCACGTCCGCCGAGACGTCCTGCTCGACGTCACCCGCGACCGCGTCTCGAAATTTCACGCGTTCATGCTCCGCGACCCGGAACCGCAAGGACGGCCGCCGCACACGAGCGTCGGCGTCGACATCGATCTCGACAGGAATGCCCTTATCCCGGCACGTGCCAGGATAGGGCGGCCCCTCGGTTCCGGGACCGTGTGGAGCGGAGAGCAGTCCGCGAAGCTCCGATCTGGAGCACGTGCACGCGTAGATCCGGCCAGCGGCTCCCAGCGTCCGTAACGCCTGGCGATAGAGACGCGAACGCTCACTCTGCCGGTATGGCGAGTGCGGGCCTCCCACGTCGGGACCTTCGTCCCAGTCCAATCCAAGCCAGCGGAGGTCGTCGATTGTCTGCTCCTCGGCGCCGGCGACGACTCGCGGAGGATCCAGGTCCTCGACGCGAAGAACGAACGAGCCGCCGGCTGCACGTGCCGCAAGCCAGGCGACCAGCGCGGTTCGGGCGTTTCCGACGTGCAGATCACCGGTCGGGCTCGGCGCGTACCGGCCCCGCATCGTGGCGCTTCGAGGCACTTGCGAAGCCTCCGGATGCTTCCTACCGCTTCATCGCGAGCGTGAGGCCGTCTCCGATAGGAAGAAGGCTGAGGCTGAACCGATCGTCGTGATGCAGCGACTCGTTGAACTTGCGAATCGCAACCGTATCGTCGTCGTTCACCGATGCGTCTGCGACACGGCCGCTCCAGAGCGTGTTGTCGATAGCGATCAGGCCACCCTGTCGCAGCAACACCAGCGCCCGCTCGAAGTAGTTCGCGTAATTGACTTTGTCGGCGTCGATGAAAGCAAAGTCGAACGATCCCTTTCTACCCTCGGCGATCAGCGCATCCAGCGTCTCGATGGCAGGCGCGAGACGCAGGTCAATCTTGTGGGCGACACCCGCCTCTGCCCAGTATCGGCGTCCGATCGATGTCCATTCCTCACTGACGTCACAAGCGACCACGCATCCGTCCTCCGGAAGCGCAAGTGCGACCGAGAGCGCGCTGTATCCAGTGAATACACCGACCTCGAGGGTCTGACGCGCCCCTACGAGCCGGGCAAGGAGGAACATGAGCTGTCCCTGCTCCGGCGATATCTGCATCTGGAACAGGGCGCCCAATTCGGAAGTCTCAGCCCGGAGCCGGCGAAGAACGTCGTGTTCCCGCAGAGACACCGAGAGGATGTAGTCATAGAGCCGGTCGTCGACCTGGATCGTCCTGTTGGACACGCGGAGCCCTCCTGAAAACAGTACAGCCACCCTCTTCGGGTGGCTGCTGGGTACGACCAGAAATGCGCCCGGCACGACTCGAACGTGCGACCTTTTGATTCGTAGTCAAACGCTCTATCCAACTGAGCTACGGGCGCTCGTAAGACGCATGGGCCGTCCTTCACGAACAGCGGACTATAGCCACATGGTTGCCGGCTCGCAAGGCAAAAGTGCATCATGGTCAACGCATTCGAAGCGTTGCCGCCGATACGGGATGAACTATCCGTCGGACGGGCGCGTACTTGGTCACGGCTGGCGGGACCGGCCAATGGAACGACTGGAAAACGCGTAATGGATTACCTCAAGAAGATCGACGAACTCCGCGACGCGATGAAGCGCAAGGCCGAAGAGACCGACAGGCGCTTCAACGTCAGCTCGCATCTCGATCAAGCCGCTCGAACCGCTGGCGAAGCCCTCAGGACGGGCACCGACGTAGCCATGTCGGGAATAGACGCCGCCCGGAAGGCCGCCGGTCAGATCCACATCGATCCCAGGATTTCGAGTCAGGCGAAGGAGGCCGCCAGTGCGGCGTCCGACGCCGCCAAGGCAGCGGCGGTGGAGGCCAGCGACGTAGCTCGAAACGTGACGGCCTCGCTCAAGACCGGCGCGAACTTTGCAAAGGACCAGGCTTCCGATTTTTTCGGTGACGCGAGGCAGTACTACGAGGCCGCAAGCAGCGCCGCATCCGCTGGCGCTTCCGCGGCGACGGTGGCCGCCTCGCTGGTTGGGGCCGTGAATTCCGCAAAGGTCTGGGTGAAGGAGAATCCAGGCAAGGCCACCGTGGTCACCCTTTCGCTGATCGCCGGCGTGCGCGCCGGTGCCGCGTGGCCCGGACTGGATGTCGTCATTCTCGGAGCCGGCTCGTCGGGGCACTGGCTGTTTCACTCGGCAGTGGCCTCTTACGGAATGTACAAGCTGTCCGACAAATACATGGGCTACCTGAAGGAGCGCGAGCGAATGCTCGCCGAGGGGCGGCTCACCGAAGCCGAACGTTCGCGCGTCGAGTTCCAGCGCAATGCGGCCAAGTACGTTGGTGCGCCTCTGCTTGGGGCCTTCTCCGTTGCGGCTGGCGCCGCGCTGATTGCCGAAGCGTTCACGGGTGGAACCGTCATCGGATTTCCGGTGAACCTCATCCTTGGCGGCAACCCGCTTCTGTCGAGCATCTGGTTGTTTGGAAACGGCGTCGTGTGTTTCCACAATGGCTACAAGTTCTTCATGATGGCGCTCGCCAAGGAAGAGGACGTCCAGCGCGTCGTTCACGAATTGAAGGGATTGCTGCCGGCGGCCGTGACCGGGTAGCCGTCGACAGGAGATTCCGATCCGGAACCGGCCTCGCGGGCGTTGGGGAATCCGAGTACCCTGACTGCACTTGCGAGGCCGCGTTGCGTCTGACGGCGCGGCCCGTTGCAGTGCGTGAGGCCGTGAAGCTACTTCGATACGCCATCGCCGGATTCGGAAACGTAGGCTCGGCCCTCGCGCGCCACGTTCACGATCGCGCGGATCGGATTGCACGATCGTACGGACTCGACGTGAGGCTCATCGGCGTCTGCGATCGTTCCGGGGTTCTGATCGATCCGTCTGGCCTCGACGGTTCGGAAATCGCGAGGTGGAGAGAATCCGGGCGCCCGATAGGCGATCATCCGGGCGGACCTTCGTCGTGCGAACCAGAGGAGTTCTTTGCGGCCGGCATCGACGTACTTGTAGTCAGCCTTCCAACCGACAGGCACACCGGAATGCCAGGATTGAAGCTGGCTCGTGCGGCCATCGGAGCCGGCGCCCACGTCGTTCTCGCCGACAAAGGTCCGGCGCTGCTCGCGCTTCCGGAACTCGAGCGCGAGGCAGCAACACGCGGGCTGACGATCGGAGCCAGCGCGACGGTCGGCTCGTCGCTGCCAACGCTTTCTTTCGCGAGACGCGAGCTTGCCGGAGCCGAAATCGTCGAGATTGCCGCCGTTCTCAACGGGACGTCGAATGTGATCCTCACGGGAATGCGTGCCGAAGGCAAATCCTTCCGCGAAGCGCTCGCAGAAGCGCAGCGGGCCGGCATAGCCGAGCCGGATCCGAGCTACGACGTGGAGGGATGGGACACGGCCGTCAAGCTGACGATCCTGACCCGTGCGCTCATGGACGAGCGCTGCAGACTCGATGGCGTGAATCCGGTGGGAATCGACGGACTTGATCCAGAGATCGTCGAGCGCGCGCGAGTGACGAAAGGTCGCGTGCGACTCGTGGGCCGGTCGATTCGCGAGGACGACGGCGTGCGGATGACAGTTGCGCCGGAGGTGGTCGGCGCTGAAGACGCCTTCTACCTGGTGGAAGGGCCGCGAAAGGCCGTGCGATTCCGTACCGACGATCTTGGCGATCTGGTGGTCTCGGGCGGCGCGTCCGGACGCCGCGACGTGGCGGCAGCGCTGCTGCGGGACATGCTCGCGAGCGTCGCCTGCTCGAGCCCCTCGAACGCGGCGACGGGAGATCGGCGCCGGGATCGATAGCCACCGGATTCAGGCTCGATCCATTCACATGTACTACATCGGGCGTCAACCCGGTCCCTACCCCTCCCGGCTCCGATCCTGCGAAGGAGGCGTCGAGGTAACGACGTAAACAAGCTCGCCCTCTACGACGACGGTGGCGAGATCGAGTCCTCGCCAGTCAGGCATCGACACGCACTCTCCACCCCTGACGTCGAACTCCCAGCCGTGGAGTGGACAGACGACAACTCCGTCAGCGAACTCTCCCGCGCTCAATGGCGCGCCCTTGTGCGGACATACATCGGCGGCGGCAACGAACTCACCTCCGTCATTGAAGATGACCCACGAGCGACCCTTGGACTCGAACCTTCGCATGCAGCCTTCCGGAACCTGCGCGCGAGTTGCAACAAGAGTCATGTCAGAACCGGCCGCCACAACGTCTGTCTGCTCCATCAGCGGCCAAGCCGCCGGTCGAGTCCGGCGGTCGAGCCGTTCACGCGCACGTAAACCGACTCGATCAGAGCGCGCTGCCGGGCAGCGGCGCTGGAAGCCGGCTGGTAAGCGCGAATGAGAATGTCCAGAGCGTCGCGCTCGGCCCCGGTCTCGAGCTTCGCCATCCCAAGGTGCCAGAGACGCGAGTTGTGATCCGTATCGGCGAGCGGATCCGCCGTGGCCGCCGTGAGGTGCACGATGGCCTGGTCGTACTCGCGTTGCTTGAACAGAACCCAACCGAGCGCGTCGTTCGCACGAGCTGTCATGATGGCTCGGCGCGTCGCCCTGTCGGCGTCGGGCATATCGCGCACCGAACGCTCGAGCTCGGTCGCACCATCGACACCGCCCAACGCTTCCTCGGCCAGTTGCTTCGCTCGATCGAGCAGAACGCCCTTGTCCGCCAGCTGGAGGGCGAGCCAGATCTTTCGGAATGGTTCGCGACCGTCGTCCACGCCAACGAACCCGTCAATCGCGGACCGAAGCGATGCCTCGATGCGCGGCTCGACGGATCGTCCGTGCGGGCTGAACGGTTCCGGTTCGGGAACCGCGACGGTTCGCGGCGCGGGCTCGATGGTTTCGGCCCCAGTCGGCACCGGTGCCGTCCTGACATCGGCATCGCCTGCCGATGATGGCTCACTCTCGGGCACGGTCGCGCGGATTGGCGGCGCAACAGGCTTGTCGGGCTCGGTCGATGCCGGATCTTCGACGATCGTGATGGGAGGCGGCTCGGGCCGGCCAGCCGGTGCCGTGGAGCCGAATGGAAATGTCGGAGCGACGGCGGAAGGCTCGGCGCTTCTGGTGACCGGCGCGGACCCGGCGGTTCGCGCTGCGTCCTCCGCCGCGGAAGGTTCCGCAGGCGCTGGCTCGACAACAGGATCGGAAGACCCCGAAGCGGGCTCGGGAACCGTTGCGGCGGGCGCCGGTTCGACGGCAGCCGCACCTGCCTCTGCGGAAGGCTCGATAGCTGGCTGAATGGCGGGCTCCGTGGCCGCTTCAGCGGCCGCCGGCTGCGTGCCTCCGCTATCGACTCCCTCTGCCGCGCCGGAAGTGGCGTCGGGAGTCAGTTCCGGCGTGACCGTCCGCGCCGGCATATCCGGTATGGACGCCGAAAGTTCCGTCTGCCGCTCCGGCGCCGCGCCAGAACCCGATGGATCGGACGGCGCAGGTTCCACCGTCGACGGCTCTGACGATGACGGCGCCGACGCAGCGGGTTCGGTGACGCCGCCGGAATCGGACGGTGCCGCCACTGCCGGCACTTCATGCCCAGGCTCTGCAGCGGCCGGCACAACCGGATCACGTTCCGGTTCGGGCGCCACCTCCGGCTCCGTCGCACGTGACGATGGCTCTCGAGCAGGTTCGGAAGCCGCCGGCGGAATCGCTCGACGGGGGCGGAACACGAGCGGCGCGTCCGCCGGGACGAGCGTCGGATCCACCGCAATCGGTTCCTGAGGCGGCGCCGGATTGGAAGACTGGATCGCCAGAACCGCAAGCCACTCGGTGAACAGAATCTCGGGTGTTGAGGCCGCCGAGCCCATCCCGCCTCCAGGAGGCGACAGGAACTCCTGCTTCGTCTCCTCCGGCGGTGCCTGCGTATCGAGCGACGGCGCTGGCGAGGGCTGCGGCTCGATTGCGGGTTCCTGAGGATCGGGAATCAGCTCGAGGTAGTGCCCGATCCGCGCAAGCGATTCGGCAAGTTTGAACTGCGTCGCCGTGGTCGGCTGGACCGGCATGAACATCACGGCCTGCCGCTCGCGCTCGAGCAGGAGTTCGAGTTTCGAGCTCCGCAGATCGAAGATGTCGCCGAGCCGGGTCTCGAACTGACCGTCGTCCGTTATGTCGACTGACGCGTTCAGCCGGTCGATCGCCTGCGAAAACTGGTCGTCGACCATGTAGGCCTTTGCCAGCTCGAAGTGCATCGACGGGAAATCGCCGTAGCTCTGTGCCTGCGAAAAGGCTTCGATGGCTTCCTTGTACTTCTTCTGGCCGAGGAGGATGTTGCCGAGCGTGATGTGTGTCCACGCAAACCGCGGTTCGATTCGCAACGACAGCTCGACCATCTCGCGCGCCTTCTCGTACCGGCCGCGTGCGGCGTACAGATATCCGAGCGTCGTATATAGCCGGAAATCGCGAGGTGACAGAGCGAGTGCGCGAGCCAGCGACTCGTTCGCAGCTGCGTCGTCGTCGAGCAGGAGCTGAGAAACCGCCAACCCGGCGAAGCACTCGGGATCGTCCGGCTTGATGTCGAGCTGCCGTTTGTAGAGCGTGATCGCCTCGGTCGGATTGCCGAATGCCCGTCGCAGGTTTGCGAGGCTCGCGTACGCGAATTCCTCGTTTGGATCCAGGTCGATGGCCTTCTGAAACGCGTTCGCCGCGTCATCCAGGCGCAGACTGATGATGTAGGCGCTGCCGAGCGAGTTGAACGCGCGATGGTCGCTTGGCGCCAGTTCCGTGGCGCGCTCGAGCACGCGGACCGCGTCGAGCGGCGACTCGATCGAGACATAGAAATAGCCAATCTGGATCAGCCTGGACGCCTGGGCGTCGAACGCCGGCTCGAAGGCCTTCATCAGTGCAATGGCATCGGATCGGTAACCTGCACTCGCAAGCACAACCGGCATCTGCCAGATGACGGACGAGAAAAGCCGGTCGCTGATCCTGGTTCCAGCCGAATCGAGCGCGCGCATGAAAGCGGCGCTCGCTCCTTTCGGATCGCTGTTTCTGATCGACATCTCGCCGACGGTCGCGTGCGATCGAACGAGCGCCTCGCGCGCCTGGTCGGCAAGCAGCGAGTTCGGCCGATCGCGGAGGAACTTCTCGAGCAGCGATATCCGGGCCGTCGTATCGGCGGCCATTGCCTTGTCGAGTTCGCCGCGCTCGGCGAGCACGGACGCAGTCGCGTCCTGGGCGACGGCCGCCGGAACAGGAAGTAGACAAGGGAGGGAAATTGCCGCGCACAGCGCGACGGGGAGCAAGATTCGCAAACGCATCGTCAGAAAGTCACTTCCACCGCGAATTGATCGGATTGGAATCGAAGACCAGCCCGAATCCGAACGACGGATCATATCATGCCGGCTCCGGGCTGCCCTGAAGACGCCGCCGTGTGCTGAAAGTTCCTCTCAATGAATCGAGTCACGGCCGATAACGCACGACGAGCCGCGGGAAAGAATCCCCCGCGGCTCGTCGATTAGTTGAAAAAGAAGAAGTTACCAGCGATTTCCGCCGCCGTAGCCGCCGCCGCCACCACGGCCGCCGCCGCCGTAACCTCCCCGGCCACCACCACCGCCGCCACGAGGCTCGAGCGGCTTCGCCTCGTTGACAGTCAACGCGCGGCCGCCGAACTCCATTCCGGCGAACTTCGCAATCGCGGCCTCACCCTCGGTCTTGGACGCAAACTCAACGAAGGCGAATCCACGCGACCGCCCAGTGTCCCGATCCGTGATAATTCGAACGCTGTCGACCACGCCGCACTGCGAGAACAGGTCGCTCAGTTCGGCCTCGGAGATCTTAAACGGGAGATTCCCTACGTACAGTCTCATGTGCTTTCATAACCTTGAGTGAGGGGATTGGCCTTTGGAAAGCGAGTTCGGACCAGCGTTACGACGCGGGACTTGCGGGGCGCCACCTCAACCGAATCCATCTACAATGACCAGCGCCTTGAATCAAAACCATCTGCCCGGGGGGACCGGAACGGAGAGGTTGGCCACCGCGTGTGGTGGGTTCTGACGCTCCGCAACTCTAGCACCGGGGTACCTCCAGAACAACAGAATTGTTACCCCAACTCTTTGCGGAACAATGGCTCGCATTGCGCACGGGCCGTTTTGGCCGAATTCCCCCCTGCCCGTGCTTTTCGCAGCGGTCTCGGCCGGGTGCAATTTCCTGTGCTGTTTCCCTCGAACGGCGCCGATACTGGCGAGCCCGAGCGGGGCTGTGGTACGAATTGCCGCCTCATGGCAGGCCGATTTCTCGCAGGTAATGTCGTCGTTCCCGGAAAGGCCGGGAAGCTCGAGGCCATCTACAAACCCGGCGACTCGGAACGAACGAAGCCACGGCACGCGGCCGTTATCTGCCACGCGCATCCGCTGCACGGCGGCACGATGCACTTCAAGCTCATTTTTCGTATTGCCCGCGCGTTCGACGAGCTGGGCTTTCCGACACTTCGGTTCAACTTCCGGGGAGTGGGCGGTAGCGACGGGGCGTTCGACGAAGGCCGGGGCGAGCGTGACGACATCCGGTCGGCGCTCGACTGGCTGGCGGACCGGCATCCCGGCGTGCCACTTTTGGTTGCCGGATTTTCCTTCGGATCGTGGACGGGATTGCCGGTCGGATGCGCCGACCCTCGAGTCTCACACGTCGTAGGCCTGGGTGTTCCAGTGCGCGCATTCGACATTGCCGGACTTAGCGCGTGCACGAAGCCAAAGCTGCTGGTGCAGGGCACGAACGACGAATTCGGTCCCATGGCGCAGTTGAATTCCTGGTACGCCGATCTCCCGGAGCCCAAACGCCTCGTCCGGATCGAGGGTGCCGACCACTTTTTCGAAGGCCGCCGCGAAGAAATGGCGGCCGCCATTTCGGAGTATTTCGCCGAAGAAGCGACGTGAGTCCATTTGTCGCCGGCGTGGACGCGGACGTCCGCACAACCGGCCGCGAATCGGAACCGGAAGTGTTTATGGGTCAGATTCTCGACAATGAACCGCTCTCGCGGACAGACATTGCATTTCAGGCGCCGACGCAGATCAAGTTCGGTGTGGGAAAGCTCGCCAATCTGGGTGAGGAACTGCAGATCGAGGACGATCTCGGCGACCTGGCCCGGGTGGTGCTCATCACAGACGCCGCGCTCGCCGGGCTTGGAATCGTCGACCGGATTCGAAGCGGATTCCACGGATCGCATTACGACCTGGTGGGCGTCTTCGACGACGTGCCGTCGGACTCCGACGTAAGGGCCGTCGATGCGGCCGCGGCATTCGTCTCGGAAAACAATGCCGAGATCATCCTCGCTGCCGGGGGTGGGTCGGTGATGGACACGGCAAAGGCCGCGGCCGTTGTCGCGACACACGGAGGCCGTGTCAGCGACTACGAGGGGCTCTACATCGTGCCGGGACCTTGCATACCCATCGTCGCGATCCCCACGACGTGCGGCACCGGCAGCGAGGTCTCCGGGGGCGCCGTCATCAAGGACCACGACGCCAGGACGAAGGTCATTCTTGGAAGTCCGTATCTTTTCCCGCGAATGGCCTTGCTCGATCCCGAACTGCTCCGGTCGCTGCCGGCCCACCTTGTGGCTTACACGGGCATGGACGCGATGACTCACGCGATCGAGGCGTTCGTTTCGACCGATCGTGAGCCGATCTCCGAAGCGATCGCGCTTCGCGCCGTCGAGATGCTCGCCGACAATCTGCCGCTTGCAGTTGCGGATCGCGGCAACACCGACGCGCTGTCGAAGGTCCAGATCGCCGCGTCGATGGGCGGAATCGCGTTCACCAACGCCGTACTTGGCGCCACGCACGCCATCGCTCATTCGATCGGCAGCCTGCACGGACTCCATCACGGACTGTGCAACGCCGTCGCGCTGCCTTACGTGATGGAGTACAACCTCCGGACCTGCCCTGCGCGTTTTGCGGCCCTCGCCCTCGCTCTCGGCGCCGAACGGGCCGGGCGTACCGATGCCGAGTTCGCTTCGGAAGCCGTCGAACGCGTCCGCTCGCTCAATGCTTCGATCGGCATTCCCGGGACTTTCGAAGGTCTTGGACTCGAAGGCGACGATGCAACCGTCGGCGACATTACGGATGCCGCAATGAACGATCCGTGTCTCGCGTTCAACCCGCGGCCCTCGGAGTACGCCGATATCGAGATCCTCGTCCGGCGATGTGTGACTGGAGCGTCATGATCAACTACTACACTCGCGATTGGGTGGAAGCCGTCGTGAGCCGATTGCGCGAGAGTGCTGAGTTTCGATCGGCGGCACGCAAGCTCAACGGAACGTTTGTGTTCCGGGTCCTCGACGGACCGGGAAATCACGACCGGATGACCACGTGGACCTTCCGAAGCGGAGAATGTGTGGATTGGACCTACGAGTCCGCCGCCACGCCCTGGGAAGCAATGCGAACCGCGGAGTACGACAACTCGTGGATCATGCGCTCGACTTGCCCCTACGAGATGATGGCCGACCTGAACCGCGGCGATATGTCTCCCGTGCGGGCGCTCGCTTCGCCGCGCTACCAGGTGGAGGGCCGCAAGACGATGCTTCTGCAGATGATGCGCGCGCTCAACCTCTGGAACGAACTTGCCGCTCAGGTCGAGGTCGTCTACGACCACGACTCGGCCTAGTCCACTGATTTCACGGGACCAGAGTGAATGAACGCGGATCGGACCGGGCTTCGACCTGCTTTCATCGGTCTCGATCTGCGCAATCCATGATCACGGCTCCAGGATGACCTTCCCGTAGTTACTGCGCTCGCCAAGGAGCGTGTGGGCGCGAACGGCCTCCTCGAGGCCGAGCACGTGTCCGATTTGCGGCACGATCCTGCCCGTCGCGAGCAGCCCAAAGAGCCGCTCCGACGCCTGCTCCACCACGTCCGGTTGCAGCATGAGCATGCCGAGGTGCAGCCCGATCACCCATAGATTGCGGAAGAGCAACTCGCGGGGGTCAGGCCGGCGCACGTCGGCGCTTGCAATGCCGAAAACGACTAGACGGCCGAGGGATCGAAGCGCGGCAAGGCTTTTGTCGAAGACGTCTCCGCCGACCGATTCGAGAACGAGTTCGACGCCCTCGCCATCCGTCGCGTCGCGAACTACGGCAAGGAAGTCTTCCTTCGTGTAGTCGATGCATATGTCCGCGCCGAGCGCGCGGACGCGCTCGAGCTTCTCTGACGAGCTCGCCGTTGCAATGACCCGCGCGCCGGCGATCTTCGCGAGTTGCACCGCCGCCGTGCCGACACCGCCCGCGGCAGCGTGGATCAGCACTGTCTGTCCAGGTTTGACGTTCCCTGCGAAGTGCAACGCAAAATCCGCGGTGAAGTAGTTCACGGGAAACGCCGCGGCCGACTGTGCCGACATGCCTTCTGGCCGCGGCATGACACCTGCAGACGACGCCACAACCTGCTCGGCATAGCCACCGTGCGACACCAGGGCCATGACCCGTTGACCTGGAACGAACTTCGTGACGCCGTCGCCGGCCCTCGCCACGGTTCCGGCGACTTCGAGGCCGGGGATGAAGCGCGGAGCCGGTCCGCCTCCATAGAGCCCGCGGCGCATCATGATGTCGGCGTAGTTGACTCCGCACGCTTCGACGTCGATGAGCACCTGGCCGGGGCCGGCCACTGGTGATTCAACGTCGACTAACTCGAGCTTATCGGTTCCTCCGAAGGCGCTGACTTCGACTGCGCGCATGCGTGGTGGCTCCTTTGTATGAAGTTCGCCCAACTCGATGCCGAGCGAAGTGTCCCGCAGGCGGGGCACAGGTGCAATTCCGGCTCCATCGATTCGCCTTCTCGACTTTTGATCGCTAGCGCTTCCCTAACTCCACCGTCAACAGATCGTCCGCCATCCTAGCCGAGCTTCCCGGCGGCAGAGGCAGTCCCTCTTCCGGAAGCCGAGTCCCGAGCTTCTTCTCTGCCACGCGCTGCAGCAGAGGAAGGGCCCACCGCCCGGAAAATGGCACCCACACCCGGCCCACCGACACGCTGACATCCCTGAAAGTCAGCCGGTTGTTCACCGTCGTCAGTCCCGTGAACTCGACTTCCACGCTCACTCGCCGCTCGCGGAGGAAGCTTGGGACGTCCGCGAGCAGATCCGCGTATTCCGGATTGCGCGAGAGCTTCGCGCAGTCGATTGCGGCGTACGCCGTCGCCGAGTCGACCCCGAAGTCGACCGCTACCGCGCGCAGCGCCGAACTGTCGGACGGATCCCCGAGGAGCCCGTTCACGGCGCCTTCCGAGAGCTTAACGGTCGGATTCTTCGGACCGCTTCCTTCGACTGAGGTGTAGATCTGCTTGAGGGCCGCCTTCACTTCCGTCGTGCCTGTATCCGACACGGCGACGGCCGGAGGCTCGACGTAGAGCACCCAATCGATCGCCGCGTCGAACACCCATGGTGCGAACAGATACGTGAGCAGGAGCACGGCGCCTGCAAGGCCGGCGACCGAGACGCAGCCGAGGCAGCCCTTCCGAACTTTCTTCAGACCGAACATGTCGAGCAGGATCTCACGGGCCGGCGGGGGCCGTCACGCGACGACGCGTTCGGCGATGGCGGCGCCGGCTTCCGTCGTCGTCAGCGACCCGCCAATGTCCTTCGTCATCAGTCCGCCGGCCACGGCCGAGACGACCGCCCGTTCGATCGCGTCCGCGGCGTCCTTGTGTCCAAGGTGCTCGAGCATCATCGCCGCGGCGAGGATCGAACCGATCGGATTCGCGATGTTCTTTCCCGCGAACTGGGGTGCGCTTCCATGCACCGGTTCGAAAAGCGAAACGGCTCCGGGATGGATGTTGCCCGATCCGGCGACGCCGAGACCGCCCTGCAACGCGGCGCCAAGGTCCGTGATGATGTCGCCGAAGAGGTTGTTCGTAACGATGACGTCGTATTGACCCGGGTCCAGGACCATGAACATCGCCGTCGCGTCGATGTACTGCGCGTTCGTTTCGATCGAGGGATGTCGCGCGGCGACTTCCTTGAACGTCCGCCGCCAGAGGTCGTGGCCGTACGTCATCGCGTTCGATTTGTCGGCGAGCGTGACCTTTCCTCGGCCCGTGTCCTCGGCGAAGGTGAAGGCGGCCTCGATGATCCGTTCGACGCCCTTCCGCGTGTTCACTTCTTCCTGGATCGCCACTTCGTCGGGGGTGCCTTTCTTGAAGTTGCCGCCCATGAACGTGTATAGCCCCTCGGTGTTCTCGCGGAACACGACGAAGTCGATGTCGGCGCACGTCCGTCCCTTCAGCGGCGTGAGTCCGTCGGCGAGCAGCCTGATCGGGCGCAGATTGATGTAGAGCTCGAGTTTGAACCGCAGGCCGAGGAGGATGTCGGCGGCGTGACGGTTGTCCGGCACGCGCGGGTCGCCGACGGCGCCGAGCAGGATCGCGTCGTACTCGGACTGGAACATCTCGACCGCGCCGTCCGGCAATGTCACGCCGTCGCGCAGGAACCGGTCGGCGCCCCAGTCGAACTCCGTTTTCTCGACGGTGAAGCCGAACGCGTGTTCGGCGGCTTCGACTACGCGGACGGCCTCGGTGATGACTTCGGTTCCGATCCCGTCGCCGGGAATGATTGCAATGCGCATGCGCTCCTCGCGTGTCTCGAATGTGAGCGGGCGTTCGCCCGCGCTCGGGCGGACACTTTCCTACCGGCTGGAACGGACGGCGTCAACCGGCTGCCTGACGTGTCGTGCCTGTCGCCCTACGCTCGCGCCTGGTCGTCAGGACGCACCACACGACGCTTCCGGGCCGGGGACGCTACCGATCGTTCGTCAAATAGGGCACAGCGGTGTCGAAGGGGTTTCGGGGAGGAGCTTCGGCAGGACCGTTGGCGCTACGCCGCCGAATCTCGAACGAGGCAAAGCCAGCCTGTGACCCCCCTCCTTTCCTTGGCTACCTTTCCTCCCCGTATTCACGGCTTTGGATGACAAAACCCGATAACAGGTGGCCCGCCGCGTAAGGCAACCTGTTTCAGGTGCAAAGAGAGTCAGCAGCGCTCAACTCTGAAAGGCACTCCTGGCCAGGATGCGGGCCGACGTGTCGTTGGTGCCAATCGACGGTGCGTTGGGCGTGAGGAGCTGGAGTTCGATAAAGATCGGCAGCACGTCGCCCGCGAGCGCTTCGGCCCGGTCCCACTGGGTCGAGGCGGGGACCGGAACGCCGTGCCACTGCTGGGCGCGCGCCTGCCGGTAGAACGGCACGCCGCGACCGTACTTGTCGACGGCGATCGCGGCGTCGGCGCTCGCGTCGAACTTCCCGTCGCCGACGCCCTCCGGAGGCGGAGCCGTCCAGGTCTGGCCGCACGTCGAGCAGCGCAGGACCTGGCGCTCGTAGATGGTGCCGGTGACGGTCGGTGACCCGGTCAGATGCACGTGCTGGCGCCGCTTGTGTTCGTGGAGCGGGTGGCCGCAGCACGGACACGGA
>JAJTWZ010000054.1 GCA_021463145.1 Blastocatellia bacterium | reverse complement strand
GCACCCCAACTGCCTCATAAGGGGTTCGCTGGAGCGAACTCGGCATTATTCGGAACTCGGCATTAACGGAATTATGCCGAGCACGGCATAATTCCGTTTTCTGAGGGGACCCCTCTGAAGGCGTTCCTCGGCGGCATCAGCCTCGGCGGCCGTCCGCCATCGGTCGAGGTTGCGCAGCGCGACACCTATCACGAACTCGGGATCTTCTGCGAGCTTGGTGGCGACAGCGCGGTTGAGTTCGAGTGAGACCCTCTCTTCGAACTCGAGCGTGCCCCATGTGCCAGTCATCGCCATGTCCCACTCCGAACTCCCGCAACAACGACGCCCAAAGTCAGGCCGCGGTGGCTGAATCCGAATACCGACGATTCTAGTCCGGCGCGTACTCTGAGTTCTCGTTCGTCGCATGAAGAGAATATCCAACACCCGCGATGGATTCGCGTCCGACAAGAAGGACTACGAGCAGTTGTCCTGGCGGCGTATTCGTCCCGGCGGCTCCAGTACCCGTTCATTCTAGTTACTGCACTTAAGGATGTTACGGTCGTTACGCGCTGGCAGCAGCACTTGCGCGGCCGACGAGGCGAACGACGCCGTCGCAGGTGTGAGTTGACGGTGCCGTGCCCGCCACGGGCTCGCCAAACGGTGTTCAGAGCGCCCCACCCGTACTTCCGACGCCGTCAGCTGGGTTCCGCCGCGAGAATCTGGGCTGCGCAGCCGCCATCGGGCGATTTTCGTTCTCAGGCGAGAAAGAGATCCGGCGTAATTCGAAAGCGCCTGGCGAGTAGGACGGCAGCCTTCCGACTTATTGGCTTCTTCCCCGAGAGGACATCCGAGACATGTCCCTTGGAGCCAATAGTCGGCACGAGATCAGCCTGCTTTACACCGTGCTGGCGCATCAACTCGGCGAGGATCTCGTGAGGTGCCGCCTGCTTTAGGGAGTACTTCTCCGTCTCGAACGCTTCAATGAGCACGACGAGCAGACGGGAGAGCGCGAGCTCCTCGGGCGTGCGGGCGTCTCCCTTCGCGAGGAGTTGCGCGACCCGGACGAGTGCGCGGTCGTTCTCCTCCTCGGTTTCGATGGCGTGCGGAAGCTCCCGGGCAAGAAGACGCCCATAACGCTTCGCGTCAAGATTTGTAGTTGCAGTCGCCATGCCAGCCTCCCCGGCCGTATTCGGCGTGTGTCAAGATGAACCGGATGAGAATAACCTGATCCCTGTAGTACACCTTGGCGATGAGTCGATAGTTGTTCCCGCCAATGTTGAAGATCGTACAGTCGCCGACTGCCTCGGCCGAGGGCCACTGCTCTTGTACATCGGTCAGCTTGAGCCACGTGGCACGCCGTGCGATCCGATACCATCCATCGAGAGATGGCCCGGCGTTGGGATGCTTCGCCACGAACCCGACGATGTGCTTGCGGCTGATGACGTGCAATCATCCTCCAAACCGACGGGATCGAGGTTCGCATAAAGCGAACTTCGCGTCAAGCGAGAAGTTTGCGCAAAGCGAACACACCTGCAGGGCTGCCGGTGCGGACATGATCAACAGTATCGACAAGGCGTCCGATATGGAAGATTACGGAAACCTGACGGATTTGGAGACCCCGAGTGGTTCAGGTGGGCGTAGTGTTCGCGTCAAGTGCTCCGGCCGGCCCCATCTCTGTGCCTCTGCGAGAGAATCCCGCGCAGAGGCACAGAAAACGTTGGGCGCACTTTCAGAAGCCGTCCCAGTTGCCGGTGATGGGCGTGTAGATTCCGCCAATGCCAAACTGGTAGGCGATATCTGCGGCGCCGTTGGAGTTCGAGTTCTTGAGGAAGAAAACGCCAGTTGCCTGGACGTAAATCCCAACAGTGTCGCCACCGATGCCGTCCCAGTTTCCAACGAGCGGTAGTACGCCGGCGCCACCGGCCCCAAAGGTGAACGCCAGGTCGGCGGTTCCTGGCGAGTTCGAGTTACGCAGGAAGAACACACCAAAAGCCGGCAAGTAGATCCCGACTGTCGTCGTTCCATCGCCGTCCCAGTCGCCGACAAGTGGAGTTGCTCCGGCCGCGCCGTATCCGAACGCCAGGTCGGCCGGACCGGATGTATTCGAGTTGCGCAGGAAGAACGTACCCGTTGCCGGGTCGTATACACCGACTGTTACCGATCCGTTGCCGTCCCAGTCGCCAACGAGTGGCACTTGGCCTGGCACACCGAAGCAGACGATCAGGTCGGCCGGACCCGCGGAGTTGGAGTTACGCAGGAAGAAACAGGACGTCGCCGGGTCGTAAGCTCCGACCGTGTCTTCTCCGTCTCCGTCGTAGTCTCCGCTGAGCGGCACGTACCCATTCACGCCGAACACGAATGCGAGGTCCGCCGGTCCCGGGGCGTTGCAGTTCCGCAGGAAGTAGGCACTCGCCCCTGTGGTAAGCAACCCCGCGGTATCGACATTCACGCCGCTGACGTGGTTCACCGTAACGCTTACGCTGTCGGAATTCTGCGCCAAGCCGTCCGAAACGGTTAGCTGGAAGGTGAGCACCTCCTGCATAGCGACGTTTGGCGAACCGAAGGTCGGAGCCGCAGTGGTCGCGCCCGCGAGCGCGACCGTCGGCCCCGCCGTCTGAGTCCAAGAGTAGGAGAGCGGCTGAGGTCCGGAGTCCGGATCGCTCGACGCAGTGCCATCAAGGGTAACAGGCGTGCAGGCATTGACCGTCTGGTCGTTGCCTGCCGCGGCAACCGGAGGCTGATTGCCTCCTCCACACCCGGCCGGAGCGCAGGAGAAAGTCGGCGCCGAGACCGAAACGTTGTCGATCGCCCAACTCGGATCGCCTCCCGCAGCCGAAGTGTCGTAGCCGGCGCGCCAACGCAATTGCACCATCTGTCCTGCCGCGGCAGCCGGCAGGTTAACGGTGGTCGTGGTGTACGGTCCGCTGGAAGCTCCGACGAAGCCCATTCCACCTCCGATTGGATTGCTGCAGCACGATGAGATGGTTCCGTTGTAGCCCCCGACAATGAACGAGCCCCCCGCCGTGATGATGTCGGTAAAGCTGCCGGCACCGATCTTGATCTCGATGCGGCCGCCATCGTAGGCCGGCGTTTCGAAAGAGTATCGGTGGGTGAAAGTGAGGCTCACGGTTCCGCCGGGAACCGCAAACGCCGGCGAGACGAGGGCGTCGTCGCTCGTGTTGGTCGGATAGGGCGTTCCGACAGCGGCCGAGTTCGGCGCGCTTACGCTCGTGTCGCTCCGCGTAACCCAGGGGCGCGGCAGAGATCCACTGGCCGATGTCGTCCACCCGACGGGCAGATTGGGCGCCGCGACTCCATCGAAGTTCTCAGAAATGACCACTGTCGGAGCTCCAGGCTGGCCGATCTGCAGCACGTAAGTTCGCTGCACGTTACCGAGACTGCTGGAAACGTCGAACGTAAGCGTGATCGTAGATCCACACGGAGTCCCAGGCGGGATCGAATAATCGAACGGCATGGCAATAGTCTGGCCGCCGGAAATCGTTCCGTAGTTGACGGTGGCGCCACCGACAAGCGTGGCCGAGACGCTGGTCGCCGGAGTAACGGCGTACTGGTTCGTGAGCGGAACGGTGAGAGTGACCGTCTCGCCTGGCTCGGGGAATCCGTTGTTGTTGCATTGCGCATCGGAGACTGTGACGCCGCCAAGCGCGATATTCGGGGTCGCGAACGACTCCGTAACCGTGATAGTCGAGGCCGAGGCTGCGGCAACGGTAGCGCCGACGCCCATGCCTCGCGATGCGAAGCCCTCCCAGATCTGTCTCTCGTCGGCACCGGCGAAACTGATGATATCGGCGGTCAGAATCGAGTCGCGTGCGTTCAGCATGGTCGGGTCCGACGGATCCAGTTTCATCCCGTCGGTCGTGATCTGCAACATCCGGTCGTTTCCGGCTGCGAAGCCGAGTTGACCGATAATTCGTGCGCGGACTTCTAGCAGGGCCAGGCACCAGATCTCTCCGACATTGTGGACTTCGCTGGCACCGTTCCCGGAGAAACCAAGCGGACTTTCCGGGAACGCCCCATCAGTAGTGTTCATCTGCGCAGAATCGACATCCGCGAAGGTGAGCGGGCTGAAGGGCTTGCTGTTGGAGCCAAGACTCGACCTGAGCGCATAGGGGAACCGGCGAATGCCATAGTAATAATTGTCGGTTCCGAGCGAGCCGAGTTGAAGCGTGGCATAGCCGCCAGCCGGGAAGTTACCGCCGATGTTCTCGCCAGCCGTCGAAAGCAGACACCTGGCGTAGAAGTCCGACCAGCCCTCACCCATACCGCCGCCCTGGTTGAAATTCAAGCCGCCGGCATTGCCGTGCAATCGGTTGGACAATCCGTGCGCGAACTCGTGAATGAATATGTCGGCGTCGAGATCGCCATCGCGATCAGGGGTAGGACTGGTGAATATGTACATCTGACATCGCGGAAGCTGGCCGTCTGGTGGCGTTGCGAAGTTCGCGTTGTCAGTTCCCGAATAGTCCTGCGCCTCGGCCTGAACGTAGTCGTTCCCGAGCCCGCCGCGGCCGAAGTTATTCCCCTGGAAATTGCCGGCCGCCTCCGTGAATCCATACGAATAGAGACGGTCGTGGAAGCGATTCGCCCAGAAGAACAGGTTCGTGACTGCGCCGAAGCGGTAGTTGGCGCTCGTAGGCACGTCGGAACCGAGAGGCGGCGGGCTATAGGAGAAGTCGAAAACACGACTTGGCGAGCCCGTCGGGCGTCCGGCTGCATCTATGCCATTCGGCGAGGCGATGTCCAAGCCGGCATCGACGTTATTACCGGTCGTAGTGTTGCCTCCATCCGTGATCCACCCCAGATCGTCGAACGCGGGTAACTCACTGACTACGGTCACCTGCGTGCGAGATATTCCGGCACCCTGCATACCCGAACCAGGCAGCGCCGCCGATGGCGAGAACGGACCGGGGCTGTCGTCGTTGTAGACACCATAAGTAGCAGTCTGCGACTGTGAGTTCGTGATGTTCTTGCGGTACAGGAGCCGACCCGTGGAAGCGTCGATGAAGACGTAGTAGGCAGGCACGTCCCGCCACAGCACCATCGACCAGGCGAGCGGAGCGTCTCCAGGCTTCAGCGGGAAGTACTGCAAGTCGACCTTGATGTCTCCATCGAACGGTCCGCGGTCGAAGACAACCCCTCGGCCATCGTTGGTCGCGGTCTTGACCACGAGCGATGCAGGGTCGACCGTCACTCCGATAGAGGCGGCGGCTGAGGCGACAGCTTCCGCCGCCGAGAGGCGCGGCTTCGCCGCGAGAGAGTTGTAGTCCAGTGCTGGAACCACTTCACTCACTGTTCGTGCGAGATCGCCTTCGGATGTAAGCGCGGCGCGGATCGTGCCGCGGAACACGGGGATGCCGCCGACGGTCTGACGCATCTCGACCCACGACAGGTTTCCGGCAGGGTTCGTGTAGTCGGCCGAGACTTCGAGCCGTTCGGCCTGGCGGCGCGACAGGCCGTAAAGCCCCGAATTGCCGTTTATGAACTGGCGCACGGTGGCCTCGTGACTGACACCCGAGTTCTTTGCGAGCGTGTAGTCCGATGAGGTCGCCACATCGACGATCTGGGCCGTCTGCAGCACGTCGTGGTAGCTGACGCGCAGGCCTGGAACATCGGCCGCCAGCGCGTTACGCGCCTCGGCGACCGTGGACTGCAACTCGGCAATCGTAGACGGGTCTGCCCCCTTGAACGCCTCATCGGTGTCCGCGACCTTGGAGTATCTGATGTCGAAGTTAGGCAGGCCCTCCTCGACGGGTGCGGCGGCCGGCACGTTGTGCCGACTAGTTGCTCGGTGACCGTGCGGACGTGGCTGCAGCCGTGTGGTCGACGGACCAGCGAGAAGTGACAGTGGCTGAGCAAGCATCACCGCGGCGGCCAGCACGGTCGCACAGCGGATCGCTCGTCCCGTTGCGAGTTGGCGAGAACCTATAATCATTGGCTTCACGGCTCGAGTCCGGGCCGGCGCCCGCGAGCACCGTCCGAACTTGTATGGAATGGATCGAGTTGGAACAACCGGGCGGAAGTTTCGCCCGGAGCGAGCGCGGACTCGGAGTCCATCACATCAGCCCCGAGAGTGTCAATCTGTCCGAATTCAAGAGCGGCTTAGGATTAACTGAACTCGATCTGCTCCTGGCGGCGCCCGAGCGTCAGACGGCCGCAACCGTGTGCGAACGGTTGCGGCCACGCGTGTCGTGTTTCCCTCAGAAGCGCGGGTGGCTTGCGCTCGCGCGCGTGAACCGTGGCGAACTCAATCGAAGGGGGGCCAGCTTCCGAAGCGGCAGAGCGATACGCTGCCGTGCCCGACTCGGACACCGGCTATGCTCGGACCCGAGTCGGAAGCCCGCCCCCACCGTGTTGCGTTAGCGCTTCGTATCCGCAGTGAGCCCGGATTGGCCGGCCGAGAGCAACACCCATTCCGCGAGCCGGTCGTCAGGAAGCAATCCCTGTCCGCTCATCTCGTAGGAGAGGCCGTCGAGTCGCTTTCGAATGCCCTGCTCGATCCCTCCGAAAGAAATCAGGTGAGGCACAACGAGAACGCGGTTCCCTTCCGAACTCGCTCGCGTGACAACCGACCTCAGTTCGGCCGTGGCCTGGGCGCGGACGGGTTCAGGCGCATCGTCGCGAACGGTCAGGTACTCGATCCGCCGAAAGTGGCTCTTCTTCTTCATGTGATCGACTAGCGCACCCATGTCGGCCAGCCACCTGGCATTCTCCTCGTCCGATACCGGGCCGTGCGCAACCACCACCACTACCTCACGCGCCGGTTCGCGACTGAGTGACGCTGCACGGTCAACCAGGATCCCGGCAGCGATCTCGTGCCGGTCGAGCGCCGCCACCATTCGGATTGGCACTGTGGACTTGACCGGCGTGGTCGGATCGAAGGAAGAATCTGGCGATCCGTGTGCGGAATGATCGGCCATTGAGTGGGAGGAGTGATCCGCCGCCCCGTTCGCTGAATGGTCGCCAGACGCGCCGTGGCTGTGGTCCATTTTCGCAAATATTGCGAGTTCGGGCGGTGCCGTCGCGCGCAGTCCCAGCAGATACTCGGTCGACGTAATGACCGTGCTGTGAGACGAAACGAAGAGCGGGACGGCAACGATCTCGCTGACGCCGCGCGCCAAAAGCCGGTCTATCGCGGCCTGAATGGTCTTCTTACTGGCCATTCCGAAGGCCACTTCAACCGGGGCGGTAGCGTCGATGCGGGCGGCGAGTTTCTCGACTTCCGTGTTCCAGGTCTGACGGCTGCCGCCGTGTGCGAGCAGCAGGATGCCAGTTTTTCCTCGCGGAGCGGGCTGTGATGCGTGGCTGACTGGCAACCCGGCAACTGCGAAGATGGCGATGAGTGCGAAAAGACAAATTATTCGATTCATGGTGTTGATGCCTGATTGAAAATGGCCGCGGTGGCTCTCCTTTCGCCACCACGCGCCAGATGCGTCACATCACCGGCGACCGGTCGTCGCCAACGGACGCGTTTTCGAGTTGGTTGTGTTCGGCGTGAAGCGCGCGATGCGCCGAGCCCACCACAACGGCGAGTTGAAGGAACTGCTCCACGTCCAGGTGCAGCGTAACACCACCAAGATCGAGGTGCAGGCATCCGGAAGCGCAATGCCGGACCGCAAACGTACCTTTTCGGGCAAGGTCGTACATCTTCGGACGTCTCCCTTATCAGTGGAATCTCAGGTTCATTCCGATCGTGACCGATCGCCCGCGTGCCGGCGCGAGAGTGAACTGCTCGCTGAAGTAGCGGTTGCCCAGGTTCGTCACACCTGCGGAAAAGCTCAGCGTCCAATTCTCGAAGCGAAGGTTGGCGCCGCCGCGCACATCGTGAGTGACGAACCCGGGTTCGGCACCGCGATTCGTTGCGAGGTAAGCCGGTGATAGCCGATCCTGGCCCGTTACTGCCCGGAAGCTGTACTCGGCCCAATAGCGTTCGGGGCCGTCCTGCCATCTCATTCCCCCGAATGCCTTGAATGGGGTGATGAAGTCGAGCGGCAGATGGCGTTCGAGGTCGTCACCTCGCGTGGCCGTAACGTTGCCGAAAGGCGTCAGGAACGAAGCACCGGCCGGAATGTGCCACTCGAAGTCCGCTTCGACTCCCTGAATGCGCACGCGGGCCGCGTTGGTGGTCTGAAAGACCGGTATCGGCGCCTGGCCAGGACCGGTCGGGATTCCAACTGGCGCGCCTGACCGGTCGAGGGCAGGGCGGCTCGAAAGGAAGTCACTGTAGGTATTGTTGAAATAGGTGAAGGAGCCGGCGATGCGGCGCGTATGAAGCTTTACTCCGGCGTCGACATTGATTCCCGACTCGGGCGCGAGGGCCGGGTTTCCAACGACGAAGCCTCCGACCGAGCCGAAATCGGTGAAGAACCTCTCGAAGAGATTTGGCTCGCGGAACGACCGGCCGACACGCGCGACGATGCTCACGGCCTCGACAGGCTTGACTACCACACCAATGTCTCCGCTCACCGCAGTGTCATTGACCTCGAGACCGGAATCCAGTCCGGCGAGCCCGAGCGCATCGACCACTTCAGACGAGAAGAACGGTGGCAACTGAAAATCCACGGTGGAGTCGGACCTCACCCGGAAGCGGTCGAGGCGGACCCCACCTACGAACCGAAGCCAGGCCGTGGCTTGCCACTCGTCCTGCGCGAAGAAGGCCAGGTCCGAGAATGTCGCATCGGGCACACTCTTCGACCGGCTTTCGCTCGCCACGAGCGAGGGTGGAAACGTCGAGAAGTCGGGCGCCAGTTTCTTTATCAGGCGAGAGTCCCGGTTACGGTCGCGAAAGTAGCTGACGCCGGCGGTCAGAACGTTCGAGCGCCCGAGGAGCCAGTTCGTCTGTGCGTCGAAGCCGAAGGTCGACGTGTCGGTTTCGGTCTCGCTCGACTGGAAAAGTCCCGGGAAGAAAGGCGGAGCCGCCGGCACGCTTAGCACATTGGCGAAGCTCCGATCCTGCCACTGGCCGTAGACACTGACGGAGGCACGGGTAAGGTGCGACGTCAGATTCAGCCCCTCGTAACGAATGCTGAGCTTGTCGCGATTCGAGTGCGGAAAGTATGCCGTGAACGAACCTCCGGTTCCCGGAACTCCGACATCGGCGGCTCGGCGCCGTTCGAAGGCCGCGCGGATCGAGTTCGAGTCGTCAAGAAAGAACCTTCCGACGATCTGCGTGTTGCTGCCGTGATAGTTCGAATTGACAACTTCGGTAGTCTTTTCGCTGGAATCCTCGCCACCGCCGGAGAGTGGGACTGGACCCGAGTGGTAGTTGCCGAAGCGGTCCAGCGTTTGACTGAAACGAAACGCGAAGCGCTCGCCCGAACCGTTCAGATATGCCGAACCGCGCCGTCCGGACTCGTTCGAACTGAAGTAGCCATCGAAGCCGCCGCCGAGCGAGAACCCTGAGTCCCTGCGCGGGGGCGCGTCGCGGGTAATGATGTTGATGGTCCCGCCCAGCGCGTCGGTTCCGTAGAGCACCGATCCGGAACCGCGTGCGACCTCGACGCGTTCGATCGCTCCGAGATCGACGAGACCAACCTCGATTCCGGAATTGGACGTCGATGTCCTGGTGTTGTTGAGACGCTCGCCGTCCACGAGCACGAGCACTCGATTCGAGTCGAGCCCTCTGATACGTGGGCGTACCTGGAACGGTCCTTCGCCCACCGTGCTGGTGCCGGGTAGCGTACGAAAGAGATCGCCAATCGTCGCCATTGGCCGCCGCTCGAGTTGGTCACGGCCAACGACGCTCAAGGCAACCGCAGTATCGGCAACGGAGGTTTCGGAACGAGTCGCCGTTACGGTCACCTCCTCCGCAATGGAGCCAGGTTCGAGCCGCAGATCCAGCGGCGAGACGTCGGCATTCACGTCGATCTCGGTTGTCGTGGACGAGAAGCCGTCAGCATCTACGTTGACCACGTATCGGTCGGCGGGAAGCGCAGCGATTGAGTACGAACCGTCCGCATCGGACCTGGCGACACGCCCAAACACTCCGTTGACGGAACGGAACCGCACCACAGCCCCCGCGACCGCGTCGCCGCGAATGTCGCGAACGTGGCCCCGGACTGTCGCAGGCGGGTTAGTGGCGCCCGACACGGAAACTGCGAGCGAAGCGAGCAGAAGTTGTAAGGAGAGCAGAATGACTAGTCGTTTCATTGGGCAATGGAGTCCGATCTGTAGATTTTCACGCGCTGAACACTTTCACAACTCTCGAAGTGAATTTCATTTTCAGCATCAGCGAGAGACCTTGTACCGTCGAGGTGGCAGTGGTGTCAATGGCAAAGTGCTTGGGTGGATGTAGCGGGGGTATGGCTTGCGGCCTGGCCTCCGCCCGACGGACCGTCAAGGATCTGCGACCGCTTCGCAGCGACTCGACAGAGGGCAAGACGGCGCGAGTGGCGAAACGCGCAGCGATCCACAGCTACAGGGTCGTGCGTTCCAACAACACGAGCAAGAAGACTTGGTTCTCGAATGCCGTCGACGACATCATTGCCTACAAAGCGGCTCATCCGGGTCGTGGCAACGTTATCAACGTGAGCCTTATTTACGAGAAGTCGATGATGATCGACGACGCCGTGAAACGTACTCCTCGCGCGAACATTACTGTCTGTGTCGGCTCGGGCAACATTTCATTACCAATGCCCTTTCAATGAACCGACCCGGCCGGTCATTCGCCGCGGCGAGTTACGGGAGCGCTTACGGTCGCGGCGACTGGCAACACCGCATCGGGCCAGCCTCCGGCCAGCGACATCAAGGCTAGCTTTTCAC
This sequence comes from Blastocatellia bacterium, assembly GCA_021463145.1. GTDB lineage: Bacteria > Acidobacteriota > Blastocatellia > UBA7656 > JADIYM01 > JADIYM01. The sequence continues at coordinate 17,696 of JAJTWZ010000054.1, read as the reverse complement.
TCGTCTATCGTCTGAGCGCCGATGTCGTCGTCGTGCCACCGTTGGCGCCGCGAACGGTCACCTCGACCGTCTGACCGGCACGCGCATACTCACCAAGTGTCTGCCCGGTCAGAAGGCGTCCCTTTTGATTGACCTTGGTTCCCTTCACCTTCGCTGGTGTCACGAACGGTATCCCGTCGACGAATACCTGCATCGGCGCGCCGAATCCGGTTCCCTTCACCGTGATCTTCTTTGCCGTCACGACGACGGACATCACGTCCGGCCCGTCGAGCTCGCCGGCTCCGTCCTCGTTCGTTGGCGAGCTCTCGCCCGTTGGATAGCCGGCCGTCACGACGAAGAACGATCCGCCAGGAGCGACAGGCGCCGTAGTTGTCGTTGTAGTTGCGGGGACGGACGTGAAGAAGTTCGACTGGTTCGGTCCGACTCCGGGCACGTTCGACGTGTAGATGTTGTAGTGACTCGGCGGATCCGCCCGTCGCGCGCCCGAGGGCCGAGGCGCGAATCGTAACGACGGAACAACCCGCGCAGGCGCAGCGAATGTCGTCCGCAGCGAGTCGAGATCCGCGACGAGGTTGCGCGGAGGCGGCTCGGCCTCGAGAGATTCCAGATCCGGCGGCTCCCACGTGATGATTGCGACACCCGCACTTCGGACCGTCGTCGTAACCGTGGCAACGCTGTTCTCGGGGTTCGGATCCAGAGTTGACGCGAGCGAGAACGGCCGACTAACGATCGATCCTCCGCCCGACGTCACCGTCATCGCAATCGTGACAGTGGCCGATGCGCCGGATGCCAGGCTGCCAACGCTCGCAACCACAGCGCTCGAGTCGAATGCCTGTGGCGTGACGAGCGTGCCCTGAGTTGTCGTCGCACTGACGAAGTAAGCGCCATTCGGTAAGGCGTTGAAGAGCATAACGTTCGTTGCGGAACCTGGTCCGCCGTTCGTCACGCGAACCGTGTACGTCAACGGGTCACCCGCTTGCACGCTCGTGGCGCTCGCCGACGCCGTCACGGCGAGATCCGATTGAGTCTGATCGCTGGCCACGGTCGTCGCCGCGCTCGCCTCGTCGTCGCTCGAATCCGAATCGCGCGTCGAATTAGTTACCGACGCGGTCGCCGACAGGCTCGCTCCAGGCGTGATGCCGCCCGGCAGCGACACGACGACGAAGAACGGATCGCTTCGGCCGTCCCGAAACGACCGGAGGTCCCAGGTGATCGATCCACTCTCACCGACCGCCGGGGCAGTCGCCGGCGCTGGTGCTGCAGTGACGAAGTGCGTACCGGCGGGCGCATCGACGATCAGCCGCGTATCGGTGGCATCCGCCGGTCCTGCGTTGGCGACCGTGATCGTGTAAACGATCCGGCTGAGCGGTTGTACTGGCTCTGGCCCGGCCCTCATCGTGACCGAGAGATCGACACTCGCATCGGCGCCGTTGAGTTGCGTCACGGCCGTCGTCGTATCGTTCGACGAGGCTGGATCCATCGAACTCGTCACGGTGGCGGTACTCACTAGTTCACCGCTCGAGGCATCGTCGCGGACGCGCACCGTCAAAACGAAAGTCACTTCGGCGCCAGCCGTCAACGATGATGTCGTCGCGACGACCGATCCGCCGCTGCCGACCGTCGGCGTCGTGACCGACCAGCCCGCGACGGGATTGATCTCGACGAACGTCGTCTGCTGCGGCAGCGGATTCGTCAGAGTAATGCCCGTGGCCGTGCCCGGGCCGTTGTTCCGGACGGTAAGGTAGTAGTTGAACGACCGGCCCGCCGCGACGGCCGAGACGTCGGCCCCCGCGGAAACCGAGAGGTCCGCGACGGAGCTGCCGCCGACCGCGAAGCACTGCGAAAACTCCGACGTGTTGCCGTTCGCGTCAGTCGCCGTCGTCGAGATGCCCACCCCCGCGCCAACGGGCATCGCCTCGTCGATGTCGGCGTGACCTGATCCGTTGGTAGTCACGGCCGCTGCGCCGAGCCACGTCTTCCCTTCGCCGAACCCTGTGGGGAGATCGCAGGCGTCGTTCGAGTAAAAGTCGATCGTGTAAGTCGAGTTCGCCACGCTGTCGAGCGAGCCCCGAACCCGGTTGCCGGTGACCGACGTGATCACGGGATAGTTCTGGAATCCATTCGGCCCGTCGTCGTCGTCACCGTCGTCATTCGGCGCGGGATCGCCGTCGTAGTCGAGGCTCAGATTGATGCCGAGCCGATCGTTCGAATGGATCGAATTTCGTGACACCAGATTGCCGCGCGACACGCCGGGAAGCGACGTTTCTTCAAGGATCTCGACACCGGTGAGGTTGTGGGCGATCCGATTCGCCGCGCCAGTCGCGGGACCACCTATTACGTTGTCACTGGCGCCGCCACCAACGAAGACTCCCGTGCTGCCGTTTCCGAGTGCCGAAATTCCGTCCGCAGCGATACCGACGAAGTTGCCCTGCACGAGATTCCCGTTTGCGGCCTCATACGCGATTCCAATACCGAAACCGGGATTCATCGAGCCGGCGATGACGTTGCGCGATCCTGGCGCCAATCCCCCGACGGTGTTCCCGGGAGCGTCACTCAAATAGACCCCGGTACCATTTGGGATAGCCGCACTTCCTGCGGCGTTCGTGCCGATAAAATTTCCGGAAATGACATTTGCAGTGGCCGTCGCTTCGTAGTTGACCGTCACTCCCACGCTTTCGTTGCCTGAGATGACGTTGCGAGCCGCGGCGACCGTGCCGCCCACCACGTTGCCCGCCGAATTCTGGATGCTGACGCCAGCCGCGTTCCCGGTGGCTGCCGTGCCGGCGGCGTTCGTTCCCAGGAAGTTGCCTTCGACGCGGCAGCCTCCACCTTCGACCAGGGCGATGGCCTGGCCACCTCCCGAATTTGTGTTGCTCCTCAAGCCCTGGATAACCAGCCCGCGCACCGTGCAGTTTGCCGAGAAGATGACAAGTCCGTTCTCGCCTGCCTCGAGGTTCGAACCGTCCAGCACGACGACGGGAGCGTTCGAATAATCCGGTTCGGTAGTGGCGTCTATAGCGAGAGCTCCCCCGTCCGGCGAGACCGCCGGCAGCGGCGAAGCGAGGACGATAGTGTGCGGTCCCGAGCCCGAAATGTTGAACGAAATCGCGTCGTCCGACTGGCTCGCGTTTGCAGCCTCGATAGCCGCGCGAAGAGAGCCCGTGCCCGCGTCGTTCGTCGTCGTCACCGAGAAGGTCGCGCGCGGTTCGGTAAGCCTGAAACTCGGGATGCGAACATCCGGCCGCAGTATGACGAGGTCGTCGACTCCATCAGAGTTCAGGCGCATTCGCAGTTCGGCGGTGCTCGTCTCGTGCTTTCTTATCGCGGCCGAAGCCTCGAGAGCGCGCGGGATGGCGCGTGCGGCGCCAAGTGTATCCTCGAGCACGAGCGAGTTCGTTCCGTTGTCCATCGTGTCGACTTCGACGAAGAGCTCGACGAGGCCGTCGGCGCGGCCGAGCTCACCGGTCGACAGCGTTCGAAGCGCGCCGGGGAGGGCGACCACCAGGCTCAGCGGAAAGCCCCCACGCCCGTTACCGGACGCGATCGTGAGCGCGTTCGCGCCCCTTGATGCGTACGCGACGTCGCGGTGTCCGTCGTTGTCGAAATCCCCGGCGACGAGTAACTCCGGCGCATCGGCCGTGTCGGCAACTCGGCGTTCGGGCAGGAACGGCGCGGCGACGGCGCTGCCGTCCGCGCGTCGGCCTCTGGCCTCGAGAGTGTCCTGGTAGATCGAATCGACGTTGCCACGAAGTAAGATCAGACCTCCTCCCTCGCCACGCTCGAAGCCGACGACGACGTCCCGAACGCCGTCCTCGTCGAAATCGTCCGCGCAGAGTGCAAGAGAGCGCCGCCAGTCGCCTTCGTCCATTCGAGACTTCCCAGACGCGACGACACCGGCGAACGGTGCTGCCGTGCACGTGACCATTAATCCCGCGACGACGGCCGCGAGCCTGCTGACGGTTCGAATTGACATGTGTTCCTCGTGGCGTCGGGAGCGGATCCTCCGAAGACCCGTCCACCAAGTCGGTTCCGATCTGTCAGGATTGTCCTCGAAAATCTTAGGCAACGGCAATCGGCCCGAGCGCCCCCAGGGTACGGCAGCTATCCCTGCACCACGTGGCCACTTTGACAATTCGGTCATTCTCCCGCCTCGTCAGCCAACCAGAGTGGCATCTGTTCTGCCGCCCGATCTGACTCCACGGAGAGCGTCCGGTCAGCAGCAATGATGGTGGTCGCGTCGTAGTCGGGGTATGGCAACGATTCGTTCTTATGCCGTGCACGGCATAGGTGGGATGCGGGAACCCCTTGTAGAAGATCACACAGTTCGCGACCAGGTGGTTGTACTTGATGACTTTCCGTTGCTCGTCCCGGCCGCTCAGGGCGACGGCCGTAGGTACGATCAGCAACCCATAGGCATAGGGCATAGGCTCGTTCGACCGTATCACCGCTGTCCGCGACCGCTGAACCGACCTCCGTACGGAAAAACTGTGTCGACTCGGGGTCGAGATCGACCTCGTCACGAAACGACACGCGATGGGTGGCAATATCACCCGTCACGTTCTGGCCAGTACGCTCGATGCGGACCCACTCGGTCCAACCTTCCCTTAAGTCGCGAACACCGACAATGGTTGTACCCTCTGTGAGCGTTACCGCTACTTGCTGGGCTTCCATGGGATCCCATTGTTCGGTCGGTGCCGCACAACCGTTAACGAACACTGTCAGGAGTACCCACCCTATGGCCGCCGTCTGTGCTGCTGAAGGAGAGCATCGTGCGGCCTTGCGGTTTTGGTTAGACAGACCCCAAGTGAAGGTCGCAACTACGTCGAGCATACCCGAAGCCTACACGACGACAAGGGATTGCACCGCCGTTACGGCAGCTTCAAGGGCTCACGGCGTCGTACGGCGTCGTCGGCGAAATCCGGGGGCTGAACGGCATCGAAACCCGCCGGACGGCGTCGGTCGCCAAACGGTAGAGTTCGACGAGGTACGCGACGTCGCGGGCCGCGCGATGCGCAGGACCAGCCCGTCGTCTCGCTTCCGATTCGATTTCCGCGTTGCGACCGGGAACGTCCGGAATCAGGAGGCCCGCGTGGCCGATCCGGAATCGCATCTCCTCACCGGCGGCCTCGAACAGTTGCCGGCACCACCATCCGTCGAACTCCGGCGAATCCGAGTACACGAGGCCGTCCCCAATCGCCTCGTCGAGATTGCGCGCGACAACGCGAACGGAGATACCATCGCGCGCGAGCATCTCGCGGCTGACGCCGTGCAGCGCCTCGGCCTTCCTCGACCAGTCGGCCCACTCCCGCGTCGGCCGGATGAGCCACGAGCGGATGCGGCCGTCCGCCGTCGAGATCGCCACCTCGATCGGATGGCCGTCGAGCGAACTCGCCTCGAAGTCGAGAAACGGCGGCACGGCGTTCCCGGTCACCGGTTCTCGCCGTCCATCTCGTCTCTCCACAGCTGCGATGCGTGGAACACCCGCAGGATCTCGACCCGACGTGCGGCCACGCGGTACGGGATGACGAACGGCGTCCCGGAAACGACGAGCTCGCGCGTCCCCGGAACGCGGCCCACCCGCCCGGCGGCCGGATAGCTCGCGAGATTCCCGACCGCCTCGCGAACTCGACGGGCGACGCGGGCCGCCGCCCGTGGATCCTCGGCCGCGATGCGCTGGAGCTGGCGTTCGAGGTTTCCGAGCGCGGCCGGCAACCACCTAACCCGCATCGCCAGCCTCGTACCTGGCGAATACTCCCTTCACCTCGTCGTCGGCCGCGAACTTCCCCTTGCCGGCTTCCTCGATCCCCTGCCGGATCTCGGCAATCTGCCAGGACTGCACCGCGAGGTACTGCTCGATGGCCTCGTTGACGACGTAGGTTCGTGAACGGTCCATCGACGACGCAAGTGCCTCGAGCTTCTTGACGGTTCCCACCGGGATGCGAATTGAGAACGTGGAATGCGTTGACATATCAGCCCCCCCTCTCCAACAACATAACATATTCAGTTGGAAGTAATGCGGAACTCCGCGTCCGATAATGAACCCCAGCCCCGATCGCGCCAAATCTTACTGTAACGTATTATGCGCAAAAGGAAGGCAAGCGTTAAGTGTACTGAACGCGCCTCCACATGGAGCCTCTGTGGTGGTTGAGAGGAAGTCTTCTCCCGAGTAGACGTACCCTGAAGACAGGCTCGCAGTGGGAGGTCCTCATGAAGTACTGGCCGTCCAGACGAATCGCAATCGCCACGCTTCTCTGCTGCTTGGTGGTTGTCTTTGCGGCCGTAACGGCAGGTCTCGCAATGTCCCCGGCACGGTCGGGGGTTGTTCCGTTCGAACCGCCCGATGCGCAAGCTCCCCCGCTAACGAAGGTGCGCGTCCATCCACAGCCGCACGTTCCACTTGCCATCTCCGTCGACACCGTGAATGCCGAAGATCCTCGGGCACCTGCTATTGAAGTGTCTCTTGAGAATCTCACGAGTCGGACGGTGAGGGCGTTTGCGATCCGCTACTAGTCGCACGCAGGCACAGCGAAGGGCGGCGGCACGAAAGTAACGCATCGTCCGATGACGAAAAGTAGCCTTGCGCCTGGGGAGACGTGCACCGACTCGATTGGAGGGTTCTTCGTGGAGATACCCGTCGAGCGACATCCAAGCCAGTGCCAATGGCACCCGCTGCCAAATTGGCACCCGGTGTCAAAACGACACTGGCCTGGTCTGAATCGGCTGCCGGATACACCCCTATTCCGCACGCCTTACTAGACAGTCTTTTGAGGCTGCTTGAGCCTGCCGGCATGCGCTGACGCGGTTTCTCGAGGTCGCCGACGCCCCGCTCGACAACAATCTGGTTTATGCCGGCTCGGGCTAAACCAGATTTGCCGTGCTCGATATGATTCCGTTTCCTGAGGGGATCCCTCTCCGCACTTTCTCCTCGCGGAATGGCCCGACCTGGGTGTACCTTCGCCGCAGACCCTCGCGTTCAACATTCGAACCCAGCCGGACCTTATGCCGGCATCCATAGTCTTCGAAGGAGAACCGGAATGAAGAGCCTCATTCGTTTGCGCCATCTCACCTTGGCGAGCCTGATCGTGTTAGCCCTCAATTCGATCGCGATCGCACAGGCTACCGGGTCGCTCAGTGGCGCCGTCCGCGATCCCGAGGGAGCGGTAGTCGCCGGCGCGGTCCTCACCGTCGTCAATACCTCGACGCAGGCGACACGAACGGTCACTACAGGCAGGGACGGGCTCTACCAGTTCACCCAACTACAGCCCGGTACGTATGACCTGACGGTCGAACACCCGGGCTTCAAACAGATCGTCAACACGGGTATCGGCATCCGCGTGAACACGCCGATCACGCTCGATCTCGTCTTCGAAGTAGGCGGCGTCGACGAGTCGGTCAACGTCATCGCCGAAGGCGAAGCCATCAACCGCACCGACGCGACGATCGGAAACACCGTCGGCGAAAAGCAGATCCGGCAGCTGCCGATCGAAGGACGCAACGTCGTCGACCTGCTCAGCCTGCAGCCTGGCGTGGTCAAGACGAACGTCGAAGACTACGACGACCAGCGGAGCGGCGCCGTGAACGGAGCGCGCTCCGATCAGACGAACGTCACACTCGATGGCGTGGATGTCAACGACCAGCTTTCAGGCTTCGCGTTCACAAGTGTCGTGCCCGTCACGCTCGATTCGGTGCAGGAGTTTCGCGTCGTAACGTCGAATGCGAACGCCAACCAGGGCCGAAGCGCGGGAGCGCAGGTATCGCTCGTGACGAAGACCGGATCGAACGAGTTCCACGGGTCCGTCTACGAGTTCCATCGCAACACGGCGACGACCGCGAACTCGTTCTTCAATAACATGGTCCCGCTCGAGAACGGCATCGAGCCGGTGGGCCGGCCGAAGCTCATCCGGAATGTGTTCGGGTTCTCACTCGGCGGTCCGATTCTCAAGGACAAGTTCTTCTTCTTCGTCAACTACGAGGGACTGCGCGACGCGGCCGAAGATAGTATCGTCCGGACAGTTCCCACATCCGAGCTTCGGAGCGGCATCATCCGCTACATCACGACGAGCCGGACGATCGGCAACATCACGCCGAACGAGCTCGCGGAACTCGATCCACTCGGCATTGGCGTGAATCCGAACGTGCTCGACTACTTCAATCTGTATCCCCTGCCGAACGACACATCGGTCGGAGACGGTCTCAACACCCTCGGCTACAGGTTCAACGCGCCGATCCGCCGCGACAACAATACGTACATCGCGCGTGCCGACTACATCTTCAACGATCACCACAGCCTTTTCTTCCGCGGCAATCTCGGTGACGGCAAGAGCAACTCGTTGCCGCAGTTCCCGGGCGGCCCTCCGCGGTACACGTTTCTAGACAATCCGCGTGGCCTGGCCATCGGCCTCACCTCGGTGCTCAGCGATAACGTCACGAATGTGTTCCGCTACGGCTTCTCACGGCAGGGCGGGGAGAGCAACGGATCGACGAACGGGCCGTACATCGGCTTCCGTGGATTCAGCGATCTGCGTCCCTACACCTACACGGAATCGTCGAACACGCCCGTCCACAACTTCACGAACGACGTATCGTGGAACAAGGGCGCCCACACGATCGAGTTCGGCGCAAACATCCGGTTCATCCGGTTCAACTACCTCTCGTACTACAACTCGTTCTCGTACGCGCTGGCGAACGCGAACTGGCTGCGCGGATCCGGCAGTGAACTGCGTCCCGACGACGTTGCAGGCTCGTTTTCGACGGCGTACCGCGACTCGGCGGTCGCGCTGCTCGGCCTGATCAGCGACGTCATCATCACGTACAACTACGGCCGCGACGGTTCGACGATTCCGGTCGGTGAGCCGATCGGCCGCCGCTACGGCGCCGACGAGTTCGAGTTCTACGTCCAGGATACGTGGAAACTCCGTCCGAACCTCACGCTCATGGCTGGCCTTCGATACTCCTTGAATTCGCCGCCGTGGGAGACGAACGGCCTGCAGGTCGCGCCGACCATCCCGCTCGGCGACTGGTTCGAGTCGCGCCGCGCAGCAGGTCTCGCGGGCATTCCGGCGTACACGCTGCCCGATATCCAGTTCGATCTCGCTGGGAAGGCGAACGGTCGCCGCGGATACTACGACTGGGACAAAAACAACTTTGCGCCGCGCGCCTCAGTCGCCTGGTCGCCCGATGTCGATTCGGGTTTCTGGGCGAAGCTGACGGGCGGACCTGGGAAGACGTCGATCCGCGGCGGCTTCGGCGTTTTCTACGAGCGCATTGGGTCCGCACTTGCCAACGACTTCGACTTCGTCGGTGCGACGGGACTCTCGACAGTCGTAGAGAACCCGTCCGGCCAGTACACCGTCGCGACGTCGCCGCGCTTCTCCGGCTTCGGCGTCGTTCCACCGCTCCCGCCGGCGCCGCCGGGAGGCTTTCCGGCACAACTTCCGGGCGACGCTTTCGCAATCACCACGGCGATCGACGATCAGATCACGACTCCGGTCGACTACTCGTTCGACCTGTCGGTCGCGCGCGAGTTCAAATGGGGCATCGTCGTCGAAGCTTCCTACGTCGGCCGTTTCGGCCGCAACCGGCTTGCGAACTCGGATCTTGCGGCGATGCTGAACCTGCGCGATCCGGATTCGGGAATGGACTGGTACACGGCGGCGGGCCTGCTTGCGGACCACATCGAGCGACAGACACCGACCAATCAGGTGGCGCCGATCCCGTACTTCGAGAACCTGTGGCCCGACATTGGCCGCGCCGGCCGCACGTCGACGCAGGAGGCGTACTACTTCGCAGTGAAGCTCGCGCCCGACTGGGTGACGGTCCTGCAGTACCTGGACCAGTACTTCCCGTCGCGGTTCGGCCCGTACGCGTTCTACGACGACCAGTACTCGGCGCTGTCGGCGTGGCGGTCGATCGAGGACACGAGCTACAACGCCGGGCAACTCATGGTGCGGAAACGCTTCGATCACGGCATCCAGTTCGACTTCAACTACACGTGGTCCAAGTCGATCGACCTCACGTCGGAAGCCGAGCGCACGGGCAGCTTCGGTGGAGCGTACGGCACGGGCTTCATCCTGAACGCGTTCGATCCGGAGCTGAATCGGGGTGTGTCGGATTACGACGTTACGCATTCGATCAACGCCAATTTCCTCTGGGAGATTCCCGTTGGCAAAGAGCGAGCGTTCCTCAACGATTCGCCGGGCTGGGTCGACCAGGTCATCGGCGGGTGGCAGTTGGCGGGGATCTATCGCACGACGTCGGGCTTTCCGATTTCGTCTTACAACGGCCGGCTCTGGCCGACGAACTGGAACATCCCCGGATGGGCGACGGTCAAAGGCGACCTTCGAGGCGAAACGACGCGGCGAGGCGACGGCCCGAACCTGTTCCCGAATCCGGGGCTTGCCATCGGCACGTTCCGCAACTCGCGCGCGGGCGAGGCGGGGACGCGCAACCACCTTCGCGGCGACGGGTTGCTGCAACTCGACCTCGGACTCGGCAAGACGTTCGACATGCCGTGGGAAGGCCACAAGCTTCAGTTCCGCTGGGAGGTCTTCAACGTCACGAACACGGCGCGCTTCGATCCGCAGTCGCTCGACCTGGATGTGACGAACGAGCTGACGTTCGGGAGGTACACTGGCACGCTAAGTCCGCCTCGCGTTATGCAGTTCGGGCTAAGGTACGAGTTCTAGCGAAACCCCGGGGAACTTCGTTCTCGAGGGCTGGCTCGAATCCGACCGCACGGTCGCGCCGGGAGTGGGAACGGCTGCGTGACTACGATTGCTGCGTGTGGGGCAATTGCCGTCCGTGTAGCAATTACACGTTCTGGTCGTGTTGAATGCAGGCATGGAACCCGAATTCGACGATCAAATGGCGCAACCGGCCTTCTGACCCGTCCGAGACTTTGGAACCGACCAAGACGAAGTTCGTTCCGAGACCTGAGCCCAAGCAATAACAGATTGAATGATTCGGAGGTTTCACGTGCGAGGTCGAAGAGTATTGTGTGTACTCTCGCTGATCCTTGTGGTCGTCGGATTCCAGCCAGCCTTCGCGCGGCAGGCGGGCCAATCCACGTCACTCGATCTTGTTTTCCTGCGATTGACCCCGTCATCGGATGGGCTGATCATCGCCGACGAGGTGAAGAACGAGCTTACCGCCGAAGAACTGCGAATAGTAGGGTCTCGAAGAGAGTTCAAGGGCACGATCAGCCTCGCCGGCAAGTCGGCGGTCGAGTCTCTCGGCGAGAATCGACGAGCCATCGTCCTGGTCACAAGTCGACCATCTGCCGACGCTCCGCTGTCTGTAATGCAGCCGAACGAGCCAGGAGTTGTCTACCTGCAAGAACAGGAAAAGGTCGAGCTTGGTGGAGTTTGGCGAGTGTACTCGTCCACGGACGCGCGGTCACGGGGACCCCGCTTGCATGCCGACAAGAAGATCGTTCTGGACGCCAGTCCGGCAAATCAGGCGGTGATTCGCTACACGATCACCGATCAGTCCGGCGCTATCGCCGAAGGTGTCGCCTTCACTTGGGAATAGTAGGCCCCGCCCAAGTTGGCTCTAAAACAAGTTTGCAGCGGTGTTGCCCGATCGGCTGCACGAGATCAACATGACTTTTGCAGCCGAAGCGGTCAGACCCACCAGCCCTCTCAAAGGCCACGCGCAGTCAGCATGTGGCGTTTTGTTATACGCGCAGCATCGCGTTCTCCTCCGTTGCTAGACGAACCCCATTCCGCGTGGAGAAACCCCGATTGGGAGTTTGGCAAGCGCAGCCGTTCGGGTCGGACCGGCGTTCGCAGGCGCATCCGACACCAACCCGGGGTTCGAACCGAACGGGCGCGTCCATCGGACAGGCAGCCAGCCCCCTACGGTTCGTGCGCGTCCACGTTCTCGACGGAACCGAGCAGGGTGCCAATCGTCTCGAGCGAGTCCGCATCCTCGGGCCGCGTCCCGCGACACCACCGCACTATCCTTGGGGATCTGACTGCCACTCCCGACTTGTGGCGGGCCGATCGGTGGATGCCCTCGAATGACAACTCGAAGACCAGTCCGGGAGCGACCGCTCGAACCGGACCGAACTGCTCGAGGGTATTCGACCTTACGAATTGGTCGATTTCGAAGAGCTCGGAGTCAGTCAGTCCGGAATGCGTCTTCGCAAATGGCACCAGCTCGCCGCCCCTCCACAGCCCGAACGTGAAGTCAGCGTGCGGACCTGCGCCTCGCCCGGGTTCCCGGTGCGCATAGAGCAGCACGGCGGTGACCGTAAGCGGATCGACCTTCCACATCCACCAGTCGCCGAGGGGAGAGTCGGCGCGATATGTCGAGTCCAGTCGTTTCAGCACCAACCCATCTGCGCGACGCAAGCGCGATCGATCCCGCTCCGAAGAAACACCATTCCAGTTCGTCGACTCGACGAGAGGCGCCAACTGCAGTCGCGCCCTTTCGGTGGCGCTGAGTCGCGAGAGCAAGTGGGAGAGCCGAGCTAGCCGCTGTGACAACGGGAAGGTCCGGATGTCGGCGCCATCCTCCTCGAGCAGATCGAACGCGAACAGGACCGCCGGAACCTCTCGTTTCAGCCTCGCAGAAGCCGTCTTACGGCCAAGCCTCTTCCGCAACTCGGCGGGTTCGAGCATGGCGCCATCCGTCCAGGCAACAATTTCGCCGTCCATTGCGACGCCATCCGGCAGCGAGTCGGCCGCTGTTGAAATTTCGGGAAACAGTTCGGTGACGAGTTCATCCTCGCTCGTCCAGAGAAACGTCTGTCCCTCGCGCCGAACCAATTGAGCGCGGATGCCACCCCAGTCCCGCTCGATGTGCCAGTTCGCACGCTCACCAAGCGTCTGGACAGCCGATTCGAGCGGGTTCGCGAACTGAAACGGATAATGCCGGCTGACTTCGGCGTCGTCCGTGTCGGACCGCAAGAGGCTGGAGAAGTGGTCTGGCGTAGGATTCCAGTCGCCAATCAGACGGTGCGCGATCACATCAGTCGTCACGCCAGCGACTTCCGCAAGCGCGCGCATCACGAGTTGCCGCGGGACGGCGGCGCGAAATGTCCCCGTCAACAGCTTGTTCCAGACGAGTCGTTCTTCCTGGGAGAGTTCGCGCCACGCCGCGGCAACGGCAAGGTACTTCTCCTCGGCCGGCAACGGCTTCAGTTGCAGCAGCCGGTCGCTCGTCCAGTAGCTGAGCGAGCCGCTTGTGGGTTCGGCAGGATTCGGCAACAGAAGCGCGATCGTCTCGGCCATATCGCCGACGGCATCGTACGAAGCGTCCAGAATCCAATCCGGCAAACCTGTAGCTCGGCCTGCGAACTCGCGAAGGTCACCGGCCGCGACTATGCGCCCGAGCTTTCCCCCGGTGAGCAGGAATACGGCCCAGCTGGCGTCCTCAGGAGCCGCCTCCGAGAAGTACCGCCGCAACGCCGCCAACTTATCGGTTGCGCGCGTTGAGCGATCGAGCGCGAGGTGGAGTCTGGTGAATCTCCGCATAAGAACCGGATCGATTCGTTATCAGACGGGGAGTTGATTGCGAGTCGAGGTGTCCGTCGCCGCCTGACCCCGTTTGGGCCTCGTGAGTTCACGGGCGTCCTTGCCCTGTTCGGTCAGCCATCTGAGGAGGACGTTCGACGATCCGTGCGTCACCCAGACCGTCTCCGCATCGGTCGCCGAAATGGCGCCGAGCAGCTCGTCCCAGTCTGCGTGATCCGAGATGGGAAAGCCCCGATCGACCGCCTGCCGCTTTCGCGCTCCGCGAACGAGCATCCAGCCCGACACGAATGCCGTCGACACCTGGCCAAACCGTCCGAGCCACGCCGAGCCCAGCACGGACGGCGGCGCCACGACGAGCGCGCCATCGAGTCCCTCGCGTCCCAGGTCCTCTCTGACGCAATGTGTCGCCGGCATCGCGATACCAGACTCGCGATAGTCCACGACGAGCCGTTCGACCGAGTCGTGCGTGACGATCGGTCCGATCGAAGCGTCGATGCCTGCGAGCACTCGTTGGGCCTTCCCGAGCGCGTAAGCCAGGACAAGGCTGGTTCGACCCGCGTCGCGATTGTCTCTCCACCAGGAATTCATATCGCTGAAGACCGCGCGTTGTGACGGCCACCGGTAAACGGGCAGGCCGAAGGTCGCTTCGGTAATGAAGTGGTGGCAGCGAACCGGTTCGAAAGGTGTGCACGTCGGATCCGGCACCGTCTTGTAGTCGCCGGACGCGACCCAGACTTCGCCCCGATGTTCGACGCGCACCTGAGCCGAACCCAGAATGTGCCCGGCCGGATGCAGCGAAACGCGGACGCCGCCCGGCATAACCACCGTTTCGCCGAACGCCACGGGCTCGAGAACGGCCGAATTCCCGAGTCGCGTCCGGAAGACGCGTTCCCCGTCGCGTGCGACGATCGAGCTTCCGTGACCCGAACGAGCGTGATCCGAGTGTGCGTGGGTGAGGACGGCTCGGTGAACCGGGCGCCACGGATCGATGTAGAAGTCACCGGCCGCGCAATACATCCCGCGGTCCGTGAGCTCGATTAGCGGGCGCCGTGTCATGGCGCAAGTGTAGCAAGGTCCCACGGCCGAAAGCCGCCGACCGAATTTTCACAAACTGGGGTAGGCTCCTCGCTAACTTAAGTGGGTAGCCTCAGATCGAGCTTTCCGGCGATCAGATAGGCCATTGCGATGAAGTTCCTAATTGCACTTCGGTCACGGCGTGACACGGTCGATCGTCGAAACCAACATCCGTTCGAATAAGAGCCTATCTGTGGGAAGACTCCTAGGAGCAGGGCGAGCGCACAGAGGCTTCATCGTCGCTGTGTTCAACTCGAAGCTCGCGAAGCCAGGAACGGACTCGTATGAGCCGGTCTCTGGAATATACTTCAGAAATAGCAGAACCTCGCTCTTGCCTCGAGGAAGTGGCAATACGGCTTCATCGAGAGTCACAACCAATGTACTATCGATAATCACACTTCCACCTGGTTTGGTTACCGTGACAAGTCCACCCGCGTCGACGGGCGCGGCTCGGTTATTCTTTAGCACTTCGTTGATGCGGACCTCGTAGTCAGTGAATACCCAGCAAAGGTCGTCTGTAAGCTGCGACTGTTTACCAACGACGCGACCGCGGAGGACAGTGTCCGACTGTGAAAGTAGCTCTCGAAGCACATCCTGCGCATACTCAGGCTCTTCATCCGAGTGAAGTCCGATGGTGTGAGTGCGGCGGATGTCCTCGCCAGGCGACTTCCTCATTGCCGACAGGAGCGTTTGCCGGGCACAGATTCGGGCATAGTCGGGAAAGCGTCGGCTGTGGAACTCAAGCTTGGGTGTCATCTCGCCGACTCGTATGGGCGAAGCATCAGCAAGTTCAGCTTGTCGAGCCTCCGCCTTTGATGCTTCGCCCTGAAAGCGTGCGACGCTCACCCTTGCCCCAACAAATAAAATGAGCGCTGCGACTAGCCCAACCAAGAATGAGCGTGGCATTGTAACCTCCGTTTTGTGAATCCGTTTGATGGGCGCCTGTGTATCCATCGAAGAAACGATCTGGACGTCCTGGCCCTTCTCCCCAAGATCCGAGCGACCAACCCTTGAGGTCATTGTCGGCAAGTAGTGTGCTTTGTAAAGAGCATTCGGCGTGGTACACCGGCGGCCCCAACTTTTCCCCGGAGATCCGCCCATGCCGAGCGTTCACGAGACCGCCTATCCGCGCCTGAAAAGCTCCTTCTCACCAACCGAACTCGCCGAGATCTTCACGCCGAAGACAGATAAACTCAAGCTCGCCTTCGGCGCCGCGACCGGCAAGAGTGCACGGCTGGCGTTCATCCTGATGCTCAAGACGTTTCAGCGGCTGGGCTATTTCGTGCCGCTGGCATCGGTGCCCGCGCAGATCGTCGAACACATCAGTCTCGCTACGGGATTGACGCCGCCGGCCGACGGATTCACACGATACGAGGCTTCCGGGACTAGACTCCGGCACGCGACGACGATTCGACGCCACCTCGGCATCACGGCGCCGGGGCCGGCCGCCCGACGAATCCTTGTCCGGGCCATCGGCGAGGCTGCACTTACGAAGAACGTCCTCGTCGATCTAGTCAACGTCGGCATCGAGGAGCTTGTACGTCGACGATTCGAGCTTCCGGCATTCGACACGCTGGTGCGGACGGCGCGTCGGATTCGGGCAACCGTAGCCAGGTCGATTTGCCAGGCTGTCGCTGGTTCGCTCGGCGACGAGGAGAAGGCCCGCATCGATGCGCTCTTCGTCCTGAACCCTGCCACACGGCACACGCTTTGGAACAGCTTGAAGGTCGAACCGGGAGCCCCGACGCTCACGCATCTGCGCGAACTCATTGCTCGCCTGTCGATCGTTTCGGCCGAAAACGTCGGGGCTAGAGCTCTGGCGCATCTTCCGGACGCGAAACTCAAGCACTTTGCGATGGAGGCGCGGACTCTTGATGCCGGTCGTATGCAGGCCCTCGAGCCGAACAAGCGGTACACGCTCGCGGCGGCCTTCCTCGCCGATCAGTCCTCGTCTGCGACGGACGACGTCATCGAGATGTTCATCAAGCGGATGAGCAAGATTCACAAACGGAGCCGTGACGCCCTCGAACTGTATCGACAGGAACACCGGCAGAGGACCGATGCGCTCGTATCGACGCTTCGCGAGATCGTCGTCGCATACAGTGGCGACGGTTCTGCCGACGAGCGCATGGCGGCCATCGAAGCTGTCATCGGCGATCGGTCGCAGCAGGTCATCGAGCAATGCGACGCGCACGCCGCCCATTCTGGCAACAACTTCTTCGGATTCGTCTGGGACTACTTCAAGAGCCACCGGACGACGCTCTTCCACCTGCTCCGGGTGATTCAGCTTCGCTCGACGAGCCAGGATCGTGGACTCGAGGAGGCATTGCGTTTCGTTGTCTCCTGGCGTCGCAAAAAGACAGAGTGGATACCCGTTGCCCGTCTCGTCCCGCGGCTCGATCTCACGTGGGTTCCCGACCCGTGGTGGCATCTCGTAACCGGAAAGCGAAATCGTGAAGCGATTCCGGAGCGGATCAACCGCCGGCACTTCGAGGCATGCGTCTGCTCAACGAGCTGCGCTCCGGCGATATTGCTGTCGACGGGAGCGATCGCTATGCCGACTATCGGGATCAGCTCGTTTCGTGGGACGAGTACCGCGCAACCATCGAAGCCTACGGCGAGCTCGCCGGCATCCCCGTGCGTGGCGACACCTTCGTTTGCCACGCCCGACTGGCACTTGCGTCGGTTGCGCGAAAAACCGATCGCGCGTTCCCGCACAACGAAGCGGTTCGAATCGAAAAGGGCGTTCCGACGATACGGAAACCCGACCGCCGCATCGTCCCGGAGAACCTCCGGGCTTTCGAGAAGTACATCAATGTGACCCTCGAACCCGTCAACATCCTCGACGTGCTCGCGGACACGGAGCGATGGCTTGGCTGGACACGCCATTTCGAGCCAATCTCCGGCCACGAGGCAAAATTGCCGGACGCGATCGCGCGATACATTGCAGCCGTCTTCTGCTACGGCTGCAATCTCGGCCCATCACAGACGGCGCGATCTCTCGAGGCCTTCGACCGTCGACAGGTCGCCTGGGTGAACCTGCGTCACATCAGCGACGAGAAGCTCGACCGCGCGATCCGTGACGTCATCAACGCGTACAACCGGTTCGCACTTCCGAAAGCGTGGGGAACGGGCGAGCGCGCT
>JAJTWZ010000053.1 GCA_021463145.1 Blastocatellia bacterium | reverse complement strand
GCTCGCTGCACTCGCCGCGCGCGACCCACGGCTATTATATCGACCGCTCCGCGGTCGCGGACTACCCGCCGAGCGCGGACGACCCGCGGAGCGCGGACTACCCGCAGAGCGCGGACTACCCCCAGAGCGCGGACTATCCGCCGAGTGCGGACTACCCGCCGAGCGCGGACGACCCGCAGAGCGCGGACTACCCGCAGAACGCGGACTACCCGCAGAACGCGGACTACCCGCAGAGTACGGAGCCGCAGTTGACGTTGAGAATCTCGCCGGTGATCCCGTTGGAAAGGTCCGACGCGAGGAACAGGATCGGGCCGGCGACATCCTCGGCAGTGGCGACCCTCTGCAAGGGAATGAGGCTCACGATCTTCTTTCGTTCGGCGCGGTTCGTAAGCGCCTCGGCGCTCATCTCGGTATCCACCCAACCCGGCGCCACGCTGTTCACGAAAATGCCCTTCGGCCCCAGCTCGGAGGCGAGCGCCTTGGTCAGGCTGATGATGCCGCCCTTCGACGCCGCATAATGGGAATGGAACGCCTCGCCGCGTTGTCCGGCCGTGGAGCTAACGGTGATGATCCGTCCGCCGCCCTGAGCGATCATCTGCGCCGCCGCCGCGCTGCACGTCGCATAGACAGATTTCAGATTCGTGTCGATGGTCTCGTCCCATTCCGCTTCGGTCATCTCCTCGATCGCCGCGCCCTTCCAGATCCCGGCGTTCGCCACGACGATGTCGAGCCGGCCAAATCTCTCGACGGCCTTGCCGACCATCGAGCGCACGCTCGATGCGCGACCCACGTCTGCGCGAACGGTGAGTACATCGGCGCCGGCGGCTACACAGTCGTCGCGAACCGCATCCGCCGCCGCGCGGTTGGAGTGATAGTTGATGACGATGGCTCGAGCGCCGGCATTGGCAAACAGCCGGGCCGTGGCGGCTCCAATGCCGCGCGATGCGCCCGTTATGAGCGCTACTTTTCCGTTGAGTGAGATCATCTTCTCCGTCCGTTGGCCCCGGGCCACGCCAGGGCGCGATTGAATTAGTCCCGTTGATCGACCGCTTCGAGAAAGGTCGAAAAAATAGCGCGCGAAAGCGGATCCGATTCCCAGCCGACTTCGGGGTGCCACTGTACCCCGAGCACCCAGTTGTCGCTCGAGTCGTCGACGACGGCTTCGATGATGCCGTCCGACGCCCACGCAACCGGAGTCAGATTCGATCCGAGCCGCTCGATGGCCTGATGGTGGTGGCTGTTGACGGTGGTCGAAGTTCCACCGGCGAGCTCCGAAACGAGCGTCCCATCGAGGATGTCGATCTTGTGACAATGCCGCACGTACACGTCGCCCTGCATGTGCTTGATCGGCGAGTCCACCTGAGTCTCGATGTCCTGAATCAGGGTGCCGCCACGACGGACGTTCAGCGCCTGCATGCCGTAACAGATGCCGAGCAGAGGAATCGACTTCGACTCAGCGAGGTCGATGAGACGGGCGTCCGTCTCGTCCCGGCGCGGAAGCACGTCGCCGAGCTTTGGCAGTGGATCCGCACCGTAGCGCAGCGGCTCGACATCGCTGTTGCTCCCGGCAAGGACAATGCCATCGAGACGGTCGCACAGCGGCCCGAGAAACTCGTCCTCCGGAAACAGCGGAATGTAGATCGGCAGTCCGCCGGAGCCGTAAACGGCCTCCGCGTATGTCTGGCGCAGATAGAAATATTCCTGGCGCCAGTCGTACCGCATCGAGATGCCGATGAGTGGACGATTCGATTTACCGGGCATTGGCCCTCCGTGGCCGCGACGCGCGAAGCGTCCTGAAGCGTGGCATCGTACGCCGCACTCCAGGACGCTTCAACCGATTGCGTGACGCGCTACGGATTTATCGCCTTGAGGACTTCACGGAAGCGCTCCAACTGGCCAACCTCGGCGCGCAGTTTCTCGAGCTCGGAGATCATTGCATCGACGCGTTGACTCAGAGTCTGCTCCACCGGCGCCTTTGCAGTCCGGCGGCGACGCCTGCGGACCACGGGCCTGGCCGCGGCGGCCTTGACCGGCGCCGCCTTCGAAACCTTGGGCTTGTTCTTGCTCCCCTTCGGGCGTCCCCGGCGCTTCGGCGCCTGAGGCGCGACTTTCGGCTTGTTCTTGGAACCTTTCGGACGGCCGCGACGAGTTGAGGGCTTCGTCGAAACCGAGTCGAGAAGGGCGGCTACCGCGTCCGCCGGATCCTTTTTTGCGCGTGGCATCGAATATGGTCCCCCTCGCTATTTGCAGGATTTTTACCGATCGGTGCATTTCGAAAGAATATTCGAAATGGCATTTCGCTGCGCCGAAGTTACCGCACGCGTCCGGAATGGTAAAGAAAAATAAATTGCCGGGAACTGGAAATACACGCTCGCCGCACATTGGCCCACAGGCGACGAGTCGCTGCGCCGGATAGCGGCCGCGAGGCGTCTTTCTTGACTCGATGTGTCCCTCTGGTAGTATTCGCGGTTCGTTGCGAGTCCCGCTGTCGCGGTACGCACGGCCCGCGGGCGGTGCGGCCACAATCCCTCGAGAGAAGTTGCCGGCCTGGTGTTTTGCACATGAAAATTCTAGTCACGGGCGGTGCTGGATTCATTGGATCGCACCTTTGCGACCGGCTTATCGCCGACGGACACGAGGTCGTCTGTCTCGACAATTTCTTCACGGGCTCGAAGCGCAACATCGCGCACCTCGTCGGAAACCCGCAGTTCGAGCTCATCCGCCACGACATCGTCGAACCGATACTTCTAGAGGTGGATCAGATCTACAACCTCGCGTGTCCAGCGTCGCCCGTTCACTATCAGTACAACCCCGTCAAGACCATCAAGACGAACGTCGTGGGGACGCTCAACATGCTCGGGCTCGCCAAGCGCGTCCGGGCGAGGATTCTCCAGGCGTCGACGTCCGAAGTCTACGGCGATCCCGAGGTCCATCCTCAGCCGGAATCCTACTGGGGAAACGTGAATCCGATCGGACCTCGCGCGAATTACGACGAAGGCAAACGCGTCGCCGAGACCCTGATGTTCAGCTACCACAGCCAGAACCAGGTCGACATTCGTGTAGTCCGGATATTCAATACCTACGGTCCGCGAATGGCCGAAACCGACGGTCGCGTCGTCTCGAATTTCATCGTGCAGGCGCTTCGCGGAGAACCGCTCACGGTCTACGGCGACGGGAGGCAGACGCGATCGTTCTGCTACGTCTCGGACCTCGTCGACGGCATGATTCGCGCGATGCAGACGGTTGACTTCACCGGACCGGTGAACCTCGGCAATCCCGAGGAGTACACGATGCTGGAGCTGGCGGCAATGGTCCTCGACTTGACCGGGTCGTCGTCGGTCATCGAGCACCGTCCGCTGCCGGAGGACGATCCCCGCCAGCGCCGGCCGGACATCTCGCTCGCGCGCGAACGGCTCGACTGGGTGCCTACCCTGCCGGTACGGGAAGGACTGGCGCGGACCGTCGACTACTTCCGGACGGTCATCGGATGAGCGTACTGGTGACCGGCGGCGCCGGATTCCTCGGTTCGCACGTGGCCGGCGAGCTGGCGGCATCGGGGCTCGAGACGGCGGTCGTCGACGACCTGTCGACCGGGAGCCGTGATCGGATACCTGCCGGCGTGCCCTTGATCGAGGCCGACGTTCGCGACGCCCGCGCGATTTCCGAAGCGATCGGGCTCGTGCGGCCCCGGGCGGTCGTTCATCTCGCCGCGCGACGGTTTCCGCCCGGCGAAGTCCCCGCTTCGGCCGCCGTCGACGTAAACATCGCGGGAGCGCTGGTCGTCGCGCGCGCCGCGTTCGAGGCGGGGGTTGGGCACTTCGTCTTTGCGTCCAGCGCCGCCGTGTACGGCGAATTGACGGCGAAGGCAGCGACCGAGGACTTCGACACGGATCCGCGCACGGCGAACGGCGTGTCGAAACTCGCCGTCGAGGGGTTTCTTCGAATCGCCCGTGACGAGCAGAATGTCGCCGTGTCGATTCTGCGATTTGCGAATCTTTATGGACCCGGGTCGTCGAGCGCGGGCGGTTCCGCGGTCCACGAGTTCGTCGAGCGAAGCGCGCTCGGCGAGCCACATCGGATCGACGGCGGGGGCGGTCAGACGCGCGACTTCGTCTTCGTGGCGGATGCGGCGCGGGCCGTCGCGGCAGTACTGGATGCGCGGGCCGATGGCGTCTTCAACGTTGGAACCGGCGACGAGACGTCGATCGACTCGCTTTCGAGGATGGTCTGGGAAGCGGCTGGCGGTGCGCCACAGCCGCCGGTTCACCGGGCCGGGCGCGCGGGCGACCTTCGCCGCTCCTGCCTGGACGGCGCTCGGCTGCACGCGGCAACGGGGTTTCGTCCGTCGACGGCGCTGGCCGGCGGCCTCGCAGTCACTTTCGAATCGCGCCGCGCGATCACTTTTCAGGCTTGAGGTGTTATGAGCTCGGTATTCAGGAAGGGGTCCATCGAGGGCGTCGAGATTCGTCAGCTGAAGAAGTACGTGGACGAGCGCGGTTGGCTTTCCGAACTGTTCCGTCACGACGAGCTCGCTGCCGAGTTCCATCCGGTCATGTCCTACATCTCGGTGACGGAACCTGGCGTGACGCGCGGTCCGCACGAGCACGTCGACCAGGCGGACCTGTTCTGCTTCATCGGACCGTCGAACTTTAAGATCCGATTGTGGGACAATCGCGAGGCCTCTCCTACCTTCCGGAACGTCGTCACTCAGTTCGTTGGCGCCGACAATCCGGCTTCGGTGCTGGTGCCACGCGGCATCGTCCACGCGTATCGGAACGTAGGGTCGACTGGCGGCGTGGTGATCAACTGTCCGAACCGGCTGTTCATGGGGGAAGGAAAGCGGGAGCCGATCGACGAGATCCGCCACGAAGACGATCCCCTTACCATTTACCGCATCGAGGACTGAAGTCGAACGGTGACTTTAGTGATCGGGCCGCCGCGCGGTCCGGAAAGAGCATAGTGTCGAATCCAATGCAAATCAGCGTCGTTGGCTCAGGGTACGTCGGTCTCGTGACCGGTGCGTGCCTCGCGTATCTCGGTCATACGGTCACTTGCGTCGACATCGATCCTGCGAAGGTCGAGTCACTCGGCGCGGGACGGTCGCCAATCTACGAGCCCGGGCTCGACGATCTGCTCGCTGCTGGTCTGGCGTCGCGCCGGTTGAGTTTCACGACGGACCTCGGGGCGGCGGCCGCGGCCGAGGTCATATTCATCGCGGTCGGGACGCCGCCCCGCGCCGACGGTTCTCCCGACATGCAGTTCGTGCAGAACGTAGCGAGATCCATAGGCCACGCGATCGCGGCTTCGAACGACCAGGTCACGCGCGTCATCGTCAACAAGTCGACGGTGCCGGTTGGCAGTGGAAACTGGGTCGAGATGCTGGTGGTCGAGGGGCAGCGCGACGACGAGCGCGACGGTGGCAAGCCCAGACGTTCCGGCGGCCTGGCGAACGAGGCGGAGCGGCGGGGCACGTTCGCCGTTGCATCGAACCCGGAGTTCCTCCGCGAAGGCTCGGCCATCCACGACACGCTCTACCCGGATCGAATCGTCATTGGCGCCAACGACGCCCGTGCCGTAAACGCGCTGCGCGCGGTGTACGAACCGATTCTTTCCCAGCAGTTCACGCCGCCGACGGCTATCGCGCCGCGTCCCGAGGGATTCCGGGCCGTGCCGCTCGTCGTCACGGACCTGGCCAGCGCCGAGATGATCAAGTACGCGGCGAACGCGTTTCTCGCGACGAAGATCAGCTTCTCGAACGAGATCGCGAACATCTGCGAGCGCGTGGGCGCGGACGCGTCACAGGTGATGCGTGGAATCGGGCTCGACAGCCGGATCGGCACTCGCTTCCTCAACCCGGGCGTCGGCTGGGGCGGCAGTTGTTTCGGAAAGGACCTGTCGGCGCTCATCGGCATTGCGGGCGAGTACCAGTACGATCCGGAACTGCTGCGGTCGGCCGTGGCGGTAAACGAACGGCAGCGCCAGGTCGTCATCCGCAAACTCCAGAACGCACTGAAGATCGTGAAGGGCCGTACCATCGGACTGCTCGGGCTCGCATTCAAGCCCGATACCGACGACCTCCGCGATGCGCCGAGCATCACGATCGCGGAAGCGCTCATCGGGATGGGCGCTCGGGTGAAGGCCTACGATCCGGTCGCGGGAGATGTGTGTTTCAGGCAGCGGCCCGATCTCGACCTCGTCTACGCCGAGTCGGCCGAAGACCTCGCCGCTGGCTGCGATGCGGTCGTCCTCGTCACTGAGTGGGAGGAGTTCGCGCGGATCGATCTGTCGCGGCTCGCGAAGGTAATGTCCGGCGACGTCTTCATCGACGGGAGAAACGTATTCGACACGAGCTCGATCGAGCGCGCCGGCCTGCGCGGCGGAGGCATTGGCAGATGAACTGTCCGCTGCGTCTTCCCTCGACTCGTCACGCATCATGACTAGCGGTTACGCGCGCATTCGGGTTAGGCCGGTGGCGGTCAGGTGGCTGGCCGCCGCCGCGATCCTCGCTTCCGCGTGCGTAGCCGGAGTCTTCGTCGTGCGCTGGGGGATCGCCGAGACCGTCGTCGAAGCCGCGAACCGTGGTCCGGTCACGGTCGAGCTCGTCGACACTGCGCGGCGCCTGCAGCCGGCAAATCCCGATACGGCGTATCTGGCCGGGCTGATCGCGCTCGACAGCGCGCAGCCGCCCGACGTCGAAACGAGCGGGCGCCTTCTCGAGCGTGCCGTCGAGCTTGCGCCGAGCCGGCCGGCCTACTGGATGGCGCTCGGCCGGCAGCGCGAGATCGCGGGCAGGCCGGACGAGTCGGAGCGCTGTTTTCAGCGCGCCGTCGAAGCCGCGCCGTCGCATTGGAAGCCGCGCTGGATGCTGGCGAATCTATACCTTCGGATGAACAGGATCGCCGAAGCGATAGAGCCAATGCGCGTCGCGTGCAGGTTGAATCCGGGAATGGCGCCTCTTGTCGCCAGAACGATCTGGAACGCCACGGGCCGCGGCGACGTTGCCGCGCTCGACGCCGTGACGTCGGAATCCGTTGCCGGTCGCTCCGCCGTCGTCGGACTGTGGGTCGCGGAAGGCCGGCTGGACGAAGCCAGAGCGAGGTGGAACGAACTGTTCGACGAAGCGGGACTCGAGCAGCCGGTAATCGACAACGGCCGGCAGCTTGCCGATGCGATGCGGGCGGCGGGCCGTGGCGGCGACTACGCGGACATCTCGTCGAAGTTGAACCCGGAGCGCGGCGCGGCGCTCGACACGATCGCGAACTCCGGCTTCGACGAACCGATCAGGGAATCCGAGACTTCGCCGTTCGCCTGGAAAGCGGTCCGATCCGCCGAGGCCCGGATTTCGGTCGATGCCGGACGAACGGGTGGAAAGGCGCTCCGGATCGACTACGATTCGAAGGGCGGAACGAATTTTCAGCACGCCTCACAGACGATGCGAGTTGCGCCGGGCGCTCAGTACGTTCTTTCCTTCTGGACAATTGCCGAGAAGCTTCAGTCAGGCGGGCCTCCGGCGGTCGTCGTTGCCGATGCCTCGGGCGGGTCCGGGCCGCTTGGCGTGGCGGTAGTACCGTCGTCGGCGACGGCGTGGACGCAGTTGTCGGTGAGATTCACGGGACCCCCGAGCGGGCTCGTGACGATTTCGATCGTGCGGGAGACCTGCGGGCCGGTCTGTCCGATTTTCGGCACGGTGCGCTTCGACGACCTGACGCTCACGCGATGATCGAAACCGCCTCACGTCCGTCGCCGCCACTGCGGCTTGCCGTCACGCCGCAGCCAGTCGGCGGGACCGCGCTTTACGTCGCGGTAACGATCGTCGTTCTCTGGACGCCGCTGCCATTCGGATCGGTTGAAGCCTGGTCAATCGGGCTCATCCGGCTGGCAGCCTGCCTGCTGGTGGTGCTGTGGGCATTTCACGGCGCACGGACGGGCGCCTTCGTGGTGAGCACCAGCCTGCTGCAGGCGCCGCTGTACGGTGCGGCCGCGTGGGCGTTGCTGCAGGCTCTGCCCATCGGCGGATCGGCGATCAGCGTCGATCCGTTTCTCACGACGCAGGCCGCGGTGAATTTCGCGGCTCTCGCCGTGTTCACGTCTTGCGCCCTGATCGCGCTCGATTCGCCGGGGCGGTTGGAACGGGCGGGGATGGTGCTGTTCTGGTTCGGGTTCGTTTTGAGCGTTTTCGGGATCATCCAGAATTTCACCGGTACTCGCAGCCTCTACTGGATCCGGGAATCGCCTGTCATCAACTTCTTCGGTCCGTTCGTCAACAAGAATCACTTCGCCGGACTGATGGAGATTCTGCTGCCGCTCGGGCTAGGTCCACTCATGTCGGGAGCGGTCCCGCGTGACCGGCGGATGATGATGATATTCGTGGCCGCAACAATACTCGCGGCGGTGGCGCTGTCCCGCTCCCGGGGCGGCGTGCTGGCAGTGGTTGCCGAGGTCGGGTTGCTTGTGGCGCTGACGGCGGTGGCGCGCCGCTCGGCGTCTGGTGAACGCCGCGCGGCGCCAGCGATTGCCGCGATTTTCGCCGCAATCGTGCTGGTAGGCGCTCTGGTCGCCTGGTTGAGCGCAGGGCCGATCGTAGAATCGCTTGCGGAGTTGCCGGCCGAGATTTCGAGCACTGCCGAGACGAGCCGCGGCGAGATCTGGAAGGCCACGGTCTCGCTCATCGGCGCCCATCCGGTGACCGGCTCCGGATTCGGCGCCTACGGAACGGCGATCCTCCGGCATTGGCCGTCGACGGAATACTCGACCCTGTTGTACGCCCACAACGATTACCTGCAAGTCGTTGCGGACGCTGGTATCCCGGGCGCACTTCTGGCTATACTTTTCGCCGGCGTAGTTGGAACGTCGCTCGTCCGGGCCGTTCGAATCACGGATCCCGGATTGCGCGGCCTGGCGTTTGGTGCCGGAGCCGGCTGTATCGGACTTCTAATTCACAGTGTCGTGGACTTCAATCTCCAGATCCCGTCAAACGCAATCGCCTTTCTCTACGCGTCGGCAATACTCGTCCGGGCAACTGCGATCGGTCGATCGGCGCCGACGAAGCCGTAGGGTGCACGGGAGTCTTTCCGTAATGTTTTCAAAGTCGTTGAGAACCTCTGTAGTTGCGCTGGTTTTCGTTGCATCCGCTGCGGGTGCCCAGTCGCCGGCGGGTGCTGCATCGGGCGCGCTGGCGGCCCAGGCCGCACCGGCAACAGCGCCGATCCAGGCTGCGGACACACCGACAGTTCGTGCGCGCGAGAACTATCGTATCGGACCCTACGACGTACTGGAGCTCCGCGTCCTCGGCGAACCCGAGATGAGTGCCGAGGCGATCAAGGTCAGTGCGGACGGTTTCATCCAGGTGCCTTTCGTCGACGAAGACATTCGCGCCCAGTGCCTGACCGAGCGGGAACTCTCGGCTGTAATCGCCGGGAAGCTCGAGAAGCTGCTCAAGTACCCCGAGGTCAACGTTGGAGTGAAGGAGTACAACAGCATCCCCGTCGCCATCATCGGTGCGGTTGGTCAACCCGGGAGGTTCCGGATGGAGCGGCGAGTCAGCCTGCTCGAGCTCATCACCTATGCCGGCGGGATCAACAACGAAGCCGGGAAGACTGTCACGCTCGTGCGGCAGTCTCTGCCATCGCATTGCGAGCAATCCACGGTCGTCGAATCGACTGAGACTGAACTGCTTACGGAGGTCATCAGCCTGAAACCGCTGCTGGATGGAGTCCAGTCGGAGAACAGGCTGATGCGGCCCGGTGACATCGTTGTCGTTCCGAACGCGGATGTCATTTACGTGGCGGGCGATGTCACGAGGCCGAACTCGTTCCAGTTGCGTGAAGGCATGACCTTTACGCAGGCGCTTGCGCAGGCGGGTGGGCCCACGCCTACGGCGAAGAAGGGCAGCATCCGGATCGTACGGCAGGTGGCCGGGAAGGATCGTGAGGTGATTCCAGTAGATCTCGAAGCCATCAACAAGAACCGGGTTCCGGATCCGCTGATGATGCCGAACGACGTCATAGAGGTTCCGAATTCCGGGGGCAAGACGTTCTTCCGGAACTTCATGAGTGCGCTTGGGGGTTCCGTTGGTAACGTTCCTGTTGGAGTAATTCCGTAATTGGCTGACCATCGCGCCGGCCGCCACTGGACACACGACGCCAGATGTCATCAGAGAATGGAAACAAGGGCCTGGTACCGGCCGATCGTTCGCAAGCGGGAACGCCTGGGACGCTTACTCGGCTGCCGGATCGCGGTGGCTACGGATACGGGTATGGCTACGGCTACGGCGGGGCGCAGGAGCAGCAGTCTGGCGAGTTCAACATTCGCGAGTACCTGCGGGTAATCCGGAAGAACAAGTGGCTGATACTGACACTCGTGGTCGTCACCACGACGCTTGTTGCGATTGCCGGCTTTCGTGTGCAGGACGTCTACGTTGCGACGGCGATGATGCAGGTTGGTGACGAGGCGCCGGATCTGATTCCCGGGTCACAGCCAGTCTATGTCTATGACATTGGCGGAAAGCGCTTCAACACCCAGTTGAAGCTGCTGACGAGCCCTGACCTTGTAAGACGTGCGGTTGTCGAGACAGACCTCGAGCACAACCCAGGGTTCTTTTCGAAGAAGCCACAGACGCTATCACAGGCGTTTGGCAGTCTGTTCAGTATTGCCTCGCCGTCGGCTCCTGTTGTCGCAGCGCCTGCAACGCTCTCGGCTCCGGTGGATCCGAAGGCGCCTATCGACCCAGAGACTTCGCAGCGGCTCTCTCCATACGTGGGAGGCGTGATCGGGGGCTTGAAGGTTTCAGAGGTTGAAGACACTCAGCTCGTTCAGATCTCGTTCACGCATCACGATCCGGAACTTGCGGCGAAGGTGGCAAATGCCCTTGCCGAGGGTTTCATTCGGGAAGATCTGAATCAGCGTGTCGGCTCGAAGGCCAGTGCGTCCGACTTTCTGCAGGAGCGCATTGCGGAACTGCAGGCGGAAATCCGTGCCGGTGAAGAGCGGCTGCTCAACTACGCAAAGTCGAACGAGATTCTTTCGCTCGAGGACGAGGCCCAGAACACGGTGGTTGCGAGGTTGACGGAGCTCAACAAGGAACTGCTTGGCGCGGAAGCTGAGTTGCGGGATCTGGAATCCCAGCAGCAGCAACTTGCGGCCGCCAGCAAGGCGGAGGACATCCTCCGGATTCCTTCTGCGCAGAAGGATCCCGGCGCGGTGGAGCTCTCGAAGCGTCGATCCGAGCTGCTCCAGAAGAAGTCCGAGTTGTCGCAGCGATATACGGACGAGTATCCGGCGATGCGCCAGCTGAACGAACAGATCGTGCAGGTAGAAGCGGAATTGCAGCAAGCCCGCTCCCGGATACTTGCGAATGCCGAGGGCGAGTATCAGGCGGCGGTCGCAAAGGTGAAGCGGCTGCGACAGGAGTTCGAGGCCAGCCGGGCTGCTACGATGCAGCAGAACGAGGCGGCGGTCAGTTACAAGATGATCCAGCAGACCGTCGAGACGAACAAGAAACTGCTGGAGGGCATCCTGCAGAGGTCGAAGGAGGTCGATCTTGGTGCGGCGGCCGTGCGAAGTCCGGTGCTGCTTAAGAATCGTGCCGACGTCCCTGGCGGACCGGCTGGACCCGACCGGCGGCGATGGATTCTGATGGCGTTTGCCGCGTCGTTGTTTGCGGGGGTCGCGCTTGCATTCGGACGCGAGTACTTCGATCAGACGATCCGGTCTATCGAAGACGTGGACAGGGTGGTGCGGTTGCCGTCGCTTGGAGTGATTCCGGCGCTGCAGTCGGGCTCGGGGCGAAGATCGCGTCGCCGCCAGTTGCCAGCGAGTTCGGGTGCAAACGGAGTCTCGAATGCGCTGATAACGGCGCTGGAGGCGAAGTCGTCGGCGGCGGAGGCATACAGGCAGCTGCGGACATCTGTTCTGCTGTCGTCTGCGGGTCATCCTTCGAAGCTTGTCATGGTGACGAGCAGCCAGCCGAGGGAAGGGAAAACGACAACTGCGGTAAACACGGCGATCTCGCTTGCCCAGACTGGGGCCTCGACGCTGATCATCGACTGCGACATGCGGAAGCCGCGTGTGCATCAGTTGCTGAACGTGAGCAACCACATTGGGATCAGCCTGTACCTCTCCGGGCAGAACGAGGATCTGTCGGTGTTGATCCAGGAGCACCAGATTCCGAACCTGTCGATAATGCCGTGCGGTCCGGTGCCGCCGAATCCGGCCGAGTTGCTCGGGTCGGATCAGATGCGGCGACTTCTGACGGAGCTTTCGTCGCGATACGACCACATCGTCGTCGATACGCCTCCGGTTGTGTCGTTTGCGGACCCCGTGATTCTTTCGACGATGGTCGACGGGGTGATTCTTGTCGTTCGGGGTGGGTTCTCGAGCCGTGGGATCGTCCAGCGTTCGCGGCAGATCCTTGGCGACGTTGGCGCGAAGATCTACGGCGTGGTGTTGAATGACGCCGACATGAAATCGAGCGACAGCTACTACTATTACAGCTCGTATTACAACAGTTATTACCGGAACAACGACGAGCACGATGTGGCGAGGTAGTTCGGGTGAGGGTACTGCACGTCACGGCTGGCAATCTGTATGGCGGCATCGAGACGATGCTGGTGACGTTGGCGCGGTATCGCGAAAGCGTGCCAGAGATGGACACGCAATTCGGGGTCTGTTTCGACGGTCGGCTGCGCGACGAGCTTGAAGCGAGGGGCGCCCGGGTCCACTCGCTTGGCCAGGTGCGGGCAAGCCGGCCATTGAGTGTTCGGAGGGCTCGCCGTCGATTGGCGCACATCCTGTCGCTCGAGCGGATCGACATCGTCGTCTGCCATTCGGCGTGGCCAATGGCAATCTTCGGACCGGCTGCCGTCAGTGCTGGCTGTCGGTTGGTGCTCTGGCAACACGGTCCGATCGACGGGGTGCGCTGGCTGGAGCGCTGGGCAAGACGATCGACACCGGCTCTCGTAATCACGAACAGTTCCTACACGGCCTCCTTGCTGGAAGGCATATTCGCGCCGATCCGGGTCGAGGTCCTGTTCTATCCGGTTGCCGAACCTGAATCGACGGGTGAATCGCTTGACGCGCTGCGTATCAGAGTTCGGAATCTGATGGGAGTTGGTTCGAATGAGGTAGTTATCGTGCAGGCAAGCCGGCTCGAAGCGTGGAAGGGCCATTTACTTCACCTCGAAGCCCTTGCCAGGCTCCGTGAGGTCCCCGGATGGAGGTGCTGGATGATCGGGGGACCACAGCGCCCCTGCGAGGCGAACTACTTGCGGCAGTTGCGCGACCGAACCGAATCGTTAGGGATTTCTGACCACGTTCAGTTCCTCGGGCAGCGTGCTGACGTCCCTGAGTTACTTGCTGGAGCCGATGTGCTCTGCCAGCCTAACACCGGCCCGGAGCCATTTGGCATCACATTCGTCGAAGCCTTGTGGGCAGGGCTGCCCGTTGTGACGACGGCCATGGGCGGCGCCATTGAGATCTTCGACGAGTCTTGCGGCATTCTCGCTGAGAGGGCCGAGGCAGCCGAGGTAGCCGAGGCGTTGCAAAGGCTCATCGTCGATCCAGTGTTGCGCAATCGACCGAGGACGTGCGGTCCTTCGCGCGCGAACGAACTGTGTAATCCGGTTCAGCAACTGCAACGACTCCACATAGCTCTGCGGAACGAGGAAATCCAGTCGAGTAGTCTCGCGAAGACCGTGGTAGCTGTGAAGTTGGCGGCAGACGAACTCTCGCAGTAAGATCTTGAGTGTTCCAGTTCCTCGTTGGCTCGCAAACTACAAGGCGAGCTCCGAAAGACTTCCAGCGTTCATCTGATGTCTTGTATTGACTCTTCTGTTGGTATGAACAAGAAGATAGCAATCGTAACGCCGAGCTTTCCGCCAACGTCCTGTGGCATCGCGGACTATTCTCTGAATCTCGCTAAAGCCCTGACGTGCTTTGACGTGTCGACACTCACTGCCGAGGAGAACTTTCCTAGAAAGGGCGAACACGAAGCAATCGCGTGTTTTCGACGGGACGATCCGCGCTCACTTCTGGATGTGCCGAAAGTCATTGCCCTTATGGAGCCGGAATGGATGGTCGTGCAGTACTGCCCGACGGCATACGGGGGAAGACGTGGTGTCAATCCGTACCTTCATCGAATGATCGGTCGTGTCCGTCGTCGCAGCACTCGAACCCGCATTGCCCTCGTTGTCCACGAGTCGTTTGTTGAGATCAGCAATGCACGTCGCTTGGTACTCCAAGCGACCCTCTATTATCAACTGTTAGCAAGCTCACGTCATGCGAACCTGCTAGTCGTGCCCGTAAAGGCGTGGATGTCGACTGTGGGGCGATTCGCTCCGGGCAAAAGGGTCATTTATGCTCCCGTTGGAAGCAATATTCCATTAGCCAAGTGCAATCGCGACCAGGTTCGTGTCGAGTTGGGAATCCCGTCGTCGGAGCCGGCGCTTGGTCTACTTGGCCGTCTTCCAGAGGCAACCGGAATGGAAGCTATTCTTGCTGCGATCAGGCGAATCCGAGAGTGCGGTAGGGTACCGACCGTCGTCTATGTTGGGCCGGACACGTCAAGAGCAGAGGCGTGTATTGGGCAGTCGGCGAGGCTGTTGACTGGGTCCAATCTAGATCGGGTTGAAGTCTCGAGACGGCTGCAAGTGTGTGACGTCTATCTCGCGCCATTTGATGAGGGGGTTTCAACTCGTCGCACGTCACTAATGGCGGCGTTGTGCCACGGCCTTCCGATTGTTGGAACACGAGGTTCGATCACGGACGCTACGCTTCTCAGTGAGGACGGATCGTCGCTGCTGTTGGTCGATCGGACCGATGTCCATGGATTTGCGGCAAGTGTTTATGCATTGGTGACGGACTCTCCGAAGGCACTGCGTTTGTCCTTGAACGCGCGACGATTGTATGAGGACATGTATTCGTGGCAGCAGGTGTCGAGATTATTCCGTACTGAGTTCATGCGAAACCGAACAAACTAAGAAGACCTGACGTCGAACGCAAGTGACGGCTTTAAGCAACGTAATGCCGACGAGCGAGGAGATTCATGTCCGCAGTGCTCCTTAGAAGAGCCTTGAGGGTCGGTGGTGTTCTGGTTCGCCAGTTCGGTGTCGCAAGGGCGGCGTCGCTCTTCACAGCGCGGATAATGGCCGCAGTTCTGGACAAGTTCGCACGCCTTACATACAGCCAGCACGGTGAGGACCAGATCATTCAGTACTTCTTCAACTTTCGGCGAGATGGATACTACGTGGATGTAGGGTGCAATCATCCAGAATCAGGATCGAACACTTTTGCGCTGTACCGGCAAGGCTGGCGCGGAGTCTGCATAGACGGAAACGGCGACCTGGTCCGGAGGTTTCGGCGGGCTCGGCCGAACGATGTTGCAGTAGTGGCAGTTGTTTCGAACATTGATAAGGAGATCGTCTTCACGAAATTCGACGATGATCTGGTGTCTTCGGTCTCGACGGATCACGTTCGCGACTGGAGCAGCCGACGAAATGTCATTGAGGAAATTCGAGTAAAGCCACGTAGACTAGATGCGATCTTGCGAGAACACGGGGTCCCCACGAACTTTGACCTCTTGTCTGTCGATGCCGAAGCACACGACTTTGAGGTTCTGCTGTCCCTGGACCTCACAGAGTTCAGGCCCTCACTCATTGTCGTCGAGTTACTCGAGTTTCGCATTGGTGATCCGAGAGTGGATCCAGTGGTCGAGCATCTGATCAAACATGGATATCGGATGATAGGCTTCGTCATGCAGAACGGATATTTTGCGCTTACACGCGGATGAGCGATCGTGATGCCTGGATGGGGCTTGTGGAACGCAAAGTGATACGGGGTTCGTACGTCCGGAATCAGTATTCGTCAATGTGGCCAAGTCTGATTCTGGGGGGCTGGGCCAGTCCTGGAATGGCCAAGACCGCCGGAGGTAGTCGCGTTGGTCGGTTCGCCCGCGCGCTTTCGCTCGGATATTTCAGCGTATCGCCCAGGCTTGTCGTGTGACTTTGCTGACAACACTACACCTTCGCGAGTACAGCTGGCATCTCGTTGGTATGGTCTTCGGAGATACGTTCGTCGTTCGTGTCCGCTATCCGGTGTGGTTTCTCCGGCACGGTGTTAACGGCGATCCTATTGACGCCCATACGCGGCTCGGCGTGGTCGCCTGGTTTTCCGTTCCGGTCGCCGGCGTTGCCGGGAGGCAGTCTTGGTGATACCGCGTCGGCGGTCCGCGCCTCACGCATCGCCGAAAGTCGTGCACATCATTCCACGGCTCTTCGGTGAGCAGCGGGGCATTGTTGGAGGTGCCGAACGGTACGCGTTCGAGCTAGCCCGATTCATGGCCGTTCGAGTTCCCACCACTCTTGTCAGCTTCGGCAAACTGGCCGAACAGTGGAAGGAGGGTGACCTGACGATCCGGATTCTCGGGAACACGCGAGCGGTCCGCGGCCAGTACTCGAACCCGTTCAGCTTTGACCTGTTCAGTGCCCTTCGCGACGCCGATGTGGTGCACGTGCACCAGCAGCACGTCGTAGCAAGTTCTGCAGCGGCAGTATTCGCTCGAATGCGCCGCCAGCGCGTCAGACTTTCTGCAGAAGCGAATTGCGGACCTTCAGACCGAGATCCGGGCAGGCGAGGAGCGGCTGCTCAACTACGCGAAGTCGCACGAGATCCTTTCCCTGGAGGACGAAGCGCAGAATACGGTCGTCGCCCGGCTGGCGGCCCTGAACGCGGAACTGCTTACGGCGGAGGCGGCGTTGCGCGAGCTGGAGTCGCAGCAACAGCAGTTGAAGGCGGCGAGTTCGGCCGAGGACATTCTCCGGCTGCCGACGGCGCAGAAGGATCCCGGGGCCGTCGATATCTCGAAGCGGCGTTCCGCATTGCTCGAGAAGAAGTCGGAGCTTTCGCAGCGTTACACGGACGAGTATCCGGCGATGAGGCAGCTCAACGAGCAGATCGCCCAGGTCGAGGCCGAGCTCGAGCAGGCGCGTGCGCGGATCATCGCCAACGCCGACGCCGAGTACCAGGCTGCGCGAGAGCGCGTATCGAAGCTGCGAGCGGCTTTCGACGCCAGCCGGTCCGCGACGATGCAGCAGAACGAAGCTGCGGTCAACTACAAGATGATCCAGCAGACGGTCGAGACGAACAAGAAGCTGCTCGACGACATTCTGCAACGCTCGAAGGAAGTGGACCTGGGGGCGGCGGCCGTGCAGAGCCCTGTGACCCTCAAGAACCGGGCGGACGTACCTGGCGGGCCCTCCGGGCCCGACCGGCGGCGATGGATCCTGATGGCTTTTGCCGGCTCGCTATTCGTTGGAGTCGCTCTGGCGTTTGGCCGCGAGTACTTCGACCAGACGATCCGGTCGATAGAAGACGTGGACCGGGTTGTGCGCCTGCCGTCGCTTGGCGTGATCCCGGCGCTCGAGTCTGGCGGCCGGCGAGGCCGCAGGCGTCAATTGCCGGCAAGCGCAGGGCCTCACGGGGTTTCGACGGCTCTTATTACGGCGCTTGAGGCGAAATCGTCGGCGGCCGAAGCGTACCGGCAGCTTCGCACATCGGTGCTTCTGTCGTCTGCTGGACACCCGAGCAAGCTGGTGCTCGTGACGAGCAGTCAGCCGCGCGAGGGCAAGACGACGACGGCAGTGAACACGGCGATCTCGCTTGCGCAGACTGGGGCGTCGACGCTCATCATCGACTGCGATATGAGGAAGCCCCGCGTGCACCAGTTGCTGAACGTCAGCAACCACGTTGGCGTCAGCCTGTATCTGTCGGGTCAGAACGAGGATCTGTCGGTGCTCATTCAGGAGCATCAGATCCCGAACCTTTCGATCATGCCCTGCGGGCCGGTGCCGCCGAATCCTGCGGAACTGCTCGGCTCCGACCAGATGCGTCGCATGCTCACCGAGCTCTCGAATCGGTACGACCACGTCGTCATCGACACGCCGCCGGTGGTGTCGTTTGCCGACCCTGTGATCCTTTCCACGATGGTCGACGGGGTGATCCTTGTCGTGCGTGGCGGGTTCTCGAGCCGGGGCATCGTTCAACGGTCGCGGCAGATACTTGGTGAAGTCGGTGCGAAGATCTACGGCGTGGTGCTCAACGATGCGGACATGAAGTCGAGCGACAGCTACTACTATTACAGTTCGTACTACAACAGTTATTACCGGAACGACGAGAACCGCGACGCGGCAAGGTAAGCGGGCCTCGCGCGCGAGGTTTCGTATCGCCGATACCAATGAAAGTCCTTCACGTGACGAGCGGCAACCTGTACGGCGGCATCGAGACGATGCTCGTTGCGCTGGCCCGTCACGCGGACGCCGCGGGCGGAATGGACACGAGATTTGCGGTCTCGTTCAGCGGCCGTTGTAGCGAGGAGCTGCAGTCGGCTGGCGCCAAGGTATACGAGCTCGGCCCGGTGCGCGCGCGAAATCCGGTTGGTGTCCGGCGGGCGCGCGCGGCGCTGCGGCGGATCGTCCGTGACGATGGTATCGACATCGTCGTGTGCCATTCGTCGTGGCCGCTTGCGATGTTCGGCCGCGCGGCGAGGGCCGAAGGGTGCCCGCTCGTCCTGTGGCAGCACGGTCCGCTTGGCGGGGCGTTCTGGCTGGAGCGGTGGTCTCGTCGTGTTCGGCCTGACCTGGTCATCTGCAACAGCACCCATACGGCTGAATCCGTCCGCGGCGGTTATCCGGGTGTCCGGTTGAGCGTACTTCACTATCCGGTGTCTATGAGTTCGGATGCGGACCTGATGACGAGAATTGAGCGGGAGGCCGTCCGTGGCGAATTCGGTGCGGGCATCGACGACGTCGTGATCGTCCAGGTCAGCCGGATGGAGGAGTGGAAGGGCCATCGTCTTCACCTGGAGGCCCTTGCTCGGATTCGTGACGTGGATGGCTGGGTGTGCTGGATGGTCGGCGGCGCGCAACGACCGGCCGAGGAACGCTATCTCGAGAGCCTGATGCAACTCGCGGAGCGTCTTGGACTGCGGGAGCGGGTGCGGTTCGTTGGACAGCGTTCGGACGTAACCCGCATTCTCGGTGCTGCCGATATTCACTGCCAGCCGAATACCGGGCCCGAGCCGTTCGGTATCACGTTCATCGAGGCCATGACTTTCGGCCTTCCGGTTGTAACGACGTCGATGGGCGGGGCGAAGGAGATCGTCGACGGGACATGCGGGATTCTCGTCGACGAGCCCGGCGCCTCGCAACTTGCGGGGGCCTTGCGGGCGCTCATCGCCGATCCGGACTTGCGTCGCAGGTTGGGTGGAAGCGGACCAGCGCGCGCGCGACTGTTGTGCGACCCGGTGCAGCAGGTTCGGCGACTCGAGGAACTGTTGCTCACGTTGCGGCCTATCGAGCGGAGCGCGGCGTGAGGGTGCAGAACGGTCGCTGCATGAAGGACGAGTGGGCGCGGATGTCTTTGTCTGGCTACGACCGAGGCAAACGACAGGCGCGGCTCTATGGGGCAGGTCTATCCCATCTGGGTTCGATTTCGGTTGCTCGGATTGTTTGCTCGGATTGAATTATTGAATTCAACTCTATGACGCGTAACGACATTCACGGGATCCTGGGCTATGACATCGACGGCTATTCCCGGCGAGCCAGCGGGCATTCGCCCGAACCCATTCGCGACGCCGTGTGGGCTCTGACAGGGGCCGATCTTGCTGGTACGGTTGTTGACATCGGAGCAGGTGGAGGAGGGTGGACTGCTCGACTTCTATCGAGTGGACGCTGTGAGCGAGTTATCGCGGTTGATCTAGTAGACTCCGGCGCAAGCGCCATTGCCGGTGTCGAGTTTCAGCAAAGAGATCTGTCCGTCTCGGCTCTTGACGTTCCTGAGGGCTCCGTCGATTGGATATTTGCAATCGAGGTGATTGAGCATCTTGCTAATCCGCGTCATTTCGTCAGCGAAGCCGCCCGGTGTTTGTCGAAGGGCGGCAGGCTTGTTGTCACGACGCCGTGTAACGAGAGTCTTACCTCAAAGCTATCATTCTGCTTTCGTGGTTATTTTCCGGCGTTCTGCGATCACGACTATATGAATTCCGGTCATATTACTCCAATCACGGAACTTGACCTGCGCCGCATGACGCGCGAGGCAGGGCTGTCGCGTCTGGAGTTTCATTGGCCGTTACCGGGACGCATTCCGAGAAGCAGCGTGTCGTGGCAGCGCCTATTCCCTTGGCTTTCGGGAAAGCTGTGGAGCGATTGTTTGCTTGCTATCGTAGAGAAGTAAGGGTGGCCCGCTGGTTGCCGGCAACGACCGAAGTGATGTATTTAAGGCTGATGCCTAACGGCCGCTTCTCTCGTCATCACATTCAAACTCGGTAAGCCCCAATCTGAATGTAACGTGTTCCAGTCGTCGCAAGTCCCGAACCACGCACGTGGTATGACGCAGTCAGGCCCCTGTTCAAACTGTGGGGCATCCGGCGCAACTGTTGGCGCGACTCGAGGTCGACATCGTGCAAGTGTACTTGGGAACAGGACATTCGATCCGCAAGTTCAATGCATTCGCTTCAGCCGCATCGGCCTTTCGATACGACATCATCCGGCTTTGAGGTCGCGTCGGCTGTCGCAGGTTTGCTCCGACAGGTTGCTCGTGACGGCGACGAGGCGAGCGGACGGAAGTTCTTGATGTCGAGCCTGTTAGAGCGCAACCGTCATCGAGGATTGGCCAGTTACACGCAGCCCAAAGTGCCGATGCCACTCGAGCCGTTACTCCCAAAGAAGCCTGGAGTCGGGGCTTCTCGCTTGGAGCGAGGCCTGAGTGGAGGTTCGTTGTGATCGGTGGAACCACCAGAACCGGCCGGTTCGTTCGCGCGCTCTCGTTCGGCTACTTCAATATGGCTCTGACGCTCGTCGTCGGGCTCTGGCTGACGCCGTTGTATCTGTGGCACCTTGGCCAGGAGTCGTACGGCGTGTGGCTGATGCTTCTGCAGGCGTTGATGTACCTCAGCCTGATGGATTTCGGCATCGTCGCCCTGTTGTCGCGTGAGACGGCCTTTGCAGTCGGTCGCGCCGGCAGCGCGGAGAACGCCGCCGACGTCCCGGAAATCGTCGGTCGTGCCCTGAGGCTCGTCTTATGGCAACTGCCGCTGGTCGCGATGGCCGCTGCGGCGTTGTGGTTTCTCGCCCCCACGGCGATGCGTACGGGGCCGCTCGCCTGGCTTCTCGTCATCGTCGTGCTCAGGTTTCCGTTGCGCGTCTATCAGGAGGTGCTCGTCGGAATCCAGGACATCGCTTACATCGGGGCGCTCCAGCTGGTCAGCTTCGTCATCGCCACGGCAATAACAGTCGCCATGGTGTTTGCGGGATGGGGGCTCTACTCGCTAGTCGCTGGATGGGCGTTTGGACAGGCCATCCCGGCAGTTGCCAGCTGGGTCCGCCTGAAGCGGCGATTTCCATTCCTGTTGCCGTCGACTCTGCCTGCGCTGCCCTGGACTGTGGCGAAGCGCAATCTCGCGAGCGGCGCCTGGGTTAGCGTCGCGCAGATCGCCCACCTCTTCGTTTACGGCTCCGACGTTCTCATTCTCGGCTACATGCTGGGTCCTGCGGCGGTCGTGCCGTACGTCTGCACCGGCAAACTCGTCAGCGTGCTTCAGAACCAGCCACAGCTGATCATGGAGACGGCCAGGCCCGCGCTGAGCGAACTGCGAGCCGGCCGGCATCGCGATCGCCTTCGCGGAATCACGTCGGCACTTACGCTGGCCGTGCTGCTTGTCGGAGGATTGGTCGCGTGCGGAATTGCCATCGTGAACCGCGGCTTCACGTCGTTCTGGGTTGGCGAACAGTATTTCGGCGGCACGGCGCTGACCGTGTCGCTGGTCTCGAATATGCTGCTGCGGCTCTGGAACGCGTCGACTGTATACGCGATCTTCGCCTTCGGCTACGAACGGCGAATCAGCGTCACCACGCTGGCGGACGGGTTGTTGACCAGCGTCCTTGCTCTGGTGCTGATTCCCTGGATGGGCCCGATCGGTGCGCCACTTGCATCGATGATCTCGGTGGTGCTGGTCAGCCTGCCGTGGAATCTTTCCGCGCTCGCGAGCGAAGCGAACGTGTCACGGGCCGGCCTGGTTTACGAGCTTCGAGGGTGGTTTGTCAGGCTTGCAGTAGTCTTCGTCCTGGCAGCGTGGGCTGGGCACAATCTCGTATCCGTCAATCTGGCCGTGCTTGCGGCTGTAGCCGTCGCCGTGACATGTGCTTATGTAGTCATTATGCTTCCGATCGTTCGCCGGCCCCCGGCAGCCGAGTTCATTCAGCCGATCATCTCGGGATTTCGTACGCGGGCCTCGGTTGCCCTGCGGCGCCACGACGCTTCAGCGTGACCAAGTCCAATCACAATTTGGCCGACGGGGAGGTGGAGCCGAAATCGTCCGCAATCACGGCGGCGGCCGGTATAAGCCTGAACCTGGGATGCGGGCGAAGGAAGATCGCAGGAGTAGTGAACCTCGACATCACGGCGGCAACACAGCCCGATGTCGGTATGACCTTTCAGTTCGCCCGTGGCCATTCGGAGACTCGACTGTAGCCGAGGTCTTCGCCTTCGATGTAATCGAACATCTCGACGATTTCCTTGGGACTATGGAGGAGATTCACCGCATATGCGTGCCCGGTGCACGAATCCACATTTCCGTACCGCACTACTCGTCACGCAATGCCTATACTGACCCGACGCACAGGACGTTCTTTGGCGTTTCCAGCATGGAATACCTCACCAGTGGGCACGACCTAGGCTTCTATACGGAAGCTCGTTTCTGCGTGGTCAGAAGCGCTATCCTTTTCGAGCCTACATTGCTGAACAAGCTCGTCTGGCGATTGGCAAATCGGTTCGCGGTTACATATGAACGGCGATTCGCCTGGATCTACCCGGCGTGGTTCATCTCCTTCGAGCTCGAGGTCGTGAAATGAACGACGGACCATCCAATTTCATCCCAGTTAGACGGCCACCGCGTATTGCCAGCCGATCTCCGGAACAGTGGCGCGATTACTATGACGAGCAGGGTCGCGACGCAACTGCATCTGGGCGCGAGATAATGTGCACAACAAGGCCGATTATCAACGTCGTGATGCGAATGGTGCTAGATCCGCGGTGGGACTTCAACACGGTACTTGATGTGGGATGTGGCTCGCTGGTGCCCTACTTTGCGCATCTGGAATCGACGGGTAGAGTCGTGACGGGCGTGGACTTTTCCGCCTCGTTCATTGACACGGCGAGAGCGAAGGGGCAAGTACGTAGCGTGCAGGCCGACGCAACGGCGCTGCCGTTTCCGGATGGTTCGTTTGACGCCGTACTTTGCTCCGAAACACTCGAACACGTGCCGGATGATCGCGGTGCCGTCGCTGAGATCCACCGCGTACTTCGTCCTGGCGGACTGCTGTTTCTCACGGTCCCAATCTACTGGAACGCAGCGCGGATTCTGGCTGGACTCTCACTCACGGCCGAATATCGTGAGCTTCAGATTGGCCACCTTCGGGAGTACAGCAGGCGCACGGTCGATCGGCTTCTGGGGCAAGCCTTCGAGGTTCGAGCCCGATATCCGGTGCCATTTTTATGGCGTGGTCCCGTCGGTGGCACGGTCGACGCTCTCATCCGCTGGGGACCACTCGCGTGTGTCTCGGTTTCCGTCGCCCTAGTCGCGAAGAAGTTTCCTTCGTAATGCGGTACAGGCGAGCCAACCGCGTGTCGCGGCTGCGAGTTGTTCATAGCGTCCCTCGCCTTTTCGATGAAAACAAGGGAATAGTGGGCGGCGCGGAACGATACGCTTTCGAACTCGCACGATTCATGGCGAAACGCGTTCCGACGACGCTCGTAAGCTTCGGAGTGCGCTCTGAAGAGTGGAAGGACGGTGACCTGGCAGTCCGGTTGCTCGGCAACACACACGCGGTTCGGGGCCAGTATACGAATCCACTCAGCCTTCAACTCTTCGGCGCCATCCGTGAAGCCGACGTGGTTCACGTACACCAGCAGCACGTCGTCGCAAGCTCGGTGTCGGCGATACTCTCGCGCTTACGCCGGCAACGCATCTTCGTCAGCGACCTTGGAGGTGGCGGCTGGGACGTTTCGAGTTACATATCGACTGACCGCTGGTACGACGGGCATTTGCACATAAGCGAGTACAGTCGTAGGATCTTCGGCCACGAGTCGTATCCCCGGGCGCACGTGATATACGGCGGTGTGGACACGGAGAAATTCGCACCTGCGGAGTGCAGCGGTTCTGGCAGGACCGTGTTATTCGTAGGCCGCCTGCTTGCTCACAAAGGCATCGATGTCCTGATCGATGCGATCGACGACGAATTGCGCCTCGAGATCATCGGCCGGCCGTACGATGAGAAGTACTTGAGACTTCTTCACGAGCGCGCCGCAGGAAAGTGCATTACCTTTCGACATTCGGTTGAAGACGCCGAGCTCGTGTCCGCATATCGGCGCGCGGCCTGTATCGTGCTTCCGAGCGTCTATCGCGACTGCTATGGTAACGAGTTGAACGTCCCGGAGCTATTGGGGCAGACACTTCTCGAGGGGATGGCTTGCGGGATTCCGGCGGTGTGCACCGGCGTGGCCAGCATGCCCGAGGTCGTCGTGGACGGAATTACGGGCTTCATCGTCGCGCCGAATGACGCACTCGGACTCCGTCGGCGGTTGCACGAACTCGTTCAGCGAGATGAGTTGCGCCGGACGATGGGGCAGGCCGGGCGTCTGCGCGTGCTGGAAAGGTTCAC
The DNA here is from genome assembly GCA_021463145.1 of Blastocatellia bacterium. Lineage (GTDB taxonomy): Bacteria > Acidobacteriota > Blastocatellia > UBA7656 > JADIYM01 > JADIYM01. The sequence continues at coordinate 4,858 of JAJTWZ010000053.1, read as the reverse complement.
GTGGCCGGCAGTTGTGGAGCGATGCCTGGACATCTACTCCGGCAATTTCGAGAACAAGGCGTGAGTACGGCCTGGCACCTCGTTACCGGTGAGTACCCGCCGACGGAGGGCGGCGTAGGCGATTACGTCTTCCTTCTGGCGAATGAACTCGCGCGGGCCGGTGATACCGTTCACGTGTGGTGTCCGGCGCAGTGTGGCCGTGGGCTCGATCAGCCAGGCGTGTCGGTCCACGCCGAGTTGGGGAGCTTGTCTCCCTTCGATTGCTTGCGAGCCGGCGGGCTCCTGAACCGGGAACCGGGGCCTCGGCGCCTGCTCATCCAGTGGGTTCCGCACGCCTTTGGATGGCGCGCCGTTAACGTGCCATTCTGCCTATGGGTGCTTTCCCGATCGGTGGTGTCTGGCGACCGTGTCGAGCTCATGGTGCACGAGCCGTTCCTCCCTTTCGGAGGGTCGGTGAGGCAGCGAATGGCGGCGCTCGCACAGCGGTTCATGATCTGTCTCTTGTTGTTGGCTGCGTCTCGGGTCTGGTTGTCGCAGCCATCGTGGTGGCATCTGGTGAGGCCGTTCGCACTTGGCCGTCGCCAGAGCGTAGGGTGGCTTCCCGTGCCGAGCAACATCAATCTCGATGCCGATTCAACGCGCGTGCTCGAGGTTCGCTCGGTGCATCCGGAAGCAGGACGCGCGGTCGGCCACTTCGGGCTGTTCGGCCCGTGGAAAGACGATTACTTCATTCCCTACCTGGAGGCGGTAGCTGATCGAATGCCAGATGTTGTCGTGGTCCTCGTTGGGTTTGGCTGCGGTAAGACGCTCGAGTCGGTCGTCGCGCGGCGTCCGGAATTGGGGGCGCGAATCGCCGCGACCGACGGCGCGACCCCAGAGCGGGCGGCGAATCTCCTCGCGTCGTGCGACGCTCTCATCCTGCCGTACATTGACGGGGTTTCCAGCCGTAGAGGAAGCGTCATGGCCGGTCTGGCACTGGGAATTCCGATAGTGACGCACGCCGGAGCAAGCACGGAGGCACTGTGGAAGGATTCGGGAGGAGTCGCGCTCGCGGGGCCGTCGCCGAACGATTACGCCGACGCCGTGCAGGCACTGCTGAACGACGACGAGGCTCGAATCCGTCTCGGTAGGAGGGCGAAGGAACTTTACGAGGAGCGGTTTCACATTCGCCACGTCGTCGAGAGGCTTCGAGGCGCCAGTGACATCGGCCATCCCGTCATCGACCCGGCGATCGAGGAGTTCGGCCAGGGACAGGGCAGGGTACCTGAATGCGAATCGTCGTCACGACGCGCCACTGGTCGAGGGTAGGGGGCGCCGAAGCCTACGTCGAGCGCCTGCTTCAGATGCTCGTCGAGGCCGGTCACGACGTAGTCGTCGTCTTCGACTTGAACAGACATTCCTCTGGTCCAGGCGTCGCAATTCCCGAGGGCGTCGAGACGCATTGCATCGAGATCGAGGGCTGCGATGCCGTCATCGGCGCGATCAACGCAATGGAAGACGCGATAGTGTTCGCGAACTCGATCGAATCGCCGCTCTTCACGCGCAATCGCGCCGTTCGGCACCCGGTGGCTCTATACGTCCACGACTTCGTCGCAACTTGCATCAGCGGCACCCGTCTTCACCGGAGGCCCACGCAGGCGCCGTGCGGAAAGACCTTCGGACCGGCCTGCCTGGTCCATTACTTTCCCAGGCGGTGTGGAGGGTTGAGTCCGCTGACGATGCTGACTTCCTATCGCCGGCAAGAACTGAATCGCAGGATGTTATCAACCTTCGAACTGGTCATTGCAAATTCTGCGGCCGTGGCATTGCACCTTGGGCGATCGGGCATCAAGGCGACGGTGCTTCATCCAGCGATGTGCAAACGGCCGGGCATGCCGAGAACGGGATTCGTCGACGAGTCCCGCCGCTCGTTGACCTTCGTCAGCCGATTCGAGGATTACAAAGGAGGCGGACATCTGTTGTCGGCGCTTCCGCAAGTTGCCACGCGCCTGGGAGTGCCGGTCCACGTCACGATGGTGGGCGACGGCCGGAAGCGAGAGGAATGGGAGCGAGACGCCGCCGCCGTCGCTCGGCGGTTTCCTGCAATAACCGTTCGATTCACAGGCTGGCTTCCGGAGGAAGGCGTAGCGCGCATTTACGAGGCCTCAGATCTGCTTGTCATCCCGAGTTTGTGGCCTGAGCCATTCGGGCTCGTCGGTCTCGAGGCCGCGAGATTTGGACTTCCGTCGGCGGCGTTCGCAGTCGGCGGCATTCCGGAGTGGCTCTCCGACGGGGTCAACGGACGCCTTGCCGACGGACACTCCTGCTCACCGGTGGATCTCGCTGACGCGATCGTGCGCTGCCTTGCCGATGTCGAAGACTACCGCAGGCTTTCAACTGGAGCTGTCGATCGGCGAGCGATGTTCGCGCCCGATGTACACCTGCGAAGCCTGGAATCGCTTCTCGAGTCCGTAGTCGAGCCGCACTGACCGCTGATGGACTCCAGGTGGTTGGACATGCATCAGCGACAACGGCTCGCGCGAAGCGCCTTGGAGTGCGGCGCGACAGCGCCGCTTTGGGGGTGTGGGGAGAGTACGGCGGTCGAGATCTCGCAGGCCGTTCGATTCCGTAACTGTCGGGCCGGTGCATCGCGCTGCACGCGCGAGTCTGGCTGGGTACTCGACCGTGTTGGTGCAATCCCTCCTGTTATGAACGCTCTTATGCCTGAAACCAATTGTGCCTGCGCTGTCGCGAGGCAGGTCAATGAGTTCCGGCGAGCCGCCAGATCATTGGATATGGCTACACCGGACGGATGAGCCCGATCTCGACGACGTCTTGAGGCAGATCGTAGTCTGGCGCGGCCACCGCCCGCACGCCGTTTCCTCGGAACCTGTGGCAATCCGCAGGCGCCGCCCCGTCCGCAATACGGTTCAGCGACTCTTCGAGACGCTGCGGCTGATTGAATTTCGGTTCACGCGGATGCATGTCGCCCTCGGCAGAGATGCGGCGTGGGCGCGTTGGGCGCCTCGCGCGTCCCGTGCGACTCAACTATGCCGTGTTTGAACACAAAGCGCCCCGCGACGCCAGGACGACCGCTCGCGGCCCGCGGTCGTGTGCTCGACTGGCGTCCCCAACTGCGCCTTTCGAGCCTGCACGGCGGGGATTGGAAGCACGCCGAGATCGGCTACCGCAACCGAGCCATTCGAAGCACTCGCACGTCTTCGGATTCCTGCTCAGCCACGTCCACCCGAGGCACTCGCAGAACGTCATCTCTGGCTACCATCGCGACAGGCCACACGTGTCGACGACCTCCAGGATGTCCTTCCAATCCGCGCGACACGGCCGACGGCCACCGTCTCCCTGCAACCTTGCGTCGGCAATTCCGAACGGGTACGTGGGTTCAAGCATCTCTACACTTCCACGCTTACCCTGCGCAGTTCCAGCCGGCTTGTTCAGCCCCAATTCGCTCAAGCACCCCGGCACTGGGACACCACGCCTCGCCCGGTCACGCACTCTCGCCCTCAGGTCACCGTGGAATAGAGTCAGGGGATCGACCCCGCGCTATGACGCTGCACGCTACTTCCATAGGCCGACTTGTCATCAAACCATCTTGACGAGTTGAACCAGGTCCTCGGCCCAACCGTTCTTGCGGTAGAAGCGAAGCGCCTGTTCGTTTCGCCAAACTACTTGCAGTTCAACCCGGTGGATCCCGCGTTCCTGAAACCAAGCCACTCCGAAATCAACGAGCAATTTGCCAATTCCCGCTCCCCGTGCCGAGCGAGTCACGTAAACTTCGCTGATATAGCCGACGTACCCGCCGCCATAATAGGCGGGCAACGGGCGCATTCGGCCAGCACAAAAGCCGATGTCCATATCATCTCGGGATGCGATCGCCGCAAATCCGAACCTCCCGTTCACGCTGGACTGAGATCGTTCCCATTCCTGGAACGCGTTTTCCGGAACGGCAGCGATCAGTCCGTGTTCCCGCTGGTGAACATAGAGCGACTCCCACATTGGCGCCAAGCAGCCAAGATCACCGTCGAGTAGTCGAATCCGAACCTCTGGTTGGGAAGGGTCAGACTTCGACTGCTTTGTGTTCTCGGTCATATGGTTTGCGGATCAGTTCAAGCGAAGGACCTCAGGCCAATTCGCTTCGTCCGGGCCAAACTGTGCCACAACAGCGAGAGCAAGCCGCTCGAGTCCAAACCCGACACAACCTGTGTGAACAGGGGAGTCGTCCTCGAGCGACACTTCGAATGCCCGGCCAAAGAAGTCCTGGTGGTAGTTCAGGGACCCCACGGCCAAAGACGTGCCGGTGTATGGAAGCGTAGCTCGAATCTCGAACTTGAGATCGAAGAGCCTCTGAAAAGTCGACTGAACCCCGAAGTCGTCAATGAAGAACGGGTCGGAAGCCGACTCGACCGAAAACTGAAGTCCGAGTTGTTCGAGCAGGCGAACAACGGCATCGACACTCCCGTTGCGTTGCGAAATAACGAACTCGCTGTCGCCGACGAAGATCACCTCACGCATCGTGAAGTCCCATAATCTCTCGAGACCGGAGAGATTCCCGGACTCGTAACGAAAGCACTTGCCAATTGCTGTAATGGTCAGTGGATCCACAAGCTTCGAACCAGCGAGTCCCCCATAACAATGGAAACATACAGATGGCGAAAGCAGTACCTTCACGTCGTCAAGACTGGCGTCGGGCAACGCAAGCCTGTCCTCAACCCATCGGGCTTCACGCGCGAATGCCTCGATTCCATCCAGATCCTCGCGCAGGGTATCCATCCGGTCCAGCCATGTTGCCTGACGGCGCCAGCCGGTCGATTCTCCCTGCCAGCCGAGACTTCGGCTGCAGAGGAGGTCGACGATGCGGACG
>JAJTWZ010000052.1 GCA_021463145.1 Blastocatellia bacterium | reverse complement strand
ACTGATACGTCGCATGGGGAGCCCCGCCTCTTCAACCTCACCGCCGCTAAACTGCTGTCAGATCATGGCTTCGCCGTCGTCGCAAAACATGTGCGCCCGCAATGAGGTACCGGCAGCCGCTGTTCTAAGGCTGCCACCGCTTAGAAGCGGGCTCTCGCGCGTTTCAGATTCCCGAGTGGCTTGGAGAGATTGTCTGAGATCTCAGATCAAGAGTCGCTGGGCAAATGCCGGTACGCGCAGGCTGGGCGGCAATGGACTAAGTGCAAGTATTCGCAGAGTCTTAAGGAATGTGGAAGCGCCAGTTGACGATCGTGGTGGAGAGTTTGTGGCTGCCGAGGTCGACGTCTCACACGCGCACAAGTGGTACCTCGACAGTAGGCTCGACGGAGTATGCAACCATTTCAGTCGAGCCCACATGGAAACTGATCTGTTTCGATACGTGTACGCGGCCAGCTTTGCAAAACTGCTGCAACGCTCGCCGTTACTTTCGGAGTTTCCGACCGATCTGCTGCCCGATCACGTGAGTGTGAATGATGCGGTTGCGAATGGCGGCTACTTCTCCGATCGTTTCCGGGTACAGGTTGCATCCAAGCCGAGCACGACAATCGTCTCGCATATAAGCAAGGATGGCCATTACTACATCCACCCAGATCCGCAACAATGTCGCAGCCTTACTGTGCGCGAAGCGGCGCGCCTTCAGACGTTTCCGGACAACTACTTCTTTTGTGGACCAAGAACCAGCCAGTATATCCAAGTCGGAAATGCTGTGCCGCCGCTGCTTGCCTGTCAGATTGGAGAGATTGTTCTTGGCGTGCTACAAGACGCGGGAGCCATCAAGTGACGGATCGGCTTACGAAAGATCGAAGAAGCTGGAACATGTCCCGCATTCGCGGACGTGATACGAAACCTGAACTAGTCGTCCGATCGGTTCTCCACCGGCTTGGGTTTCGATTTAGGGTGCATAGTGATGCGTTACCCGGGCGACCGGATATTGTGTTGTCGCGTCATTGCGCTGCCGTCTTTGTGCACGGATGCTTCTGGCATCGACATCCCGGCTGCCGATATGCCTACACGCCTAAGAGTAATGTCTCATTTTGGAAGGATAAGTTTGAAAGGAACATCGTGCGCGATTCCCGCAACTGTAGAGAGCTGCAGCGCCTTGGTTGGCGTGTGTTGATTGTATGGGAATGTCAGACTGTCGACCGAAATGCTTTGGCGCGAAGGCTTGCTGCTCGGTTTGAATTGTTGAATTGTGGTTAGCAGTGACCTCACACAAAAGGCGCCAGACGAGTGCGCTGAAGCCGTGAGATGACGCTCGAGTAGCCGTTCCGAGGCTCCGGCGAGACGCTCACCTCGTAGGAAATGACTCCAATAGGGAAGTGACACACGTGGGCTGTCCATTCTGTACTCTCTATTACGTAGATCGCGTCTTCTTTCGCGACGACGTGATTGCCGTGCTGTGGGACGGTTATGCCGTGTCGCCGGGACACGCGCTCGTCGTTCCGCGCCGACACGTGGCGACTTGGTTCGAGGCGACGGACGAGGAACGGGCGGCGCTCTTGCGCGGAATCGACATCGCGCGTGAGGAAGTGCTCGCGAAGTTTCGCGAACCCAAACCGGATGGATTCAATATAGGCATCAACGTTGGCGAGGCGGCTGGTCAGACCGTCTTTCATCTCCACGTTCACCTGATCCCGCGATACCGGGGCGATGTCGATGATCCGACTGGCGGCGTCCGGAACGTCATCCCCGGCAAAGGGAACTACCGCAATGACGAGACCGGCGAGATTGATGTCGGCGACGATCCGGATCGTGCGACAGGTTCGGGCGCGCGGTCGTCGGAAGATTCAGCCCGAGTCCATTTCCACCCGAGACACGTACACCCGATCCTGCGCCGATCTTCACTTGTTCGTGGCGGCACGGACCGGCACCGACCTGACGAACTTCGCAGTGTTCTGCGAGACGAGTTCGACCGTGCCGTACGAGTCGACATCGCCGTGGCATTCACTACCGAAGGCGGCGTCGACATACTTGCCGACCGCCTCCGGTCACTGCTCGCGCGCGACGGGACAAGGTTGCGGTTTCTCACCGGCGACTATCTCGGCGGCACCGAACCGGAGGCACTCGAACGGTTGCTCGAGATCTCTTCGGACGAGAATACAGTCCTCCGTGTCTTCGAGGCACGCGACACGAGCTTCCATCCCAAGGCCTACATTTTCCATTACGCGGACGGAACGGGCGCCGCTTGGGTGGGAAGCTCCAACCTGAGCCGTGTGGCGCTGACGTCCGGAATCGAATGGAACTACGGGTTGCACGCGGTCCGAGATCCTGAAGGGTTTCGCGACGTCAGAGATTCCTTCGAACAGCTCTTCCGGGATGACCGTACCGTTGAGCTCACGGAACCCTGGATCGAGTCGTACAAGCGTCGACGGACGAGGCCGATCGTCGCGCTCGCCACAGCTGAGCCGCCAGAGCCTCCCGATCCTCCCGATCCACCATTCGAGCCGCACGAGGTCCAGCAGGAAGCGCTCCTGGCGCTCGAGCAGACGCGCGAGGCCGGCAACGAGGCCGGGCTCGTCGTGCTCGCCACCGGTCTTGGAAAGACCTGGCTGAGCGCCTTCGACGCGAACCGGCCTGAGTTCCGGCGCGTGCTCTTCGTCGCTCATCGCGAAGAGATCCTCGAGCAGGCTCGGAAGACGTTCCGAAGAATGCGGCCGGAAGCGGCGCTCGGGTTCTTCAGCGGTCGTGAGCGGGCGCGCGACGCCGACATCGTATTCGCCTCGATCCTGACGATCGGGAGGCGCGAACACCTGTCGAAGTTCGCGCCGGACGCCTTCGACTACATCGTCGTCGACGAATTCCACCACGCCGCCGCGACGAGCTATCGCAAGCTCATCGATCACTTCAAGCCGAAGTTCCTGCTCGGACTGACCGCAACGCCCGAGCGCACGGACGGCGGAGATCTGCTCGCGCTCTGCGGCGAGAACCTCGTCTACCGCTGCGACGTCTTCGACGGCATCGCGCGCGATCTGCTCTGCCCGTTCCACTATTTCGGAGTGCCCGACATCGTCGACTACTCGCAGATTCCATGGCGCAGCGCCCGTTTCGACGAGGAGGCGCTGACGACGGCGGTGGCGACCGAGGCGCGGGCGCGTAACGCGTTCGAGCAGTGGCAGGTCCGAAAGGGAGAGCGGACGCTGGCCTTCTGCGTGTCACAGCGCCACGCGGATTTCATGAAGCGTTACTTCGAGTCGGAAGGCGTCCGCGTCGCCGCTGTGCATTCGGGCGCCGCGAGTGATCCCCGCGAACGGTCGCTTGCTGCGCTTCGCGACGGCGAGATCGACGTACTTTTCGCCGTCGACATGTTCAACGAAGGGCTCGACGTGCCCGAGATCGACACCGTCCTCATGCTTCGGCCAACCGAGTCGCGGATCATCTGGCTGCAGCAGTTCGGTCGCGGGCTTCGGCGAGCCGACGGCAAGCCGTTCGTGACGGTTATCGACTACATCGGCAATCACCGGGTGTTTCTTATGAAGCCGCGCGCACTGCTCGGCGTTTCGACCGATGCGGAAGTGAGAGAGGCGGTGGATCGAGTTGCGTCGTTCACGTTCGAACTGCCGCCGGGATGTGAGATCACCTACGAGCTCGAGGCGATCGACATCCTGAAGCAGTTGACTGGCGGCCATAGCAACCCGGTCGAGGCTCTCAGCGACTACTACGCGGAGTTCGTCGAGATCCACGGTGTGCGGCCGCGTGCTGTCCAGGCCTTTCACGACGGCTTCAATCCGCGTGCGGCCAGACGACAGTTCGGATCGTGGCTCGGGTTCGTGAAGTCCCAGGGCGGGCTTTCGGGCGAGGAGGTCGCTGCGTTCGAGGCAGCACAGGAGTTCTTCGATCACCTCGAGAAGACGCCGATGGAGAAGAGCTACAAAATGCTCGTGATGGAGGCGATGCTGGCTTGCGACGCGTTCCCTGGCGGCATTTCCATCGAGAACCTCGCGGACGGCTTCGCGAAGGCGGCCCGTCGGTCGGCCGAGTTGCGCGAGGACGTCGAGGTGCTCGACGATCGAGCGGCGCTCAGACGCAAGATCCTGGAGATGCCGGTCGAGAAGTGGGTCGCCGGCCGTGGGACCGGCGGCGTCAGCTACTTCGAGCTCGACGGGGACGAGTTCCGGACATCATGCCGGCTCGATTCCCTTCGTGGCAATCCGTCGGCGGCGACTCTGGCGCGCGAGATCGTCGAGTGGCGGCTGGCAGATTACTTGGATCGGGCGAAGCGGGAGTCGCGACGGGTCGCGGCTGCCGGAGGCCGGGACCTGCCCTCAGTCTGCAAGGTGATCCACGCGAACGGACGGCCGATCTTGATGCTCGACAGGCCCCGCAATCCCGGATTGCCGGAGGGCTGGGCAGAGATCCTCGTCGGCGACGAACGGTTCCAGGCCAACTTCGTGAAGATAGCGCTCAACGTAGTCCGCAGGGCGCCGGGAGCGCCGAACGTGCTGCCCGAGATTCTCCGCGGCTACTTCGGCGAGCATGCCGGCCGGCCCGGCACGCGCCACTTCGTCGTTTTCGAGCGTGAAGGCTCGGCGCTCCGGATGCGGCCGCAGACGGATTCCGAAGATGAGGAACCTCCAACGTGATTGGTACCATCGCGATCACCGACGAGGGCTGGTACGAGTTCCTCGCCGCCCGGCCCGGCCTCCACGAGGTGAACTTCTGGTCCCCATCCCCGCGCCGCAAGGTCGTCGCGCCTGAGTTCTCGCCATTCCTCTTCAAGCTGCGGGCGCCGCACAATGCGATCTGTGGGTTCGCGTACTTTGCCCGGTATTCCGTCTTGGAAGACTGGCTCGCGTGGGACTGCTTCAGTGAGGGAAATGGGTGCGAATCGTTCCGGGAGTTTCAGAATCGACTCGGCCGTCTTCGTCGTGGCTTCGGCTTCAAGGAAGAAGAGGGTCAGCTCTCGCACATCGGTTGCACGCTGCTCGTGCACCCGACGTTCTTTCCGCGAGAGGATTGGGTCCTGCAGCCGTCGGATTGGCACGTCCGGACGCAGGTCTCTAAGAAGTACGACCTCGAGAGCGGAGAAGGCGCCAGAGTCTGGCAGGAGTGTCTGAGCCGTGCGAGTGCACAACGCATCCTCACGCCGGTTGCCGCCGCGGGCCGCTCGGCTGGGATCGGCTCCGTGATGTTCGGCGATCCGAATCTCGTCGCTCCACGCCTCGGCCAGGGCACGTTTCGCGTCGCGGTCACGGAGGCCCACGATCGGGCATGCGCCGTGACAGGTGAGCATTCACTGCCCGTGCTCGACGCCGCACATATCAGGCCGGTCGCAGAGAACGGGCCGCACGACGTCGGAAACGGCCTGCTCCTTCGGACCGACCTCCATCGGCTTTTCGACCGCGGATACCTGACCGTGACGGCCGACCGCCGGCTCACGGTGAGTCCGAGACTGCGAGAGGACTATCAGAACGGCAAGAGCTACTATCCACTTCACGGCAGTACGATTCGCGTGCCGATGAATGTTGACCTTGGGCCGCAGGCCGAGTTTCTGCGGTGGCACAACGAAAACGTATTTCGATACTGAGCACGCGCTACGAGCAGTCAGGACGGGCGTGTCGAGTTCTCGCCGCGCCCAGTAAAGCGCATCCTCGGACTCGAAGGGAGACCGCCGCCTGCCGACGACCAACGCCACAGACTCGAAGGACGAGATCGTCTTTCGCGATTGTGTGCAGGGAAGGGTGGAGGTTCACGGGAGCGGCCGCGGTTGGGACAGCTGGCCCGTCGCTGCGCTCCGGGCTCGACTCCGGCGGTCGGTGCTTGAGCCCAGAGCGCAGCGACGGGCCAACGTTCAAGTCGCGAAGCTCGCAATGCACCACGGACTCCGCGCTCGCGAATCCCGGAATGCCGTAGCGACAGGCCAACGTTCACTACGGGAAGCATGCGACACACCAACCTGCCCGCCGCAGGTCGCGCTCCGACCCATCCGATGACACCGTGCGCCTCGCGTCCGGCAAGTTGGAACATCGCTGCGCTCCGGACTCGACTCCGGCGGCGGACACTGCATATCCCACGTCGTGTCGCCCCCTTGAATCAGCCAGCGTTGAAATTGCCTTGCCGCCGAGGACGCCGCCCGCGACGCGCTGCACCGGTACTCAGGGCAATGCGAGCGCACGATAGCGGCGTGAGACACACACAACTACCGCTTGTCGCCGGGTACGCGGTCGCCGTCCTTTCGGTGCTTGTTCGACGCGACGAGCGGCAACACTCCGGAACCGTGCCGGCCGGCGGGAGTTTCGCTTTGATCCCCCACTGCATGTCCCACCGGAAACCGGATAATTGGCCTTTCCGTTCTGCACGCTAAAGCCGCGTGTGGGACCGGCCGATAAATTGGATCTCATCGGATCGAATCGGTCGAGGGCTGGACAGGTGGGCCGGAATCGGCCTGGCCGGCCGTCGTGCCCGTTGCGGATCCGTGTCATAAAACAGGAGGCAGATTGATGTTATCTTCGCGAACTCTCATTCTCTGCGTACTCGCTTTAACTCTCCCGGTGTGCACGAGCGCAGTCATTGCCGATGGCAGGCAGGAGCCTTCGAAGTCTGGCGAAGCGGCCGTTTCGCCACGTTCGGTCCTTAGCTCGGATGCGGCATTCGAGTATCGCCTTCTGGCGACTAAGCGCACGGGCACGATGCAGAAGGAACTGAATGAAGCAGCAGCCGCGGGATTCAGGTTCGTGGCGGTAATGAAGGGGAACACCGGGTTTGGCGGTGCCGAGATCGTCAGCGTCATGTCCCGCGCCTCCGGGGTGACGACACCTCGCTACGAGTACAAGCTGCTGGCAACTTCGAAGACGTCGACGATGCAGAAGGAGATGCAGGAAGCAGGCGACGCTGGCTTCGAGTATCGCGATCAGACCGTCGGCGGCGAAGTCATGACAATCCTCGAGCGGGACCTCGAAGCACCGATAGTCCGTTACGAATACAAGCTGTTGGCGACGAAAAAGACGGGCACGATGCAGAAGGAGTTGCAGGAAGCAGGTGAAGCCGGCTTCGAGTTCGTGGGCGTCACGGTTGCGGAAACGACGTTCGGAGGCGACGAAGTCGTCACTATCCTTCGCCGGAAGGTCGCACAATGATTAGTCGGAGAGAGTTCGTCGCCGCGGCGGCGTGCGTCGGGTTGTCGCGCCTCCGCGCTCCCGCGTCCGCTGCCGGGGTTTCAGGGGATGACTATCTGTCGTGGACGCTCGAGCAGGTCGAGCAGATTGCGCGCAGTACGCGGAGGACCGGGAAGGTTGGAAGCCGGTTCAACGAACGGTTACTCAAGACCGAGCGTGCAGTGAATTACGAGTTGATCGCGACGTGGATGACGCCGGAAGTGATTCGGGCGACGGCAAGGTGGCATCAGCTTCATAAACGACTGTCGGATTCTGAGACGCGCCAGCTGGTGGCCGATGCGATGGGAGCCGGTGACACGGTCTTCATGGTCGAGCTGGACCCGAGGGAAGGCTCGGGAGTGATCCCGAACGACTGGGAAACGTACCTGCAGCGAAAGGGGGTCGGTGATGCCGGCGGTCCATCGGTACGGGGCGTCAGCACGCCGCGCTTGAGGAGTCTGCCCGCGCTTGCGGGGATAGACCGACGCAACTACGACTACGACCGCTTCTGGGTTGTCTTTCCGCTGACAACCGTCGATGGACAGGCTGTCTTCGATCCGTCAGTTTCCGAGGCGGAACTCGTAACAAGGATCTACGCGCAGGAGGAGCGAACGTACTGGCCAGTACCGGCGAGCGTGAGACGTTAGTCGTCGGGCTCTAAACGATGCTTCGGTACTCGCAGGTTGGTAGGATCACGTTGTCGCTCTCATATGTCGGGGACTTTTACGTTGCCTTCACGTGAGCAACTGTACGCGATCTGAATATCCCAGCCAATCCGGTTCTCATTTTGAGGCTCGAGAACGTGAACCCCCTCCTCAACCAGCCATTTCTGACCGAACTGGATTCGCGCGCCAGGATCAAGGGTTCGCGAGATCCGCTTGGCATCCAGCCGATCTGGACGCGGTTTGGTCGCCACCTTGTCGGCAACCTGACGACGGTCAGCAACTCCGTGCTCGACTTCAAGGTGCTGCTCCTGGGGCGCTGGTTTGCCGAGCAGCTGGCTGAAGAGCTTGGTTCGGAGTCCGAGATAGCGACCTTCTTGAAATGGGAACAACTGGCGGCGTACGTTCGGGGCTGCCAGAACGGGGACTGGTCATTTCGAGGTTCGGAGCGCGTCAAGAAGACGCTCTCGGAAGGAACTCGCGTGATCCTGTCCGATTCCATCGCCTTCCAGATCCTCGGTAACCAGAAGATGTACGGCCTTTGGGGTCTGTACAAAATGCCAGCCAGGGCTTCGGGATTGCTCGATGATGACAGTCTACGGTTGGCGCCACACGCTCGGAAGTTTGTCGAGGAGCAGTATGTCCCGGTACTCGAAAGGCACGCGGGCAAGGGCGCGTCGAGGATTCTAGGGTTACTTCGAAAGCCGAAATGCTCGCTAGATGTGGGGCTTGGGCGCCTGGCGATACTCGATTCAGTCAGGAATGTTCTGAGTCTGGCCTTCAGTCCGCAGGAGCGCAGCTTTTATTGGGAGTCCCTGTCAAGAGGCGGGCCGAACGACAGTACGAAAGGGCGTCAGGGGCTTCTCGCCGACTTGATCGCGAGCTCCGTTTTAATCGCTTCGAGAAATCTGACCCCGGCATTGGTCTCGGATCTCGGGCGGCGAGCCCGCCGAAAGGGGGAAAAAGGAGAAGACCTCGCAGAAGGACTCTCGAGCATTGTGACGTGCGAGTCAGTCCTTGCTCCAGCGGCCCTTGTCTTCGGCCATCTCCTCGGCTTCGACGGGAAGTCCATACGCCACGCCGTAGCTCGTCTCGAGGATTCGTGGGGAAATGGCGTCCGGACCTTCAGCGTCGAGGCGTTCCGGGAATTGGCGGCAGAGATCGAATTGACCGCACCCGGAGCTGGCGATCGATGGTCTCTGATCGCGGAGGCACTCTCGGCTGGCGCATACCAGCGTCTGATCGAGTTAATCGTTGAACAGAACGGCTCGGTAGCGTCCGCTCGCGGGGGTGCAGCGTGGGTCGAGATCAGGCGCGGTGTGCTCAACGTCCGATTTCGCGATGAGAGAGTGGATATTCCCGACAGGCGCGCTCTCCCGACGCTTTGGAGCTCGCCTTACTTTCTTGACTCATTGCGCTCAGTGGTGAGAGCGCTGAAGGAGGCATGAGATGGCCGCCGCGCCCAGTTCCGTACTGTCAGAGCATTTGCAGTTGCGAATGGCTGGCCGCCGTTTACTCGACGCAGTGTTCCTGACCTTCAGGTTCGAGCCTGGGTTCTTCGAGCAGGAGGTTCTGCCGATCCTTTTCGATGTTCCGCTCAGTCACGTGAGAAAGATCCGACTAGCGCAGCTGGAAGATGCTCTCCGCGCACTACCTGGCGAGGTGGCAGTCTATTACGACGCGAACGGACTCGTGACAGGCGACGCGGAGTCGGCGCAGCTTGACGTCCGGCGAATCCCGATCCGGCATCGGACCGGTATTTTCCATCCGAAGAACCTACTGCTGCTTGTCGAGGGCGCAGGCGAAGCTGCTTCGGGAACCCGGCCACAGACGCTCATCGTGGCAACTATGTCCGCGAATCTCACCCGAGCTGGCTGGTGGGAAAATGTAGAGGTCTGCCACGTCGAGGAGATCGCAGAAGGCGCAGAGACTTCGATGAAGGACGATCTAACGCAGCTTTTGAGAATGGTCAAAGAAAGGGGGCGAACGACTTCGTCACACGCCGCGGCCGATTCAGTCGTCAGGTTTCTCAAGAAGAGTCGCCAGCGTTCCCGCAGAAGCACATACGGACGATTGTTTCCGCAGTTCTATTCCGGCGACTCGTCGGTCGTCGAGTTCATCGATCGAGTCGCCGGCAGCACGATTAGGCGAGAATGCCGGCACCTCGAGGTCATCTCGCCGTACTTCGACGAATCGCCAGGCTGCCTGCCACTTCAGGAACTCATCGATTGGTTCCATCCGACGGAGGTCAGAGTGTACCTTCCTCGTTCGGCAACTGGACAAGCGGAATGCCCGCCAGCCTTGTATGACTCGGTACGCGAGGCAGGTTGCTATTGGGCACGTCTACCTCGGGACATAACAAGGCTCGGCGGGAGTCTGGATGCCGGCGACCGGAGGGTCCACGCAAAGGTCTATCGCTTCTTCTCGACGAAGTCGCGAAGAGAAATATGCTTCGTCGGGTCGCCGAACCTCACCAGGTCGGCGCATCAGCACGGGGGGAACTTCGAGACGGGGATTCTGGTCGACGTGCCCGTGTCGAGACGCCCCGAGTTCTGGCTGCAACTGGAAGAGACCGTGCCGACCGAGTTTGCGCAATCCGTGAAAGGTGAGTCGGGGGTATGCTCGGCTGGCAGCAAACTCAGCATCACGTTTCACTGGGACCGCAATCAGGCCGACGCCTTCTGGGTTGGCACCCAGGACTCGCCATCACTTTCGGTGTGGGGGCGCGGAGTGATGTTGGGTGTCGTCGCTCCTCTTGTCGCGAGAACCACTACGCAGCTCACTTCTGATTTTGTGGCCGAGATCCGATCCATTATTGGGGAAACGTCAATTCTCGAAGTGAGGGGAGAAGCGGAGCAGCCAACGACGCTTCTGATTCAAGAAGAAGGTATGTCGCACAAGCCCTCAGTACTTCAAAGCCTGACAACTGCCGAGATTCTCCAATACTGGTCGCTGTTGTCGCCGGCTCAGCGCGCCACATTCACGGAGTTGCGCAGCATCGCCGGGCTTGACTTCGACGGTGACGCAGGAAGGCAACGATTGCCGCAGACCTGCGCCCAAGACACTATCTTCGACAGGTTTGCCGGATACTTTCATGCGTTCGGCAGCCTGGAGCGCTCAGTCAGGGAAGCGCTCAATGACAAACGTACCAAGCAGGCCAGGTATCAGCTGTTCGGACGGAAGTTCGATTCGCTCGGCAGTCTCCTCGAACGGGTGCAGACGAATGAAGAGTCCGCTGATGACGTAGACCGGTATGTCCTCTTCATGAGCGCTCGTCAGATGATCCAGGAGATACAGCGCGACTATCCAGACCTGTTCGATGAGAATCGCGAAGATGTCAAGGAACTGAACCGGCAACTCGTTGACGCGGGTGAAGTGCGGCAGCGGCTTGTAGAGACGAACCCGCAGGAGATGACGGACTTTCTCAACTGGTTCGACGACTGGTTTCTCAAACGCGAGAAACCGATGGAGGTCGAGCCGTGATCGACATCGAGGACGCAAGGGACCTCCTGGACTACGGTGCGCGTATCGGTGAAGGCGCGCGGGCGGAGCAGCAACTCGAAGGCGCAGTCGCAATCCATAACATCCTCGAGACGCACAAGGTGGCCTACCTGGCGGACGAAGTCGGAATGGGGAAGACGTATGTTGCGCTGGGGGCACTCGCGCTGTTCCGTCACTTCGACCCGGGATTTCGAGTCGCAATCATCGCGCCTCGGGAGAACATTCAAGACAAGTGGATGAAGGAGGCACGGAACTTTGTCGCCCACAACGTCCGGTTCCCGGATCTGCGCGTCAAGGGGCTGGACGGCCAACCTTCGCGCCGGCTCAGGAAGTGCGCGAACCTCGTAGACTTCGTACGAGAGACGTCGATTGACCGGCAACGCGACTTTTTCTTGAGGCTAACGAGCTTCAGCCTTCCAATTTCGAGACGAGAGACAAACGATGCGGATGCAGCTCGAAGACTGCGTGACGGATTGCTTAGAAGCGCCCCGTGGCTGAGCGACGAAATCTTCGATCTTCGAAGCCGGCGCGATTTCAAGGACAACATCGCTCGGGCGGTGTGCTGTGCGATTCCCCATTTCGACCTGGTCATTGTCGACGAGGGACACAACCTCAAGCACGGATTCGGTGAGTCGGTCGCATCTCGCAATCGGGTTCTCGCGCTGGCATTTGGTCACAGGAAAGGAGCCGCTGACCCGAAGCTGTTTCCGGGCTACAGTCGACGGGCGACTCGAGTACTCTTTCTGTCAGCCACTCCGATTGAGGAGTCCTTCAGATACCTCTGGAATCAGCTGGACGTATTTGGCGTGGCTCACGGATATGACAGCTTGCTCGAGCCCGATTTAGATGAGAGTGCGAAGCGGGCGTTAGCGGGACAGATTATCGTCCGACGTGTAACAAGCCTGAAAGTGTGCGGCTCCGAGCACACAAAGAACCTCTACCGGAGGGAATGGCGTCGTGGGGGCGTCGATACACACGACGAACCGATTCGGGTCACGGACCCGAAAAAGCGTCTGACGGTTGCCCTGGTTCAGAAGAAGGTAAGCGAGCTCCTGGGGCACGAGCGATTTGGCACATCCTTTCAGATCGGAATGCTCGCGTCGTTCGAAAGCTTTCTTCAGACGGCCAAGATCCGGCGAGACACTCAAGAGACCGGTACCTTCGACGACGCGGAGCAGACCGAAAGGAACGACGAGCGGCAGGGAATCGACGTCGCGAGTGTGAACGGACTTGCACGATCATTCCGTGAGACGTTCGATAAAAGAGAGATGCCACACCCGAAGATGGACGAAGTCGTGGATTCGCTGAAGAACTCCTGGTTGACCGGACGAAAGGCGCTGGTGTTTGTTCGACGGGTGGCGTCGGTCAAGGAACTCAAGGCCAAGCTCGACGAGTGCTACGACGAATGGTTGATCGACAAGTTATCGAACGAGCTTCCGGTGGAAACGCGGCGATTGTTCGATCTACAGGTTGAGGATTATCGACGGCGAAGGGACGAGGTGCTGGCGCAGGAACGACAATCGATCGACCCGGCCGGCATCGATGCGCCCGAAGAACTGGATCCTGGTGGCACCGACACCTTCTTTGCATGGTTCTTTCGTGGAGACGGACCGAAGAAAGTGATCAGCGGGGCAAACATCCAACGTCGATTCACGCAGAAAGGAACCGTTTATTCGACCTTCTTTGAGGACAATATTGTCGCAGACGTGCTGTCGTGCCGACCTGGTGACGTCCAGGAAACCCTTGCGGCGAGGCTCGGCGTTGATGTTGGTACGCTTCGGTCTGAACTGCAATTACGTTCGCGGAACTATCTGGGTCGTGCGAGGAAAGTGGCCCGTGCGGATCGGTTCCGGGCTGTTCAGGCCGCGGCGATCGAATGGCTCAAGGACCGTGACGAGTACGCGCGTCTCGCCTGGCACGGTCTGTTCGAGAACCTGAAATCGACGCCTCCGTCTGGTGAAGCGCCGGACATCGGGGACTGGCTCGAGTTGAAGACGTTCTTTACCGAGCTACGGCAGCGCCCACGACTTCGAGCGGCGCTGTGGCCGATTCCCGTGACGAAGTCGCTACAGGATTCACTTCGAGAAAGGGTCTTGCGAGCACAATATCTCTCGTCGACTGCACGACTCGGTCACGCCTTCATCGACCTTTACCTGATGACGATCGCCCGTCTCGGCAGCCTGGAAGCACGCACGCAGGCACCTCCTGATGATGCCACGGCGAACGTCGAGGTCGACAGCATCGAGGCGTATCTCGACATCCTCGAGCGGCAAATGTCGGTATCCCTATCTGAGCGAACGTGGTGCGCATTCGACGAGTTGGCCGCCGCAGCGCAGAATTTCGACCTCGTTCTGGACGTCAACATGCCGGATGCGAGGGAGATGCCGCTCGATGTAGCGGCACAGCGTTTCGGCTCGATGCTCGGGAGGCAACAGCCGATTGGCGGGATGTGGGGTGCTGTTAGCCAGACGCTCGTGAGGCAGTTCCGGCTACCAGGCTATCCCGTCGTGCTGATCACGACCGATGTGCTGCAGGAGGGAGAGGACCTGCACACCTTTTGTTCGTCGGTAATTCACTATGGGATCTCGTGGACGCCGTCATCCATGGAGCAACGCATCGGGCGAATCGACCGCGTGAGGTCGGAGACGGATCGAAGGCTTGCACGTCTCGAGACCGAGTTGTCCGGAGAGGACAAGCTCCAGGTGTACTTCCCATACCTCGAAGATACGGTCGAGATACTGCAAGTGAGGCGCGTGCTCGAGCGTATGAACACATTTCTGCGACTCATGCACGACGGAATCCCGGCAACTGGTACTGAGCTGCCGACGATCAATACAAGCCAGGAGTTCCTCCGGGCAGACAAGGATATCCCGCAGATTTCGACCGTTCTTAGAAGTGCGTTTCCAGTTCGACCTGAGATGTTACGCGGCGACGCACGGTCAGTGCTGGACGCAAGAAAAATGGCGGAGGAAGCCGAAGAGTGGTTCAGCAACCTGCGATCTGGAGATCTTGACGGACTTTCGATCTCGTGGGAGCCGTCGACCGTGAAGGGAGTGTTGGAAGGAACTGCAACGATCGGTCCCCGCAAGCAGCCGTTTAGACTGGAGCTTCGATCGTATGACGCAGGCCCGCTCGTAAGATGTGTCAGCCTCGTCGGCCGGGTCGATCTTGGTTGGACTGCGGATGTGTTGCGGTCGATCTGTAGTGGGATGAGCGTCAAGGTTGCGACGAGTCCGAATTCGGATTACCGATCGTGTGAGATCACTGTCGAGGGCGATGTGATCCTCAAACGAGTGGCGGACACGGATTGCGCGCGTACTGCGCAGCTCGTTCGGAGGATCGTGAGTCAGGCCGATGAACTCGAAGACAGACTGTGTGAAGGCGCAGACCGCGGGATTGCCGAGCTTCGAACTGCGCTCGACGCGGAGGCCTCCGATGAATCGTGACTGGCGCAGCTTTTGTCGAGTGAAGGACATGTCCCTGGATGGAAATGACATCGTCGTGTCCTTTGCGAACGGACGCAGTCATCGTGTCACCGTAGTAACCGAGTCCGATGAACTCGTCGTCAGTGCACGCGTGTTGCCACCGTCCATCGTCTCTGGATTAGACAGGATTCTCGAAACGATCTGGAGACGAAACCGGGCCACGCCATTGCTAGGATTTCGGATCGACCGGCGTGGGTGGGTGGTAGGGGAGGCAACTGTATCGACGGTGGGTCTGTCTGCTGCGGAGTTTCGAACATACGTCCGCGCCGTGGCCGCAGAATCAGACCGGTTCGAGCATGCGATCACCGGTAGGGACCGACTTTGACCAGCGTGAGTAGTACCAATGCGATGAGCCATCGGTTCCCGGCAGCGGCGGCGTGGTGGAGTCCGTTGACGCTGGCAATGAACGCGTCAACGGTCACTGGGACAACCGGAGGGAGTCAAACCTAAGTCCTGTATCAGGATTGACAGCGGTCGACTTAAGGATCCAACTTCAACCGAACCCGGAGGAACCGTGGGCAAGGACCTGACGAACTCTCCCATCGAGAGACAGAACATTCTGAATAACCCTTTCGCCCTCGCTGAGATCGAGAAGGCGGCAGGGGTACGTGGGATTCCATTCGAGGGAAAGACGTTCTTGCTCAAAGACCAAGTTGCAGCATTCTTTGAGGTTACGGTTCGAACGATTGAAAACTACCTCGAACAATACGGCGAGGAACTAGCGCAAAACGGTTATGTGGTATTGAAGGGTAACCGTCTGCAATCGTTCAAGTTAGCCATTCAGAACCTTGATGTTCCCGAAACAGATTTCGGGAACATCCAGAAGAGCCCGCAACTCGGCGTATTCGACTTTCGAGCCTTTCTGAATCTCGCAATGCTGGTCTCGGAGAGCGATCGAGCAAAGCTACTCCGGCAGGCCATCCTCGACATCGTCATCGACACCATCAACAGCCGGACTGGCGGCGGAACGAAGTACATCAATCAACGCGAGGAGGATTTCCTGCAGTCGGCATTTGCCGAGGAGAACTACCGAAAGCAGTTCACGGATGCGCTGCGAGACTGCGTCGAGATGGGCAACTTCAAATACGCCGTCTACACCGACAAGATCTATGTGAGCATTTTCAGGGAGAAGGCGAAGGAGTATCGGAAGGTCCTGAACCTGGAAAAGCAGGACAGCGTTCGCTCGACGTTCTACTCAGAAGTACTCGATCTCATTGCCGCCTACGAGTGCGGGTTCGCCGACACACTTCGAGCGGCATGCGAACACACAGGGGCCAGGCTATCGGCTTTCCAGGTCGACAAGCTCTTCCGGCAGTTCGAGTCGCAAGCGCACTGGCGACCACTCATCGAGAAAGCGCGATCGAAGATGGCGAGCCGCGATCTCGCATTCCGGGATGCCCTGCATCTCCAACTCCAGGAATACATCGCTCCCGTGCAGCGAGAGGACTTCGATCGATTCCTTGGCGAGAAGAGCCGTGAGTTGTCGGAACGACTTGAGGAGGCGAAGGATGTCATGAAACGCCTTAAGGAACGCGAGTAGTGGCGGTCATCTACTTGACGATTGAGCAGGCGATCGAGATCCATCGAAAGACGGTGCAGGTGAGCGGCGGCGGCGCGCTTGGCCACCTTAACATCAATCAACTTGAGAGCGTCCTCGAACATATCAAGAACGATGACTACTATCCGACGTTCGAGGACAAGCTTACGCATCTGTTCTTCGGAGCCTGCCAGTTTCACTGCTTCGAAGACGGAAACAAGCGCATCGCAATTACACTTTCAGCACAGATGCTCCTACTGAACGGATATCTATACTGCGCTCAGCAGTTTCTGGTCTCAATGGAGAATGTTAGCTACCACGTCGCGGCGGGCCGAATCGACAAGGATCTGCTCAAGGACCTCATCAGCGCGTGTATTTACAGTGATGAAGAAAACGAGTCACTGAAACTGCGCGTGCTGAATGCGATCTCGGAATCATAGATTTGAGCACTCGGCTGCGGGAGAAATCGGCCAACCGGCCCCCGAGCTAATGCACCACGTAGTCGGACGCGATGCGGACCGGCTTTCGGCATTCCGCGACGGCGTCCTCGAGCGTCTCGGCTGCGAGGATCCGATCCAGGATCACCGACATCAGCTCCTCCATCTCGTCCCACGCAACGTCCAGGTCTTCGCGAAAGAACCTGGCATTGCGGCGAGCCCACGTGAGACACATGTTGATCACGGCCGCGGCGGATGCAGGCCCCGGTTCACCGATCGCCCTGTCGAGCGCGAGCACCGCCGCCGCTCCCGGGATCTCGGTGCTCAAGCCCTCGATCACGGAGTGCAGGTTGATGGACGGATTGTCGACGAGGGAGCGTCTTTCGTAGGCGTGATAGCCGCGAAGCACCGCCGTCGCCGCGGCCTCGAGCGCGTCGAGATACCTGGGCTCGTGCGGCAGGATCAGTCGAGCACACGCGCACTTGAACAGCGTAAGCCGCTCCTCGATGTCGCCGCAGTAATCGGTCTCGCACTCGCGACTTACACGAATACTGAGTTCGCTCTGCATCAGCTGCGGCCTCACGACAGCACCTCCTCGGTCAGAGAACTGAAGGTGAAGGGAACCGTCGTGGCCGGAACGCAGCGGCGAATGGTTGCGATCTTCATCGGTACATACCTTCCTTTTCGGGATGTATGCACCAGGTGGCTGGGGCTTCAGACGTTCAAATGGCCACCCAAATGGAGAAATACCGGGTGGCCAACTTCGGAGACTTGATTCGGAGAGTTCCTCGCTCTCCGCGCATCCGAAACTCACGTTTCGAAGGCACCGTGGGTCTCCGCCCGGTTGCCGGACCCTTTCGGGTCACTCCTGATGCAATGTGGACGTTACCCTGCGAGCGCGGGGCTCGCAAGTGGATCAAGGTGACGCTCGAATTGGGTGGTGCGAAGGCTGCGAGCGTGGGCGGCTGCAATGATCTTCGGGTCGCGCGCAGCGCTCGTGCACAGGCGCGATGCCTGCGGAACGACGCCGACACGTCCGAGGTCGAGGCGATCGGCGTCCCAGCACGTCAGCACCGTCGGATCGCCGGCCCTCGAGCCGGAGCTGTGCCCCGCGCACGCCGTGAGGAGCAGTTCGAGCTCGCGGTCGGCGAGGTGGAAAAGCGTACCGCGACGGGACAGGGCGAACTCGGCGGCGCGCTCGCCGTGATCTGGATCGTCATCGTCGTTCTGGCGCTTGACGTCGTGAAGTACGGCGAAGAGCTCGACGACGCGGGTCACGGCTCCGGTCGCCGGCGCCAGGTGGAGTCCGTTGTGGCGGACGCGAGCCCAATGCGCCGCGCCGTGGATTCCGTGCCAGTCGAGCGCGAACTCGCGCCGGAGTGCGGTGAGAAGCGACTTGGTAAGAACCGGTTGCGACATTGTGGTGTCCTTTGTGAGCAAGTCTCTGACGGCTGTCGGTTTCCCCGTCATTTCTTAACGCGCAGTCTGGTGCCGAGTCGGCAAGCGAACTCCTCCCTGTACTGAAACTCTTCTTCCCACACACACACTCGCCACCGAGGTCGTCGACACTGGCCGTCTCCCTTCTTCGCTATTGTATCGAGGCGACTGGCAGCGCGATCACGCTCGAGCTCTGCCGGATTATGCACTTGACGGCATATGACTCTCGAAGCATAGTACTCGCGTCTGGGACGTGCTGTTTCACGACGAGTTCGACCTGGAGTTCGAGGAGATGGTCGAATCCGTTCAGGACCAGTTGCTCGCACACGCGAAGCTTCTCGCAGAGTTCGGCCCGACGCTTGGCCGGCCAACTCTCGACACGCTGAAGGGCTCTCGGCACTCCAATATGAAGGAGTTGCGATTCAACGCGGATCAGGGAGTCTGGCGGGTCGCCGTTGCCTTTGATCGACAGAGACGTGCCGTGCTGCTGGTGGCCGGGGACAAGTCGGGAGGCAGTGAGAAGAGGTTCTATCAGCGCCTCATCGAGAAGGCAGACGCGAGGTTCGATCGACACCTCCAATCGCTGGGGAAAAGGAAGCCACGGTCATGAAGACGCTCGATAATAAAATGAAGGCGCTCAGCGCTACACGGCGACGGAGTGTCGAAGCGCGTGCTGCGCAGTTGATTGCGGCAGAGAAGTCGCTCGCCGAGCTCCGAAAGGCGCAGAACCTGACGCAGGCGTCCGTCGCGCGGGCACTCAAAATGGGCCAGGACCAGATCTCGCGTATCGAGAGCCGCGAAGACCTGCGGATCTCCACGCTGCGAAAGTACGTCGAAGGGCTCGGCGGCACGTTGACGCTGACTGCCGAGTTTCCAGACCGCGAGCCGGTGCTTCTTGCGAGGTTCGGCACGAGCGATGCTGAAGCGTCGCGAACGCGACGCCGAGGGCCGAAACCCCGGGTGCGATCGAAGGTGTAACGCATCCGTACCGTCTGACATGTCCGTCGTCGAATCGTGCGACTCGCTGATTTCGCCGCCGCTGTCGGATCTATTGCCTGAATTCGGTTCCATCTGCACGTTCCTACGTCGAGGCCGCTCCTTTGAGGATCCTTCGACTCCTGCAGGCTCAACGCTCGACAATCACTCGCGAGCTTGCACGAGTGTTACCCGCGCGATCGCGTCAAATCTCCACCCACTCCCGCACCCATCGGAATTGCTCCGGAGTCTCCGGCGATTGCGGACGGCGGTAATACTTGTCCACGACCCGGTACATCGCCGCGAGCGCGGCGAGCGCTTCGTCGCCGGTTAGGCCGTGGCGGACGAGATGGCAGCCGACGACGGTGCCCGTCCGGCCGATCCCGCCCCAGCAGTGCACGTAGACCACGTGGCCGGCGAGAATCGCGCCGTCGATCGCGTCAAGGATTGCGGTCATTTCATCGGCTCGTTTCGGCACGCTCACGTCGCGGATCGGGAAGCGCGCGTGCACCGTCGCGATGCCGCGGCGAGCGGACTCCTCAGCGAGCACGGCGTCGTAGGGTTCCAGCTCACGTGGTTCCGTCAGGTCCACGAAGTACGTCACCCCGCCATCGAGCATCGCGAGCAGGCGCCGCCGTGCGTCCGCGCCGTCCTTCGCGCCCGGGTACTCGCCTGCGAGCAGCCTTCCCGTCCGCACCCAGTAGCTGTTGCCCATCGGGCGGTTGGACTGATCGGGGGGAAGAAGGAGAGATGACAGGATTTCAGGATTGTCAGGATTCACAGGATTCTGCATGGTTGTCTTCACTCAGACTTGGAGTCTGCGACATGCCGAAAGCAAACGCCACAGACGCGAAGGACGAGCTCGTCGTCTTCATCGTTCGTCGCGAGACGAAATGCTCCGAGTGCAAACTCGAGATCCATCGGGGAGACTGCGTACTCACGCCGGCCGCATCGAGAGCATGAAGCCGATGCCCTGGTCGAACGGTGGCTCAGCTCACACGAACGGATTCAGCGTCGCGGCCCCGGTCCCGGAAAAGTCGCCGACGTTTCGCGTCACGATCGTCATCCCGTGCACGAGCGCCGTTGCGGCAATCAACGCGTCGCGGCCGGATTGACGGTCTGGCACGTGGAGCGACGCGCAACGAAGCGCCACGTGAAGATCGATAGGCAGAATCCTGTGTTCGAAAGCCGGCAGCACTGCACGGTCGAGCCACACTCGAAGCATCGAGCCTTGCCTGCGGTCCCGTCGCTCGAGACGGAGAATTCCGATCTCCAGTTCGAGCACGGTGATCACCGAAACGAACAGCCGCTCGGTCGAAACACCACGCGCCCACTCCTCGACTCCTCGATTCGCCTTTCGCGCCTTCGCCTTTCGCAGTTCGGAAACGACGTTCGTGTCGATGACGAACACTATCGGAAGTCCTCCGGACGGATTGCGAGTGTGTCGAGGCGCGGCGGATCGAACTCGACGTCCTCCGCTCCGGGCGACGCGAGGAGCTCGACGATGTTCGCTGGCTTTCCGGCGAGCGCCCGGTACTGCTCGATCGAGAGCAGGACGTGGGCGGGTCGGCCGCGGTCCGTGATGATCACCGGTCCGCGCGCTGCCGCCTTCTTCGCGCCGCTCGTGTCCTGATTGAACTGTCGGCTTGTCATGAACGTCTTTGCCACGATCGCCTCCGATAGCACCGTAGACACGTTTCTACATTCGCGCAAGCGAGAGAGCGGGTCTCGCCAGATAAACGGCCTCAACACTCCGGCGGCTCTTCCGAAAACCGCCGTGTTGCTCCTCGACTGCCGGGGCGCCACTCGCTCGGCGTTCCAAGACTGTCATTTCGGGGTGCCTACGCCGTTCGCGTCGCGAGAATCCGCGTCGCCAGCTCCGTGATCTGCCGCGCGTGCAGCCATTCGGGCCGGGGACGGCCTTTCTCGGTCGTACAGGCGAGGACCTTCGCGCACATCGCCGGTGGGATCGCTTTAGCGCCGCACGCCGCGCCCAGGAGGCCGCCGGCGATGCAGGCATTCGTGTCCGTATCGCCGCCGCCCGCGAGCGTCTCGCGGATCGCCGTGACGTAGTCCGATCCCGCCGCGAGATGCCGGAACGCGTGCGTGAACCCGATCTTCACGAACCCGATCTGCCTGTCGTACGGCACGGCCTGCGCCGCAGCGTTCGCATCGCCGGCGGCGAGCCGCCGCGCGTCTGCGAGCCACGACCGCACTTCAGGATCGGCGTCCTCGGCGGCCCACGCTTCCGCTGCCTTCAACGCCGCCTTGCGGTCGCCGCCCGTCCTCACGAGCGTGGCGATCGCGATCGCGTAGCAGGCGACCGAATCCGTGCAGCTCGGGTTCGGGTGTGACAGACGCGAGTCGGCGCGAGCCGCATCGGCAATTCGACGCACGTCGAGTGCCGACCAGTCGCGATCCTCGACCGTCGCTCCCCACACGCCGAGCGGTGCGGCGCGCATGAGACTGCCGTTCGCCTTCGAATGATGGTTGCGCTCCGCCGCGGCGCGCGTCATAGCAACGGCGTACCCGTACTCGTCGGCGACTTCGGCCCACTTCTCTTCGCGGATGCACCCGAGCCCGTTCGTCGTCGTCGTGCCGATGTCGAACGGCGGCGAGTCGATCCACTTCGCGTACGACCGCGCGATTCGTTCGAGATCGAAGCCTCCGTCGGCAAGCGCCCGCCCCAGTGCGAGCGTCAACTCGCCATCGTCCGTGATTTGTCCGGGCGCGACGCGCCAGCAGCCCCCGCCGGGCAGCGTCATCGCGCGGTCGACGCCGTCCGTAGTGGGCGTTGCAAACTCGAGCACCGCGCCGGCAGCATCGCCTACGCACGCGCCGAGGATCGCGCCTAGAGCTGCATCGTTCGTTGAGATCGGTAGTGACACGGGAGTGACCTCGCTATCTGGAATATGGGGCCTTCGGGTTCCTCACATCGAAACCGGGGACCGCGTCCGAGGGCTCGTCTAGTGTGGGGGCCTCACTCTCGTGGGGGCTTTGCCAGTCACAATGGAAACGCGCGAAACGCTCCGACAGTGGCCGGCCTGTTGCTCGAGAATAATAGGGTACGAAAATGCCTCGGTACACGAGGAACGTCCGGCTGTGCGCCGAGGAGCGCGACGGACTTCGCAGGATTGCGAAGCGCCGCTTCCACTACTACCCTGCGGATCGCAGCCCCCAGCCGAAGGCGTTCGCCAACGAGGCGTTTCTCGAGATCGCGCGTCAGGGCAACGTGTGTCCATTGAGTCCGGAACAGCTTAACGGCGTGCCCGCGTCATCGACCTGGGCATTGCGGGATCCCAGACCGCGACGCGAATGTTCGAAGCTCCCAGTAAGGCTGGAATCGGGATCGGAACGCCTGCCCGCGTGCCGCCTGAGGTAAGGATTGCCGTCGAGGGCCGATGCGGGAGGCACGATCGTCGTGGGGGGCCAATGCAGGGAAGGGAGTATGGATTTGCGGCGTCCTCAGGGCGGATCCGGTAGATCGGCCAAACGGAGGCCGGGAGGCCGTTCGACGCCGCCTGGAGCGTCCCTCGGCAAAACAGGGTCGTTCGGTTCTGGCAGTTCGAATTTCACGCGGCGCGACCAGATCGATACCGTTCGCAGCCCTGCTCGCTTCGCCGAAGTTGAGCGCGATGGATCGTCCGGGGTGGCGTCCCATCCGGCCCTGCGATGTCCGTGGACGGCCCGAACCAGTTGTAGTAGCTTGCAGCCGCATGAAGCGCGCCTCGAAACGCCAGAAGCAGCAACAGAGACTGGAAACGGCCAAGCGCCGTGGCGACGCGAAGGCGATCCTTCGTGAAGCCGTCCGGTTGCTGAGGTCGGGCGAAACGTCGCGAGCGTCGGGTCTGGCGACTGTCGCCGCCGCCAGCGCACGCGACGAAGCGACGGCGCGCGCCGCTCGCGAGTTCCGCGCCGTAGTCCTGTTCCGTCTGGCGATGGAAGCTCCCGACGCCGGAAAGATCGCGGCACTGGACGAAGCCCTCACGGCCGACCCGGAATCGGCTCGCGTGCGATTTCATCGCGCGATCGCATTGCTGCGCGAGCGACGGTTCGAGGATGCGGCCGCCGATCTCGATGCAGTTGCGGCGCTCGAACCCGGGCGCCCCGGCCTCGCTGCCCTGAGAAGCCTGGCTGCGCTTGCCGTCGACCCCACGGCGCCCCTCCTTCAGCCGACGGCTCCGGACGCCCAGATGCTTCAAGCCGTCGCCGGAATCGTTGGGTCCGGCAAGGCGCCGAAGGGCTCGCCGGAACCTTGGGCGACACTGTCCAAATTCTCGTCCGGCCGCAGGGCCGACCGCGAGGCGCTTGCCACTCTGTCGGCCGGTACCGGATCAAGGATCGCGGCGATCCTGCGTTACTACTCGGGAGTCGCCCGCGTCAAAGCAGGCGACCTGGCCGGCGCGCGCACGGACTGGATCGAAGCGACGAGACTCGGTTACCGGGGATCGAGGCTACCGGAGAACTTCCGCTCCCTGACCCGGGACCTCGCCGTCAAACTGGCGAGCCAGTGCGATTGGGCCGGCACTG
The DNA here is from genome assembly GCA_021463145.1 of Blastocatellia bacterium. Taxonomy (GTDB): domain Bacteria; phylum Acidobacteriota; class Blastocatellia; order UBA7656; family JADIYM01; genus JADIYM01. Next base: position 6,539 of record JAJTWZ010000052.1, on the reverse strand, counting down.
CCCGACTCGCTCCGGCAAGCGGCGAAAGCGAGGACCGCGTTCTCAACGAGACGGCCGCCGCGGCTCTCTTCCACGTTGGCCTCGAGTCGGCTCGCGCAGGACGCTGGCCTGAGGCCGAAAACGCGTGGTTGCGTGCAAACCAGCTTGCCGGTAGCCGGGCGCTCGCACAGAACCTCGCGCTCGCATCCGAAGCGCTCGGACACTGGGAGCAAGCTGCCGGTGCCTGGCGAGAGATGATTCGCAGGCGACCGCGAAAGGCCGATAGCCCAGACGCGCTCTCGGACGGGCAACTCGCGGCGCTCTGGATGCACGTTGCCGAATGTCTCCTTCAGTCAGACACCGACGACTCGGTCGACGAGGCGATCCGTTGCATCGTGAAGGCGACTACTTTCGCGGGCGATGACGCCGGCATTCGGTTGGAGGCCGGAGACCGGCTCGCCAAGCTTGGAGAGCCCGACCTCGCGGAGAAGCAGTTCGAGATCGTGATGGCGAGGCAGCCCGACAACGCCGACGCCCTGGATGCCCTGGGCCACCTCCTGCTCGCTCACTGGCCGACCGAAGCGCCTCCCATCCTGAAGCGGTTGCTCGAGCTCGAACCGGACCGGCCCGGCCTTCGTGAATCGCTTGGCGTCGCCTACGCGGCATCGGCCGAGTATTACCGAAAGCTGCAATCCAAGCGGGCCGAGATCGAGATCATCGAGGGGCTTCTGGTCTCGCCCGAGCATCCGGCCATCCTGATTGCGCTTGGTAAACTGCGGTTGGGCCAGGGACAGTTCCGCGACGCCGGGGCTGCCTTCAACCGTGCGGTGCACGCGGCGCCGACAAGGGCCCGCTATGTCGATGAAGCCATGCACGAGTTGTTGCACGTCCCAACGGCCGGAGCGGAGCTCGAATCGGCATTCGACCTCATTCGAAGCGGTTCGCAGGCTGGAAGCGAGTTCTGGCTGTCCCAGGTCGAGCAATTGATGGAATGCCGCCTCGATCAGGCGTGGGCCGAGCGGTTTCTCGACGAGGCGATCAAGTGTGCAGGGGGGCCGGGGAGATCTTCAAGGGCCGCAGTGATCGTTGCGGCATACCGGTTGTTGGACGAGGCCGGCGTTTCTGAAGCGCGTCTCGCAAAGTACGCGCAAATGGCGCTCGACGAAGGCCCCGATTCGAAGGCCATAGACGCAATCAACGCGATCCGGGCATTCGTGCGAAAGGACTATGCGACCGCCTACCGGCTTCTGGTAGTGGCCAGCCAGGACGCCGAAAAGCGGGGCGACGTTTTGATGATGCGAGAACTGAGTCTCATCGAGGAACTGTATGAACCTCACGACGCTCCCTCGTTAGTCGGGAATGGGTCCGCGGAGGCGAGGCTGGTTGCGGAACTGATTCGACTTTTTCCGGACGGTCCGCCGACCGATCCCCGGATGATTCCAAAGGGCCTTCTGAATGAGCTTCGAAACCTCTTCGAACGATAGGCAGGGCGATCCCTACGAGACTCTCGGCGTCGATCGCCGAGCCGGTGACGCGGAGATCAAACGCGCCTATTTCCGGCTTGTCCGCGATCACCCGCCCGAGCAGGATCCGGATCGCTTCCGCGCGGTCCGTTCTGCCTACGACCGCGTACGCACGGAGGATCGCCGCCGCCAGGTGAACCTGTTTCTTCTGCAGCCGGCGCCGCCATTGGCGGCTCGCCGTGGTCCGGCATATGACCTTAGTCTCCATGCCGGCGACGTCATTGCGCTTGCGATCGAGATGGTCGCGGCGCAGTTTCCAGCCGCGCTCGACTATCGTGAGCCGAAAGTTCCGGATTGATCAGGTGGAGGCTACCGGCGACAGCCAGTTGAACGCAGTGATCGAGTTCCTCGTGGAGCGACTCGAGCACGCGCACGAACGGTTGGGGCGGATCGAGGAGACGGAATCCGCAAATTCGGGCTACGCGGACGCACTGAGGAGCCTCGACTCCAGGGTCGCGGACATCTCCGACGCCACGACCCGCCTCACCAGAACCCAGTTCAAGGCGAACTCGCTCGCGGAGACCCAGACCAGGAAGGCGGAGGAAGCGATTTCCCTCCTGAGGGACCGGATCGAGAGTCAGGAGGCGGAAGCTCGCCGAGCGGCCATCGCGGCAGCGGACGACGTCGAGTCGATTCGCGCTTCGGCCCGGGCCGGAGTCGTGACTGGCCTGCTTCCCACCATCGACGGTCTCGATCTGGCCATCGAGAACGGGCGCAGGCTGCTGGTCCGCCTCGAGAATCCGCTGCCGCCGCCGGATCGCGGCGGATTTTTTGCGCGCTTTCGGACAGGCGGGTCGCGGGAGAGGGCGGAAGCGGCCGCGGGAACGGCCGCGCTCGAAGGCTGGCTGGGCGGACTCGAGCTCGTTCGTGACCGGTTTCACGCGTTCCTGGCGAGCGAAGGCGTAACGCCGATTGACACCCTTGGCAAGAAGTTCGACCCGCGGTTGCACGTTGCGGTTGCGGCAGTGGACGGAGTTGGGCCGGAAGGAGCCGTCGCCGAAGTCTTGCGCACTGGCTACAAGACGGGTACGGCGGTGGTGCGGTTTGCCGAAGTGACCGTTTACCGCTCGTCGCGCAGTCCGGCGCCGGAGCGACATTCTGAGAACGGAGAACACACGTGAGCGATCGGATAGTTGGAATCGACCTCGGCACGACGAACTCGGCGGTGGCATTCGTACGCGACGGCAGCCCGAGACTGATGCCGTGCGACGGACGGACCATCGTGCCGTCGGTCGTTGGCGTTGGCCCGACGGGCGAGATCCTGATTGGAGTGCCTGCGCGCAATCAATGGGTTGTGGCTCCGGAATCCACCGTTCGGTCCATCAAGCGGCGCATGGGCCGGGACGAAACGGTCACTATGGCGGACAAGGAATACCGTCCGCAGGAAATCTCGGCATTCATCCTTCGGCGGCTGCGTGAAGCGGCGGCGCTCGAGATCGGCGAAGGCGTAGTCCGGGCCGTTATTACCGTCCCGGCATACTTCACCGAGTTGCAGCGGCAGGCGACGATCGAGGCGGGTGAGATCGCCGGCCTCTCGGTCGCGCGAATCATCAACGAGCCGACTGCGGCGGCACTGGCCTACGGATTGGGACGCGAGGACGAGCAGACGCTGCTCGTCTACGACCTCGGCGGCGGCACGTTCGACGTGTCGGTCGTCGACACCGGGGCCGGGGTGGTCGATATCCGCGCGACGTGTGGCGACAACAACCTGGGCGGCGACGACTTCGACGAACTGCTTGCAAACCAGCTCGCGACGGAGTTCGAGGCCGAACACGGGGTCGACGTAAGGACGAACGTCCTTGCTTGGACGCGGCTGCTCCGGGCCGCTGAAGAGACGAAGATCGCGCTGTCGTCCGAGCCGTTCGCGACCGTGCGTCTCGAGTACCTGGCCGAGTCGAATGGCGCGGCACTGCACCTGGAGCGCGAAGTGTCGCGCGAGGAATTCGAGGCCCTCATCCTCGAGAGTGTCGAACGCACGCTGCAGTTGCTGGACAGAGCACTGGCCGATGCGGAAATCGGGGTCGACGATGTGGACATCGTGCTGCTCGTCGGCGGATCGACGAAGATTCCGCTGGTGGCCGCGATGATTGCCGAACACGTTGGCCGGGTGCCGCATTCCGAGATCGATCCCGACGCCGTCGTGGCGCTCGGCGCCGCCGTCCAGGCGGCTATCGTCGCCGGCGAACCCGTGGATGCCGTGTTGGTCGACGTAACTCCGATGTCGCTTGGCATCGAGACCGCGTACCGGGGTTTCAACGGCGAACTGGTTGCCGATCAGTACGAGCCGCTGATCCTGCGGAACACGTCGATTCCGACGAGCTACGCACATGCGTTCCGGACGGTCTTCCCGGATCAGGACACGATACACGTCAAGGTATTCCAGGGTGAGAATCCAATCGCGTCGCAGAACGTCGCGCTCGGCGACTTCCGCGTCGACAACCTGAAGCCGAACACCGACACTGGCCATACGCGGGTGACCATACGGTTCTCGCTCGACGTCAACGGAATACTCGACGTCGCGGTCGAGGAGCGTGGAACGTCGAACCGCACGAGCGTTCGCCTGACGGCGACTCGCCAGCGGATGAGTCCGGCAGAAATCGAAGCGAGCCGTGATCTCCTGGACGGCGCGGACTTTGAGGGCCCGGAGGAGCTGGCCGAACACGAGAGCCGGCACGTGGACCCGGGAGTGCTGGCGCTGATCGAGAGGGCGTCGGAGGCCATGGTGAGGCCGGATATCGACCCCGGACTTGCCTCGAAACTTGCCGATTTACAGCGCGAAATTAATATGTCGGCCCGCAATGACGACAACAGCGCGACCGAGTTGCTCTGCGACGAGCTGATCGACCTGTTGATCGAAGCGGAAGGATAGAAGCACTCGAGCCCGTCCGGGGCATGAGGCTTTACCCGGCGGGGCACAGTCAGTCGTCCCCGGAGCGCAGGGTGGCGTTCGGCGATCTCGAATGGGTTCGACCGCTCCGCGGGCGGGACGATGTGGGTGGGCGGACTGGGGGTCACAGCGGATCGCTTCGCTCACCGCCTTGCCCCCCGGCTATCTACTGTGACCGCTGAGCGCGCTGAGTCCAGTTCGGAGTCCCACGTCATTCGCAGTCCACACGTCGCGGACTTCAGTCGCGAGTGCGGAGTTCATCTCGGTGCTTCGCACTAACCGGACAGGCTGAAACCTGGAAGAGCCTGTGCCTGGAATCAACAACTCATGGGGGAGTTTCTCTAGCGGAGTCTGACGCCGAGCCCTCACTTTCCACCGAGTGTCCCCCGGGAGACTCAACCGAAACTCTTCCGGTCGCCACACCCATCTTCGCGTTTCACTCCAGCCTGTCATCGCAAAGCACCGGGACGAGCTCCATTGAGACCGTACCCCACCGGGACTCCAGGTCCTTCGCGCCGGGCCAACCGGACTGCGACGTGCCTTCGTCTACTATCCGTCGCAAGAATTCGAGCGCGCCGGGTGCCTGCTCCCACGCTTCCGTACCGAGCCTGGTGTACCGTTTGGCTTCGGCCGACGAGCCGTGCTTGTAGATGGTCGCCTGCGACGTGGGCAGTACCGTGCGACCGAGAAGAGCCTGGGCTACTGGCCAGTTGCAGGAGACGGCGTTGGCCGCCAGGAATTGCGAGGTCAGGTTGTCTCCGAACTCGAGAAACGCGCCGAGGGCGGCGCTGTAGCTCCAGAAAGCAGCACTGGGCTCAGGGTATGCTTCGAGGAGATCATGGAGTCGGTCGAACCTGCGGTCGGCGATCAGGAAGTGAAAGTACCAGTCACGGATCCGCCAGCCGTCGCGCGGATTCAGCACGAAGTAGCGGTCGAGCAGCTCGAAGGCGGCGTCCGTCTCACCGTCGTGCCACAGGATGCGTCCGAGTCCGGCCAGCGCCCGCTGGTACGCAACTTCCTTTTCGGCACGAAGCACATTCCCTGAGTGCCGCCGCTCGATGATGTCCATCGCGACCCGATACCAGGTCCGAGCCTCTTCGAGCGTATCCGCCAGGATCTCCGCACGATAGAGAGCGGCCTCGTCGAAGTCGGGGTCAAGTTGGAGCGCAACGGACACGAGCCGGCGAGCAGTGGCGTCGTCCGCAACCCACGCGAAATAGAGCGCCGACTTGGCGGCCGTGTTGCGCTCCACTGCTGTGGGCTCGATGCCCGATCCGGACTGGCGGTTCTCTTCCATGGCCCTCTCAACAGTGCGAAGAACCACGATTGCCTTCTGTTCCTTTGTGAGGGACTCAAATTTTCGATTGCGCGGACGATGTTTTCCCACACGTTTTTTTGTCATGTCGGCCATACCTCCTGAAATTGGAGCAGGCCGGCAGCCTCCGGCCTCGCTGGCTCTGTCTGACGGCAAGTGCCGTGCCGCAATGCGAGCGAATTGTCGAGGCGGCGTGCGCGCCGGGCATTCGACTCGACATTCGCCCCGCGTTCGGCGGCCTCAGGCTGGACGGAATTCGAATCGACTTCCCGCGACAGACGGCTCTCGCGAATACTCGAGTGCGAAACGCCAACGTGACCCGCTCGCGGATGCGGACTTGGCCGTCCGTCGGTAATCTGCACTCATCGAGAAGCCGTGCCGATCTGGATGCGGCAACTGCACGACAGGCGCCGGCCCGGGCGAAGGGCACAGTCCAGGACGCGACCCGGGGATGAGGGGCTGGCAGGTCTCGCGGTCGCGAGGTAATCGCTGGCCGTCCCTCAGGTCGCATCGACGATCGAGTTCGTGGCGTCGGTGGTCCGGCAGGGCCCGCGGGCTCTCGTGTCCGCGTGCTTCGACGAGCCGGTCAGGCGAGGCGTCAAGCACTTCGGCGAAGCTGACGTGTGAGCGGCTGAGCCGGCGCCGGCGGGCACGGGACTTCCTCGAGGGGGGACGCGCAACCTGCCGTGCGACACACCACCGTCCGCCGGACCGGCAGCCCAACGCCAGTCGTACCCGTAGAGCGACGGGCCGGCCGTGCGACACACCACCGTCCGCCGGACCGGCAGCCCAACGCCAGTCGTACCCGTAGAGCGACGGGCCGGCCGTGCGACAC
>JAJTWZ010000051.1 GCA_021463145.1 Blastocatellia bacterium | reverse complement strand
GAAGAGGTTGTGAAAGTGGAGGATGCTCTGTCGGAACCCTTCGAGATCGCGGTCACCGGCGGACGCGTGACCAACATAGTTCGGAGCGATCACCTCGTCCAGCGCGGAGAGGTTGCCAGTTGCATAGATGTCGACCAACCTGCGAAACACCGCCTTCCTGGACTCGGGAGTGTCGTTCGCTACTGGAGTGCTCATAACCCCTCCTTGAAGAGTGTATCCGTATGGTCGCCGTGCTGAGCAAACTCAAGGCTGCGGAGCCACGTTGGATGGTCTGTGTGAGGCCGAACGTCAAGCATCAGCGGGGGCGCGCGACGGCGTCAAGGTGAAACGGAGCGAACTCGCTGCGCGCTCTCAAGAAACTCACCCGTAAGTTGTTGATTCCACATCCGACGGATGCTGAGTTTCAGCCTGCCCTGTCAGTGCGAAGCACTGAGATGAGCTCCGCTGTCGCAATTGATGCCCGTGTGGGCCGCGACTTTGCCTTCGCCTCGGATAGTGAGAGTCCGTTCAGTCGCAACTGATGCCCGCCTCGTGTGGCCCGCGAGTGACGCGGGAAGTCGAACCGGACTCAGCGCGCTCTGAGTTCGCTGACGATGGCCGTTGCGCGTTGACCGCGAAGCGGTCACAGACGATAGCCGGGGGTCACGGCGGTGAGCGAAGCGATCCGCCGTCACCCCCGGTACGAACCCCAGAAAGGATTTCGACCGCGGAGCGGTCGCACTGATTCTTGACGGACGCGACTGCCGCTGTGCTCGTCGCGATGGTGTCGGTGCGACCGCTCCGCGGTCGGCGCGGTTGGGGCTGGGGTGTCCGCGGGTCGCGCGCGAAGGCTCGCTGCACTCGCCGACGCGCGACCCACGGCTATTGCATTGACCGCTCCGCGGTCGCGGAGCTTCACGGCCTACTCCTTCGAGGCCGAGTGCGGGCCTTAGTTGCCCGGGGACAAGCCTTCCTTCGCGACAAGTCTTCACCTTTCCACCTTTCTACTCGTCGGGCCAGTCGGCGAATACCTGTATCCCAGGAGTATCAAGTACCGAGACCTGCGGATGACGAGAGAGCATCGCGCGCAGGACACTTGCCAGGTCCCGTTCGAAGCCGAGTGCCCGGGCCTGCGGACCGCCAATTCTCAGTTCGTGCGCGGCAACCGGGTCCGTTAGCGCCTAAATTCGTCGCTAGACCCGGACGTCCGCCCGTAGAAAGGCCATCGGGCTCTGCGGCCCGTTCACGGCACTGCTGCTGCCAGGCGCCGCTGCAGTTTGTCGCCGCAGTCACTACTGGAACTCGTCAGCCGGCATTCCATCCCACACTCGTGCCGCTCGTCGCGGCGATCGGCCTTGCCCTGTGCCAGGCCTAGCTCGGGTCGCAGCCGCGCCTGATTGCACCCGTACGCATTGTCGTGTCGAGCGCATCGTGCGCGGTATTCGCCAGGATGCCCGTCACGGTCCTGGACTGGCGCCGCCGTGACAGCGTTCTCGCGGAACGCGCGTCGGCGGAGAAGCAACGGGCCCGTGATCGTATTGCCGCAGGTTTCGCGGCGATCGCGCGCGACGAACTCCCGCGCCCTGCCGGTTCATCGTGGCGGCCCCCGGGCCAAACAGGATTTCGGCCGTGGACAGGCATTGGGGATTGAGTAGACTGACGGCGTGGGCAGCGCCCTTCGCCAGTCCGAACGGGCGATCCGCGCCCTCGACTCGATCGCCACCTGTACACTCGACGGATGAGCAACCCATCGGACATCACGCACGCCGAACGCCCACGCAAGGCGCCCGCGATCGAGTTTCGCGACGTGCACCTCGCCTTCGACGACCGCGTGATACTCGACGGCATCAGCTTCGCCGTCCAGCCTGGCGAGACGAAGATCGTGCTCGGCGGCTCGGGCACGGGGAAGTCGACGATCCTCAAGCTCGCGCTCGGACTCCTGAGGCCCGATTCCGGGCAGGTGCTCATAGACGGAATCGACATCTCTCTCATGAAGGAACGTGAGATGCTCGCGATCCGCCGAAAGATCGGGATGATCTTCCAGGACGGAGCGCTTTTCGACTCGCTGTCGGTATTCGAGAACGTCGGGTTCAGGCTCTCCGAAAACAACACTCCCCTTGCCGAAATCGACGACGCCGTGCGGCGGACCCTGAGGTTCGTCGATCTCGAGGACGCAATCGACAAGATGCCGAACGAGCTGTCTGGCGGAATGCGGCGCCGCGTCGGCATCGCGCGCGCTCTCATCGGCTCGCCGAAAATCATCCTCTACGACGAGCCGACCGCGGGCCTCGATCCTCCGACTGCGAGAACCATCTGCGAACTGGCGATGAAACTTCGCGACCTGGAGGGCGTGTCCTCGATCTTCGTTACGCACCGGATCGACGACGCTCGCCAGATGGCATCGGAGTTCGTCACCATCGGCGAGCACGGCGAGATCGAGATCATTCACGAAAACGGGGACTTCTGTCTCGTGAACACGCGGTTTATCATGCTGCGCCGCGGGAAGATCATATTCAGCGGAACCGACGAAGAGCTCTGGGCTTCGTCGGACCCCTACATCAAGACTTTCCTGTCGTAGAGCCGGGAGCGACCTTAATGCCCAAGACCAGCAGTTTGAAATGGTCGGATCTTCGAGTCGGTCTCGTCGTCATTGCGGGAATCGCCGTGCTAATCATGCTGATTCTCGCCGTCAGCGGCGATCTATCGTTCTTTTCGAAACGGGCGACCCTATACACCGACCTGCCCGGCGCCGAAGGACTCAAGAGCGGCGACGAGGTGCGCATTGCCGGCGTGAAGGCGGGCGTCGTGAAGAAGGTCATGTTCTCGTCCGAAATGCCTGCCGACCTGACGGCCACCAGTTCCGTTCGCGTCGAGATGACGATCGACGGCGCCGAGGCCATCGGCCGCATCCGGACGGATTCGCGCGCCGTGCTGCGGCAACTCGGACTGCTCGGCGGCCAGTACGTCAACATCACGCCCGGCACTCTGCAGGGCGACCCGGTCAAGAGCGGTGACACGATCAAGGGCCTGCAGGAGACGACGATCGGACAGGTCGTGGAAAGCTCTGATGACCTGCTCAAGGGCTTCAAGACCTTGTCGGACAAACTGAACCAGATCACAGAGACGATCAACCGCGGCGACGGCACGATCGGACGGTTCATCAACGACGACTCGTTCTACGTCAACCTGAACAAGGTCATGCTCGAGGCACAGACACTCGTGTCGCGCATACGCGACGGCGACGGTACGGCCGGCAGGCTCATCAACGACCCGAAGCTCTACGAGGAACTGGAAAAGTCGATACAGTCCATCCAGACGACGCTCGCAAAGGTGCAACGCGGCGAAGGCACCGTCGGCAAACTAGTGCACGACCAGGAGGTCTACGACCGGATCAACAAGGCCGCGGCGCGGCTCGACACGGTATCGGAGCGCCTCGACAAGGTGACGGCGCAGATCGAGAGCGGGAAGGGCACCGTCGGCAAGCTCATCTACGACGAGAAACTGCAACAGGACATGTCGTCGGCGGTCGCGAGCCTCAAGTCAATCTCGGAACGGCTCGACCGCGGCGAAGGCACGGCCGGCAGGTTGCTGCACGACGACGCGCTCTACAACAACCTGAACGCGCTGTCTTCGGAATCAGTGAAGCTGCTGTACGACTTCCGCCAAAACCCGAAGAAGTACCTTTCCGTGAAGGTCGCGCTGTTCTGAAGAGGAATAGACAGGATTGCAGGATTAACAGGATTAGAAAGAACCCTGTTAATTCCTGTTAATCCTGTAATCCTGTCTCATCTTTCCACGTCGCGGTGAGAGGCGCGGACGGCGAATCCCTGGGACGAGAGGCGCTCAGCCAGCGTTTCGGCGAAGTAAACCGACCGGTGTCGGCCACCCGTACACCCGATGCCGACGGTCACGTAGCTCTTGCCCTCGCGCTGATATCGCGGCAACAGGTACGCGAGAAGGTCGAAAAGCCGGTCCATCGTCTCCGACACCTCGCCCTGCGCCTTCAGGAACTCCACGATCGCACCGTCGCGTCCGGTCAGAGGCCTGAGCTCAGGCACGAAATGAGGATTCGGCAGGAACCGAACGTCGAAAAGCAGATCGAGGTCGCGAGGAGTACCGCGCTTGAACCCGAAACTTTCGATCGTCACCGACATCGGCGTGCCGGCGTCAGGCGGTTTGAAGCGCTCGCGGATGACCTGCCGCAGCTCGTGAATCGTCAGGTCCGTGGTGTCGATGATCTCGTCGGCGAGCTCCCGGATCGGCGCGAGTTTCTCACGTTCGCGAAGGAGCGCGCCGTGCACGCCCTCGATCGCGATCGGGTGCGGACGGCGCGTCTCGGAGTAACGCCGCTGTAGCGTTTCGTCATCGGCTTCGAGGAAGACGATCCTCACGGCGATGCCGCGCTGCTTCAGATCCTCGTGGATCTCGGGGAACTTCTCGAGGAACTCGCCGCTGCGAATGTCGACGACGAGGGCCGCGCGCACCACGCCGCGCTCCGAGTTCATGAGCAGTTCGACGAACGTGGGAATGAGCTGCGGCGGCAGGTTGTCGACAGAGAAATACCCGATGTCCTCGAAGGCCTTGCCGGCCGACGACATGCCGGACCCCGAGAGCCCCGTGACGATGACGACGGAAAATGGCATGGCCGAGACTACGGTTCGATCAGCCCGTAGTTGCCGTCGGACCGCCGGTAGAGCACGCCGGTCCGGTTCGTCTCGGCGTCACGAAACACAACGAACTGTTCCTTGCCGCCCTCGATCTTTACGACGGCCTCGTCGGGCGTCATCGGCTTCACCGAGTAACCGCGCGTACGGATGATTCGCGGGCCGTCGGCGGCCGGCGCCGACTTCGGCTCGGCAGCGGCCGCCGACGCGCGCGTAGATACGGCAGTGCGCTTGCGTGTCGAGAACCTGTCCTTGAGCTTGAAGAGCTGCTTCTCGACCTTCTCCGCCGCCTTCGTTATCGAGTCGTACATATCCTTCGTCGAGCTGTTGCTCTTGAAGGTGTGATCGCGCCAGGTCAGAACGATTTCCGCATTCTGGCGGTGCTTCTCGACGTCGAGTATCACGTGCGCCGACATCGGCGCCGAGTCGAGGATCCTGTCGAGCTTGTCCAGGTGTTCACGCGTGTGCTTCCGGAGTGCGGGGGTGACCGTGATGTGTCTGCCGGTGAACTCGTATTTCATTTGTCGCTCCGTGAGGTGATGTTCCGGCCCGGGACGCGCCGCCGGGACGTGCTGCCGGCCGGCGGCAAAGGCGCGCCGCTCGAAAGTGCATTTGGTTGTGGCGAACTCGGATCACACGATCGCGCGGCGTTCCCGCGATCCCGCGATCCGCATCTGGTCCCGATACTTCGCCACCGTCCTTCGCGATAGTTTCACGCCGTCGGCAGCAAGCCGGCGCGCCACTTCGTCGTCGGTGATCGGACTGCGTGGATCTTCGGCCTCGATCATCTTCTTGATCTTCAGCTTCAGTACTCGAGTCGAGACGTCTTCGCCGTCGTCGCTCTTCATGCCCTCCGTGAAAAACCGCCGCAGCTCGATGACTCCCTGCGGCGTATGGACGTACTTCCGGTTGACGACTCTCGAGACCGTCGAGAGGTGCATTCCGATGTCCTCCGCGATGTCCTTGAGCATCATTGGCCTCAGATGCTCGACGCCCAGGTCGAGGAAGTCCCTCTGGCGCTCGACGATCGACTGACAGACGCGCAGGATGGTCTGCCGGCGGTGCTCGATGTTCTTGAGCAGGTCGATGGCCGATCGGAACTTGTCCTTGATGAAATCCTTCGCCTCTTTCGACGTGTCCTTGGCGAGCATCATCTGCCGGTACGTGCGGTTGATGCGAAGCAACGGCATTCCGTCGTCGTCGAAACGGATTACGAAGTCGTCGCCTACCTTCTCTATCGACACCTCGGGCTCGATGTACTGGGACTCGTCGGTCGAGAAGCGCCGCCCGGGGTACGGGTCGAGCAATCGGATCTTCTCGACCTCGGCAACGAGCTGATCGATCGGGATGCCGGTCTGTCGCGAAAGCTCGGGCAACTTGTGCTTCGGAAGGTGGTCCCAGTGGTCGCGAACGAGCCGCGCAGTCAACTGGTCGCCGTCGCCTCTCGCTTCCAGCTGGACCAGCAGGCACTCTCGCGCGCCGCGGGCGCCGATACCGATGGGATCGAGGTGCATGACGGCGCGATGCGCCGCTTCAACCGTCTCGATCGGCCACGGCCCCATCCCGGCGATCTCTTCGTAGGTAGCCGCAAGATATCCGTTCTCGTCGAGGTTCCCTATGATCGCCTCGGCCGCATCGCGGATCTCGCCTTCGATATCCGACAGCCCGAGCTGCCAGAGAAGCTGATCGTTGAGCGATTGGGGCCGCGACAGGAAGTTCTCGAACGAGTACTCCTCCCGGGTCTCGCGCTCCTGCGTCTTGTAGCCGGGATCGAGGTAGTCCTCGAACGTCTGTCCGTAGTCGATCTCGTCGAACGAGTCGCGTTGCTCGACGTCGGCGCCGAGGTCGGGCTCGCCTTCGGCCGCAGGCGCTTCCGCGGCCGCTCCCGCGACGGCCTCCGTCGCGGGAAACTCGGGTGTAGCGGCGTCTTCGCCCGCGCTTGGAGACACGGGAACAGGGTCCTCGCCATCTGCTGTGGCTTCCGCAACGTCCTCCGCGCCGTCACCGGGCTCGGCCGACTCGAGCATGATGTTCTGATCGAGTTCGGCCAGGATCATGTCCGACAGCTCGAGCTTGGTCATCTGCAGCATCTCGATTCGCTGACGCATCTGCGGCGTCAGCACGAGGCGCTGGGACAGACTTGTCTGGAGATGCGGTTTGACGGACATGGCGGCTACATTTTGAAGTTCTCGCCGAGGTAGATCCGGCGGACGTCGGGGTCTTCGGTCAGGTCGGCGGGCGTTCCCGCCCGGAAGATGTTTCCATCGTTGATTATATACGCGCGATCCGTGATCGCTAGCGTCTCCCTCACGTTGTGATCGGTTATCAGGACGCCGATGTTCCGATCGCGCAACTGACCGATGATGCGCTGTATGTCGACGACCGCAATCGGGTCGATTCCGGCGAACGGTTCGTCGAGCAGGATGAACCGGGGCTCGAGCACGAGACATCTGGCGATTTCGGTGCGCCGCCGTTCGCCACCCGACAGCGCGTAGCCCTTTGTGTGCCGGACGTGCTCGATGTCGAACTCGTCGAGGAGGGACTCGAGCCGCTCGTGTCTCTCGCGACGGCCAATGGGGAGCGTTTCGAGAATCGCCATGATGTTCTGCTCGACGCTCAGCTTCCGGAAAATCGAGGCCTCCTGTGGAAGGTAGCTGATGCCCTTTCGGGCCCGCAGGTACATCGGCAGCCGCGAGATCTCCTCTCCGTCGAGCAGCACCGATCCTTTGTCCGGCCGCTCGATGCCAACCACCATGTAGAAGATCGTCGTCTTTCCGGCGCCGTTCGGCCCGAGCAGGCCGACGATCTCGCCCTGCGAGAGCCCGAGCGAGACGCCCTTCACCACCATCCGCCCGCGATATGACTTCTTCAGTTCTTCGGCGCCCAGCCGGCTGCCGCCGAACGTCTTCCCGACGTCCGGATCGATCTCGTCATCGGCCGAAAGATCGATCACGGGCTCCACGACGGCATCCGCCGGTTCCTCGACTGCCACGACCTGGGTTCGTTTTCGCACGCCTAGGTTCCGCCCTTTCCGACCTTGTGGGTGGACTTCACGCGGCCGGCGCCGCTGCGGCCGGCGACGCGGACTCGTTCTCCGCCCACGAAATAGGTCAATTCCTGCCCCGTCGTCGTGCCCTGCTCGGAGTCTTCGAGCCGCGCGTTCGCTCCAGTGAGCACCGCTCGCTGATCCGACGCCGTGTAGACGAGTTTGTCTCCGCGTCCGTTGCGGCCCGGTTCGGTCATTACGACCGAGCCAGTCGCAATCATCCGATCCACGTTCGAAACCGATTCGCCCTTCGAGAGCCACACGTCCTGCTCATCGGAACGGATCTCGCCGGGCGCCTGCCGTGTGACGACCGAGCCTTCGTAGTGGACGAGCGACTCGGTGTCCGAGTAACTCATCGTCGACGCGGTGGTGAAGACCGGCACCGGCTCGGCGCCGTCACCGGCCGCCGAACGTCGAGACGCGCGAGCGAGCCCCGACTCCACATTTCCCTGCGCTTCCATCCGTCTCCCGGCGTTGAAGAGCGTGATCGCGTCGGCCTTTACGTAGTTGTCGTCCTGCCAGGCACGCGCCGACCCCGAGTAGACCGCTACGCCGCCGTCGGCTTCTCTCACGTCGGCATTCTGGGCGGTCAGGAAGACCGGCGACTTCGTCCTGCCGAATGGCGTGGCGCCGCCCGCCGACTCGGGCGAGTAATAAGTCGTTCGCACGTCGCCGCGGGCCTGCGAGGTGCGGGCCTTGGTCCTGATGTCGATCTCGCCGGCCTGGGAGCGCGAACGGCTGTCCCATACCGTCGGCCGGCCATTCGAGGACGGCCCGCGCAGGGCGATCAGTTCGTCGGCAAGCGTGTAGGTGGCGCGATCGGAAGTGGCGTTGCGGTCGCCTTCGGCATACGTGAAGTTTCCGTTGTAATCGACCCGGCTGACGTCCTGCGACTCACGCGCGAACTCGGCGCGTACGGCTTCGCTCGTCGTGGTGCGAGGCTGACGGCCGTCCGGCGCGAGCGGCTCGATCTCGATCCGCGCACCGCCTGTCGCCGCGCATTCGCGCGCCGCGTTGTCCGTTTCGAAGAAATCCATACGCATTTTCGGAGCGGTGACCCGCTTGCGATCCGCTCCGGCCACCGCCTGCACCGGTGTGATGGTCAGCACGGCATTGCCGTTGGCATCCACGGACCTGGCGAACTGACCTCCCTCGAACATTTCGAGGACGACTCCATCGGCGCGCAACTCGCGAGACGCCGGGTTCGGAGCCGCTGCCGTAGCGGGCGGCGCGTCCATCGACACCACTGCCTGTCCGTCGACGCGGGCCTGGCGGATCTCGGACCCTGCCGCGCCCGGCGCAAAGTCGATCTCCGTCCGGTCTCCGGTCACAGTCCGAACCGGTGGAGCGCCGAGCGAAACCAGCCTCGAGCCTCCGGTCGCGATTGCGCGCTCGATCTGGTTACCCTCGGCAAACGCGAAGTCCAGCGATGGCGCCGTCACTTCGGCGCGGCCCCCGGCGCGGAGCATTGCGTCGCCGCGGGCCTCGATCCTCTCGAACCGGTTGTCGACGTCCAGATGCGCGACGAGGCTGCCGCCGCGCAATTCGTCGTTTTCACGCGTCGCCACCGCGCCGCCGTCGTAGCGCGCGGTCTGCGATGCCTTGTCGAACACGGCGGAGCCGGAACGGATGTGAACGGGAATCCGTGGCCCTGAAGCGAAATCGATCGACGTGGCGGCGGCCGCGCCCGCGCCGCTCTTCTTTCCACCGCCCTTCACGGGTTTGCCTTCGGCCACCCGCTTCGCCCGGCGCGCTGCCTTACGCTTCGCTTTCTCCGCCGGATCGACGGGCTTCTTCGCGACGGCAGGGGCGGCATTGCCTGGCTTCGGTTCATCTGACGACTTGAACGTCATGTCTACGTCGTGATGCATCGCGAGCCGGTTGATGTTCATTTCAACCGTCGCGTCGCGGCACGTCCCTTCCACGTTCGGTTGCTTGAAAGCGACGGGACCCGCGATATCGAGGACGTTGGTCTCCTGATTGAACCGCAATTCGTCGGCGTTGACCTCGAGGCCGTCCGCCGTCGCGACCTTCACGTTCGAACGAAGGACGACGGTCGAGACCTTCTGGTCGTAGATCGCAGCGTCGGCGTTCACGCGGTCGCGTACGGCGCCGTCTGCCGCGAAGAACGCGATCTCGACCTTCTCGAGTTCGTGCGCGCCATTCGCGTACGCCTTGTCGAGGGCGGCCGTCAGCAGAAATTTCGACACGCCTCCGTCGGTCTCGAGGTGCGAGAAGTTCTCGAAGATCGCGGTGACCTCGCCACCGAGGACAGGATCTTCCGGACGCGTTACTGCCGGGGGTTGATGACGGTAGAGGTAGATGCCGACCGAGGCGGCGCCCCCGACGAGGAGCAACAGCGATACGGCCTTTGCCACGGTGGGAACCCGTGGAAACGAAGGCAATCTCCGGGCCATTGATCGCTCCGCCATCGGTCGAAGAATAGCACAGGCGAACGGCGTGCCACGGACGGCGAGGAGCTGACAGGATTGCGGGTTTCGCAGGGCTTAGAGGACGTAACGAAGCCGGAAATCGCCAATTCGGATCGAGTGGCGCCCGCCACCCTGCCTGAACTACGTGAATCCCGAGAAGCTCGGCAGTCCCGCTTACTGCTCCTGCCTCGGCGCCGTCGACTCGAGAACTCGAGAGGCCGACATGTAGGTCCGTCCAGAGTTCTTCGGAACGCCGAGGGCCTTGAGCGAATCCGCCGTCGGCACGCCAAGTGGCTTGTATCCCTTCCGGCTCTGGAACGAAGACATCGCGCTGAATGTGGCCTGGTCGTATACGCCATTCGCCGGGCCAGTCATCAGGCCTTCCCTGATCAGCGCGTTCTGGATCTGGATGACCCTGGCTGACGAAATGTCGGCGACGACCCGGTTCGCCGGGCGCGGCGCCGGGGGAGCATCCGGATCTTCACCTTCTGAAAGGGCCGCGTCGCCTCCCGCAATCACCGTCGAGGGACGCACGACCGCTGACGGCCGTGACGGCGCATACTTTTCTTCTTCCTCGTCTCGACTGCGCCGGGGCTTCGTGACGCGTTTCGCCGACCGCTCGTCCTTCTTCGAAACCTTTCGATTTCGGGACTTCGCAGAGCGCGAATCGGCCTTCGAGTCCTTCTTGCTCTTCTTCGACGATCGCGCGTCCCTGTCTCGCGAGTTCTTCTTCGATGACTTCTTCGAGTCTTTCCTCGACGTGGTCTTCTTTGCCGGAGAGGACTTCTTCGATTTTGCCTGAGTGGGAATACCAGCGATGCCGATCGCAAGGACCAGCGCCGCACAGATGGAAAGGACTCGTGAAATCATCGGGATCTCGCCTCAGCTGCGGATCGGGGACTGCATACTGAAAGGATTTACGCCGGGACGTTTCCGAACGCAGGGGAAGTATAGCGCCGTGGACAAGATGCGGCCACTCGTGGCGCTTCCGTCACGCGCTGTGTTGGAATTCAGCCCGTGCGGAGACCGGGAAAGAGGCTGACGACATTCGAATCCGCGATCGACGCGTCGATCCGCCGCCGCGGTCTGCTCGACGGTGTGTCGAGGCTCGTCCTGGCGGTGTCGGGCGGTCCCGATTCCATGGCGCTCTTTTATTCGATCGTGCGAATCCTCGCCGCGAGCGAATCGGAGGTCGAGCTCGTCGTCGCGCACCTCGACCACGGTTTGCGGGCGGAAGCGGCCGATGACGCTCGGCACGTCGAACGGGCGGCGTCGAACGCCGGCGTCGAAGCCGTGATCGAACGCATCGACCTGACCGAGATGGCTGCGCAACGCCGCGAAAACCTCGAAGCAGCCGGACGCGCCGCCCGATATGCCTTCCTCGCACGCGTCGCCAGCGATCGCGGGGCCGCCGCCGCCGCTACCGGCCACACGGCGACGGATCAGGCAGAGACCGTGCTCATGCGTCTCGCGCGCGGCTCGGGAGTCGACGGATTGGCTGGCATCGCCGCATCTCGCGAGCTAGCTCCGGGTATCCGGCTGATCCGGCCGCTGCTGGACGTCACCCGTGAAGACGTAGTCGCGTACTGCGCGGACCGCGGGATCGCGTATCGAGAAGATGCCACGAATGCCGACCTCGAGCGGTCGCGCGCCTTCGCGCGCCACGAACTGCTGCCACGGCTGGAGAGGGTGTCGCCCGGTGCGTCCTCCAACCTCGCGCGAACGGCGCGGCTCGCCGACGACGACCGGGTCTATTTCGAAGATCTGGTAGCGGGACTGCTCGCCGAATGGGGAGTGCCAGCGGAAGGCGTAGTCGTATTGCCGGCCGAGGCCGTGGCCGCCCTGCCTCGGGCGCTGCGCGGCCGGGTGTTGCGGGAATCGGTGCGGCGAGCACGCGGCGGACTATCGCGCATCGAGCAGTCGCATATCGAGGCCATCGACGGGCTTCTCGGCGACGGGCGCCACGGCCGCGAGGTGGTTCTGCCGCTCGGAGTACGGGCCGTGAGGCGACGGGGCGCGCTAGTGGTGGAGAGTGACGTTGAAATGAGATAGCCTTCCTCCGTACAATCGGATGGCTCGCCGCCGGTAACCGATTTCGAGAAACCAGTTCAGGGAGGCTTCGATGGAACAGAAGCTGCAGGTCGTCGTCACTGCCGATGAGATCGCGGCTCGAGTTCACGAGCTCGCCGGGGAAATCCGTAAGGAATACGAGGATACTGACTTCACGATCGTCGGGTTGCTCGAGGATTCGTTCGTTTTCCTCGCGGACCTCATTCGCGCCATCAACGTGCCGCTGAACTGCTGTTTCCTCAAAGCAGCCGTCCATCACAGTGGCGGCCATATGGACATTCAGTACACCACGGAGTTCGACCCGCACGGCGCGAACATCCTTCTGGTCGGCGGTATTCTCGACACCGGTGTGACTCTCGACTACATCGAGAAGCAACTCACCGCCCGTGGTGCGAAGTCGGTCAAGGCAGTCGTGCTCGTCGACAAGCCGTCGTTCCGTACAACGGAGCTTTCGCCTGAGTTCGTTGGATTCACGCGAGAGGAAGACCGGATCATCGGCTACGGCCTCGGGCTCGGGAACAGCTACAGGTACATTCCGGACCTCGCAGTGCTGTCGTAGCGGGGCACGTGGCGGCGGAGTTCGTGTGAACCCCGAATCGCCCGGAAGGGCTTCCCCGGCCCCCGTGCGCGTCGCTTGCAGACATCGACCGGTCGCGTCCGGGTGGACCGCTGGGGTACACTTTTCCGGCTGACCCGTCCGACAGCGACAGGCGGCACGGAGGTAGCGCGAGTGAGTTCGACCGTAAAGCAGATCATCTTCTGGCTCCTGATCATCGCGGGAGCCGTTTTGCTCTACACGGCATTCAAGAATGGGACCGGCGTCCGTGAAAAGCAGCTCTCCTACTCCGAGCTGCTGACGAACGTCCAGCAGAAGCAGGTAAAGGACGCGACTTTCGAAGGCGCTCAGGTGCGGGGCAAGCTGACCGACGATTCGCCCTACGTCGCCGACGTCGAGAACCAGGAAGTACAGAAGGCGCTCTCCGACGAGATGTCGAAGGCCGGAACCAAGATCGAGGGCTTCAAGACGTCCTCGAACGGCGTGTTCCTGATGATTCTGACTTACTGGGCGCCCATCGCCCTCTTCATCGTCTTCTGGATCTTCCTGATGCGGCAGATGCAGTCCGGCGGCAACAAGGCGTTGTCGTTCGGAAAGAGCCGCGCGAAGTTGCTCTCGAATCAACAGAAGCGCGTGACGTTCAAGGACGTGGCCGGCGTCGAGGAAGCGAAGGACGAGTTGCAGGAGATCATCGAGTTCCTGAAGGAACCGCAGAAGTTCCAGAAGCTCGGTGGCCGCATCCCCAAGGGCGTCCTGATGATGGGCCCGCCGGGAACGGGCAAGACGCTGCTTGCGCGCGCGATCGCGGGCGAAGCGAACGTGCCGTTTTTCTCGATCTCGGGATCCGACTTCGTCGAGATGTTCGTCGGCGTCGGCGCGAGCCGTGTCCGCGATCTGTTCGAACAGGGCAAAAAGAACGCTCCGTGCATCGTCTTCATCGACGAAATTGACGCGGTTGGCCGTCATCGCGGCGCCGGCCTGGGCGGCGGGCACGACGAGCGCGAGCAGACGCTCAACCAGTTGCTCGTCGAGATGGACGGCTTCGAGTCGAACGACGGCGTGATCCTGATCGCGTCGACGAACCGTCCGGACGTGCTCGATCCCGCTCTGCTTCGGCCGGGCCGATTCGACCGGCGTGTGATCGTGAACCGTCCCGACATCAAGGGACGCGAGGGCATTCTGGCGGTCCACACGAGGAAGATTCCGCTTGGCGACGACGTGGACATCTCGGTGACTGCGCGCGGCACACCGGGATTCACAGGCGCGGATCTGGCGAACCTCGTCAACGAAGCGGCTCTGAACGCGGCGCGTTACAACCACAAGGCCGTCACGATGGCGGATTTCGAGTGGGCGAAGGACAAGGTCCTGATGGGCGCCGAGCGCCGTTCGATGGTCATGTCGAACGAGGAGAAACGCAACACGGCTTACCATGAAGCCGGTCACGCGCTGGTCGGCATCAAGGTGCCGAACGCCGATCCGGTCCACAAGGTGACGATCATCCCGCGCGGGATGGCGCTTGGCCTGACGCAGCAACTTCCCGAGTCGGACCGTTACAGCCATACGCGCGAGTACCTCGAGGGAACGATCGCGATAATGATGGGCGGACGGATCGCGGAAGAGATCTTCCTCAACCACATGACTACCGGCGCGTCGAACGACATCGAGCGCGCGACGGAACTCGGGCGGCGAATGGTTTGCGAATTCGGAATGTCCGATCTCGGACCACTCACCTACGGAAAGAAGGAAGAGCAGATCTTCCTCGGCCGTGAGATCGCGCAGCACCAGGATTATTCCGAGGACACGGCGATCAAGATCGACCAGGAAGTGAAGCGGATCGTCATGGAGCAGTACAACCGGGCTCGCCAGATAATCATGGACAACCGTGAGGCGATGGTGCGGCTGGCGGAAGCACTGCTGGAGCGGGAGTCGCTGGACTCGATCGAGATCCGCAGGTTGGTGGCGGGATTGCCGCTCGACGATGAAGACGACGCGCCGCCGTCGGCAAAGGCGCCCGAAATTCCGAGAAAGGAGAAGGTGCCGGTGCTCAAACCGATCCTTCCGCCGGTCTCGGGCGACGCGCCGGCGTAGGACCGCGGGCCGTTACGGATGATTGCGTCCGCAGATTGACGCGGAAGACCACGGATAGGATCCGTGGTCTTCCGCGAACATCCGTGGATGGCTCTACCGGTACTCCGCAAGGTCGGCGCGCAGCTGGTAGCCGAACCGTTCGACGCATTCGATCTTTTCGATCGTCTCGAGAGTGAGCTGCACATCGACCTCGCGCGAGCGGTACATTGCAGTGACGTCCCCGGCAATGCTTCGGATCAAGGCGCGGCACGATTCGAGGTCCTTGCGAGCTTCGCTCAACGACCGGGCCACGAGCGCCGTCGGCGGTTTCTGGCGCTCCTTCGTCGGCCGGCGGTACTGCACGTTTCCCCAGAGGCTTCGTGACCGCTTCACGACACGGTCGGGATGCTTCGCCACTCGCTCCAACGCTTTCGGGTCGCGCTCGTTGACCGCCGCGAGCATCTCGTTGGTCGCCTCGTAGAGCTCGACGAGGTCCTCGAGAGTCTCGTGGCGGATGTAGGCGGCGTATGCACGCGGATTTGACGTCAGCGTCTGATCGGAGCGATACCAGCCGACCCTCTGGCCGTAGACGGGCGGCGCAAGGATCGCGACCGTGAGCCCGATCGACAGAACTCGGCTGACCATTCGGATTGACCCTCCGTGCACCAACGAGTCTACACCCGTTCGTCCAGCGCGAAGCGCCGCTCTCGTCGAGAGGCGAGAAGAACCACGCATCGAAGCGCACAGACGGAACATCCGGCGAAGGCGCTTCTCCGCCATCCCGTCGAACGTGGAGTCGCCCCAGGTGCAGATACCTCAAAGAACTAAACAGGCGCTTCGCGCAGTGGCTAGGGGCGGCCGGCGAGGAGGAGCTCGATCCGGCGTTCGAGGAGAGCGATGCCGGGCTCACCCGTGAAGCGTTCCTCGCGGTACTGAACGCGCCCCTCACGGTCGACGAGCACGGACGTAGGCGCCGACTTTACGCGATACGCCGCCTTCACCGCTTCGACCACGCGCTCCTCTCCAGTAAGCGACGGGAACGCGACCTTCAATTCGGCGATCGCCCGCCGGGCCCCGGCATCCTCGCGAGTAATGTCGATGGCAAGTACCGTCAACCCCGCCGCTTCGTGCCGCGCCCGTAACTGTTCAAGATACGGAAACTCCGCCCGGCAGGGCGCACAGGATGGAAACCAGAACGTCACCAGCACGACCCGTCCCCGCAGCGCCGTCAGCGACGCCGGAGCGCCGTCGAGCGTCCGCAAGGCAAAGTCCGTCGCCGGGCGCGACACCGCATCGAGCGCGTCCCACACCAGGCACCGCGACTGTTCGCCAGAAAGCCCGGCGGAGGTCGCCGCTTTAACAAGCGCCCCCCACGCCTCGCCCGTCGGCCCGATGGCGACTGCCTTCGCGTACGCGCGGGCCGACCGCGTCACGTCGCCGGCTCTAGCCCACAAAGCGCCTGCCCGTAGCGCAGCGCGCCCGGCCGCGGAGCCATCGCTCCGGATCTCGTCGTAAAGCGCCGCCGCGCCGGCGAACTCGCCCGCACGCTCGCGCACCCCGGCAAGCGCGAATCGAATGTCGTCGCTCAACTCGTTCGGCGAGCCTCGACGGCGATCCGCAAGGTCGAGCGCCCGTTCGAGAAGCTTCGAGGCACGCGCGCCGTCAAACGGCGTCGACGAACCGATCGCGCTTCCAAGCGCTAGCAACAACTCGGGCGAGTCATCGGATCCCGCCAGCGCCCGTTGGGCTGCGGCCTCGAGCGCGGCAGTTCCTCCAACCACGGCAGCCGGCAACACGAACTCGCGAAAGAATGCGCCCCGGTCGCGGGCGTGGCGCTCTCCGCGCATCGCCGCGATACGCGTCCAGGCCGCATGCACGGCCAGGGCCCCGTCCACATCGTCGTGCCGAACACGGTTTCGCGTTAGATACGTCGTGCATGCGACCCATCGCCGGCCGTTCGGATTTCGCCGGACGTAGATCTCGGCAAGGCGGGCGACGTCGTAACGCGACACGTCCGGCAGGACCGCGTCGAAGGCGGATTCGGCCGCGATCGATTCCGGCGAAATCTCGAGTAGCCGTTCGACGAGCACGACCGCCTCGCCACGGCGGGACGGCACGAGCGCGAGGGCTTTCGCGAGTCCCTCGAGCGCCGCCGGCTCTCGCGGCCGCATCGCCAGGGCCCGCTCGAAGAGCGGTATTGCGTCGGCGGCCGCATTGGCGTCGAGCGCGGCGACGGCGCGGCCGAGCGTCCCCCAGGCTTCGCGGGGCTCGAGCTCGGAGACGCGGCGGAAATGCGCGTCGCGGGCCGCACGGTCCTGCCCCAGGCAGCCCGCGAGAAACTGCGCCGCCGCGTCGTCCGGCGACGGTGCGCCGCCGGCGGCCTTCCCGCCGGCGCGCGCGTACAAAAGCGCGGCTTCGGGCGATGCGAGCACGAAAGGCTCGACGGCGCGTCGCGCGGCTTCGATATCGTCGTCGACGAGCGCGGCGTTCGCTCTCGCGATGGCCGCGCGCACAGCCGCCGCAGGTTCCTTCGCAGGAACGCCGGCGGTAACGAGAACGGTCGCGAGCAAGACGGTAAGCACGATCACAGATTACACGGATGAAGACAGATCCGGTCTGTCTTCATCCGCGTTCATCCGTGGACTACGCGGTCCGGAACGCACCAAGCGGCGTGAACTCTCCGTCGAGGATCTGGGCTGCGTCGACCTCGAGCCACGTCGCGAGGATGTCGGAATACACCGTACGGAAATCCACCGTGTAGATCAGATCCCCGTTCGTATCGAGAGACGACAGGCTAGGCTGCTCGCCGTAAATCCCGCCGGCGATGCCGGTTCCGAGCAGGAACATCGGTCCCGCGGTGCCGTGGTCGAATCCAGCCGATCCGTTCTCTTCCACACGCCGCCCGAACTCCGAGAACGCCATCACGACTACTCGATCGCCGGCGCCTTGAGCGACGATGTCTGCCTGGAACGCCGCCACCGAGTCCGAGAAATCACGAAGCAGGTTCGTGTGAGTGTTCGCCTGATTCGCGTGGGTGTCGTACCCGCCGGTCGAGACATAGATGACCCGCGTGCCTACGCCAGCGAGAATGATCTGCGCCGCAAACTGCAGATCGGCTCCCAGACGAGAGTCCGGGTAGGTCGCCGACGGCGTATATCCGCCCGCGGCTGCCTGCAGTTCCGTCGAGCCCGCGTAGGCCGCTTTTGCCGTTCCTGCAAGCGCCAACTCGTCGCCGGTGGCACTCGTACGCGTGTTGGTCGAAAGGAACGTGTTCACCTGGTTTGCGCCGTCGCCCGCGTATGCCGGGTCCGTCAGGAACTGGTACGCCTCCAGCGACGAGATCGACGGCACGACGACCTGATTCGCGTTGAAGCTCTTCGGAAGCGTGCCTCCAATGTTGATCGCAGAGAGCTCGCCTGCATCGGCGAGGTGCAGATCGGCGTACCGGCCCAGCCACCCGATCTGTTCGACGTCGATCGGCTCGGCAGTGTGCCAGATATCCATCGATCTGAAATGCGACCGGTTCGGCTGCGGATATCCCGCTCCAAGCACGACCGCGAGCTGTTGCGCCTGAAAGTACGGCAGCAATGTCGCCATCGACGGATGGAACCCGTGCGTAGCGCTGATCTGCAGCACCTCGGCGGGTTGCAGCGCGAGCGTGGGGCGCTTGTCGAAATACGCGCCGGTCGTAAATGGCGAG
Organism: Blastocatellia bacterium; assembly: GCA_021463145.1. GTDB lineage: Bacteria > Acidobacteriota > Blastocatellia > UBA7656 > JADIYM01 > JADIYM01. The sequence goes on along the minus strand of JAJTWZ010000051.1, from coordinate 12,387 downwards.
ACGCAATTCAGTCCGTCGTTCCCGCCACCGAGCTGGACGACGACCAGTGTTTTCGCCGTGGAAGTGCCGCGAGCGTTCGCCACGGCGGATTGCAGCCAGAGGTGCGGCATCGCGACCGAAAGCGATGCGAGGCCGACACCCTTCTTCAGAAAATCTCTGCGTGAATTTGACATGGTGGTCGCTCCCTAGTTCAGGTGGTATTCCGGGAGCGCCATGATCAGGTGGATCAGGCCCCGAACCTTCTTGTCGCGCAGCGCGGCGTCGTATACGAACGGCTGCTTGACGCCCGCGTCATTGGTGACGAGGTAGTCCTTGAGCGGCTTCTTCTGCTGTTTCGTGAGCGGGATCGGTCCGAGCAGTTCGAGGAAGAAATCGACGAGCTTCTTGGACTTCGTGAACGTCTGGCCGGCCAGCAGGTTGTCGATGTTCACGTAGTAGCCGCGAGTGTCGTCGACGCGGTCGGTCATGATCGCGTTGCCGAAATTGGCCCGCTGGAGCAGCGACGTCGTGTTGATCCACGTGAGCCCTCCGTCCCAGCCGTTGACGTCCGGCGGTACGAGGAGCGTCTGCCCCTGCACGGTCATGTCGCTGCCGATGCGCCTGAGGTCGACGCGCGCGGACAACGACTTGAGCGCGCCGATCACGAACTCGGCCGGGCTCTTGATGAGCCCGAAGATCGCTTTCTCGGAGTAGAACTCGTTGGAGCTGAGGATCGCGCGCATCACCTCGCGGATGTTGAATCCCGACTCGGTATAGACCTCGGCGAATTTGTCGACCGTCGACTGCGACGGATTCGGGTAGACGAAGAACTCGAACAGCTTTCGGGCGATGAGCTGGGCGCACGCAGGGTGCGCCGCGAGCGTCTCGCAGACGCGAATGCCGTCCGTCTCGCCGAGGTTCGGCGGCAGGTTCACGCCCAGGAAGCTCTTCGAGCCGTTGTCGTGCGCTCCGGCCTGGAAAAGGTACGCGTCGTTGCGGATCGTCCAGCCGGTGAAACAGCGCGAGATCTCCTGCACGTCGGTCTCGGTGTAGTTTCCTTCGCCGAGCGTGAAGAGTTCCTCTATCTCGCGGCCGTAGTTCTCGTTCGGCCTGCCGACTCGATTCAGCCGGTTGTCGAGCCAGTCGAGCATCGCCGGATCCTTCGAGACGGCAATGAGCATGTCCTTGAAGTTGCCGAGCGCGAAAGTTCTGAAGAGCTCGTTCTGGACCTTCATGTACTCGGGCGGCACCTTGGCGACCGACGTCGCGAAATGGTCGTGCCAGAAGAAGACCATCTTCTCTTCGAGCGGCCGCGCCGTGTTGATGAGCCTCAGAATCCAGTACGTCTGCACGTCGCGGAAGCGAGTGAAGTCGAAGTCGAACTGGGCGATCATTGCGTCCAGGGCGGCGTTCGAGGTGGATTCGTAGTTGATGAGCTTGTCGACCGCGCCCTCGAGTCCGAGCGCCGTGTACTGGTCCAGCTCAGCCTGTGTCGCGCCAAATCCAGCGCGACGAAGCAGATGCGCCGCTGTATCGCGGTTCCATGTGACGTTTAGCATGTGCTCCCCCGTGAAGATCGCTGCGTGGGTGAGAATTGACGGGTCGAACGACCCCGGTCGCTTGGAGTGACGTTGGTCACGAAAAGTCGGACGAACTCTCCTGGTGGCGCTCGTGTGGCACAATCCCCGGCGTGGAAACGGTCTGGATCGGGAGTTCGGGAGCCGCGGCGGCGATGGCCGCGACTATCACGTTGTTCGGCCTGCTGGCGGCGGCCGCGGTCATCGCGCTCGTCAGGCGGCGGTTGGCCCTCCTGATTCTGGTCCTGCCCCTGCTGCTGGGGCCGTTCGCCTGGTGGCTGTATTTGACGCCGTTCTACGCAGTCGAACTGACGGAGGCGAATCTGACGTTGAAGTCCTATTACCCGGCCAGATCGGTCGTGTTGCGGCGAGATGAGATCTCGGCCGTCGACAGGCAGACGAAAGTGACGAAGAACGACTACTCCGTCACCCTTGTCGTGAGAACGAAGGACGGACGAGTTTTCACGTCGGGCAACACTACCGTCGCCGATCTCTACCCTGCCTGGAAACGCGTGCAGGAATGGCTGTCCTCGGGCGAACACAGATAGGAACGGATCCGAATCGATCCATTCCCATCCGTGCAGGTCCGCGTGAATCAGGGGACCATCTTCGCCGTCGGCTCGGCGCCAGCCATGTACAGCCTGCGGACGGAGGGAACCGGGATCGGGCCGTACAGCAGCACGCGATCATGGAATGCCTTCATCGAGAAGTCCTTCCCGCCCTTCTTTTCGGCGTCCGCTCGCAACGTCCGCCACTCCCGCAGTCCGGCGTAGTACGTGTTCAGCTGCACGTAGTCGAGCTGGCAACGCTGCAGCTTGCCGACCGCCTCGGGACGTTCCTGAAAGCCCTTGTCGATCATCAGGTTGACGCACTGGTCGTCGGTCATCCCCTTCGTGTGCATCCTGATGTCGATGATCGCGTTCGTCAGCACTCGCAGGTTCGCCTTCAGCGAGATGAGCCTCATCTTCGTCGGATCGCCGCCGTCAAGTCCGGCTTCCTCCATGACGTGTTCGGCATAGACGGCCCATCCTTCTATATATGGCACGTTGCCGTAGACGGCCCGCAGTATCCGCCGCCATTCCGGAGTGATGAGGTTGGCATAGATGCCCTGGACTACGTGGCCGGGAATCGCTTCGTGGGCGTGGAGCGTCAACAGTTTGTACTTGTTGTACTCGCGAAGCCGCCCGTTCGCCTGCTCGTCGGTCCAGTCCTTGGGGATCGGAGTGACCCAGTAGAACGTCGAGAGGTTCGGCTCGAGCGCGGGTGCGAATACCGCACCGGCAATGCCGTAGCTGCCGCGCATGAACTCCGGCGTGGGAATGACCTTCAGGTTGGGGTACTCGACGATCGAAACCACGCCCTTGCTGCGGATGAAGTCGTTGATCTTCTCGACGTCCTTGCGGGTACGCTCGACGAGATCGTCTCGGTCGATCTTCTCTTCCTGGATCTTCGAGAGCACGTCCTTTACGACGGCGTTCAGGTAGGCGTCGGGGTTCGACCGGTCGTAGGTCTTTTCGGGAAACCATTGTTTCGCAAGCGGTTCCGAAAGCCTGAGCATCTCCGCGCGGGTCTCGCGCAGCTCGCGCTCGGCGAAGACGAGCATCTGGGCAGGCGTGAATGAAACCTGCAGGTAATACTTCCATTTCGCGGCGAACCTGCGCTGTCCCATTCGCCAGTCGAAATTGGCGCGTTTGGGCAACTCGTCGCGGATGAAGGCAGCGTAGCGTTCGAGCGCTTCGAGGGCCGGACGCCGCGCCGCTTCATATTCCTTCCCGGAATCCGTGTCCTTGACGAAGTCCTTGCCGAGGTCCTCGACGAGAGAAACGACGCCCTCGGTAGCCTCGAGTGCAACCTTCCGGTAGATCGGATTCGAAGCCTTCAGGTTCGTCATCGCCTGATCGAGGAACGCCGGCGTCTTCTCGAGACGGGCGACGAAATGGCGGGCGCGCTCCTTCTTGGGCGCGTACTCGAGGCTCATCGGGGCAAACAACGCCCCACCAAGGTTCTCGGCGTAGTTCTGGGGCTTGCGCTCGTAGAACCGCTCGTCGTCGAACGAATAGAGTGCGAAGCCTACCGCGTTCATCAGCAGGTCGTAATCGACGCGGGTCTGTGCATCGAGCGAGGCGCGGCGAATCCGGAGCAACCGCTTGCGGAATCCCGTGTACCAGGCTCGCTGGCGAGCGATCTCGGCCGGCGAGTAATCGTCGAGCATCTCGTCGAAGTTGAAGATTTTCCCGGTCTTTGGATCGGTCCACGTGTGAAGACCGGCGCCCGTCGCGGAGGCCGGCGAGAACGAAAGCGTTGTGTAGACGAACTCTTCGGCGAGCGTCGAGAAGTCTTCCGGCCTCGTGGTTCGGGCATTGGCCGGCAACGATCCCAGCAGAACGCTCACGACTGTGGCGATTATGGTGGCTTTGATCATAGGGGCAACCATGCCATGGCGGGCCCGCAGTAGAGAAGAAGCAACGCGGATGGCGTGGTTCGGAAGCACGAATGCGTGTTCCTTCATCCGTCTCGATCCGCGCCGGCAGCGCTGCGACGGGCATCCCTCCGCAACAAAATCCCGCGCGAGTGCGTAGGAACCCGCTCCAACCCCAATCAGGAGTCGTTCAAATGAATCCGTTCCGTTCGTTGGTCGCTCTCGTCTTCGTCCTCGGCCTGCTCCTGTCCGGCCTTGCGCCGGCCGCATCCGCTCAGCAGTCAGGCGTTCCCGAAATCAAGCTGGAGAAATACACGCTCGCAAACGGGCTTCAGGTCATCTTCCACCAGGATATGAAGCTGCCGGCAGTGAACGTGAACCTCTGGTACCACGTTGGCTCGAAGAACGAGAAGCCTGGCCGTACGGGTTTCGCGCACCTCTTCGAGCACATGATGTTTCAGGGTTCGAAGCACGTGGAAGGCGAATTCCTGGGGCTGGCCGAACGCGCGGGCGCGAACCTGAGAACCGGCGGGGTCAACGGTACGACGAGCAACGACCGGACGAACTACTTCGAGACCGTGCCGAGCGAGTCGCTCGAGTACGCGCTCTGGCTGGAGTCGGACCGCATGGGCTTCCTGCTCGACGGCTTGACGGAAGAGAAGCTCTCCAACCAGCGCGACGTCGTCAAGAACGAGAAGCGCCAGGGCGAGAATCAGCCTTATGGCCGCGCATTCTCCATCATCTTCGAGGAACTGTTCCCGGCGGAACATCCGTACGCGCACTCCGTGATCGGTTCGATGGACGATCTGTCGGCGGCCACTCTCGACGATGTGAAGCAGTTTTTCCGGACCTACTACACCCCGAACAACGCTACGCTCGCCATCGTCGGCAACTTCGATCCCGCGAAAGCGAAGGTACTGATCCAGAAGTATTTCGGGCCCATTCCCGCTGGTCCGGCGCTCGAACGTCCGAAGCTTCTTCCGATCGCCCTGGACGCCGAGAAGCGCATCGCGGTGTCGGACCGCGTGCCGCAATCGCGCGTCTATCTTACTTTTCCCGCGGCCGCGTACTTCCAGCCGGACCAGGCCGAGCTCGACCTCGCGTCGTCGGTGCTAGCCGACGGCAAGACGTCCCGGCTCTACAAGTCGCTGGTGTACGAGAAGCAGCTCTGCTCGGACGTAAACACTTTCAATTTCGCGCTGGAGTCGGCTGGCGCGTTCTTCGTGATCGCAACTGCTCGGCCGGGCAAAACGCTTGCCGAGATCGAGACTGCGGTCGATGCCGAGATCCGAAAGCTGGCGACCGAAGGTCCGACGGCGGGCGAGATCGAGGCCGCCAAGGCGAAACGGGAACTGGAGTTCGTCAATGGATTGCAGCGGATCGGCGGATTCGGCGGCAAGGCCGACATCATCAACACTTACAACACGTTCCTAGGCTCGCCTGACCTGTTCGGCGCGGACCTTGCCAGGTTCCGCAAGGTAACGCCAGCGGACGTGAAGGCGGCCACGGCCCGGTATCTGGACACGCAGAAGAGGCTCGTGGTCTCGTATGAACCCGAGGCCTCGGGACGCGCGGACGCCCAGGAGTTCGATCGCACGAAGCCGCCTGCTTTCGGCGAGCGTGCAGCGTTTGCGCCTCCGGTGCCGAAGACGAAGACGCTCGCCAACGGCCTGACTGTCGTGGTGGTCGAGCGGCACGAGCTTCCGTCGGTGTCCGCGGCGCTGGTGACTAAGACCGGCTCGGCGGCCGACCCGGTGGGCAAGCCCGGCCTTGCGTGGATGACGGCGGAGATGCTGGACGAAGGCACGACGTCGAGATCGGCATTGCAGTTGTCGGCGGAGTTGGACCGGCTCGGATCGACGCTCGGCACGTCGGGCGGGACGGAGAGCTCGACGGTGAGCATCGGATCGCTTACGCGCAATCTCGATGCAACCGTGTCGTTGATGGCGGACGTGGCGCTTCATCCGTCGTTCCCGGCCGAGGAGCTCGAGCGGCAGCGCCAGCAGCGCCTCGATTCCATCCTGCAGGAATCCCAGAATCCCGCGGCAGCGGCGGGGTTGACGTTTCCGAAGCTTCTTTACGGAGCCGACCATCCCTATGGCCACCCGACAGGCGGGACAAAGGCGTCGATAGAGGCGCTCACGGCGCCGGAGTTGAAAGCGTTCCACGAGACGAACTACCGGCCTGGTTCGTCGGCGCTGATCTTCGTGGGCGACGTGACGCTCGACCAGGCGGTGGCCCTCGCGGAGAAACAGTTCGGGTCGTGGGCCAAGGGGACGGCGGCGAAGGTAACGCTTCCGGACGTGAAGGGTCCGGCTGAGAACGTGGTCTATCTGATGGACCGGCAGGACGCGCCGCAATCGCAGATCCGGATCGGAGCGCTTGGCCTGGCGCGCACTTCGGAGGATTACTACGCGGTCGAGGTGATGAACACGATCCTGGGCGGCGCGTTTGCGAGCCGCCTGAACCTGAATCTGCGAGAGGACAAGGGCTACAGCTACGGCGCATTCAACGGATTCACGTTCCGGACTCTGGGCGGGTACTGGGCCAGTTCGGCCGGCGTGAAGTCCGAGGTGACCAAGGAGTCGCTCGTCGAGTTCACGAAGGAGCTTCGGGGGATCGCAGGGGAGCGCCCGGTGACTGCCGACGAGATGGCGCAGGCGAAGTCGAACCTGATCCGGGGCTATGCGCAGCGTTTCGAGGCCGACGGCCAGGTGGCGGGTGAGATCGGAACGGCGTGGGTCTACGGTCTGCCGCTGGAGACGCTTGGCAAGTACGAGTCGATGATCGACGCGGTCACGCCGGAGCAGGTTGCGGCGGTGGCGAAGAAGTACATCGATCCGGCCCGGACGGTGATCCTGATCGTCGGCGACCGGGCGAAGATCGAGCAACCGGTGCGATCTCTGAACCTTGGGAGAGTCGTGCTGCTCGGCGCGGACGGCAAGCCGGTGACGCAGTAGAAGGTGGGCTCTGGACTCACGCGGGGTGCGCAGCGCAGCGCGTGAGCCCACCGGTTTCAGAACCGCGAGCGCAGCGAGCGGGTGCGGCACGTCGGCTTTCGAGGAATCGGACGACCGTTCGATCCGACGGCAGTGCCTGGACCGCGCCCGGTCGCGTCCGCTCCCGGCTTTTGCCGTCCAATCGACGCCTGCCGTTTCCGCATGTTGCGGATAAGCGAATTCGCGGCCTATACTTCGCGGTTCGTGGCGGGGTAGCTCAGCTGGTTTAGAGCGCGGGATTCATAACCCCGAGGTCAGGAGTTCAAGTCTCCTCCCCGCTACCAAAGACCTCGACCCGACGGCGGCCCTACGGCCGCCATTGCGTTTTGACTCCCGGCCCTTGGGCTGCGTGGATTGGACGGCCGGAAGGTCTCCTTCTATTGAAACTCAGCCGGCGGGCACATCTGCGAGCCACTTGATAACTCACGTGTCAGGCTGGTTCATGCAGAGGAGCTCATCGCGGCGTCGGCGGAAATCGATCAGTCGACTGCCCTCATACTCATCGCCGAGCGAAATGATGCTCAAATCGTCAGATACGATTGGGTCCGAACGGCTGTCCACCGCACAAGCCAGGTAGATGCCGTGCTCCTTGTGCTGATCTCGCACTCGCGGTGACTGGGATATCCGCGCGTGCTGCTCGAGGCGAACCGGCTGAAACCATCACGGGTGGTGATCGATGGAACAGGCTCATAAGAAGTTCGAATCCCTGGTGGCCGTACTCAACCCGTGCGCGAAAGCTCGGCGCCGAAACAATCACCGCAGCGCCTTGCCGATAGTCGTCGACGATCTCGGGTGTCCAAGTCCGATTGATCCGACGAGTGCCGCGGTGGCGGAACAGGATGCGAGCCGGAGGCTCGTAGTCCGGGCGGTCGAGCGGCACCACGAACATCCGAAGCGCGATCTGTTCGTCATCGACGACTCGGAGCGGCCGGGTACGTACCCAGCGGCGAGCCATTCGGATAGTCGCAGGCTCGAATGGCGTATCCCTTGAGCTTCCTTTCGACGGCGATAAGGACGATCCGAATCACGAGATAGCCGAATTCGGGCCGAGAACTACTTTGGAGAAGGCTGTCCATTGCAGATAACTTCACTTTTCGTTTAGTTTTGTGTGAATGGTAACAGCCGTACATCGGCCCAGTTGGGATCGGCTCTTCGACACGGCGCTCGCGCAGGAAGGCCACTTCACGACTGCTCAGGCATCCGAAGCAGGCTATTCGTCGCAACTTCTCGACCGGTATCTGAGAACTGGCAAGGTTAAACGGGTACGTCGCGGTGTCTATCGCATCGTGCATTTTCCCGCTGGGGATCACGAGGACCTCGTTGCGCTCTGGCTCTGGTCCGACCGCACCGGAGTCTATTCGCACGAAACGGCGCTTGCCCTTCACGATCTCTCGGACCTTATGCCGTCGCGCGTGCACCTCACGCTGCCGGGCGCGTGGATCTCGCGACGGCTTCGTGTTCCGGACGGCGTCGTCCTGCATTACGCCGACATCGACGAAGCGGCTCGGGCGTGGTCCGGCGCCGTGCCCGTCACGGCACCCCTGCGAACGATCGTCGACTGCGCGCACGACAAGCTCTCCACAGACGTGCTGCAACAATCCATAGTGCAGGCGCTTGAACGCGGCATCGTTTCTCGTGTGGAACTGGATGAGGCAGCAAGCGGTTGTCCGGAGATCGCCGGAGCACTCGATCGAGCGGTCACGCTATGACCCGTCGCTATACGACACCCGCAGCCTTCAAGGAAGCCCTCGAGCACCGTTTGCGCAGTGCCTCGGCGACCGGCGAGGCGTTCGCGCGTCGTCGTCAGCGTGTTGTCTTCGATCGCTTGCTCGCGCGCCTTGAACGCGTGTTCGAGCACAACGTGACGCTGAAGGGCGGCCTCGCGCTCGAGTTGCGGATCGCTCAGGCGCGTGCGACGAAAGACCTGGACCTGAGGCTCGTTGGGTCGGCGGATCCGGTACTCGGCCGGCTCCGGGAAGCGGGCCGACTCGACCTCGGCGACTACATGAGTTTCGAGATCGGACCTGACATCGCTCAGCTGAAAATCCAGGGCGAGGGAATGCAGTACGAGGGACTTCGCTTCCGGTCCGAGTGCCGGCTTGCAGGCAAGATTTACGGCCGGCCATTCGGGGTCGACGTGGCGTTGGCGGATCCTATGTTCGGCGAGCCGGACGAGGTCGTCGCGGACGATGTGCTCGACTTCGCCGGGATCGAACCGCCAAGGCTTCGCCTCTATCCGGTTGAGACGCATCTCGCCGAGAAGCTCCACGCGTACACGCTTCCGCGCACACGTCCTAATACCCGAATCAAGGATCTGCCCGATCTAGCGCTCCTCGCTCGAACGCGATCTCTCGACGCTCGGCACCTCCGCGCGGCGTTTCAATTAACATTCAGCTATCGAAGCACGCACCCACTCCCGGCTGGCATTCCAGATCCGCCGTCTGACTGGACCGGCCCTTACGCGCGTCTCGCCCGCATCGACGAACTTCCGTGGAAGTCCCTACCTGAACTGGCAGCTGCTGTTCGTGCATTCCTCGATCCGGTTCTCTCTGAAGCGCCACTCAGTTCGTGGAACTCAGAGTCCTGGACGTGGCGGACGTGAAGCCTGAGCCGCGCGATCGCACAGAGTTCAACTGCCGCGAGAGTGCGTTCGATGACTTCATCCTGAAATTGGCCCACAAGAACGACGGGAGGGGTCTTGGCCAACCGCACGTCGCGATGGTAAGTGGCGGGCCGCTCGTTTGGGGCTTCAGTTCTTTGTGGCAGATTTGTGGCAACCTTTTGTCGAAACCCGTACGTTCTCTTGCATCTCGGCGCACTCGACCGCGGCTGCAACACGTGTGAACACTGTATTTACAGCACCCTGACGCATCTCGGTGCATGTCGCCCCTCAACCCGCAACGATCGGACCCGCTAATCGGCCCGCCGCCTGCACTGCGGGCTCGATATCACTCGATCGCCCGGTCTCCGCGACATCGAGCCTAGCTCGCGTCTTCGAGCTCGACGGGGAACAGCGACACCAGCTCCGCAGCAACGTTGCCCGCCGGAACGAAACCCGTCCCCCTTGCCTCGACGTCCGGCCCGAACGGCCCGTGCCATCCCTCCGCCACATCCTCGAAACCGTTCCGCCGCAGCCACCACGACGCGCGCTCCGGCGTCACCGGCCGAAACCACCGGTCTACGCCGTCATCCGTGTAGTTCCACGCCTCCAGCACCCACTGGCCTGAGGTCATCTGGTGCAACTGCGTCTCCTCGGCAACGAGGCACGACGACGGCTCGCCCGTCTGCGCGTAGCACCGCACGGCGAGTTCGCGCCGAAACGACCGGCCTCCCTGTGTCACGACGTCCCGATTCTCGATTGCAATCACGGCTATGTACCTCCTGTTGAATCCAGAGGATACGACGAATTTGGACAATTGTCCAACAAACTCGGCTCTGGGGACAGACCCCGATCTGCTTCGCCGCGTGCGAATCTGCATCTGCGGAACAGGCGGCGCACGCGGCTACTTCGGCGTCGGGCTTGCCACGGCCGGCGATGACGCCGTCTTCATCGCGCGCGGCGCGCACCTCACGGCCATGTGCGAGCGCGGGCATCGCCTCGTAGCCCCGATCGACGATCTCACGATCCATCCCGACCGCGCCGTTGACGACCCCACCAACGTCTTCGTCCACTTCGGTCCCGTTCCAGGTAACGTGCTCGTCTCCCGGAAGCCGATCCAGGACGACCGTGCGGCAATAAGCGACCGCATCGACGGGGAGTGCGTCCACGTTGAGGGCTGGCCGGTGCGGCCCCTGCCGCCCGAAAGACCGCCTACGGAAGAAGCCATCGCCGATGCGATCAGGACCGAGCTCGACGGCGTGCCTGCTGGTGTATTCAGCGTGGAGCACCTCACGGCGATCGCGCTCATAGTAGGACGACGGATGTCCGCAACGTGTGGATCGCGAATGACGCGGGACACCGAACCAAACTCAGCGCGCTCTCAAGAAGCTCCCTCTGTAGGTTGTTGATTCCAGGTTCGACGGATTCCAAGTCTCAGCCTGCCCGGTCCGTGCGAAGCACTGAGAAGAACTCCGTTGTGGCGCTCAGCGGTCGCGGACGATGACCGCGAAGCGGTGACCGCGAAGCGGTAACAGTCGATAGCCGGGGGTCACGGCGGTGAGCGAAGCGATCCGCCCTGACCCCCGGTCCGCCCACCCACATCGTCCCGACCGCGGAGCGGTCGAACCCAACGGCAAAAGCGTGCGCTGACTGGCAAATCGAAACGATCCTGGTGTGCTCGACCGGAGCGACGGTGCGACCGCGGAGCGGTCGATGCAATAGCCGTGGGTCGCGCGCGGCGAGTGCAGCGAGCAAGCGCGCGACCCGCGGAAACGCCCGCCGCGTCGTACCGACCGCGGAGCGGTCGCATTGTCGGCACCACAATGAACTCGGGGGGTGCGCCATTCCGCAATCGATCCGACTGCGGAGCGATAGAACCTCCGCTTGCAATCTCCACCCCAGGGTGGATTGGATCAGGCCGCGGCGAGCTGCAGGTTTGACGGTCTGTGCGACCGCTCCGCGGTCGGATCGAATGGGGGCGCGTTCCGGGGGTCAGGGCGGATCGCTTCGCTCACCGCCCTGACCCCCGGCTATCTTCTGTGACCGCTTCGCGGTCAACGCCGCGACCCCCCGGAATGAACCCGCCAGAGTGTTTCGTAACAGTTCCCTACGCGCCTGCGGCGCACCCCCTCGGACGAAGCTAGCAGCGTTTCGGGCCCGCGGGCCATCCTGAAGCGCCGGAGCGTTAAGGGCCCGCGGGCCATTCTGAAGCGCCGGAGCAACGGTGTTTTCTGTCAACGTGAAAGTGCCTCGAGTTTGGCCCTCCGAGAGGCAAACGGGTCCGCGACCGCTCCGCGGTCGCGGACTCGCTGGCGCGCGACCCACGGCTACTACGGAAAACTACCGTGCGCTGGCACTTGCACTCCGCCCGTTTCATCGCAGGGGGTACGCCGCAGGCGTGTGGGGAACTATTGAATCGACCGCTCCGCGGTCGCGGACCACCCTGCCTCTCGAGGGGCCAAATCAGTAAAGCGCCGGAGGCGCGAAAGCACCAGAGCCCACGGCGTAAGCCATGGGTATAGCGCCCAATTTCGGTCGAGCCCCGGAGGAGCGAGACACGAATCTGGCCTTCTTTCGCCCCTACGGGGCTTTAACCACTCTCCATTCGAAACCCACGGCTTACGCCGTGGGCTCTGGTGCTTTCGCCCCTACGGGGCTCTACCGAAACAGGCCGCCAACACACCGGCTGCTAGAAAACACGGCCGGCCCGTCGCTCTACGGGTACGACTGGCATAGGGCTGCCGGTCCGGCGGACGGTGGTGTGTCGCACGGCCGGCCCGTCGCTCTACGGGTACGACTGGCGTTGGGCTGCCG
>JAJTWZ010000050.1 GCA_021463145.1 Blastocatellia bacterium | reverse complement strand
TCGGCTTGAAGGTTGGAAAACCAAGCGAGCCACGCTGCTTCGTGCGGCGCAGATCGATAACCCTGACGCCGCTCAATTGGGTCGTTTGACAGGCTTTCTCCTTACCCTGCTAATCGGGCCGAGGGCGCCAAGTGGAGGTGCTTTGTCGGTCGTTCCAGATGATGCCGTGAGCGGCATGACTCGAACCGTGAGGCGATGGATGAGCCAAGAGGAGTTTGACGCGATGGTAAAGGCTGGTCGTGTCCTGCCAGACAGCTCAGGTGGTAAGTATATTCTGAACGAGGCGGCAGGTAGTGCTGTACCCGGTGCCGTACGTCCTGGCTCCGTTCTTGCTGAGTTTGAAATCTCGGTGGGGTCTCGAGGTGCTGTGACTGACGCTTCGAAGGGGTGGGAGTATTTGTACACGGACAGGACAGTGCGCGGTCGGTTGGATGCGGTTCGCGGGAATCCTGCGCCAGGTGAACTCCCTGTTATCACTAACCCAAGGATCGTTGGACGCAATTAGGATGGATACCAAGAACTTGATGGCGTTACGCAACGAGCTCGAAGTGATCCTCAACAGCTCACTTCGGGCCCACAAATACCGGCTGTCGGTCGATTTCCCGAACAGTCCAAACCCGCTATGTTTTTTCGAAATAGAGGGGCCCGTCTTTGCCCAGGGTAGCTTCTGGGCAAACGACGAGTTCCGGATCGAGGCGATGAATACTCTCAATGGGGCTGAGGTTTATCTCAACTCTGGGAGTTACGAATCGGTGTCCGACGCGATTTCACTAGTGCTCGAGTTGTGTGCGCGCGTCACCGAACATTCCGGGAAGTAAAGAAGTGTACAGGGAGAGCGACCGGGCAAGGTCGTGAAGTCGAGTGGGCCCTACCACCTGCCAGGCTCCCTACTTGTGGCCATGCTATCGATCACATTTCGGAAGACGCTTTTCAGTGAACTTCAAGTAGTAGGGCAAGTGATTCAACACGGCATTCGATCCGTCAGAGTTGATACTCACCGTTGCTCCCTGCCCTTCAAAATTGAGGCTAAGAAACACGACTGTCCAGCCTGGCGACTGATCAGCACGTGTTCTATTGATGCCATACGGGCAGCGATCAAGCGTATTCCGGCGCTGATCCAAGACCGTATCCAGATCAATTTGCTGCTCCATTGGATCGAGTTCGATGGATTCTAGCGACGCAGGGACATCCGTATACCCATTGACCACGACAAAGTCTACAGCGATGCGAACTATCTCCGCCTCGGGAAGGGACTTCGACTCGACCAGATCAATGTCGTTTCGCGAGCTAGGAGCTCGCGGGAGGGTTTTGCTACCGCCTGACTGTGCGGTAGTCTTCTATCCCCCATCGAATAGCCCGCATTCACAGCTGAAAACAGAGAGAACGAGTAATGCTGCAGCGAGGTACGTCACGGACGGAGAATTAGCAACAGCGTTACTCATCGATTACCTCCTGCTACTGCAATTGTCTTGGCCAACTGTTCAGGTCGGCCTTGGATTCAACGTCCGCAGGTTACGCAGACCGTATACACGCCTGGGCCTGAGTATACGCCGCCGGCCTTCACTGACGTCGCCGAGCCTCTGGCTGCCAAGTAACCCTTCACAGCGCCGCTCGGAGTCGCCACATAACCGCGGTTGAACCGTATAATACTCGAACCCGGGTTCGGTTCTCCTGCTGGCGGTGAGCGGAAAATCGCCGATCCCGCCAAGGTGGACGGTGACCGAGACCTTCTCGCGAAGTGATAGGACCAGCTCCCGGGCCTCCTGCGTCTGCTGCTGCCAGTCGTCCGACTTCGAATCGACCTCGGCGTAGATACCGCCGCGCAGCCGGTGGCCGCAGCCACGCCGGGTCGGGGCCTTCGCTGCGTCATCCAGATAGTCTGTCTCGACCTCGATCTTGGGAAGTGTGCTCGACATGAGTTCCTCCTTGAATATCCGGCGGTCTCTGCGTCCGGTCCCTCCCGTGGGAGGTTGCGGTCGCGCAGCTGGCCGGAGCCGGCAATTTCTGCCGTCAAGCGGCCGGCAACGCATCGCGAGCGAACCCATCCGCGGTAGGTCACGGAGCCTCGGGCAACCGTCAGCTCGCGCGTCGCCCCGAGTACCGCCGCCCAGGCGCGATGCTTCAGACCCGGTCGATCTGACCGCGACTCGCGACGCACGGCTGTAGCGATGTGACCGGCCAGTCGGAGCGCCGTAGCCCGCATCGTCTATGGGAGATCTGCGCGAGGGCCGCGGCGAATTCCTGCGGCGCGGGCTTCGGCAAACCGCTCGGCCGCTGAGAGCGCCTCGTGCTCGACACCGAGCGCAACGAGCTCGCGCCGGACCCGGTGCCGCTCGCACACTCGGGCGAATGCCTCGGTCGCATCGACGCCCGGCGGCGGCTCCTCCGCGTCCGGGCGCCTTGCGACGAGCACCGCGTCACTCGGCCGGTGAAGTGCCTCGAGCGCGACGGTTGCAATCCGTGCGAGCCCCTCCCTCCGGCTCGAGTCGACGATCTCGGCGAGCCCTCGCGTCCGCTGCTGGCCGCGTCCGTCCGAGGCCGAAAGCCACGCTGCTACGAGCCTCCGGCCTTGGCGGACCCAAACGCAGACGACGGCGATCGTAACGGGCTGCGTCGGACGAGAATACACCGGGACGATTGCGGGAGTGGCGAGCGCCTTCCATCCGTCACTCGCCATACGCGGTCATCGGGAGGCCCGGTAGCATGCCTCCTCGCGAGAGTTTGCGAACGGCTGACGGGATGTTCGCGCCGTGCGAACATAAGCAGCGGGAGGTTCCACGGTGCGGGTGATCACGACGGGTACATTACGTGGCTATATGGAGCAGTACCCGCACGCGGCGGCAGCACTTCGAGCCTGGTATCGCCTCGCGCTGTCGGCTTCGTGGCGAAGTCTTGCCGAAACCCGTGCGACCTTCCGGCATGCCGATCAGTACGGCTGCTGTACGATCGTCAACATTTGGGGAAACCACTTCCGGCTCATCACGCACGTTGACTACAGGTTTCAACTCGTCTTTCTGCGGCATTTTCTGAGTCATCCCGAGTATGACGAGGAGGATTGGAGGAATGACTGCTGACATCGAGGACCGCGACTACGCCGAACTGCTTGCGCGCACGCTGCCTCACGTCCTCAAGAGCGCCGACGAGTACGACGTGGTGCTCGAGCGTGTTCGGCAGCTCATCGTCGCTGGAGATGGCCGCTCGGAGGCCGAGGACAAGCTGCTTGACCTGCTTGTTGCTCTCGTCGAGAAGTACGAGGCGGAGCGTTTCGAGATCCCGCGCGCCGAGCCTTGCGAGGTACTCGCGCTTCTGATCGAGAATCGTGGTCTCCGACCCGCTGACCTGGCCGAGGTGCTTGGGTCGCGCGGCCACGTCTCCGACATCCTTTCCGGTCGTCGTAGGATCAGCGCCGACAAGGCCCGAGCGATGGGGGAGTACTTCGGGGTCGATCCAGGTGTGTTTCTTTGAGGCGCCAAGGCCGGCACGCCGCTCGGGGCGCCGGTCGTGAGCCTGAAGCGGCCCTCGTCACGAACGATCTTCGACTACTTGTGCCGAAACTACCCGGAACGCTTCCATGAGTCGCAGGTGCGGACGTTGCAGCGCCGGATCAAGTTGTGGCGAGGAGCGAAGGGAGCCAACCGGGAGGTCTTCTTTCCGCAGCGGCACGTCACGGGACGGGCTGGGCTCTTGCGTTCTGCAAGACGAGCATTGTTGAACCCGCGCGTAATTCTGCCGTACAATGCCTGTCAGATTCGGCTCACCCGTCGACTAGCCGTGGCAGTTCAGGAGCATCCGATTGGTCGCGGCTTCTGAGACCTCAATGAAAGACCTCGACGAGCAAGCCCTTGTCCGTGAGTGTCTTGCAGGCAGTGAAGCTGCCTGGGAGGAGATCGTTCGCCGGTATCGGCGCTTGATCTACTCGATTCCGATACGAACCGGACTGGACGAGGAAGGGGCGGCGGACGTCTTTCAGACAGTCTGCCTGAAGCTCCTCGAACATCTCTCGAAACTCAAGGACCACGAGAAGCTGGCGAGCTGGATCATCACGACGACCAACCGTGCGAGTTGGCGATTCTCCGGACGAACGCGGCGCGAGGCGCCAATCGGCGAGGGTGGAGAAGCGGATTCGACGATACCGGTTCGACCGGAACTCGTTGACGAAAAACCGCTTGCAGAAGACGAGCACATTGCGCTCCAACGTCAGGCCGCCGTCCGGATTGCCGTCGATTCCCTCTCGGAGCGCTGCAGGAATCTTCTCGAGTTGCTCTACTTCGTCGAGGACCGGCCGTCCTACGAGGAAGTCTCTCGCCGGATGGACATGCCCGTCGCCAGCATCGGACCGACCCGTGCACGCTGCCTCGAGAAGCTCCGCAAGGCTATCGATCCTAATGTGTGAGAGTGGTCAGGATTGACAGGATTCTCTGAGATTGAACCAGCAGTTTCCTGTGAATCCTGAAAATCCTGCAATCTTGTCCTCTCTCCAGTATTTTTTGCGCCCAATGCGGCTCTAGTGGGTCGCGAACGTTGTACGAAGGAGTCGGTCACGCCATGCCTTGCCCCACTTTCGAAACCCTTATCGACTTTGCCGACAACCAGTTGACCCCCGAGGCCGCCTCGAGCGTCGAGACCCACGTCGGCACGGGATGCGCGTCGTGCCGAACGACGATCGACTGGTTCAGCGGCTTCGCGGCCGCGGCAAGTACCGATCTCGTCGAGCCGCCGGTCTGGCTGACCCGCAAGGCAGTTGCGCTCTTCGCCCAGAGGCAGAAGGAAGGAATCGTCTCGAAGCTTTCACGACTGGTCGCTTCGCTCGCTTTCGACAGTCTCGCGGGCTCGGCGTCCCCCGACTTCGTCCCGGCGCGATCGGCAGCCGTCGGCGGTCGTCAACTGCTCTTCACCGCGTCGCCGTTCGACGTGGATCTGCTCGTTTCGCCTGGTGACGCGCCGCGTACTGTAGCAGTCAGCGGTCAGGTGCTCGCGACGGACTCGGTGGAGTTCGCAATAGTCTCCGGACTCGAAGTCGAGTTCATCCGCGACGAGAAGAAGGTCGCCTCGGCCGTCACGAGCGACTTCGGAGAGTTTTCGGTGGATTCGATTGCGCCGGGTTGCTACGACGTCCGAATCTCGGACAATACTCGTGAAATCGTCCTCTCGGGCGCACCGATTGAAATCCGCTAGGAGCCGCCGTGATCGACCCTGGAGCATCTCGCCGGCTGGCCCGGCAGATCGTTCGAGCCGATGATCTCGGCGCGTTCGTTCTCGACAGGCGTCCCTCGCTCGGGCCGGATGACTTTGCCGGTCTGAAGGGGGAGGTCGACCGGCTCGTCGAGGTCGACCTCACAAAGGCCCAGCCGCTCGCCGACGCGATTCGACGTCTCGCTGGCATCATCGGAGATACGGCCAGCGGCAGCTTCGGCGAAGCCGCTGTCGCTCAGGTTCACTACCACGCCGGCAGGCTAAGCGAAGCCGAGCCCTTGTTCCTCTCGGCGGTCGAAGGTCTTCGAGTATCGCGACGTCCCGTCGACGCGGCCGCAGTCGAGCGCCAGCTCGTTGGACTGCTCCATCGCCAGGGCCGCGCGAAAGAGGCACTCCACGTCGCGCGAAAGGCACGCCGGACGCTGACGCGCGCCGGCGAAGACCGTCTGCTCGCCCAGCTCGAGAACAACGTCGGTTCGGTGCACTACTACACGTTGTCGAGCTATCGAACGGCGCTCGGCTACTTCGAGCGGGCGCACCAGCTTCTCGAGGCCCTCGGCGACGAGCGATCTCTGTCGACCGTGGACTACAACCGGGCAAATGTACTGCTCGAGCTCGATCGCCCGCTCGAGGCAATCGAGATCTACGAGCTTGCCGAGCGTCGATTCACCCAGCTCGGAATGGCGCGCGCCGCGGCGCAGTGCACTTACATGGCGGCCTACGCCCTTTCGGTCCTCGGACGCTTCGGCGAAGCCCTTCGCGACTATTTCTCCGCTCGTGAACGGCTTGTCGCGCTCGGCGACCGAGTCCTCGGAGCATGGTGCAACCTCTATCTGGCGGAGCTTCACGCCCGCCTCAACCTCATCGACGAAGCCGCGGACCTTGCTGACGCGGCGCGCTCCGAGTTCGAGGAGCTCGATGCACACGAAGTCGAGGCCGCGAGAGCGCTTCTGGTAAGAGCGCGAGTCAGTCAGCGCCGCCGCGATCACGACGCCGCTGCTGCCGACCTGGTCACCGCCCAGATTACATTTGACGCTTTCGAAATGGACGTTCTGGGCGCCGATGCCCGGCTCGGGCGCGCCGAACTTGCGGTCGAGGCTGGCGATGCCGGTGAGGGACTGCGGCTTGCCAGAGAGGCAGTCGATTCGTTCACTCGAGCGCGGCTCGTGGGCCGGCGAACGCGGGCGCGCCTGGCGGAAGCAGCAGCTCTGGAACGACTGGGACGAGGCGGGCAGGCACTGCGCATCGCTCGAGCGGCCGTCAGATCCGCCGAGCGGCTTTCGGACCCGTGGCTCGGCTGCCGCGCTGAAGCGCTCGTCGGAGAGTTCGAGATCGACCGGGGACACCACGAGGCCGGCGTTGCCGCCCTCGAGCGCTCGGTCGCAGGAATTGAACGATTGAGGCTCAGGCTGCGCCCGGGCGAAGCCCGCGCCGCATTTCTCGCCGACAAGCTGCCAGCCTATGAGCGGCTCGTCGCTGTCAATCTGAAGCGGGGCGATGCCGTCGGTCTCCGGGCCGCGTTTCGATACGTCGAGATGGCGAAGTCCCGGGCGCTCGCCGACCTCATGGCGCAGCACATGTCGCAGATGTCGAGCCGCGAGCTTCCTCGCGGCGACGCAAGAGTCCGGCAACAGATCTCCGAGCGGCTCGAACAGCTCAACTGGTACACAACCCGAATCGACGGCAACGCGGAGAAAGGCGGGACGCGCAACTCGCGCCTCGACGCGCACTTCCGGACAGAGCTCACGCGCTGTGAGCGCGAGCTCGTCAGCCTCTTTTCGCGTCTGGAAATCGAGGATGCCGGTCTGGCCGGCCTGCTCGCTACCGAACCGGCGAGCCTCGACGAGCTGTCGAGCGAGCTCGCGGCCGACGAGGCGACGGTCGAGTATTTCTTCAGCGATAATCGCTTCTCGGCCTTCGTCGTGACGCGCGATGGAGCAGAGGTGCGGACGAGTCTTGCAGACAGGCGAACTGTCGAGCGCCACGTCACGGGACTCAGGTTTCAGCTCGAAAAGTTCGGGCTCGGCAACCTCTACGCCGAGGCCCATCGCCAGGCGCTCAAGCGCTCGGTCGATCATCATCTGGATTCGCTCTACCACCTGCTCTTCGGGCCGATCGCCGAAGCGGTCGATGGCAAGAAGCTCACGATAGTCCCGCACGGAGTGCTGCACTACGTGCCGCTGCATGCGCTGAGGCGCCCGGATGGCAGGTACCTCATCGAGAGCGCGGAGGTTTCCTACGCACCAAGTGCGACGGTCCATCGTCTCTGCGAGCGCCGAAAGGTGACGACATCAAGCCGACGCGATCTCGTGGCCGTGGGACTTGCCGACAAGTTCGCGCCGCACATCGCCGAGGAACTGGCCTCGATCGGGCGCCTCTTCGGAGAACAGGTGCTGCTCGAAGGCTCGAACGCAACCAAAGCCGCATTTCTCGAGAACGCGCCGGGCAGCCGCTACCTGCACCTTGCGACGCACGGACAGCTTCGACAGGACAACCCGATGTTTTCGTCCGTTCGTCTCGACGACGGACCGCTCAACTTCTACGACGTGTTCGACCTCACGCTGGACGCCGACCTCGTGACACTTTCGGCGTGCAACACTGGAGTAAACCGGCTGGCTCCAGGCGACGAACTGAGCGGGCTCATGCGCGGGTTTCTCTACGCGGGCGCGCCCTCGCTCGTCGTCTCTCTCTGGGCCGTCAACGACCGCTCCACGTGCGAACTGATGCAGACGTTCTACCGGCATCTGCTGGGCGGCGAGTCGAAGCGGGCGGCGCTCCGGTTGGCGCAACTCGAATCGCTCGAACGATACGGCCATCCGTACTACTGGGCGCCGTTCATCCTGATGGGCAAGACGTCGTGATCAATCGCGACACGAAATCGTCGGAACGGTAATATTCGAAAGTGGGATTCAGATCATGAACTTCAGGAACTTCATTGCGGTCGCCTCCTTGATCGTCCTTGCCGCGTCGGCCCCGATGTCGGCGAAGGCGCAGTCCGCCGCTGGCGGCACGAAGCGCTACGTTCGCGGGGAAGCAATCGTCACGCTGCAGCCGGGGACGACGATCGAACAGATCAATGCGCGGTACGGCACGACCGTGATCGATAGGACCGGAAACACGTTCCTGTTGAGCATTCCCGACGGCAGCGCCACGAACGGCACGGTCAAGAAGCTGCGTAACGATCCGGCAGTTGCCGCGGCAGGCCGCAATGATTTCGTTTCGAGTCCGAACGCACGACGGCCCCCGTCGCGCCACCCCACGATGACGTTCCCGTTTGACGAGGCGAGCGACATCACGACGAATCGCGCCGGATACGACACCCAGCCGATGCTGTCGACGCTTCGACTGGACCAGGTCTCGCAGACGCGCGGCGAAGGCGTCATCGTCGCCCTCATCGATACGGGCGTCGACCTCACGCACCCGGATCTCGCCGGACGTTTCATACCGGATGGAGCTGGCGGATTCATGGGACTCGATCTCATCGACGGCGGCGAGCCGATGGACGTCCGCGCCTCGGGTCCAGATGCCGACAACAGCGCGTGGGGCCACGGCACGTTCATCGCGGGACTTATCGCAAAGGTTGCTCCCGAGGCCCGGATCCTGCCGATCAGGGCACTTGACCCGTCCGGCGTTGGCACGACGTACAACATCGTCAAGGCAGTCGAGTTCGCGCGCGCGAGCGGTGCCCACGTCATCAACATGAGTTTCGGTGCGCCCGACAAGCTGGACGGTCTCGACAAGGCGCTGAGCGACTCGAGGGATACGGCGGTGCTCGTCGCCGCGGTCGGCAATTTCGGCTCGGATGGCCTCAAGCAGTACCCGGCCGACGAGAGCTTCGTACTGGCGGTTGCGGCTCTCGACAACAGCGGCGTGAAGGCATCCTTCTCGAATTTCGGATCGCTCGTCGACGTGGCCGCGCCCGGGGTGCAACTGGCCAGCACGTTTCCCGAGAACCGGTACGCTACGTGGTCCGGCACGTCATTCGCGGCGCCGCTGGTGTCGGCAACGGCCGCGCTCGTCGTGTCGAAGCAACTCTCGACGGGCGGAATCGACGTCGATTGCGCGACGCGCACGCTTATCGAGACGGCGACGCCTGTTGATGGCGTTGCGGGCAATGGGAACTACCGCGGGAAGATCGGCGGAAGAGTCGATCCTGTCACGGCGACGACGACCTCGGCGTGCAACGCTTCGGCGTACGACAAGATCGATCTGCGTGCCGTCGATCCGAATGACCGTCGATCCGGCGGCGAGGCGGCACGCGAGACGCGAGGCGATCTCGATCAGTCGTTCGAGGTCAGGGTCGAGAGGCTGACTTCGCGGACGACCTACTCGCTGCGCGTGACTAACGCGAGCGGCGGCACCTTCACGGACTCTTTCACCACGGACTCGGACGGAAACGCCAGGATCGAGTACGAGAGAGCATCGGACGACGATTCGCGTCCGTTGCCGGCCGGCCTGACCCCTGTCTCGGTTGTCCTGCTCGTCGAAGTCCTCCGAACAAACGGCAGCCCCGTCCTTCGTGGTGACTTTTCTACGGCGCCTGGCGGTGGCGACGACGACGGCGGTGGCGATGACGATGACGACGGTGATGACGATGGTGGAGGTGGGGACGACGACGGCGGAGGCGGTGGTGGAGGTGGGGACGACGACGGCGGAGGCGGTGGTGGTGGCGGCGGTGGCGACGACGGCGGCGGCGGAATCTAGCAGGGCGTCGAGATCAGGCTGCTCTCCAGCGGCTTCGACGACCACTCATCGGGCACGGCGACCTGGTCCATCGAGTTGGGCGTTCAGAAGTTCGGGGTGGAGTGCGAGGATCTTGACGAAGAAGCCGAATACGAGTTGTGGGTAAACGGCGTGCTCGTCGCAACGATGAGCTCGGACGATGACGGCGGTCTCCGTATTCGATTCAGCTCGGCGCCAGAGAACGAAGAGCTGGCCCTGCCGTCAGGTCACGGCCACTAGCGGAACTTGAACGTCGTGACGAGTCCCTCGAACGACTTCTCGTACACCGGCCAGGCCTGCTCCACGGAGTCGCACACGACTCCGATCAGGTAACCGTTCTTTATGGCGAGAAGCATATAGGCGCGCCGCACTCCGTAGTTGGAGACGTAACCGTAGTCGTAGCGAACGGCCGGGGCGCCTGCCACGAATATTTTTCGAGTCTGGCGAATCTCGAACGCGTTCTCGGGGAACTGCCGGCGCAAAGACTCCGCGTATGCCGCCACGAACACTTCGTCGATCGTCGTGAGCTTCGAGTCCGGAGCGATCTTCGTTACGCGGGTAGAAATGTAAGCCGATGACGGCCGGGCCGAGGGCGGGCGGAACATATGGCTGTTTCCGTCGGTCTCGCCCTGGTCGGTCCAGCCTTCAGGTATCGCGATCGTGTAGGCGGGCGCGTTCGGATCCGCGGTGCCGACGGAAACGGGGCCTCCGAACGATGGCGTGATCCAGAAAGTAAGCAGCGACGACTGAAACAGCTGTTCGGATTGAGTTCGCAGTTGCCCGAAGGCGGCGAAAGTGATGTAGAGAACCGACGTCGTGCCAATGACGACGACCTGCCGGCAAGTAACCGGCGTCTCGTTGTACGTTGCCGAAAAGACGTAATCGGTAGCCTTTCGGCGGCCAATGTCCACGGCGCGCTGTCCAACGAAACGTACGTTGGTCAGCGACTGCGACAGAACTTTCATGTAGGTGTCCACATAGGCATTCGCGAAAGCATCGGGAGCAACGGTCAGTGGCGCAATCGTTATTCGAACGCTGTCGCCGCGCTCGTTCTGGAACAGGACTTCATCGACGTTCTCGGACGAGGATCGCCCCCATTGAGACGGCACGACGAAACCGAAGCGGCCTTGCGGATCCGCGTACTGTTGTAGCGGCAGCGCCACGGTGTCGGAGACAGGCCGGTCGGGACCCGCCGAAGGCACACCGTCCGCGGGTTCCTGGGCCGCTACGGAAGGCGCCGCGAACGCGAGCACGAGCGCAGCTATCGCCGCACGAAATCCTGCACTCCAAACAACTTCGGTCATCAGAATCCTCCGGGAACCGTGTTCGTCGCGTGGACACCGGGAGCCCTCCGGCAGGCTAGCACGCGTCATGCGGCCGGTTCAACCGGGGCGCATGTCCGTGTCGATTCCGATTGCCGGAGGCCTTGCTTTGCGCCGCTACGGACCGTCGTGTAGCATTGCCGGTCGCCCGGCGGCCGGGCTTTCGAACAATGCCAAGACGCACAGATATTCGGAAGATTCTAGTGATCGGATCGGGGCCGATCGTGATCGGTCAGGGCTGCGAATTCGACTATTCGGGGACGCAGGCCTGTAAGGCGTTGCGAAGCGAAGGATACGAGGTCGTTCTCGTGAATTCGAATCCGGCGACGATCATGACGGACCCGGAGTTCGCCGACCAGACCTATGTGGAGCCGCTGACTCCTGCCGTCCTCGAGACGATACTCGAGCGCGAACGCCCCGACGCGCTGTTGCCGACCGTCGGTGGACAGACGGCGCTCAATCTGGCGGTGACTCTGGCCGAGAACGGCGTGCTCGAGCGTCTGGGCGTCGAACTGATCGGGGCGAAGTTGCCATCGATCAAGGTTGCCGAGGACCGCCAGTTGTTCAGAGGCGCGATCGAGGAGATCGGGTTGACGATGCCGCGTGCGCGCCTCGTCGACTCGCTCGAGTCGGCCTTCGAGGCTGTCGGCGAAACGGGCTACCCCGCCATCATCCGGCCGTCCTTTACGCTTGGCGGCACCGGTGGCGGCATTGCCTACAATGCGGAGGAGTTCGAAGAGATCGTCCTGAGGGCGATCCAGGCGAGTCCCGTCCACGAGATGCTTATCGAGGAATCGATCATCGGGTGGAAGGAGTTCGAACTCGAGGTGATGCGCGACCTCGCGGACAACGTGGTCATCATCTGCTCGATAGAGAACGTCGATCCGATGGGCATCCACACGGGCGACTCGATCACGGTGGCCCCCGCGCAGACGCTTACGGACCGCGAGTACCAGATGATGCGTGACGCGGCCCTGCGGATCATCCGCAAGGTCGGAGTCGAGACTGGGGGCTCGAACATCCAGTTCGCGGTCAATCCCGCGAATGGCGACCTGCGCGTCATCGAGATGAACCCGCGCGTTTCGCGGTCGTCCGCGCTTGCGTCGAAGGCAACCGGTTTTCCGATCGCGAAGATCGCGGCCAAGCTCGCCGTCGGGTACACGCTGGACGAGATTCCTAACGACATCACCCGAAAGACACCGGCAAGCTTCGAGCCCACCATCGATTACGTCGTGGTGAAGATCCCGAAATGGGCCTTCGAGAAATTCCCGCAGGCCGATCCAGTGCTGGGGACGCAGATGAAGTCGGTCGGCGAGGTGATGGCAATCGGCCGGACCTTCAAGGAGGCTTTCCTGAAGGGAATGCGGTCGCTCGAAACAGGCCGGATCCAGGACGTCGTGGACGCAACCGACGACGAGTTGGGCCGTCAACTGGCGATTCCTTCCGCCGAGCGCGTGAAGTACATCCGTTATGCGCTGCAGACGGGAATGGACGTGGCCACCGTTCACGAGATGACCAGGATCGATCCGTGGTTCCTGAACCAGTTTCGCGAGATCGCCTGTTTGCAGAACGAACTTGCCGGCGAATCGATCGGCTCCATCGGACCGGAGCAGCTTCGCGCCGCGAAGCGCATGGGTTTCTCCGACGTCAGGCTTGCGGGTCTGCTCGAGACTACGGAGGACGCCGTTCGCGCCCTTCGAAAGGCGCACGGCGTGCGCCCGGTCTTCAAGCGGGTCGATACGTGCGGCGCCGAGTTCGAATCGAGTACTCCGTACCTCTATTCGACCTACGAGGAGGAGTGCGAGGCCGAGCCGACCGGAGCCCGGAAGATCGTGATCCTCGGCAGCGGGCCCAACCGGATCGGGCAGGGCATCGAGTTCGATTTCTGCTGCGTTCATGCGAGTTTTGCGCTGAAGGAAGACGGTTTCGAGACCATCATGGTCAATTGCAACCCTGAGACCGTTTCCACCGACTACGACACGTCCGACCGCCTCTACTTCGAGCCGATCACGTTCGAGGACGTGATGAACATCGTCGAAGTAGAGAAGCCGGAGGGCGTGATCGTGCAGTTCGGCGGACAGACCCCGCTCAATCTCGCGATGCGGCTGTTGCGCGCGGGCGTTCCTATCATCGGCACGAGTCCCGAATCGATCGACCTTGCAGAGGACCGGAAGAGGTTCGGCAAGTTGCTCAACGGCCTCGGTATTCTCCAGCCCGCGGCCGGGACGGCGACCTCCGTCGAGCAGGCGAGCAGCATCGCGGAAGAGATCGGATATCCGGTGCTGCTGCGCCCTTCGTATGTGCTTGGCGGCCGGGCGATGTTCATCGCCTACGAGTTGCCGAAGCTCGAGGAGTACATGCGCAAGTCCGTTGACGCGAGTCCGGAACGTCCCGTCCTGATCGATTCGTTCCTCGAAGGCGCCGTGGAAGTCGACGTCGATGCGCTCTCCGACGGAACGCGAACCGTCATTGCCGGCATTCAGCAGCACATCGAGGAAGCCGGCATCCATTCGGGCGACTCGTCGTCGATCCTGCCACCGTACCGCATTTCGGCCGAGCATCTCGACACGATGCGCAACTACACGCTGAGGCTGGCCGAGGCGCTCGAGGTCGTAGGACTCGTCAACATTCAGTTCGCGATCAGCAACGGTAAGGTCTACGTGCTCGAAGTTAATCCGCGCGCGTCGCGAACGGTACCGTTCGTTTCGAAAGCCACCGGTGTTCCGCTTGCGAAGATCGCGGCGAGGCTTATGACGGGCAGGAAGCTGGACGAGTTCAACATTCCTGATGAGCTGCCGGTAGGCCGGTTCTTCATAAAGGCGCCGGTTTTTCCGTTCGCGAAGTTTCCTGGCGTCGACACGATACTCGGTCCCGAGATGCGTTCGACAGGCGAGGTCATGGGCGTCGCCGAGGACTTTGGAACGGCGTATCTCAAGGCGCAGCTGGGAGCCGGACTGAAGCTGCCCGCCGAGGGCGCCGTCTTCATCAGCGTCAACGACCGCGACAAGGACGAGGTCGTGCGGATCGCCCGGAGACTGGCCGAGCTCGGGTTCCGGATCGCCGCCACCCGGGGCACGCAGGAGATGTTGCGGGCGGCGGGCGTGGCCGCCGACTTCGTCTTCAAGGTGAACGAAGGCCGTCCGAACGTCGTGGATCTGATGAAGAACGGACAGATTCAGCTCGTCATCAATACTCCTCTCGGCCGGGCCTCGTTCTACGACGAGCGGGCGATCCGTCGCGCGGCGATGCAGCAGGACATTCCGTGCATCACGACGAGCACGGGCGCCGCGGCCGTTGCCGACGCGATTGCAGCATTGCAGCGTGGGACGCTCGAGGTCGCAACCCTGCAGGAGTTGCACGCGCCCGCTCTGCGCTCGACCACGCACCAGAATCGCAACCTCGGCTGACCGGGGCGCCTGCTACACTCGGTTCGTGACCCAGCTACCGATCATGCACTCGCAACGAGCGGTCTACGACTGGGTCGGACGGCTGAAGTCGCTCCGTGCTTCGTACGAGGCTTTGTGTGCAGCCGAACCGGACCGCGTAGCGCGAGACGACGAGTGGCTCGACGCATCGCTTGTGTATCACGCGTTAAAGCTCAAGGGAGCGGAGGTCGAGTTCGAGACGGTTCAGGCCGCCCGCAGGTTACCGTCGGCTTCCCCTGGCGAGGTCGCCAGCGCCCTGGACGCGCTGGCTCATGTGCGGTCGCTGGGCGCGGCGCGATCGCTGCTCTCGGTCGCGGGTATCTCCGAGATACATGCTCGGCTTGATCCGGATGGCTGCGGCAGGCTCCGCACTGTTGGTCCGGTTGCCGCGTATGCCGGACATTCGGCGCCAGGCGCCGACGTGCTGCCGATCCTGCTCGAGAACGCGGCCGGATGGTTTACGGCCGACAGCTTCCTGACCGACTTCCACCCGGTCGAACAGGCGGCGCTGGCGCTGGTCCGAATCTGCGATCTCCAGCCGTTTCCGTCGAACAACGAACTGACGGCGAGACTTGCGGCGTCGGTCTTCACGCTGCGGGAAGGATGGCCACCGGTCGTCATCCATCACGAACTCGAGGCGGAGTACCGCAAGGCCGTCCTTCACGCCGTGCACATGGACACCCAGCCAATTGTCGACCTGCTTGCCAAGTGCGTGGAGTTGACCTTAGCGGACCTCGGCGCGGGCTGACGGATCAGCGCCGGCCGATCTTCTCGCCGGTTACGGGTGGGGTGACCCGTCGAAGGCTGAACCGCCCCTTTTCGTCCGTCCAGGTCTCGTAATCGACTGGAACCGGCTGGTTCCTGGCGTCCAGAACGTGCACCGTAACGATCGTCCGCGAACCGTCCTTCCGCATTGCGAGTGGGAACACGCCGCGCAGTTCCGTATCGCGGAAAGGCGAGTAGTACACGTGGCTGTCGACATCCCAGAAGACCGCGTAAACCCACTCGAAGTCGACGTCTTCGGGCGTGCTACCGCGCCGCATGTAGGTAACGTAGTGATGCCGCGTCGCGGTCTCGGGGTTCTGCGCCGCGAGTTTCGGGTCGACGACCGTACCGATCGACTGCCAGGCCACGAAGCGGCGTCCGTCGCCTTCCAGATGCAGGATCTCGTCGGGAACCTCTATGTTGACCGATCGCGAGAGCAGCCAACCTCCGCGCACGATCGAGCCGTCGTCGAGCCGAACGCGATACCACACGTCCACCTGCTCTTCGGGCTCACCCGCATCCTCTTCGGTCGCCGTCTCGTCGCGCGAAGCATCGGCGCCGGCCGCCGTCGCCGTCCTTTCGGGTTTGAAGGTCGACGACTCTTTCCCGATGATGTCGAATACCGTTCCCCGCGTCAGAACGGCCGCGACGTCCGTGTCCCGCCCTACGCCGAGCCGGAGGCGTTGGCTGACCTTCAGTCTCCCGCGCGCGAGAGCGGGCATCGTCTCTTCGCTGCCGGCAATTTCGGCGGTCCTGGAGACGATCGACTGGCTCACGACGTGCCGTGCCTCGATCCAACCGCTGGTTTCGGCGTCATCGCGGAGGCGAACCTGCAGCCAGGACTCCGTGTAGGTGGGTCCCTGGACCGATTCGCGGCGAAGGATATCGACCTGGTCGCCTCGTTTCACGGACGCGACGGTCAGGGATACGAGGGCGGTCGAGGAGTAGACATCCGCCTGCTCCGATCGAATGATGCCTTCGTCGATCGGAGCTTCGTCGAAGAAGAGGCATCCAGTGGCCGGGACGCCAGATGCAAGAAGCAGCACGAAGGCCAGCGCTCGAAGCCGGCGTGGCGAAGGGCAAACAACGTTCCACCCCAAGGCCCTTCGAATCCGGTCAGTGCGAGTCATTCCGATAGAGTGCGTCGATGATTTCCCGATACTTCTCTTCCACGAACCGCCGCCGAACCTTGAGGGTGGGAGTCAATTCGCCGCCGTCGATCGTGAACTCGTGGGCGATTAGCGCAACGCCCTTGATGCGCTCGTAGTCTGCCAGATGCGACGTGAGTCGCGCCACCTCGCCGCGAACCGCCGCTAGCAGAGCGGGCGATGCGAGCAGCGCATCGAGGTCGCCGGTCTCGAGTCCTTCGGCCGTGGCCCATTCGCCGGCGTGCTCGCGGCTCGGCACGACAAGGGCCGTGACGTGCTTGCGTCCGTTTCCGACGAGAACGGCCTGATCTATGAACGGGCTCAGCCTGAGAAGGTTCTCGATCGGCTGGGGCGGCACGTACTTGCCGGCCGACGTTTTGATGAGGTCCTTCTTGCGATCCGTGATCGCGACGAACCCGTCGGCGTCGATACTCCCGATATCGCCGGTCTTCAGCCAACCGTCCTCGGCAAGGATTTCCGCGGTTTCGGCGGGCTTCTTGAAATAACCGAGGAAGACGTGCGGTCCCCGAGTGAGGATCTCGCCATCGTCGGCGAGTCGCACTTCGGTGCCGGGGATCGGATGACCGACCGTGCCCATCCGGTTTCGTCCAACCGAATTGACGGCAATGACCGGGGACGTCTCGGTCAGGCCGTATCCCTGGAGAATGGGAATCCCGGCGCCCCAGAACGTGTAGGCGAGGTCCGGCGAGAGAGGCGCCCCGCCTGAAACGAAGCGTTCGAGACGGTTGCCTACGACGTCTCGCCATTTCGAAAAGACTAGCCGATCGGCCACGGCGTGCCGAAGCCGGAGTCCGATCGAAGGCCGGCTGCCCTGGTCGATCGCCCGGGCCCAGGCGCGGCCAACCGGCAGCGACCAGTCGAACAGCTTCTGCTTGACCGGGGAGAGCTTCGAGCGAGCCTTGAGAATTCGCTCGTAGACCTTTTCGAAGAAGCGTGGGACAGCCGTCATCATCGTCGGCCTGACTTCGAGGAGGTTCGCGGCCACCGTCTCGAGCGACTCGGCGTAGCAGACCGTCACGCCGCGAAGGATCGCGAGGTAGACGACCGTACGCTCGAAGATATGCGAGAGGGGCAGGAAACTGAGGGCGACGTCGCCGGGACCGCAAGAGATGACCTCGGCCGAGGAGACTGCGTTGAAGCAGAGATTGCGGTGGGTGAGGATGGCGCCTTTCGGCTCGCCCGTAGTGCCCGACGTGTAGATGATCGAAGCGGGATCGTCGGAGGCAATCGCGCTGCGCATGTCGTCGAATCGGTGCGCGGCCCCGGGCTCGGCCTCGCGGCCTGATGCCTCGAGCGCGGCGAAGTCCGTATATCCCTCGATGCCGGATTGAAAGGTGATGACCCGCATGTCCGGAAACGCCTCGATTACCGGGTGAATGCGCTTCAACTGTCGAGCCGTCGAGACGAACAGGAACCTTGGGCGAGATTCGTCGAGAATGTATTCGACCTGCTGCGGCGATTGCGTCGGGTAGATCGGAACGTTGATCGCGCCAGTTGCGAGTATTCCGAAATCCGCGATGGTCCAGAGTGGACTGCTCTCGGCGAGCATCGCCACCCTGTCGCCGGCGGCGATGCCGAGTGCATCGAGACCAAGCGCCGTGTGACGCACGCGCTGCATCAGGTCCTGCGACGAGATGTCGCGCCACTGCCGCTCTGACTTGAAGCGCAGCGCGTCAGGTTTACGGTGCAGATCGGTCGCGTGACGAAGCAGTTCGACGAGAGTATCGGGGACAGGAACGTTGAGCATCCTGAGAGCCATCATACAGAACGTCGCCGAGGAGCGAACCGGCCTTTCGGCAGGCGGATGGAAAAATGCGTGGTACACCTTCGACGGCGTCCGGCCGCCGGCCGGGCAACCGGTTCCTTTCGGTGGGCGAGGCACGCCGAGCTTGACTCCAAATCGAGCCGGGAGTACATGGGCTGAGGATGGTGCGCACGGCCTCGACAAGAAGCCGGGCGATTCCGCCGTCCTTCCCGCCTCGGTGATCCATAGTCACGCGCAGATCCGTTCCGGCATGGGGGGTGCGTCCGTGGAAGAATACGAAGACAAGACGCTGGTATGTGTCGACTGCAACGAGGAGTTCACGTTTACCTCGGGCGAGCAGCTGTTTTTTGCCGACAAGGGCCTGAAGAATGCCCCGAAGCGCTGCAAGTCGTGCAAGCAGCGTAAGAACGAGCGAATTGCGGCGAACGGGCAGTCATTCGGGGCAG
Source organism: Blastocatellia bacterium (assembly GCA_021463145.1). GTDB lineage: Bacteria > Acidobacteriota > Blastocatellia > UBA7656 > JADIYM01 > JADIYM01. The sequence continues at coordinate 12,650 of JAJTWZ010000050.1, read as the reverse complement.
GAGCCGTTCGGATGCGCGTGGAAGTAAGTGTCAACTGCGCGCTTTGCGCGGTGGAGACGACCGTGCCGTTCCGTCCTACTCAGGGCCGTCCGGTTTATTGCCGCGACTGTTTCCTCAAAATGCGGGCGTCCGTGGTGCCGCCCGCACTGCCGTTGCACTGAAAGCGGGGGGACGGCTGCTGACGGTCCAGGTTGTCGCCTTGCAGGCCGCCGCCTGATCCGGGTATGTGCGTCCAGGCCGGACGAAACGGCTACACCGCTGGTGGGAGGACTGGCGCGCGAGTCTGGCCTCTACGTCACGGTCAGGCGCAGTGGCGTGTCTTGACACAAGGATGCGCCAACGAAGTAGCATGAGGCTTCAGGTATCCGGACACCTCCGTTTATGACACAACGCTCTTCCAGCTTCCTCGTCCTCACGCTCTTCCTGTGGTCGTCCACTGCCGTGGTTGCCGGGAGTCATCGCCTTGCGCCGGCGCCGGAGCGAGTCGGGGTGCTGAGAAAGTTCGAGAAGACAGGCGGGCGGACGTCGTTCGATGGCCTCACGTCGAGAGTCGTGGTCAAGTTTCGGGAGGGAACGCCGCGCCAGGTTGTCGAGGCGGTCCTTTTGAAGCGCGCCACCGGCTCGCCGGTTTCAGTTGCAATCGAAGAGGTAGCGCTCGACGTCAGCCCGACGTTCGATCGGCCGGCTGGAGTGCTCAAGGCGGAAGAGGCAGCCCTGGAGCGTACCGGATTCGTCGATCTCGCCGATTTGTCGTTGTACCTCGACGTTCGCACCCCGAGCTCCGACCATGCCGAAAGACTGGCGCGAAGGCTCGAGACGTTCGACGAGATCGAGGTCGCCTACGTGCAGGCGGCTCCGTTGCCGCCGGATGCATACGCTCATTCGGTTGAGCCGTCCGCAAGCGAGCTTGCCGGCATCACGCCCGATTTCACCGGTACCCAGTACTATCTCGAAACGGCCCCGGGGGGATTCGGGTTCAAGGCGATCCGCGACGTTCCTGGCGGCAATGGCGAGGGAATCCGGGTATTGGACGTCCAGTATTCCTGGAACATCAATCACGAGGACCTGCCGTTTGACGACGAGCGCCGGCCGTTCGTCTACGAGCGCGGGGTCGATCCGTTTCCCTCGGATCAGGGAAGCCACGGTACGGCCTGTCTGGGAATGCTTCTTGGCGTCGAAAACGGGCTGGGTATCGAGGGCATGTGCCCCGGCATCGAGCTCGGTCTTGTCAATCCGGTCGACAGCAACAGCGAGTACAAGCTCGCCGCGGCAATCGACAGGTCTTCGACGTTGCTGGATAGGGGCGACATCCTCCAGATCGAGCAGCAGGCCCGCGGGATCAACAGCGAGATCGCCGCGCTTCCGTCGGAGTGGGAGCCGGCTGTTTTTGACGCGATCCAGCGCGCCGTTGCCAAGGGAATAGTCGTCATCGAGCCAGCCGGCAACGGCGGAGTCAAAGGCAACAAGTTGAAGGGCGCGAACCTCGACTCTCCTGAGCTTGGGGGCGCTTTCGACCGGAAGAAGCGCGATTCCGGGGCCATCATCGTAGGTGGAGGCGTTCCTCTCGACGCGACAAAGGCCCCGACGTCGAACTACGGTTCCAGGCTCGATGTGCAGGGATACGGTCTCTATGTGACCACTCTTGGATACGGCGACCTGTACGGAGCCGGCGATCCGCTTCGTTCCTACACCGCCAGGTTCAGTGGCACATCTTCGGCTACGCCTTGCGTAACGGGCGTGGCGGCAATCGTCCAGGCGGTTCTGAAGGCAGCAGGCCTGGAGCCATTCGACTCTCGACTCATGCGTTCCGTACTGGCGGGCACCGGAACGCCCGACGGTTCGATCAAGACACAGCGCGTGGGTCCGAGGCCTAACGCCGTAGCGGCAGCGGCAGGGATACTCGATCCGGAGTTGCCGCTGCTTACCGACATCAAGTTCGCTGCAAAAAAGAAGCGGCTCACCGTCGATGGTGTCTACTTCAAAGGTCTCAGTAGCCCCGAAGCCGACCGTGCGGTAATCGTCATCAACGGCACGCCGGTCGAGACCGCGTGGACGACCGGCTTCGGCGGCCCGTACGACACAACGACACGTCTGACTGCGACGGGCGCGGACATTGCGGACCTTCTGCCGCCGGGCGAGATCGTCTTCGTTACGGTCCGCAACGGGGCCGGGGCCGAGTCTCCACGACGGGTATTCATTCGCAAGTAGAACTATCCACGTGTCAGGTAATCCGTCGCCCCGCGAACTGATGGACTTTGCCGCCGGCATTGCGTCGATGGCCGGGAAAATCACACTCGAGTACTTCCGTACCGGGGTTGCGTACGACACCAAGCCCGACGCCTCGCCCGTCACCGTTGCGGATCGCCGCGCCGAGACCGCCCTTCGCGAGGCGATCGCTGCGAAGTATCCCGGTCACGCCGTGCTTGGAGAGGAGTTCGGGAGGTCCGGACCGGATGACGCCCGCTACCGGTGGATTCTGGATCCGATCGACGGCACGCTTTCGTTCATTCACGGAGTTCCGATCTATGGCGTGATGGTCGCGGTGGAACTCGACGGCGAGACCGTCGCGGGCGTCGTGAACCTGCCGGCCCTCGACGAACTTGTGGCGGCGGGGCGAGGCGAGGGCTGTTTCAGGAACGGAGCACGCGCAAGGGTGAGCGAGACCTCTCGGCTCTCCGAAGCGCTGGTCCTTTTCACCGATCCGACGTCGATGGTGAAGTACGGCCGGGCCGCCGCCTTCGAGCGGGTTCGAGTCGCGTCGAAGCTGCAGCGCACGTGGGGCGACTGTTACGGCCACGTGCTGGTGGCGACAGGTCGCGCCGATGTGATGCTCGATCCGGTCATGAACATCTGGGACACGGCGGCGCTTCGACCGATCGTCGAGGAGGCGGGCGGCACGTTCACGGATTGGGGGGGCGCGCCGACGCATACCGCTCCGGAAGCCGTTTCCACGAACGGCCGGTTGCTCGGAGAACTGCTCGATGCAATCGGGCCGGCGGCCAACGATCCCGAGGCCGTGGAAGACTGAGTAGCACGACCTGTACCGAATGACTGCCGCTCCGCCTACCCCTGCCTGATGGCCTTGGGCTAGAATGCCCGCTTTGCCTCGACGAACGGTCCGGACGGCGGTCCCGACCGTGAAGTGCGAGCGATCGAATCAGGAGAACGGAAGACTCAATGGAGACTTTGCTAGACCTGTGGGCTCAGGTCCCTTCGGCCGAAGCGATCATTAGATGGGGGGGCGTCATAGCCCTCATCTCCATCGTCTTTGCCGAGACCGGCCTTCTCGTGGGGTTTTTTCTACCCGGAGACTCGTTGCTCGTGACTGCCGGGCTCTTCGCCGCGCGCGGAGACCTCAACGTCGTGGTACTGCTCGTCTCTCTGTCGATCGCCGCGATCGTTGGCGACGCCGTCGGCTACGCGATCGGGCGGCGTCTTGGGCCCAAGCTCTTCAAGAAGGAAGACTCGCTCCTGTTCAAGCGGAAGCACCTCGTAAAGGCGCACGAGTTCTACGAGCGATACGGCGGCAAGACCATCGTCATCGCCCGTTTCGTCCCGATCATTCGTACGTTTGCCCCGACGGTTGCCGGCGCCGCCGAGATGACTTACTCGAAGTTCGCGGCATACAACGTTTTCGGGGGCCTGCTGTGGGTGTTCAGTATGGTGCTTGGCGGATATGCGCTCGGCAGCGTCGTGCCGAACATAGACAAGTACATTCACTACGTCATCGTGATCGTCGTTTTCCTGTCGCTTCTGCCTCCTGTCATCGAGTGGTGGAGAGAGCGGCGGCGCAATGCGGCGGAGAAGCGCGCGGATCAGATCGAGCCGGCGGCTCACTGACTTCAGGCGGGAACGGTCATTGAGTCCGGCAGTCTGCCTTCGTCACGCAGTTTCTCGAGGTGCGCGATGACCGAGCGGGCCGCGAGGACGTGGAGTTTTTCCGGCACATCGGCGTAGACGCGGGCGACGATGGCCTCGGGGGTCCGGTCGCCCGCCTCGATCGCTCCGACGATCTGTTCCTCGCGCTGCTGCCGATGAGCGACGTACTCGTCGATCTTCGCGATCGGGTCCCCCACGGCGGGACCGTGCGCCCCCAGGATGACTGTCGGCTCGAGCGCCCTGACGCGGGCGAGCGAGGACAGATAGTCGCGCAGGTTGCCTTCCGGAGGGTCGATTACGACGGTGCCGAGGCCGACGATCAGATCCGCTGTCAGCAGCGCTCCGTGACGCTCGTCGAAGAAACAGAGGTGTCCGCGCGCGTGGCCGGGAGTGTGCAGTGCCCGAAGCGTGATCTCGGGCTCTCCCGGAAGCGTTATCCGCTCGTCATCTTCGATGAAGCGGTCCACGTGGAGCTTACCTTCGAGCGACTCGGCCGTGATCCGATGTGCGGCCACGGGCGCGCCGATTCGATTCGACAGGTAGGCTATTCCTCCGATGTGATCGGGATGGAGATGGGAGGCGACGATCTCCCGGACGGTCCGGCCCTCGACGTGGACGAGTTCGTCGATGAACGAGTCGAGCGCTTCACGCTCGTCGTCGTACGGCGATGCGGGGTCGATGACGACGACTTCGCGATCTCCGACGACGTAGCAGTTCGTGTGCGTGGCCGGCGGCTTGGTCGGTGTGCGAAGAGGGAACAGGACGATTCCGGGGCGTGGCTCGATCCGCCTGACGGCGCCGCCGCGCGCTTCGGGAATCGAGACGAATCGTTCGGCCAGATCGTCCAGACCTCCGGCAAGCGTGCGCACCGCGTGGAGGATCGGCGGCGACACCAGAATCTGGCTCGATTGCCATCGCGCGACGGCCTCGGCGGGACGCAGCCATTCGCCGTGATCGAGTTCGGCGTTGAGCTGCTCGACGTTCTGGCCCTCCGGCAGCCACGCGGTGAAAAAACAGGTGTCGAACCTGCGCGGCGAGAAAGGCGGGGTCACCCACCGGCCTGCGCCACCGAGAAGCGAGGCGTCGACCTTCAGGCTGTTATTGGCAAGAAGGCTGGCAAATGTCAACTTCCCTTCGTTCAGCTGCCGCCGGAGAGTCGCGAGCCGCGCGGCGCCGAGCGCTTCGACGCCTCGAGCGACGAGGACGCCGGTCTCCTCGAAGAGTTCGCGGACGGCCGCTACGCGAGCGGCGTCTACATCGTCACCGGTTCCGCCCGTTACCGCGATTTCGGCGTCCGATGCATCCCTCTGGCCGCCCGGAAATGCGTGGAAGTTGCCCTGAAAGGCCATCCGCGCGTGACGGCGGACCCAGTAGACGAGCGGATCGTCCTTCCGGTCGAGGAGTATGACTGCCGCGGCGTCGCGCGGTCCGGTTGCTTTCGCACTCATGACGCGCTGCGCTTTTCCTGTTCATTCGAATTCACGGCCGGATGCTACCACGCGTGAAGTCCAACGGATTGAATTCGGCTTGCGTTCAGTCTGTTAAACGTTTTAGGTTACCGGGCCAGTCAGATCCCGCCTGCGTCGAAGGAGATTCGCGCGTGCATATTCTGGGTGCGATTCTCTGTCTCGCGACCGCCGCGGCCCTCATTTCCGTCCTGCTCGCCGAGTACGGCGACCTGCCTGGATGGGCCACTGCGATGGGCGTTGTGACGATCGGAGTGCTTGTTGCGAGCGCGATGCGTATCTACAGGAACGGCCGCGAGCGCATTCACCGGAACGAGGGACCGCGGACGCGAATCGTCCTGTCAGGTCCGTCGGATCCGGTTCCGTCGGAGCGCTCGAATGGCCCGGGCGAGGACGCGTGAGGAAGAAGTGGCCATCCAGAGCGTCTGCCTGGCGATTCGTGCCTCCGCCTTTTTCGAAGTGGTGAACGAGAGGTTCGTTCTCGTGCTCAGGTCCCTGTCTCACTCGTCTTTCGGGCCGGGACGCCGGCGATTCGCCCCGCGGAGGAACTGCTGGAAACGGTATCTGGGAATTTCGTATGACTGAAGCGGATCTGACCGCTGCCGCGGGTGCTTCGGACGGACGGGCCGCACGAAGCGGCGTGCCGGTGGCTGCGGTCGACTGCTTTCGCGCCAGCCTGACGGCGGCCAGTATTGCCGGACTGCTTCTCTGGGCAGTCGAAGCGGTAGACCGCGCTGTGGTTCTGCGCGGATCGCTTGCAGGTCTCGGCGAGCTACTCGATCTCGCGGTGCAGTCGGCGTTGCTGGCGCCCGCGGTGCTCGCAGCCGGGGCGATTCTGGCACTGGCGCTCGTGGCCGTAATGCGGGTGTCGGCGCTGACGCGACGATCCACGGACGTGCGCCGTTCGTGGCTCGTGCCCGTGGCTGCCGTGGCAGCGCTTGTGGTGCCAGTTATCCTCGCCGGTTCCACACCGGTGGCGCGCGGATTGGTGCAGCGACTGGCTTACTTCCTGCACCTCGACAAGTCCGCCGAGCACGGCGTTCTCACCGCTCTGCTGCCATTGGCCTTCGTAGCGTCGTTGCTGCTTGCGGCGCCGGCCACCGCTGCATTGCTTCAGGGCAGGCTGGCAAGGCACTGGGTGGTGCTCCTCTGCGGCGGATTCATCGCGATGGCCGCGTGCGCCTATTACGTTGATTCACGTTGGGTGGTGGGACTTCACGACAGCAGCGTTCACATGATGCTTGGGCTTGCGACCGTCGCCGCCACTTTTGGCGCCTGCTTCGTCGTGATCTGCGCGGTCTCGTACCGCAGGAGGGTGCTGCTGCGCGTCGCCATTGTCTGCCTGGCGGTGTCGGCATTGGGCTCGGTAGTGGCGTTGGCGCGGTTGAACCGGAACCCCCGCGTCGCAGCGCTGTTCTGGACGCGCGGCGTGCTGTCGCAGCGCACGGCCGCCCTGGCCGAGTGGCTTGTAGATGCAGACGGCGACGGCTTTTCGGCCGCCGTGCGGGGAGGAGACACCGACGATTCGCTCGCGACCGTCAACCCGCTGGCGCGCGACGTCCCGGGCGATGGAATAGACCAGAACGGCGTGGGCGGCGACGCGGTGGCAGGCGCGCCTGACGTCACGGACTCGCGTTACTTCGGGGAAGCGCTGGTCCCTCCGGGTAACGGGCGTCGAAACGTCATATTCATATCCATCGACACCCTTCGAGCCGACCACCTGTCCGGGTACGGCTATTCGCGCGCTACATCGCCCGAGATCGATGCGTTCGCGCGCGGCGGCGCGACATTCCTTCACGCCGAAGCCCAGGGTACTTCCACCGGTCACAGCTTTGCATCGATGATGAGCGGCGCATACGGAGACCGCATTTTCGACACCGGCCAGCCACGCCTTGGCGCGGTGCTGTCGCAGATGGGCTACTCGACGCCGTTCGTCAATTCCGCCCCCTCGCGCCGCTTCATCAATCGTGACGATACGTGGCTCTACTATCGAGACTTGATGTCCACGGGCTTTGTGCCTCGAGACGCGGCAGAACCGCATTTCCGGCGCGCTGCCGAGCTTGTCGACGACACGATTTCGCTGTTGAAGGAAGTGCCGGCAGGGAAGTCTGTTTTTCTGTGGTTCCACCTTCGCGATCCGCACGCTGGATACACGCGACACGCCGATTTCGATTTCGGCAGGCGTCCAATCGACCGCTACGACAGCGAGATCGCCTACACCGATCATCACCTGGGGCGCTTTTTCGAATACCTTCGCGAAGGAGGCTGGCTTGAAGACTCGCTGGTAATCGTCACTTCGGATCACGGCGAGTCGTTTGGCGAACACGGGGACTATTCGCACCACCGCCGGCCATACCGCTCGCTCGCACACGTCCCTTTGATCGTTTACTGGCCGGGAGCGCCGGGCTCGCGTGTAGAGAGCGCCGCCGGCGCCATCGACATCGCGCCAACTATCGCGCATTGGGCGGGCGTGCAGGGAATGGCAGATCGTTTCGACGGAATCGATCTGCGTTGGCAAGCGGCGCGTCCGGAGGGTGAACTGGCGGATCGGGCCGTCGTATGCGAGACACCGCGAAACTGCAGGGAAGCGTCGTTTCTGGCGTGGTCGCTTCGTCAGGGTCGCTACCGGCTGATCTACGACGTGGTGGGTCCTCGCGTGGAGTTGTTCGACGTGGAGGCCGATCCGCGCGAGGAGCACAACCTGGCCGGAGACCTGCCGGAGGAAACGCGGCGCATGATGGATCTGCTCGGCCGGTTCCTGGACAGGATGTCACTGCGCGAAGGCTACTCGGGATGGGCCCAGATGCAGCCGAGTCTGTTTTCCCCGGCCCGTCAATTCCCGGAACTTCCCGAAAGCCCCGACCGGCGGCAGTTTGGCGACGGGCCCGAAGAAGATCCGGATTGATGAGTGGGTCTCAGTTGGAAACTACCCTGCGCTGTTACGAAACCTCTCCGTATTCCTCGAGTCGCAATGCCCCACGAACGAGTCGTGATCGGGAAGACCGCGCCGAACATCGCCCGGTCGGTCGCACTCGAGTCGCAATGCCGCGTGAACGAGTCGCCATCGCATTCTTCCGGAGCGCCGTAGGCGCGAAAGCACCGTAGCCCGCGGCGTAAGCCGTGGGTCAGCAGGCAGGAATCGATCGAAGCCCCGCAACGGGCGAAACAGGGCCACGGCCGTCGCGCGTTCGGGTTCTTCTTTCGCCCCTCCAGGGCTCTCGACGTCTTCCGGTGGGTCGGCAGCCTATTTCGTTAGAGCCCCCGTAGGGGCGAAAGCACCAGAGCCCACGGCGCAAGCCGTGGGTTTCGGATGGAGAGTGGATAAAGCCCCGGAGGGGCGAAAGAAGTCCGGATTCGTGTATCGCCCCTCCGGGGCTCGACCGAGATTGGGCGCCATACCCACGGCTTGCGCCGTGGGCTCTGGCTCTTTCGCGCCTACGGCGCTTCAGAATGGCCCGCCGAGCCGAAACGTTCCGGCGCTTCAGAATGGCCCGCGGACCCGAAACGTTCCGGCGCTTCAGAATGGCCCGCCGACCCGAAACGCTGGCTGTTTCGTCCGAGGAGGTGCGCCACATTCGGCGCGCGGGGTACTGCTATAGTGGTGGCCTGCGTCAGGAGCCGCTCTCGTGCCACGTTGATGGCGGAAAATTCCTCAATGAGTCGGGAAATTTCGCCCAGGGATTTCTCTCCAGTGTGTCTTGGACACTCCGCTACCGGCCAGTGGAACTGTCCTCATCAAGCGCCGGAAGGTGGATGCATGAAGCGCAGCAGCGCTGCCTTCTTCAAGCTCGGTTGCTCCGGCGATTCGGGAAGCCACCACCAGCCGATAGCAGGATGTAGCCACGCGCTTCAGGGGCTGGTTTTTCCGTTCCGGGCATTGGCCCCGGAAATTCAGTCGTCGTCGTCATCGTCGTGATCTCTGGCTGCCGAACTGGCAGGCGGTGGTTGCCCGTCTGAAGAAGGCCCAGACGCGACGACCGCGCGCACGCCAGCCTGGTGCACGAGCATCCCGCCCTCGTGGGCCGTCCTGGCTAGTTGCGAGAGTCCGACGCAGTAAACCAGGAGAAACACCAGGTAGGCAGCGTGGAACGCCGGCCCCCGAAGCTCGCGCTTGATAAGCAACGGCACCACAAGCAAGGCGCCGAACAGCAGCGTGAGCACTGTGAAGATAGTGCGAGTCGTCTCAGCCAGTTCCTCGTGCCGCTCGAGCATCGCTCCTGCAGTTGTAGTGTGTTCCGCGATTTCGCCGGCGGCCTCGCCAGTCGAGACCGCAACGAACATCCCAAGCGTGCCAAGGACCATTAGAATCGCCGCGGAGATCAGGTACGCCTGCCTGCCTGTTTTGAGTGCGAGTCCAAACAGGACGAGCAGTGGCGCCACGAACAGTAGCGCGATGGGAAAATGAATGACCAGCGGGTGGAAGCCGCTCCAATCGTTTGGAAGTGGTGGGAACATATCGGCACTCCTTTCGTCCAGTGGAAGAGCACACGCAAGACTCGGCATTGAGTCGCGCCCGTCTCCCTGAGTTGTACTTCGACAAGGAGAAGGCAAACGCGGTGCCAGTGATGAATCCCCCATACCGCCGGCAGACCTCAGCTAAGCGCGTCCGCGCGGCGGCGGCTGAAGGCCGATTCGCGGAACTCCTCTTCTTCAAGGAACATCGACCGTGCCTCGAGCAGGCTTCCGCGGCCCAGATATCCGATCAGGTGTCGAGAGTTGGTCCTCGATACGACCGGCAGTCGCCCAATGTCGTGCTCGAGCATCTTCGCGATAGCATCCATAAGGATCTCGTCCGGGAACGCGACGACGAGACTTGCGGTGCCGGCGTCGAGGATGGTCCTCGACGGGGGACTGTCGATTGCACGAATGAGGTCGCCCCTGGTGACGACGCCGGCGAGATTACCTTCCTCGTCGACGATCATCGTTGCCTGCCGTCGAACGATTACGGGATCGGCGCGAGCGATGAGGGCCGACAGCTGCTCGATGGTCATCGTAGCCGGCGCCGTTGGCGGGTTGGGGTCCATTACTTCGCCGACTCGCACTATCGCGGGTAGATCGACGGAGTATTCGCGCGTGAGGTGAAACCCGCGACGAGCGACTTTCTCTGTCAGAATCGACCTGCGCAGCACGAGCACCGTGAACGCGTGGGCCGCGATGCAGGATACGAGCAGTCCCGGCAGGACGTTGATGTCGTGCGTAAGTTCGAGAGCGAAGACGATTGCCGTCAGCGGCGATCGCATCGTGCCGCCCATGATTGCCGCCATTCCGAGGGTGGCCCAGAGAGCTGTGTCGCCAACCGGGCTGAGTGGCGCAATAGCGGCCCCCAGTGCACCGCCGACGATCAGAAGGGGTGCGAGGACTCCACCCGACGTTCCCGAACCGAGCGAGAACGCCCAGACGATCGACTTGGCGACGAGAAGGCCCAGCAGCGCCGTGCCGACGATCTCTCCTCGCAGGAGTCCCTCGATCGTCTCGTACCCGACGCCGAGGACCCGCGGTTCGACGAGAGCGCCGATCCCGACGACCAGACCGCCGATGGCAGGCCACCACATCCAGTGGATCGGAACGCGTTCGAACAGGTCTTCCGAGAGGTATACGAGCCTCGTCAGCAATCCCGAAACGGCGCCGGCGAGCAGACCGAGACCGAATGCGACAAGCAGCGTCGTGACGCCGAGGCTCGAATGGGGCACGGCCTGAAAGATCGGCCCCGAGCCCAGAAGCGGCACTCGGAGCGCGCCGGCGGTTGCGGCGGCGATCGCGACCGGGATGAAACTGCGCGGCTTCCATTCGAACAGCAGGAGTTCGACGGCAAGAAGAACGGCGGCTAACGGTGTCGAGAAGATTGCGGCCATTCCGCCGGCGGCTCCGGCCACGAGTAACGTCTTTCGTTCCGGCGACGAAAGGTGGAACAGTTGGGCAAAGAGCGAGGCCACGGCGCCTCCCGTCATGATGATCGGACCCTCCGCACCGAACGGACCGCCCGTGCCGATCGAGATGGCGGAAGATAACGGTTTGAGAACCGCTACTCGAGGCTCCATTCTGCTGCGTCCGAAGAGGATTGCCTCGAGCGCCTCGGGGATCCCGTGGCCACGGATCTTCTCGGAACCGTATCGCGCCAGCAGGCCGATGATCAGGCCGCCCACGGCGGGAACGAAGACGGCCAGAACGCCCAACTTGTTCGCGCCCGGCGATACTGGACTTACCGAGAACCTGCCGAAGAACGCCACATTGGTGAACAGCGCGATCAGGTTGACCAGCAGGTATGCGACGCCCGCACTCGCGACGCCTGTTACCACTGCCATCAACGAAAGCACCACGATCCGTTTGTCGCGGGTGAAATCCGCCAGTCTGTCCTCCACGACCTCATCGGCCGCAACCGATCCTCTCGTCATTCGATCCTCCAGATGCGATTCTTTCCATACTCGAAAACAGTCGAGTATATATCGTATTACGATATATCCCAACGAGCGTCGAGCGAGGGGACCGGATGAGAGACAGACGAGGTGCCGGCAGGGGAACGGTGACGAAGGCGGAATATGAGTCGATGGCCGCCTTCAGGTATGCGCTTCGGAGATTCCTGCGTTTCAGCGAAGACGGAGCGAAGGCGGTTGGATTGACGCCGCAGCAGCATCAGGCTCTGCTGGCGATCAAGGGTTACCCGGCTCGCGACTCGGTCACGGTCGGGGAGTTGGCGGAGCGGTTGCAGGTCCGGCATCACAGTGCGGTAGGACTGGTCGACCGGCTAGAGGCTTTGGGGTTAGTCGAGCGCACCTCGGGAAAGGGAGACAGAAGGCGCGTAATGCTGGAACTGACCGTGTCCGGATCGAAGTTGCTGGAAAGGCTCTCCGTCATGCACCGGGCGGAACTGCGCCGGTTGGGTCCCGAGCTCAGTTCGACGCTGGAACGGATCGCGCCGCCGAGCGTGATCGGCGAGAGTTGAGCCTGTGCGAGTTCGTCCTTCTGGCGATACATGTCGTGGAGGCGAGGAGCCGGCCCTGCCGTCCGGCGTCGAGGCGGGTGTGCCGGACTTGCCGACCGTTACCAGATCCAGGCTATGTGCCAGCGTGTGCGCGTCATTTACGCTCCCGGCTGTCCCCGCACACTCCTGCTCCCCGTACACTCGGCCACGCTCTGCGACCGCGGAGCGCGCGGAGTCCGACTCGGTCACGTTCTGTGACTGCGGTGTTTCCTGTCAACGTGGAAATGCCTCGAGTTTGGCCCTCCGAGACGCAAACGGGTCCGCGACCGCGGAGCGGTCGATATAATAGCCGTGGGTCGCGCGCGGCGAGTGCAACGAGCAAGCGC
>JAJTWZ010000005.1 GCA_021463145.1 Blastocatellia bacterium | reverse complement strand
GCGGCGGGCGGTTCCGCGGGTCGCGCGCTTGCTCGTTGCACTCGCCGCGCGCGACCCACGGCTATTTTATCGACCGCTCCGCGGTCGCGGACCCGTTTGTCTCTCGGAAGGCCAAACTCGAGGCATTTCCACCTTGACAGGAAACACCGTTGCTCTTGCGCTCGAAGACCACGGGGGCCGGCTACGAGCCCCTCGCCGGGCCGGCGGCATGTCTGCGCCACCGTGGTCTGCTTGAATGAATTTCGCGCTATCCACGTCACCAGAGTGGGAGCGGAGCAGATGAAATGGCCCCCCGCATTACTGCTCGGCACGGTAGACCCATTGAGTTCAGAAAGGCACGATGAACACTAATGCTGACGTCTCCCGCGCTCTCGATTCACGCATGACTTCCTTCCGCCAAGCCCGCTGGGAACTCGCCGAAGCAGATGAGCGTGCTGTTCTGAGGCTCTCACGCGAGCTCGACGTGCCGTCGCCGGTGGCCCGAATACTCCTCGGCCGGGGCCTGTCCGACACCGAGCGCGCCGGGGAGTTCCTCAGTCCTTCGCTCGACCGGCATCTACACGACCCTTTCGCGATGTTCGGAATGGATCGAGCTGTCGACCGGCTGCGCCGGGCGCTCGACGGGGGTGAGCGGATTCGAATCGTTTCGGACTATGACGTGGACGGGACGACCGCGTCGGTCATACTGCAACACTCGCTCAGGCTGCTTGGCGCCGGCGACCGCGTCAGCTACCACATCCCGAGCCGGTTCGACGAAGGCTATGGGTTCAGCGTGGCCGCGGCGGAGCGGGCGGCACTCGACGGGGCCCAGATCGTGGTGACGTGCGACATCGGCGTCCGCGATCACGCGGCCGTCGACCGGGCTGCCGAACTGGGAATCGACGTCATTATCTGCGATCACCACTTGCCGCCCGGCGAGGACGTGCCTTCGCGCGCTCTCGCGGTGCTCTGTCCGAAACAGGACAACTGCAACTATCCAAACAGTTTTCTCGCGGCGTGCGGACTGTCTCTGAAGGTCGCCCAGGCACTGCTCGCCGATCATCCGCGGCGCGCGGACGTAATTGCGTCCCTGGTGAAGCTTGCGGCGATCGGCACAGTCGCCGACATGGTGGAACTGGACGACCTCGAGAATCGCGCGATCGTCTCGGCCGGTCTCGCCGGGCTGTCGCAGCCGTCCCGAAACCCCGGACTCGCGGCGCTGCTGGAAGTCTCGGGACTCGGAGGTCGAGCGGTGACGGCTACCGACTGTGGCTACAAGCTTGGCCCCCGGATCAACGCTGCCGGCCGGCTTGCGGCCGCATCGACGGTCATCGAGCTCTTCAACGCCAGGGATTCCGAATCCGCGATGGAGCTCGCGCGAGAGCTCAACCGTTTGAACGGCGAGCGGCAGGAGGTGCAGCAACGGCTCGTCGAGCGCGTAATGGACGAAATTCGAGGACTGAAAGCGACGCCAATGGTCGCGCTCTTTGCCGGTGACGAATCGGACGGCTGGCATCGTGGCGTCGTCGGGATCGTGGCGTCGAAAGTAGTCGACGCGATGAACCGCCCGGCGTTCATCGTCGCGTTCGACGCGGACGGAGTCGGGCGCGGTAGCGCGCGCACGGCGAACGGCATTCACCTCGTCGAGGCCCTCGAGTCGGCGGCGGATCTGCTCGTGAAGTTCGGTGGACATCGCGCGGCCGCCGGGTTCACGGTCGAGCGAGAAAAGATCGGGGCGCTCGAAGCGCGACTCTTCGAGTACGTGTCGGCGCGTGTGGATGGAGACGAAGACCTCCTGCCCCGCTTCCGGGCGGACGCATCCCTTTCACCCGACGAAGTGACGATCGATGCGGTGCGCGAGTTGTTGCGCCTCGAGCCGCACGGCATCGGCAATCCTCGCCCTGTTTTCCTGGTTGAAGCGGCGATGGTTCGACGCGTGACGATCATGAAGGACCGTCACCTGAAACTGGTGATCGCGGGCGAGGAGGCCGGCACCGTGGAGGCGGTATGGTGGGACGGCGCTCAGTTCGCGGGCGATTGCGCCCTCGGGAGCCGGCTCGACCTGCTTGCGACGTGCAGCGTGAACGAATGGCAGGGCGTGGCGCGCCCTCAACTCGTGATCAAGGACGCAAGGCCGGCGCGGTAGTCATTCGCCGCGCTACTTTCTCGACAATGCGTCCAACTCGTCGAGCAGGGCAATGGCCCGGTCGCGGCCGCTGGCCGTCGTCTTTTTCACCGACGCCTTCGCTTCCGCAATCATCGCGCGGTACTCGGTCATGTAGACCGCATCGTCCGCCAGGCCGGTAAAGGTCCCCGGCTCGCGTTTGACGGTCGCGACCGTCTCCTCGAGGTAGGTCACCAGATCGCTGACCACCTTTGACGCGTGAGCTCCCTCGGGGAACGACGACAGATATCTGCCGTGCATTCGATTGAATGCGCCGAGGTTGCACGAGACATCGCCTTCGCACTCGCCGCCAAGCCGGGCTTCGGCCGCAATCCACGCGAGTTCGTCGCCTACCTTCGTGTCCGCATACTCGTCCGCAATCTGCCGGTAAAGATCGTCCCTTACGAGCAACGCGCCCTGAACCTCGTCGAGCCGGATCGTCGACGCCTCCTGTTGCGAGATCCACGCCTTGTATGGCGCCACCGTGCGTTGTTCGTAGAGGATCGAATCGGCCGCCTTCTGGATCATCTGAAGGCGTGACATCGCAAGCCGGCCCCTGGCCTCGCGAGACGCCGCGCTACGCTCCGCCTTGCTCAGGAACGCTACGGCATCCGTAAGGTCGTTGAAACCGAGGTCCGTGCGCGACAGCCGCTCACTTGCGATTCGAACATAGGCATCGTCGACCGCCGCCGGGTCGACAGCCATCGTCAGGCCGCCGAACACCCATCCTTCCCTTCCACCGGGAATCGCAACGCGATACCAGTAATCCTGCTGGTCTCCGATCCGGTCCAGTTGTGGCGAACGACCCTTCTCGTCGAGGAGAACGCCGATCGACAAGGAATCGATGACAGCGGAGGACGTGCCCGGACCCGACCGAACGCGCACGGCGGACGCCACGGTAATTCGCTTGAGGCCGGGCTGCGTCTGGGCAAGGGCGGAGGCTGACCCGGCGAGCGAGACGAGAAGGGCGGCGGCGAAGATGTGACGCAGGTTCACCTGGATTCGCCGGGGCTCGGAGTTGAATGGACTGTGCCGAATTACAGGGTTCATCAAGAAGGTAACCTCGACCGATTTTGAATATCTCGACAATCCTGTCTCCTCTTCAGACCGTCATCACCACCCGGAACCCGCCACGCCCGTTGCGGCCGTCTGCCGCAAGCCCTACGCGGGAAGCCGATCTGCAATAGTCGGCCCGTCCGTACCACGACCCCCCGCGCAGCACGCGCTGTTGGGCGTCGCCTCCGGTAGTCCAGGCGCTGCCGTCGGTGGGCGCTCCGTGATAGGCCGGATGCCAGACGTCCTCGCACCACTCCCAGACGTTGCCGTGCATGTCGGAAAGCCCGAAAGAGTTCGAGACAGTCGACGATGTCGTGGTTTCCTTACGGTACTGGCCCTTCGGCGCCTTCCCGAACGGAAAACTGCCGTCGTAGTTCGCAACTTCCGTCGTCAGCGTGGGTCCGAAGTGGAACGGCGTCGCCGTTCCCGACCGGCACGCATACTCCCACTCTGCCTCTGTCGGAAGGCGGTATGACCGCCCGGTGTGCCGCGACAGCCTCGCGCAGAACTCCTGACAGTCGCCCCACGAGACCTTCTCGACAGGCCGCCCTCCGCCCTTGAAATGCGACGGATCGGGATCGAGCGGCTGCCGGACCTGGGGCATCGCCGAAACGCATCGCCACTGATCCTGCGTGATCGGCGTGCGTCCCATGAAAAACGGCCGCACCTCGACGTCGTGCGCCGGCGATTCCTTCGATTCCTTACCGTCCGGCGATTCGGCCGAACCCATACGAAACGCTCCGCCAGGAACTGCCACCATCTCGAGAGTCGCCGATGCTCCGAGAATCTCGTCGAATACCTGCGCGGATCCAGGCACCCGCCCCGCTTCCTGTCCGGTCTCCGTGAGCGTGACGATCGGGAACTCGATCGGTCGCAGCGCAAGGCCGTGCGAAGCCGGCAGCGCCATCGCGGTCTGAAACTTCGTCTGCTCGGGTGCAGGCGGTGCCGGAGGCACCCAGTCAGCGGGCAGCACGCCGGAGGCCCGAAAGTTCGTACGCGCGAGCGGTCCGCCCTCCACGGGGGGGAACGGATCTTGGAATTGTGTTCCAGGCTGCCCGGGCGCCGCAGGTGGAGCCGCGGGTGGCCTGGACGCCGGCCGGCCACTGGGTAAAGGCACGTCGTCCGGCCGCTTCTGGAAGAACGTCGCGTCGCCGACGTCTGGCGTCGCGAGGCCCGACGTCCTTCTTGCGTCGCGCAACAATCGGCGCAGTTCCGCCGCCGACGCCGGCCGATCTTCAGGCGAATTCGCCATCGAGGCGTCGAGCAGGGCGACAACTTCGGC
The DNA here is from genome assembly GCA_021463145.1 of Blastocatellia bacterium. Taxonomy (GTDB): domain Bacteria; phylum Acidobacteriota; class Blastocatellia; order UBA7656; family JADIYM01; genus JADIYM01. The sequence continues at coordinate 121,635 of JAJTWZ010000005.1, read as the reverse complement.
CGGCACCTGCGGGTTCACGGCGTTGGCCGGACGAAGCGGATCGCGCCTTCCGCTTACGAGTGCCATCGCCCGGGCAATCGCGTCCGGGGGCCTGACGTTAGTAAGCAGGTGGTAGAGCGTGGCGGCCGCCGAGTAGAGGTCGCTTCTGGGCTCGGTGCCCGATCCCTCGATCTGTTCCAGAGGCGCGTACGCCAGCGTGAATCCCACAACCGAGCTTCCGCCCGAAAGTTGCGACTTGCCCTGGCTCGAGGCCGTGCCTTTGGCGAGGCCGAAGTCGAGGAGGATGAGCTCGCCGCGTTCCGTCAGCTTCATGTTCTGGGGCTTGATGTCGCGGTGCAGTACCGCCGGAGTGCGCGTGTGAAGGTAATCGAGCGCGTCGAGCAGTTGATCGGCCCAGCGCAACACCACGGACACGGGGAAAGGCCCCGCGTTCGCTTCGCAGAGCTTCGACAGGTCCTCGCCCGGGATGTACTGCATGACGAGAAACTGTCCATCCCCCTCGTTGAAATGGTCGCTGACGACGGGCAGCGCCGGATGGCGCAGCGACGCGAGCAGGTGCGCTTCACGCTCGAAGGCGCGCCGGAACGAATCGCCGTCGACGAGCGTCTCCTTGAGCGCGACCGTGCTGCGCAGTCTCAGGTCGGTCGCCATGTAGACCGCACCCATTCCGCCCTGCCCCAGGGGCCTGACGATTCTGTATCTGTTCTGCAGGATTGTGCCGGCTTCGAGCATGGGAATGCGGCCGGCAGGGCCGCGCAGTCATTATGCACATGGAACATCGGTCCGGCATGTGCGAATCTGGCTCGACCGGTCACCGTAAAGTCATGCGGCCAAAAGGCCGAAGAGAAACTCAAAACCGCTGCGGCGCGGATTCGTGCATTTCGACGGTTTCGTGAAGCGCACGGGAAAGGACGGCAGGAACGGCACTCGGGTCGAGTGCTGCCTCAACCGACGGGGAGGACGTTGACGGATGCTGTGGTGGAACCTGCAGAAGCTCAAGTCGCGGGACAAATGGGCGCGGTTCGACGCCGCGAAGAAGATTGGACAGGCCGGAGACAAGGGCGGGGTTACGGCGCTCATTTCCGTGGCCACGACCGACGAGAGCCGCGAGGTGAAGAAGGCGGCGATGCACTCGCTCGGATTGCTTGGCGACGCCCGGGCCGTCCGTCCGCTGCTCGCGGTACTCAAGTCAAAGGACACGGAACTGCGCGAAGCGGCGTCGCAGGCACTCGGAAAGCTTGGTCAGCCGGCGGTCGCGCCGCTTATGACGGCGCTGCACGAGCGTGACAACGATGTGAAGCGCGCGGCCGCCGAGGCGCTCGGTTTCGTCGGCGGCGCGGCAGTCAATCCGCTTTCGAAAGTGCTCGAGGACGAGGACGACGCCGTGCGTCGCGAGGCGGTTCACGCGCTTGGGTTAATCGGGGACGTGCGATCTGCCGAAGTCCTGGTTTCGGCGTTGAAGGACGAGGAGCGGAGCGGCCGTCAGTGGGTGGTGCGAGCCCTCGGCCGAATCAGGTCGAACCGCACGATCGAGCCTCTCATGGCTGCGCTCACCGACATCGATTTCGATGTCAGGCTAGCCGCGGCTCAGGAACTTGGCGAGAACAAGACGCTGCAGGCCGTCGATTCGCTGGTCGCGGCGCTTTCCGACAACGTGAACGTGGTGCGAGAAGCCGCGGCGGAGGCACTTGGAAAGATAGGAGACGGCCGCGCAGTCTCTGCACTCATCGGGTTGCTTGGCACCGAGCAACAGGTCGTCGGCGTAAACGCGCTCCTCAAGATGCTGGAGCGGCCCAACATGAAGATCGGAATCGACGCGCTGCGTCAGATGGCGGGGCTGCCGGCGACCATGGAGTACCGGTTGTGCACGACCGATGCATCGGGCTCGGTGAACGTCAAGGAAGGGGTCGTTGACTGCACGACGCTGAAGGCGGCGGCGGCGAAGGCGCTGACACGCAGAGGGCTGGTGTCGTAACGGATTCCAGCGCGCTTCGCGCAAAGGCGCGAACGTCAACTCTCGGAGTGATCGCTGCCGTCGTAGTGCAGCGTTCTTGGCACGCCGTCGACCACTGTCTCGAGCCAGACCGGCCGCCCCCAAAGCGTCTGACAATTCTCGAGTGTCTTGCGCGCGTAGCGAAGGTCGAGTTCCGACCCCTCGTACCTGTGCTTCAGAAACAGCTCACGGTTACCCCGATGGTCGCCGTCCGCGACCTCGATGTAGGGGAACCCGAAATTGGACATGTTCGCGACGAGCTGGTCGCGGACCCGTTCCCAGCGCTTGTCGGTGATCGTCCACGCCTCATCGTCGACAAGTTCGTAGACGAACAGGTCGAGTTCCTCGCACAAGTCTTCCGTCAGGTAGTTCCGCAGCAGCGACACATCGCTCTCGACCTCGCGCACCTCGAAAAGCCGGTCTCGTCCGTACCGCCGTTCGATGTCCTCCAGAATCCGATATCCGACGAAGTACGGATTGAGCTGACCCGTGTGAGGCGAAACCACGCCGGCGTGCAGTTCCGCGAATTCGAGGTGTTCGTCGTCCGAAAGGTCCAGCTCGCGCATGATCCGCGAGTGCCAGAAGCTCGCCCATCCCTCGTTTATCGTTTTCGTCCGCATCTGCGGAACGAAGTAGAGCATCTCCTCGCGGATCATCGCGACGACGTCGCGCTGCCAGGGTTCGAGCACCGGCGAGTGCGCGGCGAGGAATCCGAGCAGATCCTTTTCTGGCAGTTCCGGACCGTCGATTCGAGCGGCAGCAGCCGGAGGTGGAGGCAGTTCGCAGGGATCGAACAGGTCGTCGTACCGTCCGGGCACGGGCGCCCGGACGGCCTGAGGGCCGTTCGCCGGCCGCTTCAGGAACGTGTCCGGATCGACGTGTTCCTCGATCGAGAGCACCGCGTCGAGGAACCGTTCGACGACTTTCCGCCCGTGCTGGAATTCATACTCGGCAATTCGCCGCGCGTGCGTTGCGGCATCGTCCACCATGCGCCGGTTCGTCGCCGCGAACCAGGCGTTGTGCTTGAAGAAGTCGACGTGGCCCATCACGTGCGCGATGACGAGCCGGTTCTGCAGCGGCGAGTTCGTTTCGAGCAGAAACCCGTAGGACGGATTCGCATTGATCACGACCTCGTAGATCCGCGAGAGTCCGAAGTCGTACATCGTCTTCATCCGATGGTAGGCCTTGCCGAACGTCCAGTGCGAATAGCGGCCGGGCAGTGCGTAACTCCCGATCTCGTACATCACCGTCGAGGGCACGATCTCGAAGTTGGTCGGGAACGGATCCAGACCGAAGGCGCGGCCGACTTCCCAGATGCGCTCGATCGCGCGCTCGAGCTCGGCGACTTCGCGATCCATTTCAGCCGATCTCCTCTCCGCGCTTCCGGAAAAAGTGCTTCAGTGCCGGATATACATCGGCGCGGTCGTCGATACGGACGCCGGCGAAACGTTCGGTATTGCGCAGCCGGTCGGAGAATATCGACAGTAGAGCGCCGGACTGCCGGCGGTAACCCGGACCCTCTTCGTCGCCGATCTCTCCGTAGCCGAAGAGATTGCATGTAGACGCGAGCTCGTCGGCGAGCCTGACAGCCTCGTCGTTGTCTGAGTAGTAGTTGTCGCCGTCCGAGAAGTGAAATGGATACACGTTCCAGTCGCGCGGCGGAAAGCGGGACGCGATTACGTCGAGCGCGAGACGGTAGGCCGAGCTGACGACGGTGCCGCCGGACTCGCCCTGCGTGAAGAACTGCTCTTCGGTGACCTCCCTGGCCTCGGTGTGGTGGCTGATGAACACGATCTCGACGTTGTCGTAGCGCGTGCGAAGGAATCGCACCATCCAGAAGTAGAACGAACGGGCGACGTACTTCTTGAACTCTCCCATCGAGCCCGAAACGTCCATCATCGCGATGACTACTGCATTGGACTCGTAGGACTGCTGCTCCTCCCACGTCCGGTAGCGCAGGTCCTCGGGGCGAAACGGTCCGAGGTGTGCGCGGCCGGTTTCGCGCGCCTGGCGGCGGATGTTCTCCACGAGCGACCTGCGTTTGTCGAGATTCGACATGATGCCGGTGCGGCGGATCTCGGTGAACCTGGTGGCGCGCGACGGCACCTCGCGCTTCGCCTTCTCCTGGAGGTTGGGCAGATGGAGATCCTCGAAAACGAGGCGCGCGATTTCGTCGAGTTCGACGTCGGCCTCGAAGTAGTCGACGCCAGGCTGGTCGCCGGCACGGCGGCCCCGCCCAGCGCCCTGCGAAGGCTGCGGTTCGTGGCCCACGACGTCGCCGACAGAGGTCTTTCCGTCGCCCTGGGCCACGTGCTTCCGCTTGCGGTGGTCGAAACGGAACTTGTACTCGTCGAGCGAACGGATCGGGACCTTCACCCGCTTCTGGCCGTCGGCGAGGATTATCGACTCGTTCGAGACGATGGAGCCGAGGTTCTGGCGAATGGCGTCGCGAACGCGCTCCGCGTGGCGGTCCTGGTCGATCTGGCCCTTACGTTGGAGGCTCCAGTCATTGCGTTGAACGCCCATGTGAATCCTCGATCGGTCCGAGAGGTTCCGTCGCGTAACGGCGCACCGGCGAATTGGAGCCGGACGGACGCTGGCGCCATCGGCGTCCCGGATCCCTCGGCCTCGCGGCGTTGCGCCCGTCCCTGCCACTGCTCCCTCGCGCCGTTGCGCGAGCTCATTCAACTGCTACCTCGACAACAATGACCCCACGTAAGTCAGCAACTCGTTCGCGCAGATCTTGCAATAGCCGTGCTCGTCGACGAGCCGGTCCACGACCTCGTTGATCCTTCTCACCTGGTCCGCGTCCGGCGTCTTGGTAGACGTCGTGATCTTCACGACGTCCTTCAGGTCGCTGAAGATCTTCTTCTCGATTGCTTCACGCAGACGGTCGTGCGCCCGATAGTCGAACGGTTTTCCCTTCCGCGCATACGAAGAGATGCGGATGAGGATCTCCTGCCGGAACGTGTTCTTGGACGTATCGGACACGCCGATCTGCTCCTCGATCGATCTCATGAGCCGTTCGTCCGGTTCGAGCTCGTCCTCGGTGATCGGATCCTTCAGGCGGTCCTTGTTGCAGAACGCCTCGACGTTGTCGAGGTAGTTCTCGCACATATGCTTCGCCATCTCCTCGAAGCTGTAGACGAACGCGCGTTGCACCTCGTTTTTCGCGATCTCGTCGTATTCGCGGCGGGCGGTCGCGATGAGGTTCAGGTATCGCTCGCGCTGCTCGACGGATATCCCCGTGTGCTGGTCGAAGCCGTTCTTGATCGCCCGCAGGGCGTCGATCGGATTGATGCAGCGCGCGCCGTCGCGCACGAGCGCGCCCGAGAGGCGATTGATGATGTAGCGCGGCGAGATTCCGTCCATGCCTTCGCGTTCGGTCTCTTCGCGAAGCTCACGGACGTCCTTCGACTTGAAGCCTTCGACGTCCTCGCCATCGTAGAGCTTCAGCTTCTTCACGATGTCGATGTTCGCGCGCTTCGGCTCCTCGAGCCGCGTCATTACGGCGAAGACAGCGGCGACCTTGAGGGTGTTAGGGCTGATATGGACGGCGTTCAGCCCATCGGACTGCCGCAGCAGTTTCCGGTAGATGCGCTCTTCCTGCGAGACCTTCAGGTTGTAGGGGACCTTGATCATGATGATCCGGTCCTGCAGCGCTTCGCTCTTCCGGTTCGCCGCAAACGCGTTGTACTCGTTCTCGTTGGTGTGCGAAACGATGACTTCGTCGGCGTAGATCATCGCGAAGCGGCCGGTCTTGATCGACTGTTCCTGCGATAGCGTCAGCAGGGAATAGAGGAAGCGCTCGTCGCACTTCAGCAGCTCGATGAATTCCATGAGGCCCCGGTTCGCGACGTTCAGCTCGCCGTCGAAGCGGTACGCGCGGGGATCGGACTCGACGCCGACTTCGCCGATCGTCGCCAGGTCGATCGAGCCGGTGAGCTCCGAAAGGTCCTGGCTCTTGGGATCGGACGGCGCGAAGGTGCCGATGCCGACGCGGTCCTTTTCGGAGAACACGACGCGTTCCACCAGCACGTCTTCGTGATGGCCGTGGAACGTGTTTTCGAGGCTGTAGCGGCACTGCGGGCAGAGCTCGCCCTCGATGTAGAGGCCGTAGTGGCGTTCGATCTCGGCGCGCAGTTCCTGCGGGATGAGGTGGAGCGGCTCTTCGCGCATAGGACAGCCCTTGATGGCGAAGACGGCGCCGTCCGCCCGCCGCGTCCACGACTCGAGCCCGCGCTTGAGTAGCGTGACGATCGTCGACTTGCCGCCGCCGACCGGACCCATCAACAGGAGGATTCGCTTGCGCACTTCGAGGCGCTGTGCGGCGGACTTGAAGTACTCGACGATCTGCTCGATCGACTCCTCGATGCCGTACAGGTCGTCGGCGAAGAAGCGATAGCGGCGCAGCTCGTCGCGCGAGCCCTCGTTGATCTTGTCGACTCCCCCGGCGAGAACCATCTCGGAGATGCGGGCGTGGGAGAGTTGGGCCAGGCGCGGATTCTGCGTGACGAGCTCGAAGTAGTCACGGAACGAGCCCTCCCACGCGAGCTGTTCGCGCTCGCGACGATGGGCGTCGAGCATGTCGGACAGGTTCGGCCGGATCTCATCCATGGCGGTGACCTCGTACCGGGCGCGCTGGGGGCGTGCTTTGCCACGGTTCACCCGCAATGGAACCGAAAAAGTCGAACCGCGGCGATCGCCGAATTCTCGAGCGATTCGGGCGGGCGTTCAGCCCGAACCGCCGGTCGCGTCAGTCGGAAAAAGCAACGAGAGCAGTGTCGAAGGCTCTCGATAGCAATGACGTTTCCGAGTATAGCACGCGTTGCCAGACGGGTTGTTCGAAGTCCGCTGCACTACCGCGTCGCCGCGAGCCGGCGCAACTGAGTGCGCGTCTGTCCGTGCTTCAGCACGAGTGAAACGTGCGTGAACGCCGCGTGCCTTCCGGCTTTCAGCCGTTTCTCGCAATGCGGCAGAATGCCTGGCGCTTCGGCGCCGGGATCGTGCGAGGAACTATCGGCCGGGCCGCTTCGGAAGTCCTTTGCCCGGCCGGCTTCAGCGAGCGGGCAACACAGCAGTCGCGTGCCAGGCAAGCGGACACCTGGACGGCGCCGTCGTCCTATCGCTCGAGCACGATTCGCGGCCGCGCCAGCGCGCCGTCGATGCGCGCAATTGCGACGAGGCGTCCCTCGCAAAGCAGCGCCACATCCTCGCCATCGGCGGCGGGGACACGTCCATCCACTCCGACGGCGCGGCCGTTCGCGATATGGGCGAGTTCCATCTCCAGTAAGTCGATCCGCGGCAGATGCGCAACGAGGTCGGCCGGCGCGACCAGCCGGCTGGCGACACTTCCTGCCAGGTCATCGAGTGTTGCCGCTTCGTCGATCGTGAATCGCCCGACGCGCACGCGCCTCAATTCCAGCAGATGAGCGCCGCAGCCAAGCGCCTCGCCGAGGTCGTGCGCAAGTGTCCGCACGTAAGTGCCCGCCGAGCAGACGACGTCCACGTCGATGTCCACCCAGCCTTCGTTCTGGCGACGGGGTGTTCCGATTATGTCCATCGCCACCCGCACACGCACGGCAGTGCGCTCGATCTCGCGCCCGGCCCGCGCGTGCTTGTATAGCGCGCGCCCGTCGACTTTCTTAGCGGAATACATTGGCGGGAGCTGCTCGATGTCGCCGTTCAATCCGCGAACGGCAGCCGCGAGCACGGCCGGATCGTCGGGAATTCGCTCCGGAGCAGTCATCTCGCCGGCGGCCGTGCCCGTCCTGTCCTGAGTGTCCGTGGCCCATCCAAGGCGGATCGTGCCACGGTACCGCTTCTCGCATCCGGCCAGGAGTTGCGACAATCGAGTCGCCGGCCCGACGCACACGACGAGCACCCCAGTCGCGAAGGGATCGAGCGTGCCGGTGTGGCCGACGCGACGCGTGTTCGCCAGTCGCCGGATTCGCCCCACCACGTCGTGCGACGTCCATCCTTCCGGTTTGTCGACGATCAGTCCGCCGATCACGTAAACGGCCAGTAGGGCTTCACGCCGAGCTGCACCCGGTAAATCTCGCGCGTGGCCGCCAGGATTGCGTTCCCGGAGTCGTCGAAGCAGATCCCGACGAGCGACGGCCCCGCTACCTCCATCGTGATGGTGCCGTCCGGCGTGATGCGGAATACGCCGCGCCGTCCGCGATAGCTCGCGATTACGAACAGGTTGCCGTCGCCGTCGAAAGCGAGTCCCTGTGGGCGCCCGAGGCCGGTGAAATAGTTCGTGGCGTTGCCGTCGGCGTCGATGCGGTAGACCGAATCGAAGCTGGAAGCCGTCGGGCCGGTCACGAAGAGCGCGCCGTCAGGTCCGAACGCCAGATGGTACGCGGCCATCGACGGCTCCAGCGTCGAGAATACTTCCGGTTCTCCGATCTCGCTGACTCGATAGATCGTACCGGACCGGTCGCCGACGAACATTGCTCCGCTCGAATCGAAAGCGATTCCCGTTGCAACGCCGAGGTTGCGAGCGAAGGCTTCGGCCTGCTTGAAAGGCGTGACACGGTAGACGACGCCGTCGTACCGGCTCGTGATGAACAGCGTACCGTCGGGGTCGAAGGCCAGGCCGGTGGGATTGGTCATGTCGGAAAGGAACGGCTGCGACTCTCCGTTCGACGTGACCTTGTAGACGGAGACCGGAACTTCCTGCCCGCGCGTTCCGGACAGAGTCGTGAAGATGTTGCCGTTGTCGTGATCGAACGCCGGGTTCGCAACCGGATGGAGGCTGTCGGCGAGCCGTGCTCCTACCTCGAACCCAATGGCGTCGCTCGTGCCGGCGCCGTCGGCAATACGGAGATTGACCCGGCCGGAAAGTCCGCCAGGCACCGATGCGACCACGCGAGAAGCGGAAGCGCTCTGGGGGCGCGAGGCGACACCGTCGAACGTGACGGAGATCTCGTTCCAATTGCGCGGTTCGAACTGCCTGGGAGCGATGACGATCTCTCCGCCCTCGACTCCCGCGCGAGGGTCGATGGATGCGATGACGGGTGCTGACATAGCGGGCAGTAAATCACGGACCGTCGGTCACGGGATAGTGACGTCCAATGCGAGATCGGAGCCGGGATCGATGGCGACCGGGCGGGCACCGGAACCATTCGGCGGAAATGGCCCCTGATGGCGTGAAAATCGGCCGAGGCGAACGGATCGGCTGTTCGCGCCGACGCTAACGCTCCAGGCTCCGATCGTTCCGGCTGCGGGCCTAGTCGCCCATTGCCGGCGCACGATCGCCGATCTCCTGATCCCTGTACTGCAGTTCGTAGAGGCGGTAGTACAGCCCGCGCTTCGCAAGCAGTTCCTGGTGCGAGCCTTCCTCGCGCAGTTCGCCTTTGTGCATCACCATGATTTTGTCGACCCGCTGAATGGTCGACAGCCGATGCGCCACTATCAAGCTGGTCCGGCCGTCCATCAGCCGTACGACGGCGTCGCGTATCAGAAGTTCGGTTTCGCTGTCGATCGAAGAAGTCGCCTCGTCGAGGATGAGGATCGGCGGGTCGTACGCCAGCGCACGCGCGAACGAAATGAGCTGCTTCTGGCCGACCGAAAGGCCTGCTCCCCGCTCGTGAATCGCCGTGTCGTAGCCGTCGGGCAGCTCGCGGATGAACGAATCCGCGTGAACCTCGGCGGCGGACCGCCGCACAAGCTCGTCAGGGATGTCAGGGTTGCCGAGGGTGATGTTGTGACGCACAGATCCCGAGAACAGGTACACGTCCTGGAGAACGATCGAAAAATTGCGGCGCAGCGAGTTCAGCTCGTACTCGCGCACGTCGACTCCGTCGAGCAGAATCTGGCCCTTCTGAATGTCGTAGAACCGCAGCAGGAGGTTCGTGAGCGTCGTCTTGCCCGCGCCCGTATGTCCGACGACGCCGACCGATTGGCCGGGTTCGACCGTGAACGATACGTCGCGCAGTACCCAGTCTTCGCCCTTGTAGGCGAACCATACGTTGCGGAACTCGATTCGTCCGAGCGCCCGCGGCGCAACCGCGGCCGGTTTTTCCGGCGAAGTTATAGCCGGTTTCTCGTCGAGCAGGTTGAAAATGCGCTCCGATGCAGCCATCGCCGCCTGCAGGATGTTGTACTTGTCCGACAGGTCGCGGATCGGCTGATAGAAGCGCTGGGCGTACTGGATGAAGGCTATCAGCGCGCCTAGCGTCATCGCGCTCGTCAGGACGCGTCCGCCGCCGTACCAGAGGATCAGCGCGATTCCAGCCGACGAAATGACCTCTATCGCAGGGAAGAAGACCGCGTAGTAGAAGATCGTTTCAATGTTTGCGACTCGGTGCTCGTCGTTGATCCGATCGAAGCGGCCGAGCTCGAGCTTCTCGCGGCCGAACAGTTGCACGACCGACATTCCGGAGACGTGTTCCTGAACGAACGAATTGATGCGCGCAATTCGCAGCCGCACCTTCCGGAAGCCCTCTCTCGCTCCGCGGCGGAACCAGGCCGTCACCATCAGCATCGCCGGCAGGATGACCAGCGTTACGCAGGCGAGGCGCCAGTCGAATACGAACAGGACGATCGTTATGGCCGACAGGGTGATGATGTCGCCGAAGATCGCAACGAAGCCGGACGTGAACAACTCGTTCAAGGCGTCGACGTCACCCGTCAATCTCGTGATCAGCCGCCCGACGGGATTCCGGTCGTAGTAGCTGACGTCGATTCGCTGCAGCTTGGCGAAGATCTGCTGCCGCAGGTCGTACTGCACGTACTGACCGAGCATCTGCATCAGGTACGTGTTGGCGGCGGCCAGCCCGAACGCGAGCAGCAGGCACCCGACATAGCCCGCGGCGAGCAGGTTCAGCCCCGCGTAGTCGCGCTTCGGGATATACCAGTCGACTGCCGTTGCCGTAAGCAGTGGACCCGCGAGCTCGACGAGCGAGCCGAACATCAGCAGCACTACACCGGCCATGACGCGGCCACGATAGGGACGAAGGTATCCGGCCAGGCGGCGGGCGAGCCGGCCGTCATAGGCTTTCCCAAGGGCTTCCTCTTCGTGCGGGTTCTTTGTCGTCTCGTCGCTCATGGGGCTTCGACTCTCAGCTCGCGGCGAGCTCTTCCTCGAGCAACTGCCGGGCGTGCAGGTCGGCGTAGAGGCCGCCGAGCGCGAGGAGCTCGTCGTGGGCGCCACGCTCGGCGATGCGTCCGTCCTCGAGAACGACGATCAGGTCGGCTTCCTTCACGGTCGACACGCGATGCGAGACCAGGATGCTGGTGCGGTCCTGCATCAGGCCGCGCAGTCGCTTGAGAATGCGTTCCTCGGTGTAGGTGTCGACCGCCGAGAGCGCGTCGTCGAGGATGAGGATTCGCGGCTGGCGCAGCAGGGCGCGGGCGATGGCCGTGCGCTGCTTCTGTCCGCCCGAGAGCGTAATGCCGCGTTCGCCGACCATCGTCTCGAAACCCTTCGGGAACGTCACGACGTCGCGGGCGAGTCCTGCCTGTTCGGCGGCGAGTTCGACGGCATCGCCGGTAGCGCCGGGCACGCCGAAAGCGATGTTCCCGGCAACGGTGTCGGAGAAGAGGAAGGTCTCCTGCTGGACGTAGCCGATGCTGCCCCTGAGCGACGCGAGCGACACGCCTTGTATCGGCCGGCCGTCAATGAGCACCATTCCGGGCGCCGCGTCGATGAGGCGCGGAATGAGATTGACGAGCGTCGACTTGCCCGATCCGGTCCGGCCGACGACGGCAAGCGTGGTTCCCGCTTCGATTCGCAGCGAAATGTCCGACAGCACGGGCTTCGACGCGCCGGGGTAGGTAAACGTCAGTTCGCGGAACTCGATGGCTCCGTGCACGGCCGTGTCGCTTGCGCCAGGGGCGTCGGCAATTTCCGGTTCGGTATTGAGGATGCTGTTCAGGCGTCCCATGGACGCCATGCCGCGCTGGTAGAGATTGATGACCCACCCGAGAGCGATGGTCGGCCAGATGAGGTACGTCAGATAGAAGTTGAACTCGACGAACTGGCCGAGCGAGATGTCGCCGGCGATGACCTTGTGTCCGCCATACCAGACGACTGCGGCGAATCCCAGACCGGTGAACGTCGTCAGACAGGGATGGAATAGTGACTGGAGCGTTGCGATGGCGCGGTTTCGATCCACGAACGTGCGGTTGAACTCGGAGAAGGCTTCGGATTCGGTGTCTTCGCGCGCGTAGGCGCGAACGACGCGCACGCCGGCGAGATTCTCCTGCGCGCGGGCGGTAATGGCGGAGAACTCCTCCTGAACCTTTTCGAAGCGGTCGTGGATGCGCTTGGCGAAGAACTTCGTTGCAATCGAGACGAACGGCAGCGTGCAGAGCGACAGGAGCGTGAGGCTCACGCTGATGTTCAGCATGAGAGGAAACGCCAGGACGACGACGGTCGCCGTGCCTAGTGCGTACATCAGAGCCGGGCCGATCATCATCCTGACGGCGCCGAGGTCGTTCGTGGCGCGAGCCATGAGGTCGCCGGTCCGATTCGTTACGTAGAACGACTGCGAAAGCCTTTCGAGGTGCGCGAAGAAGTCGTTGCGGAGGTCGTACTCCACGTTGCGCGACATTCCGATCAGGATCCATCGTTGCGCATACAGGAAGAGCCCCTGCACGAGGATGATCGAGAGGAAGACGGCCCCGTACCAGACCAGCGGCCGCTGCATCGTCGCGCCAGATTCGGTCGTGGCGCGAAGATCGTCGATTGCAAGCTTGACGATCGAAGGGGCCGAGAGCTTGACGAGGTAGGAGAGGATGACCGAGAGGCCGCCGAGCACCAAGGCTCGCCTGTATCTGGAGTAATACCCGCGGATGCGCTGGGCGTTCGTCATCGGCGACATGGGCGGCCGAGTATATCAGACGGTTCCACGACGAATCCGGCGCGCCCTCCCCCAAGGACTCTGGTGCGAAGCGCCTTGGAGTGCGGCGTGAAGCACCTTGGAGTGCGGCGTGAAGCGCCGCTTTGAGGGAGTGGGGAGGGGAACCCTGTCGAGGAAGCGCAACGCGCTCGAATCGGCAACGACCAGAGCGGCGCCTCGGGCCGCGCACGAGGGCGCTACTTCGCCGGGCTTTCCGACATTAAATGTAGATTCTTGCTCGCGTACGGTATTCTATGAAACCGACATTTCGTGTTGGCATAGAACATTGCTCGTGTACAATGAGGGGCGTAACCTTCGGAAAGGGCACCGCATGCGCCAGTTTCAGGACCTCACCCACTACCTCGAGTCGCACGAGTTCCTGGACGATTTCGCCCTGGCGTACCATCGCCAGGTCAGTGCCAGGATCTGCCGTGATTCGCACGTGACGCTCGATCACGCGCGGCGAACGCTCGCGCGGTGGATGCGCAATGAGGCGTTCGACCAGACCGAGCGGCGCGCGCTGTGCGAGTGGGAGCGAATCCTCGAGGGTGGCGATCCCGACGAGATCGTGGCGGCCATCACGCAGGACTCGGATCGCGGACAGCAGTTGCGGCAGTCGAGTCCCTTCGCTGGCCTGCTTTCGGACGAGGAGCGCGCCGTACTCATGAGGGAATGTGAAGAAAGAGCACGTCATCTCCTTGACGCGGCGCGTTAGCGCCGTTGCCGGAGTTGAGACTCCGATCATCGTAGGGTCCCAAGCCCTGTACGCGGCGGCGCGGTCGGTCCCTGGCGCGGTGGAGCGTTCGACCGAGTGCGATTTCTTGTTGGGTGGCGCCGGAATCGATGCCCTCATGCGGGTGCGCCAGGAACTCGGGGTGTTGAGCGCGTTTCAGGAGCGCATGGGCTATCACGCCGATGCTCTTGGGCGATCGAGCGTGGTGCTTCCGCCGGGATAGGAGGATCGTCTTCAACCGCTTAAGGACGAGCACGGTCACACGGTCGCCTTCTGCACCGAGATTCACGATACGTGCGTGGCGAAGCTGATGGCTGGTCGGGACAAGGATTGGCCGCTCCTCATCGACGTGCTCGCGTCAGGTCTCGCCTCGATGTCGACCCTGGTGGAGCGTGCGGCGTTGGTCGCGCAGTTACCTGAGCAAGCAGCCCTCCTTGATCGCCTGAAGCGATTCGAAGACGTTCTCTGGCAAGCGCGTGAGGGCATCGATCGGACGCCGTTGAGGGCGCTGATTCGACAACTCCAGTCGACGCCCGACGAGCGAGGGGGTACCGGTCTCGGGACTTGAGCGTCGGAGCCAGGGGCGCTCCTTGGCTCGGGTCCGACCGGCTCCTGATGGCGGCTCTCCCTCCTTTCGGTGAACTCCGACATTGCGGGTAGAATGCGGCCCCATGGCCAACATTCTGCACCTGCCTGAGTGGACCGTTGTGAGGGTTAAAGAGGACGAAAACGCCCGGTGGGTGACGGCCGAGCCGACCTACAACATCACCGAATTCTGTCCTGTCTGCAGGGCAGACCCGCCTTTCTACGGGCACGGGATAAAGGTGCGAAGTTACCGCGACCTACCCACGCTCGGGAAAGCGACGATCATCATCGTCAACCGCAGGCGGTACCGGTGTCGAAGCTGCAAGGCCACGTTCATGCAGAACTTGCTCGAAATGGACGACTCGCACCACGCCACCACTCGCCTGGTCGAGTACGTGATGAAGGAATCCATCAAGCGCACCTTCGCGAGCGTCGCCCAGGAGACGGGCCTGAATGAGATCACAGTTCGGCGGCTGTTCAAGAAACACAGCGAGCAACTCGGGAAGGATTACCGCGTCGAGACACCGCGCTGGCTCGGGATGGACGAAATCTACCTGATCCGCAAGTCGCGGGCGGTGCTGACGAACCTGGAGAAGCGGACGATCATCGACATGATCCGCGACCGAACGAAGGCGACCCTGGAGCCATACATCTCCCAGATGCCCAACCCGCACCTGGTCGAGGTGGTGGCCATCGACATGTGGCCTGCCTATCGTGACCTGGCCAGGAAGTATTTCCGCCGCGCAATCATCGTGATCGACAAGTTCCACGTCGTCCGCATGGCCAACGACGCCTTGGAAAAGGTCCGCCGCGCCCTTCGCACGGAACTGAGCGATGCCGTGCGGCGAACGCTCCGCTACGACAAGCGCATCCTGGCCAAACGCGAGAAGGCGTTGAAGATGGACGAGCGGATCAAGCTCGACACCTGGATCGTGAATTTCCCGAACCTGGGCGAGACCTACCGACTGAAGGAAGCGTTCTACGCCATCTACGACTGTTCAACCCGCGAGGAGGCAGAGGCGACGTTTGCCGCATGGAAGGCGCAACTCCCGGCTTCGGGCGAAGTGGCTGCGGCCTTCAAGCCAGTCGTGACGGCATTCAGAAACTGGGGGACGTGCATCTTCAACTATTTCGACGTGCGTGAAACCAATGCGGCGACAGAAGCCCTGAATGGCCTGGTCCGCCAGGCGAACCGGGCCGGCCGGGGTTATTCGTTCGGGGCGATCCGGGCGAAGATGCTCTTTCGAAAGGACGTACGGGTTCGAACGAAGCTCCCCCGCCGGGCTCCGCAGGGCGTGAACACGACCTATGGAATGACGGAGCCCGGGGTGCTGTACCGATTGCCCGCAGGCAGCCTTCACCGGGAGCCGGAACAGCTTTGGCTCGACTTCGGAGCGTCGATTTCTACACTGACGAATCTGCTGGCGAAGGGTGAGCTATAGCCCTTTTTCTACTTCAAATGTCGGTTAGCCCTTCGCCGGATACCCGGCGACGAGCGCCTCGAACGCCGTATGTACCGAATCGAGCGCCGCGAGCACGGCATCGTCGTTTCCGCTTCCCTTCGACGCCTGGACGAGCTTCGTCACCGAACTGTTGAACGCCTCCAGCAACTTAACGACATCGAGCTTCGCCTTTCCGGCGGCCGAGCCTGTGCCACCGCGCAGGATGGCGCTTCGCTTCGCGTCGAGGTCGGGCACGGCCGCGCGGATCCGCGCAGCGTCTTTCGCGGGCGCCGCCTCGTGAACCAGCGGCTGCATCGCATCGTGGAACGCCTTGAGCGCAGGCGTCGGAAACTGCTCACCCTCGAACGGAACGCCGCCTGATACGGCCGCGGGAAACAGACCACAAAACGCCATCGAAAGTACGAGTGCGGGAATGACAGTCAGTCGGGATCTCATTTCATTCGCCTCCAGAAACATCGGGATCGACCGGATATCGTCGGGTCACATTGGGCGTGCCCGAGCACCGCCCGTGACGACAAAAGAGAAATACAGGGCATCGCGGCATTCTACCAACCGAGCAGCATCGCGAAGATCAGCGGGGCCACGATCGACGCGTCCGACTCGACGATGAATTTCGGCGTGTCCGCCGCCAGTTTCCCCCACGTGATCTTCTCGTTCGGCACGGCGCCCGAATACGATCCGTAGCTAGTAGTCGAATCCGAGATCTGTGCGAAGTATCCCCATACAGGCACGCCGGTGCGCCCCAGGTCCTGATGCAGCATCGGCACCACGCAGATCGGGAAGTCGCCAGCGATACCGCCGCCGATCTGGAAGAACCCGATCGAATGGCCGGCGCTGGTCTCGCTGTACCAGTCGGCGAGCCACGTCATGTACTCGATACCGGTGCGGACGGTGTGGACGTTCTTCACGTCGCCGGTGATCACGTGTCCGGCGAACATGTTACCCATGGTCGAGTCTTCCCAGCCGGGCACGATCATCGGCAGGTCCTTCTCGGCCGCGGCGATCATCCACGAGTCCTTCGGGTCGATCTGATACGAGTCCCGGAGCACGCCGGAGCGCAGCACCTGGTACATGAACTGGTGCGGGAAATGCCGTTCGCCAGCGCTGTCGGCGGCAGTCCAGACCTCGACGAGAGCGGACTCGAGGCGGCGCATGGCCTCCTCTTCGGGAATGCACGTGTCGGTGACTCGGTTCATGTGCCTGGCGAGCAGGGCGGCTTCGTCGTCCGGCGTGAGGTCGCGGTAATGCGGGACGCGCTCGTAGAAGTCGTGGGCAACGAGATTGAAGAGGTCTTCTTCGAGGTTTGCGCCGGTGCACGAGATGGCGTGGACCTTGTCCTGGCGGATCATCTCGGCGAGCGACAGGCCGAGCTCGGCCGTGCTCATCGCGCCGGCCAGAGTGACGAGCATCTTGCCGCCGCCGCCGAGGTGCCGGCGGTAGGCATCGGCCGCGTCGATGAGCGCGGCGGCGTTGAAGTGCCGGAAGTGATGGCGGACGAAATCGCTGACGGGTGACTGGCTCACGAAGACCTCCTGACGAACAGAGCGTCTAGGTTGCCAGATCGGGGCCGGGAGCGATAGCGGCCGGGTGGAGATGTGGTTGCGTCCGTGCGGGATGAAGCAGTCTTCGGCCCGCCCGTCGAGTATTGACGATCGGGACCAGCGTAGAAACTCGGTTCATCCGGTATGGACCGAAGCAGATCTGGACCCGGCCGCTATTGGTGGTCCCGGCTCTTGTTGCCTTGTTGGGGGCCGCCGTGCTGCCAGCAGCGGCCGCCGCCGCGGACCAGCCGCTTGCACTTCGTTCCCTTTCGCGTGCGGCCCCCGCACGGCGACGGCGGTTCGGGCGGCTCCGGCGCCGCGTCCGGGTTCGCCGGCACGTTCGACACGTCGAGGTGCGGCGGTGACGCCGTGGAATACGCGGGTGGCCCAATCGGCCCGAAGAACCTGCCAGCCGCGAACGCCGCCGCGGCGGCCGCTGTAAGCACAAGTGCCGCGACGAGCCCGGGACGCGGGTTGGCGATTGACCGGCAACCGCGGCATCGCGGCCCGCCGGTCCGCGGCCGATTCCGGTCCGTCAGCGATTCGCCGCAGTCGCAGCAGAAGCGCGCTCGGCTCGGGAAATAGAGTGTTGGAAATTTCACGCCCCATGATCGGAACCTCGGCGGGAAAGTTGACCTCCGATTCCCCCGATTTCAAACCGATTCTGTTGACTCGCGGCCGCTGCTGGACGACTATGGGCCGGCCCCCGCCCACTCAAGTGAAGCTAGAGGTGTAGATCGTGACGACTCCCACCGATCCGATCGAAGACTTGCAGGCCCGCGTGGCGTTTCTCGAAGAGACGCTCTACAACTTCGCCGCGTTGATGACCGGGACGAAGTCACTATCCGACCTGCCGGCCACGGGCAAGGTCCCGCTAAGCGCGCACGACCAGGGACGCATCCTCACCGCATTCGCTGAGGTACTCGCCGGCGAAAGGCTTCCGAAGTGTCCGCCATGGTGCCTTCGCGATGGCAGCGGCCCGAGCGTTCGGCCCGAGAACTGGCCGGGGGGCGGGGACGACACGGGAGCCTGACCGTTTCCAGCCGCACCATCACCGATCCAATGCAAAGTCACGGATGAGCAGTATGTCGCTCGTCATTGGCGATCGTGTTGCGATCATCACCCGATCGCGGACATCGTAGCTGAGTACCTGGTCACGCTGGAAAGTTGCAACGAGGTTCCGCGAGCCATCCAGGAGTGCGATCGAGTAGAGAGAACTGCCTCCGTTTTCATCCGCTAGGTAGGTGATCGAGAGTCCATCTGTAGACCACCGGACTCGCTGCCACTCGAATCGCGGAACGGACAACATCGGGATATCGAATGCGCTCGTAGGGCCGCCCCCGGACAAAGGAAAGACCGCCGCCTTCCACGTCATCGAAGTCGTGTCGAGTTGCGCGCACGCGACACGCGAGCCGTCCGGCGAGATCACGGGCCATTTGGCGGGCGCCTCGCAAATCCTCGACGGATCGCCGCCGTCGATTCCAGCGCGCCACACCTGCGGCGCCAGGTCCACAAAGGTCTGGTAGACGATGAACCTGCCGTCCGGCGAGCACGACGGGAACTCGTCGTCGGTTCCGAACGTGATCTGTCGATGCTCCGCTCCATCGGCGGTCATCCTCCAGATATTGAACGTCCCCGCGCGGTTCGACGCATAGAAGATGTACCGGCCGTCCCTTGTCATCACCGGGTCGCGATCGAGAGAGTCCTCGAATGTCAGTTGACGGGCATTGCGACCGTCAGAGTCGGCGATCCAGACGTCCGCCGAACCGGCCGACGCCGACGAGTAGAGCAGGCGTCCATCCGCCGTCCACGACACGCCGTAGAAACGTGTCGTCCCGAGCGGCAGCGGACGATCGTCGCCAGACTCGGAGAGCGATCGCTGCCACACGCTCGTCGGTAAGCTCGTTCGGACGGTCACGAGAGTTCGCATGTCGGCCGAGACGCCGACACCGTCGTTACTGTTGAGATCGGCGCGCACCGGCGCCAGCTCACCGGACGGAAAGGCTACACTCCAGAGCTGCATCGAGCCGAGCGAGTCCTTCGCCGCGGAAACGATGATCCGCTCGCCGTCCGCGAGCCATTGCACGCGGCCGACATAGAACCAGTCGAGTCCGGTAAGAGGTGTGAGGAGCCCATCCGCCGTAGTTACGATGCCGACATATCCGCGGAATCCGTTGCCGGTATCCATTACCGAGCAAGCGATCCGGTCGCCAGCAGGCGACCAGGCCGGGCCTTCCGGTGCGAATAGCTGGGTTCCTTCGGTGGACGCCATTGCGTGGACGTTCGTCCCGTCGACCGCGGCCACCGCGAGCTCCCGCACACCCGCGCTCGAACCGCCTCGCACGAACGCGATCTCGTCGCCCTTCGGTGAAAACGCGATGGCGCTTTCGATCCCCGTCAGCACCCGTTGCGGCGTCCCTCCGCCGATCGAAACCCTCTGAAGCGTGCTTGGACCCGAGACCGGAGGCTCTTCGACGAAGTACAGGTAGTTCCCATCGGGAGAGAACGTCAGGCCGTAGAGTCTCGCGTCCACCGGCTCGCCCAGTGGCTGTGTTCCGCGGGTGGGCAGGTGCACGACGTTCAACTGGTACTTCGACCCGGCGCGAAGCACCGTCGCGACACGCGTTCCGTCAGGCGAGATGGCCGCATCGACCGCATTGCCCGTGTTCGTGATGAGCTCGCCCGCATCCGCGACGCGGGGTTTCGACGGGCCGTTCTCCGGAGGTTGCAAATACCTCCACGCGCCGAGCAGCGCGACACCGAGCACCGCCGCGACCAGGACTGCAACCGCGACGAGCCTGGCGCCGCGCCAGTTCGCGGCGCCGCGATCCCGCGCGGTCTCGCCGAGGGCGTGAGTCGTCGCAACGTCGGTCGGCGGAATCTCTCGCGTCGGCAGCGATCCTGCCGAATGGCTCGGCCGCTCGGAAGCCGCCGAGCCGCCAAGCGCCCTGCGCAAGTCCAGCAGCAATGCGCCGGCCGAGGCGGGGCGATCCGCTCGCGACTTGGCCATGGACCGCGCGAGCGTTTCCGAAAATGAGAGCGGCAGGGTGGGATCCCATTCGCTGATCCTCGGCGGCGGGTCGATCAGGTGTGCCCGCCGGATCTCGCTGAGATTCCGGCCGCGAAACGGTTGTCGCCCGCTCAGCATTTCGTAAATCACGACGCCCAGGCTGTACACGTCGGCGCGGCCGTCGATATCCGGACCGCCATCGGCCTGCGGCGTTCCCCATTGTTCGGGCGACATGTAAGACGGAGTGCCGATGAAATGGCCGGGGTGCGTGACGTCGTGGTTCGAGCCGGACGGCTCCGACAGGATCTCCTGGAGCTTCACGATCCCGAGATCGAGCAATTTGGCCGATCGCCGGGCGCCGGACACGCTCAACATGATGTTGTCGGGCTTCAGATCGCGATGGACGATACCGTGAGCGTGGGCTTCGTCCAGGGCGGCCGCAATGGGGTCGAGAATCGTCAGGGCGTCGGCCGGCGCGAACGAGCCCCGCAACTGAAGCTCGTCACGCAGGGTACGTCCTTCGACGAACTCCTGCACCATGAAGGTCAGGCCGTCCTTCGTCGCTCGCAAGTCGTACACGGTGACGAGATTCGGATGGCTGATTGCGCGTGCCGCCTGTCCCTCGCGCAGGAACCGCTCGATGCGCTCGGGATCCGAACTGAGATGGCTCGGCAGCACTTTTATCGCCACCATGTCACGGAGCAGGACGTGGCGGGCCAGATAGACGACGCCGAACCCGCCCCGGCCGATCAACCTGGTAACGTGGTAAAGCCCGTCGATCGTCGTATCGACCAGCGCTTCAGGGTCCTCGACGAGCAATTCTCCGTCGACGGGGCAGATCGTGTCGGCCGTCGAGAACCGGCCGCTGCAGCGCGGACAGAACCGGAGTTTGCCGCTCGAGATGACATTCTGCCGGGCCCGGGGCTCGGTCGAGATTTCGGCGGCATCGGCCGTGGCCGTCGCGCCGGTTCCAGGTTCAGGGTCAGGCGGCACTCCTGCAGCCACCGATTCGGTCTCGAGCAGTGCATCGATTTCGCACCGCAGGGCTGCATTGCCCGCGCACGCCGTGCTCAGGAAGACATCCCGCTCATCCGCCGGCAGGTCCACTGCCTCGTTGAACAGTTCCTTTACGCGATGCCAGTCGACGCTCATATTTGCGACCTCGTCGCGGCGTCAGAATAGATCGGAAGAGGTGTGGGACTCCTCCGGCGTGCGGGTCCGATCGGGCGCCGTGTTCGAAGTGGAGAGTGGGGGTCGCCCTGGCGCGATGGGAACCGGGGGGATTATCGCGCTCCACGCATGATGCGGCAACAGGCCTTTCGGCTGGCCAGGCCGGTTCAGGAATTGACAACCGAGGATCTGGACGGGAATCTGGAATCGCCGCGGACCATTCGGGAAAATTCGTTGACCCCGTCCAGTTCCCCTTTTCGGTCAGCGCATCGCCGAGCCGAATCTCTCGTGACTCTTCCGCGTGCCATCGATTCCCGACGCGCCTTGTGACCAGAGTTGTACGCCTTCGTCGGTGATGGGACCGGAGAGACTCGAGTAAACGACGTGCACGGCGCCGCAATCCGTATCGATGCCGATGTCTTCGAGTGGCACGCCAATGACCAGGTCGTCGAAGCCGTCGCCGTTGTAGTCGCCGTTCGAGACAGCCGAACCGAACGCATCGCCGGCCTCCGCAGCGCCCGAGTCCAGGAATTCCTGTGTGAGCACGAACTGGTCGCCGAGGTCGACGCCGAAGAATTTCGACATGAATACGTGGACGCTTCCGGCGCCGTCCTGTGAACCGACGCGGTCGCCAGGCACTCCGATGACGAGATCCTCGAAGGCATCGGCGCCGAGCTTCGCAATCGTCAGCGAAGCCCCGAACCGGTCGCCGGTTTCGGCGAGACCCTGGATTCCGTTCGGTTCCTCGTTGATCACCGCCGCGAATCGCGTGAATGCTCCGGTCGCCGTGCCTTCGAAGAGCATGACCGAGCCCGAGTCGATTGCGCTGCTCGTGTCGTCGCCGGGCATCCCGACAGCCAGGTCGTCGAAACCGTCCCCGTCCGTGTCGCCGGCCGCGAGCGCGAATCCGAACTGGTAGCCCGTGTCGTCGGGCAGGCCCGCGACGATTCTTGTACGGCGCTGCAGTTGACGAGATCCGGTTCCCGACAGGCCGACATTTGCTGCGCCGAACAGAACGTGCACGGTGCCTTCGTTGGGAGTCGCCCCGTTGTCCTCGAACGGGACGCCGATGGCGAGGTCGGAAACGAAGTCGCCGTTGAAATCGCCAGTAGCCAGCGCGTGGCCGAACCGATCGCCCGATTCTGCCGAGTCGCCTATATCGGGCGAGTTCTGGGTGAAAAATTGATCCGCGGCAGCGGACAGTCCTGATGCGGTACCGTAGAGTATGTGAACCGCGCCGTGATCGGTTCCCGCAATGGAATTTATGAACTCGCCAGGCGCCGAAATTGCGAGGTCCGTTCTGCCGTCGGCATTGAAGTCGCCCGATGCGATCGCGAATCCGAAGAGATCGCCAAGTTCCGCGTCGTCTTCTACGCCCGCGGTGTCCTGCGAGAAGCTCTGGTCATGGTTGCGATCCAGGCCGCCAGCATCGCCGTAGAAAACGTTCACGCGACCACCGAGCGGGCCTGAGATCTCGGCGATGTGTGGAGCTCCGATTGCCAGATCCGAGAATCCGTCGCCGTTGAAATCGCCGGACGCGAGCGACCCGCCAAAGTTGTCGCCATCCGCCGGAGTTCCCTGGACGCCTGCGTCGCGCATGTCGAACGCCTGATCGCCCTGCGACGAAAGCCCGGACGTCGTGCCGTAAAGGGCGTTGATCTGCCCGGCGTCCAGTATCGGAAATGTGAACGGTGCTATGCCGATACTCTCGCCGGGCGATCCGACGACGAGATCGTCGATGCCGTCGCCGTCGTAGTCGCAGCGTTCGCCCGACGTGACCGGATTGATCGATACGTTAACGACCTGCGCCGAGGCAGATCGTGCGGAAGCGGGAAGGCCGCAGCCCAGCGCCGTCAACAACGCGATGCCGAGCGAGGCCCTTGAAATGCGAGTCATGGCGAGTTCCTCCGAAGTGAATGTCGTGAGGGCTCCACCCTCACACTCACATCCTGGGACCTGCCGTGCGCCTAGATCTTTAGCACCTCCTAAATCATGTCTAGTGAAGTTCTAAGGAACGGACCGGTTCACATTCTCCGCCCCGAACTACTTCAAACGCTTGCCGACGATGGACCAGTCGACGTTCTTGAAGAATGCATCGACGTATGCCTTCCTGCCCCCGGCGCCGAACTGGAGCAGGAACGCGTGCTCCCAGACATCCATCACGAGAATCGGCGAGAAACCGGCGGGATGGAAGTACTCGTGATCGCCGATCCAGTGGTGCGAAAGAGCGCCGTTCATCGGATCCTGGTAGAGAATCGACCAGCCGACGCCGCGCATCATCCCGGTCCGAACGAAGTCCGTCATCCAGGCCTCCCACGACCCCCAGACGTCCCCGACGGCCTTCTTGAGCTTCGCGTCGACCGGCGAGCCGCCAGACTTCATGCAGCCGAAGTAGTACTCGTGCAGACGCATGCCGTTGTACTCGAAGCCAAGCCGGCGGCGATACTCGTTGAACTCCGCCGAATCGGCCTTGCCGGCGGCGAGCATCTCAGACAGCGCCGCGTTCGCCTTGTTCGTGTTGTTCACGTAGCCGGTGTAGAGCTTGTAGTGCTGTTCGAGCAGATCCTTGTTGAGTCCGACAAGGTCGTCGAGTTTGTAGACGGCCGCCGAGTAGGCCGGCACTTTCATTCCGGCAGTTGCCGGTTTCGTCGCCGCGTCCTGCGCAGACGCCGTTACGCCAACAGCGAGACCGGTTCCCGCAATCGCCATCGATTGCAGTGCACTACGTCGCGTGATGTTCGTCATCGTTTTCGCTCCTTTCGATTTGCCCCCGTTGCGGCGGGCTCATTTGTTCCACGCCTGCGAGACCATCGTCTCGACGACGACCGGGATGCTGCTTATGAACTGCCTGCCCGCCCAGGTCATCGCGCGCTCGACCGAGTCACGCGTGGCATCGGCGATGGACTCGTCGCACTCCACGACGAGCTCGTCGTGGATCGTGTTCACGATGAATGCATCCGTGCCGTGAAGCGAGCGGTCCAGCTCGACCATTGCAAGCTTGGTGATGTCGGCGCTAGTCCCCTGGATCGGCACGTTTTTTCCAAGCCTCGCGATTCCGGCCGTCTGGCTGCGGTCGCTCTCGTCGAACTCGTACCGTACGAGCCTCCCGGACCGTGTGCGCGATTCCCGATCCCGGATCGCGTGCTCGCCCGCATCGCGCAGCCATCGCTCGACACCCCGATAAGCGGAGAAGTACTTGTGGACGAGCCGCTCGGCTTCCTGGACCGTCGACTCGATTCGCATTGCGAGGCCCTGCGCGCCCATCCCGTACATCAGCCCGAAATTCAGGGCCTTTGCGGCGGACCGTTCGGTCTTCGACACGTCATCGAGCGGAATGCCGAACATCTGGCTGGCCGTGACGCGATGCAGGTCCTCTCCGGACTGGAACGCCTTCATCAGGACGGTATCCTGCGACCAGTCCGCGAGAATTCGAAGTTCGATCTGCGAGTAATCGGCTACGACGAGCATCCGGCCCTCCGGAGCGCGGACGCAGTCGCGGTATTCGGGCGCATTTGGGATCTGCTGCACGCTCGGGTCCATACAGCTGAAGCGCCCCGACGTCGCGCCGATCTGGATGAAGTGCGGGTGGATCCGGCCCGTGACCGGGTGAATGTGCTCGAGCATCGACCGGCCGTAGCTCGTCAACTGTTTGGCTACCGTCCGGTATTCGAGCAGTCGCGCGACGATCTCGTGCTTGGAGTAGTGCTGCAGCTCGCTCGCCCGCGTTCCCTCGACGGGAATCCCGAGCCGGTTCAGCGCGTCCTGCACCTGCGCCGGTGAGTCGAGGTTGATCTCGGCTTTGCCGAACAGCGACATCTGCGGAACCGCGCTGGCGAAGTCTTCCACCAGACGGTCGCGGAGCAATGCGTGCGCGCGTTCGGTCGTCTCGCACTGCACTTCCCATTTATCGCGGTCGATGTAAATTCCGGCGTTCTCCATCCGCGCGACGACCGGGGCGCAGTCGAACTCGATCTTCGCCACGTCGACCAGCCCGAGTTCGCGGATCCTCTCGACGAGCTTCGAACGCAAGGGCAGGAGAATGCGGACGTCCTCCGACGCATAGTCGATCTGCTCGCGGCTGAGGGCGCCGCTCCAGTCGCTGGCCTGCTGGCGCTTGTCCAGTGTGACTCCCAGATGACGGTCCGCGACGGCGCGCAGGGAATGTCCGACACCGTGAGCCCCGGTGGCGATGAGCTGGCTCGCGAGAAAGGTGTCGAAAACGCCCTGGAGCCGCGCGCCGGCGTGCCGCTCCAGCATTCGGGCGTCGAACTTTGCGTTGTGGAGGATCTTGATGGGCCGGGGCTGTTCGAGCAGGTCGGCGAGCTCTCGGTCGCGCAGCGCTTCGAATGCGAAACAGTCGATGACGAACAGGTCGTTCGGGGTAGAAAACTGGATCAGGCGCACGCGGCTCGTGAAGGGATCGAGTCCCGTGGTCTCGGTATCGAGACCGATGACGGGCTGATTTCGAAGGGTCTCGAAACACGAGGCGAGCGCGGCCGGATCCGTGACGAGAGTGGTGGGCCTCCCGGACATGTGGCTTTGGATGATAGCAGGACCGTCAGCCGAGGGCCGGCGCCGGACGTCCCCAGGTGTTGGCAAGGGGCCAGGGACGGTGAAGGCGGCGGGGTGTGCGACGGCTCCTCGACCGGTTGCGCTCGGGTAAAGACCGTCCCGGAGCGTCCAGGCCGATTGGTGCAGTGCTAGAATCGCGGGCGTGCCGAAGAAGACACCTCCGAAGCGCCGGCCTCCCCGGCCCGTTCCGCCGCCGCCCGATCTCGCCTTCGAACCGTGGTCGCGACAGGCGATTCTGTCCGTGACCGGCGGACTCGCGATCTTCGTTACGATCGTGGGACTGACGATCTGGAGTTGGGACGGGCTCTCTCAGCCGGAATCGGCGCCCAGACCCGAATTCAACGCGGACGTGCGACGTGCCATGGTCGCGGACGCGACGGCGATGGAGCGCGACAGTGCGTTCGCCAAGGTATCGTGGGGCGAGGCGCCGGGCGCCACGCCAATCGTGGCGGGTGGCCAGGCCCCGGTTACGGTTCCGATCTCGGATGGGCGCGCGGTCGTGTCGCTCGGGCTGGCGTCTACTGGGATAGACGGACGAAAAGCAGGATTGCTTTCGGTGACCGTACTCGACGGAGACCGCCGGCTGTTCGGCAACGTCCTGAACACCGGAGACGCCGCCGGATCCACCGGCGCGCTCACCGTCTCGCTAAACGCGGCCGCAGTTCGCGAAGCGGGAGTCTCCACGCAGCCGCTCACTCTCCGAGTCGCCGCGGCTGAAGCCGTCGGGAGCCGTCGCAGCCGGGACAGAGAGCCCGAGCCCCTGGCGCTCGCCGAAGCGCGTTTCATTGTCTCTCCGCCGTGACGGAATCGGATTCGTTGACATATCCCGGCGAGTTCGAAGTGCTGCGCACGAAGGCCGACACGGGATGGTGGGAGGGCGGGGAGCTGACCGTCACGAACTACCGCCTCGCCTGGAAGCCCAACCGCTTCGCGCACGCCTCGGCTTTCGAGTTCGATCTCGACGGCGTCCGGGCGACGCACGTGGTTCGGTCTCCGAAGACGTTGTTTCTTTCGCTCAGCATCCGCATCTCGCTCGTGAGCGGCGCGGTCTACGAAATCCACAATCCGAGAGACGATGCCAACCGTGTGGTGTCGGTGATCGAGGATTACCGGAAGCGCGAGCGCTACAGGCCTGGATCGCTCTTCGGTGATTCGGGTTGAGCGGCACGCTCTACGTGGTTGCGACGCCGATCGGCAACCTCGAGGATGTGACGCTCCGGGCGGTCCGCGTGCTCGGTGAAGTGACGGTTGTGGCCTGCGAGGACACGCGCAGGACGCGCGCACTGCTTACTCATCTCGGACTCTCCACGCCGGCCGTTTCGTATCACGAGCACAACGAAACGGCGCGGGCAGCCCAGTTGGTCAGCCGGCTGCTCGACGGCGATTCGGTTGCGCTGGTTTCGGACGCCGGGACGCCGTGTATCTCCGATCCGGGATACCGCCTCGTCCGCGAGGCGGCGGCGGCGGGAATAGACGTGGTGCCGGTTCCGGGCGCTTCGGCGTGTATTGCCGCGCTTTCGGCTTCCGGGCTCGCGACCGATGCGTTCCTGTTCGCCGGGTTCCTGCCGGCGAAGCGAGGTGCGCGACGGGCGCGACTGGAGGAACTGGCGGGCGTTCGCGAGACCGTCGTGTTCTACGAGGCGCCGCACAGAATCGGGGCGATGCTCGAAGACCTGGCCGAGGCGTTTGGACCGCGAGAGGTTGCCGTCGCGCGCGAGTTGACCAAGGTTCACGAGGAGACCCTGCGAGGGACGATCGCGGCTGTGGCGGCGGCCCTTGCGGCCGATCGGCGTCGAGGAGAGTTCGTCGTGGTAGTCGAAGGAGCCAAGGCGCCGGATCGGAAGGCCGAGACGATGCCGATTCGCGATCGGGTGGCGGAACTCGAGGCCGAGGGCGTGTCTCGAATGGACGCAGTGAAGCGCGTCGCGAAAGAGCGAGGATTGCCGAAGCGAGAGGTCTATCGCGAGATCGTGGACGACGAGAACCGATCGCCTTCCAGGGCGGAACGCGGGTAGACACGGATTCGGAGCGTGGCCGATGGGCACGCGGAGGGTCATAACGGGCTCGCGGGGCGCGACCAGGTGCGTGGAGTAACGAAGCAGGCCGTCGAGTTGGCTACAACGCGGAAGG
The DNA here is from genome assembly GCA_021463145.1 of Blastocatellia bacterium. Classification (GTDB taxonomy): domain Bacteria; phylum Acidobacteriota; class Blastocatellia; order UBA7656; family JADIYM01; genus JADIYM01. The sequence goes on along the minus strand of JAJTWZ010000005.1, from coordinate 93,588 downwards.
CCGTGCGTCGCCTTCTGGAGAGCGCCGGCGCTTCAGAAAGGCAACACTCTCCGATGGCGGAAGCTTCTCGACTCGCACCAGTTACGCGCGGGCTTCCACATGCGCCCGCCTCGGCACGCGGCTCGGATCGAGGGAACGCGCCACCGCATCGTGCGCCTCGTCCGCCAGTTCCCGCGCTCGGTGCCGCAGCTCGGCGAAATCCGCATTCTCGGGCGCCTTTTCCACCTGAATCGGGGGGTGGTACACGATCCGGATCTTTCCAAACGGCCTTGGGAAGATGGTCCCTGGCGGCCACAGATCGAATCCTCCGTCTATGGTCACCGGCACTACCGGCACGCCTGCCACGAGAGCGAGACGGAAGGCTCCGGCCTTGAACGGCATCAACTGGCGAGTCGTCGTGCGTCCGCCTTCCGGAAAGACCATCAATGCGCGCCCGGCGGCCAGATGACACCGTGCCTCGCGCATCGCGGCCTTGTCGTGACCCTGCAGTCTCACGGGAAACGCGCCACAGGCACGGACGAGACTCGACAGCAACGGGATCCGGAAAATCGCGTCCCACGCCATGTAGTAGATCCGCCTGTCGATGCCGACCGACGCCCAGATCGGGTCCAGATATGTCACGTGGTTCGGTGTCAGAACGACCGGCCCCGTGAGCGGAACGTTCTCCACGCCCTCGCATTCGATCCGATAGCACGCGCGCGTCCACGCGTGCGCGGCCGGTCGCAGGATCCTGATGAGCCTGTCTGACATTGGACTGCGTATTGTCCCCACCGGCAACGGGGCACGCAAGCTTCCGGGTTGGCGCCAGGCGTCCATTCCGACTGCCGTTTCGGCCCTCGATCGGGTAAACTCAGGCGCTTCGGAACCACGACGAACTCTCCGCCTTACGGCCCCGCGCCGGCGCGGAGACACCAACAAGGGAAGGCACCCAAACGCATGTCTGTCGATATCCCGGATCGAATTCCAGTCAACATCGAAGAGGAGATGAAGCGTAGTTATCTGGACTACGCCATGTCGGTCATCATCGGCCGCGCACTCCCGGACGTCCGCGACGGATTGAAGCCGGTGCACCGGCGAATTCTCTGGGCGATGAACGAGATGGGCCTGCAGCCGAACCGGCCCTACAAGAAGTCCGCCGCTGTCGTCGGCGACGTTCTCGGCAAGTATCACCCGCACGGCGACTCGAGCGTATACGACGCGATGGTGCGGCTCGTGCAGTCGTTCTCGCTTCGCGAGCCTCTCGTCGACGGGCAGGGGAACTTCGGCAGCATCGACGGAGATCTCGCCGCCGCCTACCGGTACACCGAGGCGCGCCTGACCAAGATCGCGACGGAGATGATGGCGGACATCGACAAGAACACTGTCGACTTCGCCCCGAACTTCGACGAGTCGCGCGACGAGCCGAAAGTGCTCCCGACGCGATTCCCGAACCTGCTCGTGAACGGGTCGGGCGGCATTGCGGTCGGAATGGCGACGAACATTCCGCCGCACAATCTCGGCGAGATCATCGAGGCGACCGTGCACGTCGTCGAGAATCCGGACGCCACCTCGGCCGACCTCATCAAGATGGTCCCCGGTCCCGACTTCCCGACCGGCGGATTCATCTACGGCCGCAGCGGAATCCGCGACGCCTACGAGACCGGCCGCGGCACGGTGATCATGCGCGCCCGCGCCGCAATCGACCGCGTTGGCAAGCACCACGACCGCGACGCGATCGTCATCACGGAGATACCGTTCCAGGTCAACAAATCGCGGCTCATCGAACAGATCGCCGAACTTGTGAACGAGAAGCGGATCGAGGGAATCTCGGATCTGCGCGACGAGTCGGACCGCGAGGGAATGCGCATCGTCATCGAGCTGAAGCGGGATGCAATCGCCCAGGTCGTGATGAACAAGCTCTACAAGCTCACGGCGATGCAGACGTCGTTCGGCGTCATCAACCTGTCGATCGTCAACGGCCAGCCGCGAATCCTGAGCCTCGCCGAAACTCTGAAGCTCTTCGTCGAGCACCGGCGCGAAGTCGTCCTCCGCCGGACCCGCTTCGACCTTGCGAAAGCCGAAGCCCGCGCCCACATCCTCGAAGGACTCAAGCGCGCGCTCGACAACCTCGATGCCGTCATTGCGCTCATCCGGGCGTCGAAGAACGCCGAGGAAGCGCGCAACGGCCTCATTGCGCAGTTCGAGTTCTCGGAGCGTCAGGCCAAGGCGATCCTCGAAATGCAGCTGCAGCGACTGACCGGCCTCGAACGGCAGAAGCTGGTCGACGAGTACCAGGAACTTCTCAAGCTCATCGCGGAACTCAACGAGATCCTTGGAAGCGAGGCGAAGCTTCGCCGCGTCATCACCACTGAGTTGCGCGACGTGCAGCGTGACTTCGCGAACCCGCGGCGCACCCAGATTCTCGACGAGGAAGCCGACCTGCGGCTCGAGGACCTTATTGCCGACGAGGACGTCGCGATCACTGTCACACATAACGGCTACATCAAGCGGACCGCGGTCTCGATCTTCCGCGAGCAACGCCGCGGAGGGCTCGGCCGCAAGGGCGCGGCGCTCAAGACGGAAGATGTCGTCGATCACATCTTCGTCGCGTCGACTCACAGTTACCTGATGATCTTCACGGACCGCGGCAAGGTCCACAAACTCAAGGTCCACGAAATTCCGGACGCGGAGCCGAGCGCGCGTGGCAAGGCCATCGTCAACCTCATCCAGTTACCACGCGACGAGAAGGTCGCTGGCTTCGTTCCTGTCAGGGAGTTCAGCCAGGGCCGTTTCGTCGTGATGGTGTCGCGCAAGGGCATCATCAAGAAGACGGAGCTCAACGCGTTCCAGAACATCCGCGCCGCTGGCATCATCGCGATGGGAGTGGACGACGACGACGAGTTGATCGCCGTGAACACGACCGACGGCACGCAGAAGATATTCCTCGCGACTCACGACGGAATGGCGATCGTGTTCGAGGAGACTGGCGTGCGCGACATGGGCCGGCAGGCGCGCGGCGTCAGGGGCATCAACCTGTCGGCCGGCGACTACGTCGTGTCGGCGGCGGTGATGCGCGGCGACGAACAGGTGCTCTCGATCGCCGAAGGCGGATACGGCAAGCGTACCGAGGTTACCGCGTACCGGCTGCAGAGCCGGGGCGGCAAGGGCGTCATCAACATGAAGACGACAGAGAAGACGGGTCTTGTCGTCGGCGCGTTCCCGGTATCGGACGAGAGCAAGATTCTCGTCATCTCGGAGAAGGGAAAGCTCATCCGTATCGGATGCGACTCGATACGGCAGACGGGGCGGTCCGCACAGGGCGTGAAGGTCATCGACACGGGCGACGGAGACAAGGTAGCCGGCGTTTCGCTAATCGAGCGCGAAGATCGCGAGGCGGCGGAGGAGACGCTGAAGTAGCGAGGGGAGCTGGAACGGATGCGGACTTGGAGAGGGGATGGCCAACCCGTGCCCGGCCGGCGTCGCGCCGGCGCGGTGCTCGCAGGCCTGATCCTCCTCGGAACTCTCAACGCGGGGTGCGGGGCATCGGCCGAACCGCCCCTCGCGCGAGCCCGCGAGGCCTGGCGCGACCAGGATTACGTTGCCTCCGCGCAGGCGTACGAGGAGTACCTGGCTACGAACCCTGGCGGCGACGAGGAGGCGGACGCCCGATTCACGCTGGCCGGCGTCTACTACCACAACCTCAAGGAGTACGAACAAGCGCGGAAACACTATGCGGCCTACCTCGAGGCGTTCCCGACGGGCGCCGGGGCATATGAAGCGCGCGAGAGGCTGGCCGAGGTGAACGTCGAGCTGAAGAACCTGCGAGAAGCGATCGCGCAGTACGAGATGCTGCTCGTCGAGCATCCGAATCCTCCCGGCTGGAGGAAGATTCGGTCGACTATCGCGGATCTCTACTACCGGCTCGAAGACTACGATCAGGCCGATATCGAGTACGCGAAGGTCGTCGAGAACGCGTCGTACGACGAACTGACCGAGCAGGCGCTGCTCAGGCTCGCATCGATCGCTGCAAAGGTGCGTTCGCGTGGCGAAGTGGCGGTGCCCCTGTACGAGCGCGTGATCGCTTCCACCTCGGACGCGGCGGTGCGGCGCATGGCGCTCAAGAGTCTGAGCGAGACTTTCGCCGATATGTTCCGGTTCGACGAGGCCGTGGCGACACTCAGGCGAATCGAGGAGCCAGAGGAAGCCGACTACGTCGCGCGCCGCATTGCGGAATTGGAGAAGCAGCGGGTTCTGCACACCGAAGCGCCCGAGGTGGACTGGTCGCGAGGAAAGGGCGAGGGCGGGTAAAGGAATCACGTACGGCTCGCCTCCAAACTTTCTCTTTCCGTTCGGCGTCTGAAGCCCCGGAACAGGGAGGCACCGGGAATGACGTCGAAATCCACATCAACCCGCGAGATCGCACACCTTCTCCGCCGCACGGGATTTGGTCCTTCTCGATCCGAACTTGATTCGTATGCCGCGCTCGGCTTCGAGCGGGCCGTGGATCGCCTGGTCAGCGGGCTGGCCGCACCGCCATCTGCCGATCCGCCGGGATTCAGCGTATACGCACCTGGCGCGGCCGCTGCGGCGTGGGTCGACCGCATGCGAACCAGCGCCTCGCCTCTCGCCGAGAAACTCGCGCTGTTCTGGCACGGCCACTTCGCGACCTCGGTCCGGAAGGTCGAAGACCCGAAGCTGATGTGGAAGCAGGTGGCGTTGTTCCGGTCCGCAGGCGCCGGAACGTTTCCCGCGCTCGTGGCAAGTGTAAGTCGCGATCCGGCGATGATCCGATGGCTGGATGGGAACTCGAATCGCAAGGGCGCACCTAACGAGAACTATGCGCGCGAGCTGATGGAGTTGTTCACGATCGGCCGCGGGAACTACACAGAGCGCGATGTGCGCGAGGCGGCGCGCGCATTCACGGGATGGGGCGCCGAGAGCGGCGTTTTCAAGTTTCGTCAGGAGTACCACGATCCAGGACCCAAAACGGTGCTGGGAGAAACAGGGGCGTTCGACGGCGACGACATCGTCCGGATCGTCACGTCGCGTCCTGAATGCGCCAGGTTCATATCGCGAAAGCTCGTGGCCTTCCTCTCTCACCCTGAACCGCAGGCATCGGATGTCGCCGCGGCGGCTGCGGTATTCACGAAGTCGAAGGGCTCGATAGCGGACGTGGTCCGGCACATCCTGCTCGCGCCGGCGTTCCGGTCGGATGCTTCCTACCGGGCGCTGATAAAGAGCCCAGCGGAGTTCGTCGTCGGCGCCCTCAAGGTTGCGGGCATCGGGGCGACGCCTTCCTGGGCCGTGGAATCGATGGGACGAATGGGCCAGACGCTTTTCGCGCCCCCGACCGTGAAGGGTTGGGACGGAGGGGGAGCCTGGCTGTCGGCCGGCGCGCTGCTCGAGCGAATGCGATTCGCGGCGCGCCTCGCTGCCGAGGCCCGGGCAGTTGACGAAACCATCGGCCTTGCGTTCGACGGCCGCACGCCCGCCGAAGTCGCCGGCGTGCTTGCCAGCGCAGGCGCGGCGGATCGTGTCACCCTGGCGCTCGCGTCGCCTGAGTTTCAGTTGAATTGACCGGAGCATTGCGATGAGTAATCGAATCGATCGACGAAGCGTTGTGAAAGGTCTCTTCACGCTTCCCGCGTTCGCGGTGGTGGGATCGCGGATCGTGCAGGCGGGGGGCCGCCTCTCCGCCATTGATCCCGGACTCGATCCGGCGGCGCGACGGGCTCTTGTCATGGTCCACCTCGCCGGTGGCAACGACGGACTGAACACCGTCGTCCCGATCGGCGATCCCGCTTACGCGAAGCTGCGGCCCGCGCTGGCGCTGGCGAAGTCCGACGTTCTCTCGATCGATCGGGGGATGGCGTTCCATCCGGCACTCGGCGGCTTTCGGAAACTGTACGAGCGCGGCCAGCTTGCGGTCGTGCAGGGTGTCGGCTATCCGAATCCCGACTTCTCGCACTTTCGGGCGACCGAGATCTGGGAAGCAGGCGATCCGAATGGCGGCGCGTCGGGATGGATCGGCCGGTACCTCGACGAGTCGGCGTCGGGACGCGGACTGCGCGCGGTTGCGCTCAGCAAGGAACAGCCTCCGCTCGTCCTCGCATCGTCGTCGTCGCCCGCCGTCACCGTAAGCGATCCGGCGAGCTTCCGTCCGCCGTCCAACGAGGCCGCCATCCGTGCGATGTACTCCGCTTATGTGAAGCAGCCGGCAACCAGGCACGTCGTCGGTGCGGCGGGTATCGAGACGCTCGACGCCGCGACGACGATTTCGCGCCTGCGCGGCGAAAGCGCCGTGAACTACCCGCCAGGAGAGCTGTCGGCGGACCTTCGTCGTGCTGCCGAGTTGCTGGCGGCAGGCGTCGGCGTCGAAGTCCTCCATATTTCGTTCGGTGGGTTCGATACTCACGTGAATCAGATGGGCAAGCACCGGCAACTGCTCAACCAGGTCGGGAGCGCATTTGCGGCGTTCCAGCAGGACCTCGAGCGCCGCGGGCTCGCCAGGAAGGTCGTGACGGTCGTCTATTCGGAGTTCGGGCGCCGGCCGGCGGAGAACTTTGGCGGTGGAACCGATCACGGCTCGGCTGGCCCGGTCTTCGTGATCGGGGAAGGAGTGCGAGGCGGATTGCACGGCGAAGCGCCGTCGCTCACGTCGCTCGACAGCGGCAACCTTCGGTTCACCACGGATTTTCGATCTGTTTTCGGCGGGATCGTGCGCGACTGTCTCGGCGGCGATCCATCGGCTGTGTTTCGCGGCATCACGCCGCTCGGTCTTTTCTGAGCCGTGCGTGGCGGACTCCGGTCCGTCGCGTGGGCGGTTCGATCAGGAGCTCCGGCTCGCGGCGTACGAAGCGGCCACGGACTATCCGTGGAACGGCGTGAGCCCGGGGCTCTTGCTCCAACTGCCGTACGCAGTGCACGGCGATTTCGGACAACACGGGAGTAGTCATGAAACGCATCGTCTTCGGGTTCCTCGTCATCCTCCTCGTTTCGCCGGTTGTGGTCATGGCGAAACAGCGGTTCTTCCGTGAGCGCGCAGCTCAGTTCGGCCCAGCCGGCGTCACCCCGTCACAAGTGTGGAGAGTGCGGACGCTGACGATGGAGCAGCGGCTTCGAATGAGCGCCCTGCAGGTCGAGCTGATCCGCGAGATGCGGGACGCTCGAGACGACGGCGCCGGCAGGCGAGAGAGGGCCTTTGCGATGGCCGAGGCGCAGCGCCGGATCACGGCGGTCGTGACGCCCGAACAGCTCGAGCTCGCCCGGAAAGAGCCTCGCGGGCCGCTGTCCGTCGAGGAGATCGTATATTACGCGATCGTGGCACTCCCCGACCTGGAGGCTGGCCGCCGCGCGAAACTCGACGCGATTTACGGCTCCCTGCTCGGCGAGGCCCGCAAAGAAGCGGCTGACTCTGGAGGGTTCGGCCGCCGTCGTGGAGACGCCGGTGCGGCTCCGGCGGACGTGCAGGCGCGCGAGAAGGAACGGTCGGCCCAGCGCCAGCGTCGTCAGGCGCTCTTCGAGGTGACCGAAGCATTGCTCACCCAGGACCAGATGCTGGCAGTGAAGCGCTTTCTGCCGGACTCGCTGAAGATGGTTGGACTGCGCGAAAAGATCGTCTTCAGGCTGCCTTCACTAACGCTCGAGCAGGAGGCCCGTGTGCGTGCGATCTATGCCGCCCTCGAAGACGAGAATGGCGCTGACAGGGCTCGGCTCAAGGCCCTCAACGGCGATCGCGACCTGCCGCCGGCGGCGGATTCCGGATCGCGCCGATCCGAACGGCGCGAGGTAGCTCAGCGGGTCAACGCCCGCGAGGAAAAGGCGTACGAGGAGTTGAAGACGGTGCTCACGGCTGACCAACTCGATGAGCTGGCGGCGAGCGCGCCAGGGCCGCCGCGCGGGATCGTCTTTACGCCGGAGCGGATCCGTGAACTCGACGACGTGACGCCCCAGCAGCAGGCGCGGCTTCGCGAGGCGCTCTTCGGGTTCAACAGAGCCACCCGGGAAGAGAGGCAGGAGGCGAAGGAGTTGCGCGATCAGATGAAGGGAGGGGATCCGCAGTCGATGGAGTTGGCGGGAGTGCGCGACAAGTTGCGGAAGGTCGGAGCTGTGCTTCAGACCGAGCACGACCGCATCACGAGATCGGTTGCCGACACGCTGACCGGGCAGCAGCTCGCGAAGCTCGTGGCCACGGCGAGCAGGAAAACTCCGAATCAGCCGTAGCCCCGGGAACGTGGGTTACGGCGCGGCCAACACCGGATCAGTCAGTGATCGTGTGATCCGCTTCGCGATGATCGAACGCGTGCAGGGCGGCAATCGCAGCAAGAAGGTGCTGTACGTCGCTTCGGAATCCTTCGGCGTTTTCGCTGTCGCCCTCGATCGGCATCGACGCCAGTCGCGCCGCGATCGGCTTCGATGCTTCGACGATGGCTTCGAGCCTGGCCGATCGCGAGATCATCCCGAGGGCCTGAACGAATGCATCGTTGACGCTTTCAGCTGTCTCGTTCGGGAACCGCTGCAGCGGTGCACCGCTCACTGCGGCGGCGGCTGCGCGAAGAATAACTTTCTGTATCGCTGCGGTATCGGCGCCAGTCTGGCTCATTGCCCCTCCAGCGTCCGGCGAACGGACGCGACGGCCAGTATACGAAAGTCGCGGGGGCAACGAGAAGAGAGTGGGAGGAAATCAGAAGCGAAACGCATTCGACACGAGGTCCCGCTTGAGGGTCAGGTAGCTCTGTTCGCCGCCGAGCGCTCGCGCCATCACGCGACGAAAGCCCGCGTGGCGTGCAGAGAACCACACCGCCCGGTCGATGACCGGTGCCCCGAGGAATCGTCCGCGGTAGAAGCGGTCCAGATACTTCGACGCAACTTCGAGGTCTTCGCCGAAGTCCTCGAACCAGGCGCGGTCGTATTCGGCAAGCCCGGTACCGTTCACGAAGCTGCCGGCGAGCAGTTCCCCCGAGCGGATCGCGAAGTAGATTCCTTCGCCCGTGATCGGATCCACGAACCCGGCCGCGTCGCCGATGAGCGCCCATCCGTCGCCGGTCGCGCGCACCGACCGCCAGGCCCCGTGCCCGAGCATCGGCACCTTTGCGCCGTAGAATTCGGCCGTCTCGGGAATGGGACCGTCGTAGTAACGCCCCATGAAGTTGTGGAGTAGCGCTTTCAGTTCAGCCGCCGGCCGTTCGTTCAACCGGTTGATTACGCCGAAGTTGACGTGATCCGTTCGAGGGAACGCCCACACGTAACCGGTCAGCCCCGGCGGGAATTCGATCTCGACCGTCGCAAGAGAACGCGAGGCAGCGGGTGGAGCGTTGTAGCCGACGGTGAGAGCGACATCGTCCGGACGGAAACGCCCGGCCAGGTCGCGCCGCACTACGCTTCCGGCGCCGTCGGCGCCAACCAGAATCCCGGCATCGATCGACCGCGTGCGCGTCGAGACCTTCCAGCCCGAGTTCGTACGCTCGAAGGCCGAGACGGCTTCGCCGGCGATGTCAGCGCCGGCATTGCGCGCGCGCTCCAGCAACAGCCCGTTCAGCCGTCGGCGGTCGAAGATGCGGAACGGCCGGTCGAGTTCCATCTCGAGTCGCCGGCCTCCCGGAGAAAGCAAAGCAATCCGATCGATGGGCTGAGACGGCCAGGACGGATCGTCGAGGAGCCACGAGTAACGCTCCAGGGCCTTGGTGGTGACGCCGCCGCCGCAAGGTTTCTCCCACGCTCCTTTCGGTTCGAAGAGCGTGACCGCGAAACCGGCGCTCGCGAGTTCGGCCGCGGCTACGCTGCCGGACGGTCCGCCTCCGACGATGGCGAACGACGGGCGCGCCATCATCCGGCTGCCGGCGGGCCGGTATGGACGACCTTGCGCCCGGCGACGCGAACTCGTCCGGTTGCGAAGAGCCGCAATGCCTCGGGATAGGCGATGTGCTCTTCGGCGAGTATTCGCTCGGCAAGCGACGCCTCGGTGTCGGAATCGCGCACTTCGACGGTGCGCTGCAGAACGATCGGCCCGTGATCGAGCTCTTCGTCCACGATGTGGACGGTGCAGCCGGCAACCTTGACGCCGTAGTCGAGCGCCTGTCGCTGGGCCGCGAGACCGGGGAAGGCGGGCAGCAGCGACGGGTGGATATTGAGGATCCGGTTCGGGAAGCTGCGGATGAAGAACGGGCTGAGTAGGCGCATGTAGCCAGCCAGGCAAACGAGGTCGACGCCTCGTTCCGCGAGCGCTCCGTGCATGCGACGGTCGTGCGCTTCGCGCGTGAGACCGCGGTGGTCGAGCGCGATGGCGTGGAGCCCGCGCTCGCGGGCGTGTCCGAGGCCGGGTGCATCGGGCACGTTGCTGATGACGCATTCGACGCGAGCCGGAATCCGTCCCGAATCTATCGCGTCCAGGATCGCGAGCATGTTCGAGCCGCGGCCCGAGATGAGCACGCCGATCGCCGTCATCTCAACACCGTTCTCACGCGCCACACCGGTGCGACGTTACCCACTGAACCACTCGCCCGCCTGGCGCAGCGATCCCGTCTTTCCGGCCTCGCCTCTCGCCTTCTCGGCTTCGTTCAGGAAGGAGCGGACGAGCTGCTTGTCCTTCTGCCCTGGCTTCGTCTCGACCCCGCTGCAGACGTCGATGCCGTAAGGCTTCACGAGCTTGATGGCCTGTGCGACGTTTTCGGGATTGAGTCCGCCGGCAAGGATGAGACTGGAGGCGTACTGTTTGGCCGCCACTGCCTTGTTCCAGTCGAAAAGCCGGCCGGTGCCGCCGTAGGTGTCGGCATCGTAGGCATCAAGGAGGATCGCGGGCACGGGAAAGTCGCGAACGTGCGCAGGATCGAACTCGTCGTTGACTCGCAGGGCCTTGACGACGGTGAAGTCGGCGAGCCGCGAGCAATACTCCGGAGATTCGCCGCCGTGCAACTGGATGACGTTCAGGTGGCACATCTCGGCGATCGACCGCACGACTGCCAGGTCGAACTCGTTGACGAATACGCCGACCTTCACCGCAAACGGGGGCAGCTTGCGCGCGATCTCGGCTACCGTCGACGGAGCGACGTGGCGCGTGCTCTTCTCATAGAAGACGAAGCCGACGGCATCCGCCCCGCAGTCCAGGGCAAAGGCCGCGTCTTCGTATGACGTGTTGCCGCAGATCTTGACCTTGACTGCCATCAGAACTCACTCGACAAGGGCGCGTAAGGCCAGTCCTGGATCTTCGGAGCGCATCAGGTGCTCTCCGACTAGAAATGCCCGAAATCCGGCTTCCCGCAGTGCGTCAATCTTCTCACGCGATTCGAGTCCGCTCTCGCTCACGAGAATGGCATCGATAGGCGCGATCCTCGACAGGGAGTACGAAGTCTCGAGGTCGACCGCGAACGTCGACAGATCACGATTGTTGACGCCAATGAGCGAGTGTCCGCAGTGTACCACGGCCTCGAGTTCGGCTGCGCTGTGTACTTCGATGAGAACGTCGAGGCCCAGCGAGACGGCCTCGTCACGAAGGTCGGCCATTAGCGACGGCTCGAGTGCGGCTGCGATGAGTAGAATGGCGTCTGCGCCGGCTTCCGCCGCCTCGAAAAGCTGGTAGCGATCGAAGAGGAAGTCCTTACGCAGGAGGGGCACGTCGACGCGAGCGCGGATGGCGCGCAGCACGTCGAGCGAGCCCCCGAAGAAGTCTTCCTCGGTGAGAACGGAGATCGCCGCCGCGCACTCGGCGTAGGCAGCGGCCACGTCGACAGGATCCAGGTCGTCGCGGATAACGCCGCGTGACGGAGACCGTCGCTTCACCTCGGCGATGACGTTCACGGTATCGGGCCGGGCGAGACGTTCGCCGAAACTCGATGACGCGTGGGGACGTCCGTCTGCGATCGCCCGTTCGAGGTCGGCGAGCGGGCGATTGCGGCGCGCGGCGTCGAGGCGCTCGGCCTTCCGCTCGAGGATCTGACGAAGAATGTCGGCTCCGGCTGTTGGTCGCATCGCCCCGGTAGGATACCGGAAGGGTCGGGCCCCGGGCGACGCCGCCACTCACCGGGAATCGATTCGGCCGCGGACCGCGTACCCGCTGACACTCACCACGCGCGACTTCGCCAGCGTCATCTACGGTGATCCGGAGCCGTGACCGTCCGGCCTGGGCACGCTCACCAATCGCGCGCCTTTCCGGCACGTGCCGGCATACACCCAGCAAGCGAACCGCAATCCGGATCCCGTCACGGCGCGACGCGCACGATCCGAAGGCCGATCGTTGCGTCACGCTTGCCGCCGGGCTCGAGGTTGCGGTTCGACGACCGGCAACCCTCGCCAGGTTCGTCGAATGCACCGCCCCGGACGACTCGGTACGGGCCAACGGCCGGACCGGTGGGATCGGTGACGTCACCCTTTGGATACGGACCGTAGACGTCCGAGCACCACTCCCAGACGTTGCCGTGCATGTCGAAGACGCCCCACGCATTGGGCGCTCGCTTGCCGGCTGGCTGGACACGATCGCCTGACGTTCCGGCGTGCCACGCCATCGCATCGAGGTCCCCAGCGTAGTCGCCCGTCGTACCGGCGCGGCACGCATACTCCCACTCGGCCTCGGTCGGAAGGCGGAAATGCGCGCCGCCCGCCAACTTGTTCAGTGCGTCGACGAACTGCTGTGCTTCTACCCAGGAAACATTCGAAACGGGCAGGTCCGCACCTGCAGTCGGCGAAGGATTGGCAGGCATGAGGCGCAGCCACTGCGCCTGCGTGATCTCGCAGGTGGAGATGTCGAACGCGCCCACGATCGTAACGCGATGCGGCGGCCGTTCGTCGCTGTCGGCGGTCTGGGACCCCATTACGAACGAGCCGGCCGGGACTCTCACCATCGTGATCGACGCGCCGTCGCCGAGGTCAACGGTAAGGTTCGCCGGGCCGCCGGACGCACCCTCCGGCCGTGTCCCGCGCGCGTTGGTTTCCGACGCGGCGATCTGTTCGTCGATCAGAGGCTTGTATTGCAGCCACCGCAGCAACAGGCCTGTCGACAGGACGAGTGCAACCACGGCGATGCCAACGGCGATCCACATTCGCATCTCGAGCCTTCGTCTGTCTTCGTTCAGCGCAGCGATGACAGGGGATGCGCCGCCATCCGGTTGGCCAGGACGTTTCGTGCCGCCCGAGGCGCCGGGTTGCACTGTTGCGAGCTCGTCGGCGCCGGGAGCAAGGGGAGGCTCGGGAATCTGCTCCATTACGTCCTCGAGCACGCGCAACATCTCGTCCGGGTCGGGCAGCGCTTCCGCAAGAGCCTGGCGCATGTCGTCGGCCGAAGCGAAACGCGCGGCTGGATCGAGTTGCATTGCTCGCTCGATGACGCGGGCTAGCTTCGCCGGAACCGATGGATTGAGTGCATCGACCGGTTCGACGGGATCCGTTCCGGACTTGCTCTCCCCGATCCTGCGCCTGTTCGCATCCACGGGCTTGGAGCCGGTCAGGAGGTGGTACATCGTCGCCGCGAGCGAGAAGAGGTCGCTTCTGACGGTCGTGCCTTCCCCTCGCATCTGCTCCGGCGACGAGTAACTCGGCGTAAATCCAGACAGGCTCTCGTCGTTGACCGTTCTGGACATCTCGCCCGCGGCACCCTTCGACAATCCGAAGTCGAGAAGGATGACGCGTCCGTCCGTCGTGAGCTTCAGGTTCTGAGGCTTGATGTCGCGATGGAGGATGGGTGGGTCGTGTCGATGGAGGAACTCGAGCGCGTCGAGAACCTGGTCTCCCCACGAAACCACCGCGCCGTGAGGGAACGGACCGAGACCGTTGTCGCGGCGATGGCGAAGGATGACCCAGAGGTCGTCTCCTTCGACATAGTCCATGACGAGGTAAGAGGATCCTTCTTCCTCGAAGAAGTCGATGACGCCTGGAAGCGCAGGATGACGGAGGTTTCGCAGCAGCCGCGCTTCTCGTTCGAACGCGTGAGCGGAATCGCCGCTCGTGAAGAAGGCCTGCTTGACGGCGACGGTGTTCCGAAACCTGCCGTCCCTGGCGATGTACACCGCGCCCATGCCTCCCGAGGCAAGGTGGCGCAGGATGGTGTAGCGATTCTGGAGAACCGTCCCTTCCGCGAGCATTGCGCAGCCGATTGTAGCGCAGTGGAACGATCGGAGCCGGGAGGGATGGCGTCCGGGTCGTCAGCAGATACGGGTGCCGTGGCGTTACAGAGCCTCGACCCGGTCCTTATCGCTCGCGGCTCCGATCTCTACGCCACTGGCGTTGGGCGTCGAGCAGACGGCGGGCGGCGCCCGAATCGATTGCGGCTTCGGCGCGGCGCGCGGCGCCGGAGAGCGTGTTCTCGATATCTCCGACGACGAGGCCGGCGGCGGCATTCAGCACGGTGATGTCGCGTCGCGCGTCGCGGATCCGGCCGTCGAGGATCGCCTCGAGCACGGCCGCGTTCTCTTCCGGAGTGCCACCGGCGCAGGAGTCAGCCGACGCGCGCCGCAGGCCGGCGTCCTCGGGGCAGACTTCCCGTACGCCCGTAATCGCACCGTCGCGAACTTCGGCTACCGTTGTGGGTCCGCTGATCGACAGCTCGTCAAGTCCGTCCCCGTGAAGTATCCACGCCCGTTCGGTCCCGAGCCTCGCTGCGACTTCCGCCATCCGGCCGACCGCGGAAGCGGCTCCAACCCCGATTATCTGTCGCGGCGCGCGAGCCGGATTCGTAAGCGGCCCGAGCAGGTTGAACGCGGTCCGTATGCCCAGTTCGCGGCGAACCTGCGCGACACGGCGCGTTGCGGAATGGAAGTGCGGAGCAAACATGAAGCAGATCCCGATGTCGTCCAGGCACGCGCCGGCCGTGTCGGCGTCCGCATCGATCGAAACGCCGAGGGCCGCGAGAACGTCGGCACTGCCCGACCGCGACGAAGCAGCCCGGTTGCCGTGCTTCGCCACCGGCAGCCCGGCGGCCGCAATGACGAAGGCGGCCGTCGTCGAAATGTTGAACGTCCCCGAACCGTCGCCTCCGGTGCCGGCGGTGTCGAGAAACAGGCTGTGGCGCGTGCGGACCGGAATTGCCCGTTCGCGAAGAGCTTCGGCGAGACCGGCGAGCTCATCCACGGTCTCGCCCTTCATGGAAAGCGCGACGAGTGCCGCTCCCACCTGAGCTTCCGATACGGATTCGTCGACGAGGCACGCGACTAGATTCGCCGCTTCCTCGCGAGTCAGATCCTCGCGCGCGGCCAGCCGTGCAAGCAGAACGGAAATCACGCGAGCGGGCCGGTCCCCGTGCGCTTCAGGAAGTTCGTCAACATCTGCTTGCCGTGCGCCGTCATGATGGACTCGGGGTGGAACTGAACGCCTTCGCAGGGGTACTCGCGATGTCGGAGGCCCATTACGACACCGTCGGGCGTAGTCGCCGAGACCTCGAGGCAATCGGGAATCGACTCTCGGTCGACGACCAGCGAGTGATATCGCGTCGCCGGAAAGCGGTAGGGCAAGCCCTCGAAGATGGAGTTGCCATCGTGACAGATTTCGCTGGTCTTGCCGTGCATCAGGTACGGCGCCCGGACGACCTTGGCTCCATATGCCTGTCCGATCGCCTGATGGCCGAGGCAGACCCCCAGTATCGGCGTCGTCTTCGCAAATGTCAGAACGATGTCGAGGCAGATGCCTGCCTTTTCCGGCGTGCCGGGTCCAGGCGAGATGAGGATGTGCGAGGGCGCCTTGATTGCGATCTCCTCGAGACCGATGGCGTCGTTGCGCACCACGTGCGGATCGGCCCGCAGTTCGCCGAGATACTGGACGAGGTTGTAGGTGAACGAATCGTAGTTGTCTATGACGAGCAGCATGTCCGCGTGATCCTAAATCCACATCCGCCGGGAACGCAAAGCGGCCGGGGACGCATGGTTTGACAGCACGCCGGGTTGAACCTATGGTCTCCGCAAAGCGTAGGAGCGCTTCTGACGATCAGCAGGCTCCAGCCGGAGGTTCCTCTACCATGCACTGCATAGACTGCGGCACGCAAAATCTGGACACGACGCGCTACTGCAGCAGGTGCGGAGCGAATCTGGAAGTGCTCAGGACGGCGCTCACGCAGCCGTTAGGGCAGGACACGTCGTCGCTTATTGGACCACGCCACGTTGGCGGGGTTCTCTCCGTCGTGGCGATCATCGGAGTCGTCGGATTCGTGACGATCTTTGGCGCTGTGCTGGCCCTGTCCGACATCCTTGCGCCGCAGATTGGAGGCGCGATAGTGCCGGTGATCTTCTTCGCGGCGGGATTCGGCGTTTTCGGCCTTGTCATGATCATCCGGATGTTGCTGGGGCTCCTGTCGGGCAGGAAGGGCTCGCCACTTGCGCCTTCCGTCACGACGTCTGCCGCCGTTTCTTCGCCGGCGCAACAGGCTGCGCTGCCAGCTCCTTCGTATCGGCATCCGGTGGGCAGCGTCGTCGAGCACACGACATCGCGTCTGGGAGACTACGCTTCTCCAGTGGTCGAAGAGCGGGAGCGCTAGACGTTTCCAGGTGAGCGGCGCGGCGCGTGATTGACGGCTCTTCGATCCAGCCAGCCGCGCTCGAGAGTGAGGATTTTCTTCACGACAGGTGAAGAAAGTCGGGGCATCGTGCGCCATTTCCCTGAAATTGCCGGCCGAGTTGACTGGCACGCGGTTCGCAGTAGCGGCCGCCATTCAGGAGGTGGCCGTCGTGTGGCAGAACATACTCACCATAGCTGGACTGGCGATTCTCGGCGCTGCGACCACGCAGATATTCATCTTGATGGCGCGATCGAGCCGTGAGGCGGTACGTCAATGGAAGCGCGCGCTCAAGCACGAACGTCGCGCGGCGGAAGCGCGGTTCCAGGCGGACCTGCTCCGGGCGAAGTGGCGCGAAGTGGCGCGCGGCCGCTGACGATTCGTGGCCGGAGGGCGCTCCGGTGCGGCGCGACCGGACACCAGGATGCAGCCACGAAGAGCGGGCCGCGTTCTTACCCGGTTGCCATCGCTCCCGGCTCCGATCGTCCCGCTACGGCCGCTTTTCGATCGTCACTTTGCGGATCGTCACCGGCGCCGTCAGTTTCTCTTCGACCGCCGGCTGCCTGGAGAGCGCTTCGGCGATCTCGATGCCGCTCACGACCTTCGCAAACGGCGTGTACTTCCCGTCGAGGTTCGCGGCGCGGTTCACGAGCACGAAAAAATGCACGTTCGCGCTGTTGGCCGCTGCGCTGTGCGCCATTCCGACGATGCCACGTTCGAACGGAACCTCTGCGGTGAACTCGTCGGGAACGTTCCAGATGCTGAAACTGCGCTTGCGATTGGGACTGTCGGCGGGCCAGCCTTCCGCCGACGCGCCCTGGATCAGCAGGCCCGCGATCGCGCGGTAAATCGTAGCTCCGTCGTAGTACCCGGACCGGGCGAGCCGCACGAAGTTGCGCGCGTTCTCGGGCGCGGTCGGCAACAGATCCCACACCATCTCGCCCGCCGTCGTGTCGAGCCGTACCCTCAAAGTTCCGATCTCCGGATCCGGGGGCGACACCGGGCGGATTGTCACCTTCGTGATCGTGACGCGCTCCTCGATCCGGTCGCCGATGCGTGGAAGTGCCGAGATCTGGCGCACGACGTCCATTCCGTCCACCACCCAGGCGAACACGGAAAACTTCCCGTCCAGTTGCTGCTGCCAGGTATCGCAGATGAAGAACTGGGTGCCCGAACTTCCAGGAATCGGCGCGCCCGCCGCATCCACGAGCATTACGGCAGAGACGGCTCCGGCGAGATGCTTGATCGCACTGGTCTCGTCCGGAAGGAGTTTCAGTCCGCCAGTTCCGTATTGCGGCTTCTTCCTGGGATCCTTCGAGAGCGGATCGCCACCCTGAACGATCGCGTACGGAATGGCCCGATGGAACGTCGTTCCGTCGAATCCGCCCTTGCTCGCCGTTTCGATGAAGTGAGCGACGTGGCGCGGCGCTTCGGCCGGGAAGAACCGGAGCGTGATCGCGCCCTTCGACGTCTCGACGAACGCTTCGAGTTTCGTCGCGTCCTGCTGAGCGCGCACGACGGACGGCGCGAAGGCGATGAGCAAGGCCGCGGCGAGGCCGACGGCCGCGATGCGAGACCCGGAGTGTCGTGCGATCACAGTCCCTCCTCGGCCAGTTCGATGGCGCGCATAATCGCTCTCGCCTTGTTGATCGTCTCGATGTATTCGTTGGTTGCCTGCGAGTCGGCGACGATTCCAGCGCCGACCTGGAGGTATGCCTTGCCGTTGGTCACGAGCAGAGTGCGGATCGCGATGCACGAATCGAGATTGCCCGTGTAATCGACGTAGAACACCGTGCCCGAGTAGACGCTTCGATGATCAGGCTCGAGCTCGTCGATTATCTGCATCGCGCGCAGTTTCGGCGCGCCGGAGACCGTCCCCGCCGGAAAACACGCCGCGAGCGCATCGAACCGGTCGCTGCCCGCGCGGAGCCGGCCTTTGATGCCCGAAACGAGGTGCATGACGTGGCTGTAGCGTTCGACAGTCATGAGTTCCGTGACTTCGACGCTGCCGTAGTCGCATACGCGTCCAAGGTCGTTGCGTCCGAGGTCGACGAGCATGATGTGCTCGGCCGTTTCCTTCTCGTCCGTGCGCAGTTCCTCGCCGAGCAGCATGTCCTCGACGTCGGTCGCCCCCCGTGGCCGGGTTCCGGCGATCGGGCGGTAGTCAACACGCCGGCCAGTGCAGCGAACGAGCATTTCCGGCGAGGCTCCCAGCAACGTCGTGTCGCCGAGCTTCAGATAGAACATGTACGGCGACGGGTTGACGATGCGAAGCGCGCGATACACCTGGAACGGGTGCACGCCCATTGTGATCTCGATGCGCTGCGAGAGCACGACCTGGAAGATATCGCCGGCCGCGATGTATTCCTTGGCGCGTTCGACAGCGGCTTCGAAGTCCTCGCGACGGAAGTTCGACCGTGTGCGGTTCCTTTCGCCCTCGTAATCCGGCGGTACATCGACGTGGTCTTCGAGCATCGCCTCGATCTCCGCGATGCGGTCGAGCGCCGTCTGGTATTCGGCCTCGAGGCCTTCCTTGCGGCCTTCCGTGAAGACGTTCGAGACGATGACCATCTCCTGCCTGGCGTGGTCGAATGCAACCAGGGTCGCGAAGAACGCCATGATCGCATCGTCGACGCCGGTCTCGTTCGGATGCCGGTCCGGCAGCTTCTCGAACCAGTGGATCGCGCCGTAACCCATGAAGCCAACCGCGCCGCCCGAGAACGGAGGAAGGTCGTCGACCTTCACCGGCACGAACCGTCCCGCGTGCCGGCGCATGGCGATCAGTGGCGGGGTGTCTTCCTCGCGCCGCTCGCCGTTTTCCTCCACCCAGACCTTACCGTCCCGGCAGTGGAGCAGCATGTGCGGCTGTGTGCCGAGGAACGAATAGCGCGCGACCTTCTCTCCGCCTTCGACCGACTCGAGAAGGAACGCGTGCGATGCGCGTCCGGCAATCTTGAGGAACGCGGAAACCGGCGTCATCAGATCGGCGGTGACGCGCTTGACGACGGGCACGACGGTGCCGAGGCGGCACAGCTCGAGGAAAGCCTCGTAGGTGGCCGGCGAGGTGCGCTGGCGGCGGGTACCGTCCGAGAAGTTCTCCATCTCAGTTCTCCCGCGCCGTGACGCCGTACTTAGGATCTGGCCGTCTTCCGGCCCGCCCCGCGAGCTCGCGGCATACGTCGGTGAGTCCGATGCCTCGCTCCACCATCAGGACGAGCAGATGGTAGAAGAGATCGGCCAGCTCGGACGTCAGTTCGCGCGACGAGCCGTTTTTTGCCGCGATGACGGTCTCGGTGGCCTCTTCTCCAACCTTCTTGAGTATCTTGTCGAGCCCGCTGTTAAAAAGGTAAGTCGTGTAGGAATTTTCGGGCCGCTCCGCCTCGCGCAGTCTGATGAGCGTGGAGAGATCGTTGAGCAGGATTCCGACTTCCATCGATTCGACGTCGACGACGGAAACCGTGCGTTCCCGCGCGGCCGTGGCCGCGACTATCTGGCTCGAACCGTTCGCGTGCGGCGTCGGGCCGGCAAGCGGTCTGTAGAAGCAGGAATCTTCGCCCGTGTGGCACGCCGGTCCGTCACGATGAACCCTGACCAGCAGCGTATCGCCGTCGCAATCGAGCCGGAGCTCTACCACGCGCTGCCGGTTTCCCGACGACGCGCCCTTGTTCCAGAGTTCCGATCGCGAGCGGCTCCAGAACCACGTTTCTCCGGTCTGCAGCGTCCTTGCCAGGCTTTCGGCGTTCATCCACGCCACCATGAGAACGTCGCCCGTTGCGTGATCCTGGACAACGGTTGGCACAAGCCCCTGCTCGTCGAATTGGATTGTCTCGAGTTCCATGGCAGCTCAGAGTAACGACATGTCCGGAATCCAGAAGATGCGGCCGCCACTCGAGACCTTCTTGAGGCCGAGCGTCACGAGCTTGTCCTCGGCGACGCCGAGATAGGTGAAATGCGGCAGGTCGCTCACGACAGTCTGGAACCATCCGTGCCGTGCGAGGATCCTGCGGACCTCCGCGTTCTCGAACTGCGCCACGTCGAGGGCAAGCATCGACAGATGCTGCGACGTGCCCGGCGCCGCAACGGAGTAGAGAATCGACTTGTCGAAGCCGGTACTGAAAAAGACGCCGCGTTTCTCGAGGGCGAGGACTTCGGGAATCTGGTCGCGCGGAGTCAACGACCGGATGCGGGTCCGGTCTTCGACGGTCAGCTTCTTACGCGTTACCCAGTGATCGAGCGCCGGGTCGACGCGGCTCGTCCACAGGCGGACAGTGTCTTCGTAGCTGCGGCGAGCGCCGTCGGCTCCCCTCGGGGTGATGTCGAGCTGAGCGGCTTTTGCTTCGGCGCGAGCCTCGAGAAGGGCGGACATCGCCGGCGACTGCAATTCGATCGTCGTGCCGCCGAGCGACTCGCGCGAAACCTCCACGCTCGACTGCCAGAGACGTACCTGCTCGTCGCCAGAGAACACGACGGTAGGCGGCGGGACGGCCGTGGTCACGAACACGGAGCCGTAGTCGGCAAGAATCCGCATCTGTACCGGATCGTTGCGATCGATCGCGATGTTGGATCCGAGAAGCGTCGCGAGGCTCGAGGCGGATCCCCGCTCACCTGCCGTGGTCGCGACGGGCATTTCGGAGCTGGCGGGGTCTCCGGCAACTTCCATCTTTGAATTCTGCTCCCAGCGTGACTGGACGAACCGGGTTCCGAACACGGCGAGTGCAGCGAGGGCGGCAACGCAGAGCGCGGATCGGACGAGGACGGGACGGCGTAACTGCATGAACTCGGTACGTTGCGAAGGCGTTGCCTGTCGCGCAAAGGCTAGTCTCGCGGCTCTGACCCGTCAAGGCAGGGCCTGTTGGCGTCTTCTATTACATCGACCGCTCCGTGGTCGCGGACTCGCCTGCGCGCGACCCGCGGATATTGCCTCGATCGCTCCGCGGCCGCACACTGCGCCTCCGGAAAGTCGAGTGGGCGTGACTCCAGGGCGTCACGCGCCGGCGAGCGCCGATTGACTCGACACCGTGTGGACCGTAGCCTGTGGACACCGATCGCCGGGATTTCCTCATGACCTGCACCGCGTGTGGAACGCAGATTGTCGACGGGGCCAGGTTCTGCCCCCGTTGCGGCGCGTCCGCCCCCTCCGCACAGTCGCCCGTTGGCGCGCGGGACGAGTGGGCCGCCGCAGGCCCTACGTTCGCCGCAAACTCACGGATCGGGCGCACGATCGAAGGCAAGTACCGGCTCGACGCCCTGCTCGGCGAGGGCGGCATGGGGTGCGTCTATCGGGCTACGCGTCTGCTCATCGGCGATTCGGTGGCCATAAAGATCCTGCATACCGAGACGATGCACGATCCGAACGCGATCGAGCGGTTCCGGCGCGAGGCCCAGGCCGCGGCGAGGCTCAAACATCCTAACGTCGTGGCGATCTACGACTTCGGAGTGGGCGCCGCCGATTCGGTCTACCTCGTGATGGAGCTTGCCGACGGAGAGGATCTTCGAGCGCTCATCGAACGTCGCGGAAAACTGTCGCTCTCCCTGGCGTCCGAACTTCTCGACCAGATCTGCTCGGCGCTGGACGAAGCTCATCAGCGCGACATCGTCCATCGGGACCTGAAGCCCGAGAACATCCTCGTCCGATCCACCGGGAATGGATACAGGGTGAAGGTGCTCGACTTCGGGATCGCGAAGCTGCGAGACCTGTCGACGACCTCCGCAACGTTGACGCAAGCCGGAACCGTCATCGGGACCCCCGCCTACATGTCGCCCGAGCAGTGCCGTGGCCGCGAGGTCGATTCTCGTTCCGACATATACAGCCTCGGGATAATCCTCTACGAGATGCTGACGGGTAGCGTGCCGTTCTACGCCAGGCACTCCGCCGAAGTCGTCGCCCTTCACGTCAGCGAGCTTCCGCCGCCGCCGAGCGCCCGGAATCCGTCGATTCCACAGGCGGTCGAGTCGGTCGTGATGCGGGCGCTCCAGAAAAAGCCGGAGGCGAGGCAGCAGTCCGCCGGCGAATTCGCGAAGGAGCTTTCAACTGCCGTTCGCGCGGCAAATGCGTCGCCGCAGTCGACCGAGGCAATGCCGCTTGCGCCGGCGCCGATGACGGTTCCGGTCGCCCAGGTCTCGACGTCGGCCACGACTCCGCCGGCTCCTTCGAGTCCGTCGCCATCTCCGCTTGCGCATCTGCAGGAGGGCTCGCCGCTGGGGCACCTTCACGGCGGGCCCGCTTATCCTCCGCAGCCCGTCTATGCGCCAACGGCGATGGAGATGCCGGGGCGCACCGTACCGCAGCAGGCGCCACCCGAGGCGGCGAAGTCCGGGATGCCGGCCGTATTGAAAGTGCTGGTGGGCGTGGTGCTGCTTGCGATCGGAGTCGGACTCGGGATCGGGGCGAAGTACGCTATCGAGCGGTTCACGGCGGACCGCGCCGGAAGCGGCGTCCCCAATTCCAATTCGGACGTGAGTGGCGGCAAGGGCGGCATCGATCCCCTGACGAACACGAATACCGGCGTTCCTCCAAGCTCGAACGTCCTGCTACCGCCCGTCAAGAACGAGAACACAGCGGCGAATCGGAACACGAACACGGCCGTTCCGAACGAGAATCGGAACACCGGTGGCGGCACGCGGACGGGGCGGGTCACTTCGTCGAAAGTGACGGTGCGCGACTCGCCGAGCATTCGCGGCGCCGCGGTCGGATTGCTCGATTCGGGGGAGCGCGTCGAAGTCCTCGCCGAGCAGGAGAACACGAACGCGAACGAAGGCGTGATCGCCCGCGAAGCGCGGTTCAGCGGCGATTCGGCGGGCTCTCCGTCTACACTGCCAAGCGGGCGCGGGGTGATCATCCTGCGAGATGCGGGCGACTCCTTCTACGTCGAGACCACCGATCGCGGACGGACGATTCGTGGGTACGTCTTCAAACGCGACGTGACGTCAGGAGAGAAGACCTGGTTCCGCGTGCGGAGCGCAGGGGGCAAGGCGGGATGGGTGAATGCACAGTTCATCGCGGTGGATCCGTAGCGGGCCCGATCGGCTCTACGCGGCAGTCACGCAATGACATTGCCACCTCGTAAAAACTATTAACTTGCCTATTGCCACCGGTTCGCTGGTATAACGGTCGTCCGGCGCAATCGCCGCGCAAGCAATGGAACGCAACCTGCAAACGAGTCCGATCGACCGCGCCCTGTCCGGCGAAGCTCCACGCTTCGTCCGCGGCGGCGCCGCCGTCTCGCTCGTTGTCCCGGTCGCTGTAGTAGTAGTCATCGCCATTAGCGGGCTCATCGTAGCGAGTCCCACCGGGTGACGGCCACACTTTAGCGAACACTTCGTGTATGCACAGGCCGTCACCCGTAAAAGGGGGGCGGCCTTTTTCTTTTTTTGTGGAGAGAAGGGTCAATGACAGCATCCGCATCACAGCCAATCGCCGCGGGACTGGCGGCGTCCGAAAGGGAACTCGTCCGCGGCGCCCGCCTCCTGTGCGAGGCGCTCGTCTCCGAAGGCGTCGACACCGTCTTCGGATACCCGGGCGGAGCCGTGCTTCACGTCTACGACGAACTCGCTGCTATGCGAGCCGAGTTGAATCACGTCCTGGTACGTCACGAGCAGGGCGCGGTCCACATGGCCGAGGGATACGCGAAGGCGACGGGCAAGCCCGGCGTGGTTCTCGTTACTTCCGGGCCTGGCGCGACGAACGCCGTCACCGGAATTGCGAATGCCTACTGCGACTCGACACCTCTGGTCGTCATCACCGGCCAAGTTCCCAGGCCGATGATCGGCTCCGACGCGTTCCAGGAAGTCGACACGGTCGGCATCACCCGGCCGTGCACCAAGTACAGCTACATCGTCAGGGACGTTCGCGACCTGGACGACATCGTCCACGAAGCGTTCCACGTGGCCACTTCCGGCCGGCCGGGCCCGGTCCTCATCGACATTCCCAAGGACGTCACGGCCGACAAGGCGACGCGTTCGTCATCCGGTTGGGCGCCTTCGCTGCGGTTTCGCTCGAGCGGCAGGCCGGACCCGTCAGTTTTGCGCCGCGTCGCGGAGAAACTCGTCGCGGCGCGCCGGCCGGTGCTCTACGTAGGCGGCGGCGTCGTTCACGCGGATGCCGCAGTGGAGTTGCTGGCGCTCGCGGAGCGGTTAGACATTCCGGTGACGCCCACGCTGATGGGCCTCGGCGCCTTTCCCGCGGGCCATCCGCTCTGCCTTGGAATGCTCGGCATGCACGGAACGTACTGGGCGAACATGGCAGTATCGGAGGCCGATCTGCTCGTATCGGTCGGCGCCCGCTTCGACGACCGGGTCACGGGTCTCGTAAACAAGTTCGCGCCTAAGGCGGAGGTCGTCCACATCGACGTCGATCCGGCGTCGGTCGGCAAGATCGTCAGACCTCACGTTGGGCTCGTTGCCGATGCACGCGACGCCCTTCGAGGTCTGCTCGCCGCGACTTCCGGCGTGGAGTCCGCCGAGGGCCGCCTGTCCGGCTGGTGGGAGCGGATCCAGGAATGGAAGGACTTCGCGCCGCTCCGCTACGAGCCGTCCGCGAACGTCATCAAGCCGCAGCAGCTCTGCGAAGAGCTGCAGAGGATCACCGATGGCAGGGCGATCGTCGCGACCGACGTAGGGCAGCACCAGATGTGGCTGGCTCAGTACTACCGGTTCGGAGAGCCGCGTCAGTCACTCACGTCCGGGGGGCTCGGGACGATGGGCTTCGGCCTCCCGGCCGCGATCGGCGCGCAGATCGGCCGGCCAGACGAGCTCGTCATCGCATTCGTGGGCGACGGGGGATTCCAGATGACCGCCCAGGAGCTCTCGACGGCGGTTCTGTACGGGACGAACACGAAGGTCGTCGTAATGAACAACTCCTATCTGGGAATGGTCCGCCAGTGGCAGCAGATCTTCTATGAAGGGGTCTACTCGGCAGTCGCGATGGACGGCAATCCCGACTTCGTGAAACTGGCCGAGGCATATGGAGCCACGGGACTTCGCGCGACCCGTCCCGAAGATCTCGCCGGGGTGCTCGAAGAGGGCCTCTCGCGCCCCGGAGTCGTCGTCATGGACATCCTCGTGGACCCCGAGGAAAACGTGTTCCCAATGGTCCCGCCCGGCGCGGCACCGCAGGAGATGGTGCTCTCATGAAACAACTTTTCTCGATCGTCGCCGACGACCGCTTCGGCGAACTGCCGCGCATCGTCGGCCTCTGCAGCGGGCGGGGATACCCGCTGGTGGGCGTCACGGCCGTAAAACGCGGCGACCTGATGCATATCGACATCCTGACCGAGTGCGACGACCGGCAGGCCGAGCGGCTTTGCAGGCTCCTTGCGTCGCAAGTCCGGGTCGTCGAAGTGGCCGTGCGCCCCGCCGCCACCCTGGTCGAGTTCGACGGGCCGCCGGCCGCGGGCCTCGTTGCCGAATCGGGATCCCAACGCAAGAACAACAATCGGGAGGACAGTCGAATGCGAATCTACAGAGACAGCGACATCGGCAGGGAACCCCTCGAGACTCGCACCATCGCGGTGATCGGGTACGGGTCCCAGGGATTTGCGCAGGCGAACAACCTACGCGATTCGGGCTTCGACGTGGTAGTCGGGCTGAGGCCGGACAGTCCATCGTGGGCAAAGGCCGAGAACGCCGGATTCACCGTGCTCGAACCGGGCGACGCCGCTGCCCGGGCCGAGGTCGTCGTAATGCTCGTTCCGGACGAAAGGATGCCGCAGGTCTACGCCGACGCGGTGGCACCGAACCTTCGTCCCGGCGGATACCTGGGCTTCTCGCACGGCTTCGCCATCCATTTCGCGAAGGTCGTGCCGCCCCCGGAGACGAACGTCTTCATGGTTGCACCGAAGGCGCCAGGCCACCTCGAAAGGTACGAGTTTACCCAGGGTCGTGGCGTGCCATGCCTCGTCGCGATCCACCAGGATCCTTCTGGCGACACGCGAGACGTTGCGCTTGCGTACGCTGCCGGCATCGGGGGCGGCCGCGCCGCGATCCTCGAGACGTCGTTCCGCGAAGAGACCGAGACGGATCTCTTCGGTGAGCAGGCCGTGCTGTGCGGAGGCGTGAGCGCCCTCGTGGTAGCCGGATACGAGACGCTGGTCGAGGCCGGCTACGCTCCCGAGATGGCCTACTTCGAGTGCCTCCACGAACTCAAGCTCATCGTGGATCTCGTCTACGAAGGCGGTCTCGCCAACATGCGCTATTCGGTTTCGAACACCGCCGAGTACGGCGATCTGACCCGCGGTCCGCGCCTCGTGGACGATCGCGTTCGCGAGCGAATGCGGGACGTGCTCGACGAGATCCGGTCGGGAGCATTCGCCGACGAATGGATGGCCGAGTGCGAGGCCGGCGGGGCGCGGTTCACGGCGCTCGAGGCCGCCGCGTCCGAGCACTCGCTCGAGGGCGTGGGCCGGCGCCTGCGGTCGATGATGCCCTGGCTCGAGGAGAGACGCCTGGTCGACCGGGCAAGAAACTGAGGAGGTGGAGAGCAGATGGCTTTCGATGGATCGCTTCAGGTCTGGATGAACGGAGAGCTCGTGAACTGGCGCGAGTCTTCGGCTCATATCTCGGCGCACGGACTTCACTACGGCAGCGGCGTGTTCGAGGGAATCCGCTGCTACGACACCGGCGACGGGCCTGCCGTCTTCAGGCTCGACGACCACATCGAGCGGCTGTTCGCTTCGGCTGCCACATATGGCTTCGATATTCCATTCACCCGAGGGGAAATGGCCGAGGCCGTCTTGGAGACGATACGGGCAAATGGCTTGCGGGCCTGCTACGTCCGTCCGGTCTGCTGGCTCGGGTCGAACGTGCTGGGTCTCGACGCTGCCGGCTGTCCTGTCGAAGTCGCCGTGCTTGCGTGGCCCTGGGCCGCACTTCACGGCGAACGGTCGCTCACGGAGGGGATCCGCGTGACGGTCAGCCCGTGGCGCAAGTTTCCGGCCTCGGCATTGCCGCCGAATGCGAAAGCCTGCGGACATTACACGAACTCGCTGCTCGCGGTCCGCGAAGCCAGGGCGCGTGGGTTCGACGAGGCCATCCTGCTGTCCACGGCGGGCGAGGTAGCGGAGGCCGCTGGAGAGAACGTCTTCTTCGTGCGCAACGGGCGGCTCGTGACGAACGGGTCCGAGAGCCCCATCCTTCTCGGTATCACCCGGGACTCCGTCATCCGCATCGCTCGCGACCTCGGCATCGACGTGGAGGTGCGCAGCTTCCAGCTTTCGGAGCTTCGCGAGGCGGACGAGGCGTTTCTTACCGGAACCGCCGCCGAGATTGCCCCGATCGCCGAACTCGACGGCGAGCCGATCAGTTGCACGTTGCCGGGTCCGCTGACGGCGCGCATTCAGGAGGTCTTCCGGTTGGCTGTAACCGCGCGGCAGCCCAGGTATGCGAGTTGGCTCGCGCCCGTCGCGACGCTCGACGTATGCGCGCCGGCCGGCGCTCGGGCGAAGTAAGGAATCGATACATGGAATTCATGCAACTCGAGATGTTCGTCGCGGCCGTCGAGGAAGGCAGCGTTCAGAGAGCCGCCCGCCGCGTGCGGCGCACCCCGCCCGCCGTCAGCATCGCATTGCGGAAGCTGGAGGGTGAGATCGGCGTTTCGCTCTTCGACCGCTCGGATCGCTCGAAGCGCGTCCTGACCGACGCGGGCCGCACGATGTACACCCACGCGACGCGGCTTCTCGGAGAGCGCCACACCACTCTGGCGGCGCTTTCGGAAATGAAGCAGCGAAGCGAGGTGGAGTCGTGAGCCTGCCGGCCGTGGAGGCGGCGAGTCGCGACGCGTTCGTCACCCTCGAGGATATCGAGGAGGCGGCCCTGGCGATTGCGCCCCACGTTCGCCGCACGCCACTGGTTCGAAGCGCGTCGCTCAGCGACCGGCTCGGGACGAACGTCTACCTCAAGCTCGAGCTCTTTCAGAAGACGGGCGCCTTCAAGGTGCGCGGCGCATTCAACCGGATGCTCGGGCTGACCCGGTCCGAGCGCGCACGCGGTGTCGTGGCGGTCAGCGGCGGCAACCACGCGCAGGCTGTTGCCTACGCTGCCCGCGCGCTCGGAACGCGCGCACGCATCCTCATGCCCGAGGCGACGCCGCCGAACTATGTCGAGGCGACTCGAGGTTACGGTGCGGAAGTGGCGTTTCATGCGTCGCTCGACGACGCCTTCGCCGAAGCGGCTCGCCTGGAGCGCGCCGGGTTCGTATGCATACATCCCTTCGACGACCCGCTCGTGATCGCCGGACAGGGCACCATCGGTCTGGAGATCGTCGAAGACCTGCCGGAGGTCACCGACGTGATCGTCAGCATTGGAGGCGGCGGGCTGGCAGGTGGCGTCGGCGCAGCGCTCAAGCTGCGCCGTCCGGATTCCAGGCTCTGGGGCGTCGAGACAGAAGGCGCGGCTTCGATGACGCGGTCGCTCGCGGCGGGACGCGTGGAGCGGCTGCGGCGTGTGGATACGATCGCCAGGACGCTTGCCGTCGCGGCTGTCTCCGAGCGCACGCTGCGGCTCGCGCAGCGATTCGTCGACGATGTCGTGGTCGTTTCCGACGCCGATACGATTCGCGATCTGTGGGAGATCCTCGAACGCGCGAAGGTGCTCACGGAGCCCGCCGCTTCCTGCACGCTGTCGGCGGCGTGGAAACTCAGGCGCCGCTTCGCGCCAGGTGGCCACGTCGTGCTCGTGCTCTGTGGCGGCAACGCGCCGCTGCCGGAGATCAGGTCGCTGCGGACGGGTCCGGCGACTATGCCAAGCCAGGAAATCGGCGGGAGGCCTCAGTAATGTCGACGATGTCAAAAGAAGAAGTGCCCGGTGCTTTCAATCGCAGGAGTTCGGCGAT
Source organism: Blastocatellia bacterium (assembly GCA_021463145.1). Classification (GTDB taxonomy): domain Bacteria; phylum Acidobacteriota; class Blastocatellia; order UBA7656; family JADIYM01; genus JADIYM01. Next base: position 64,315 of record JAJTWZ010000005.1, on the reverse strand, counting down.
AACCGCGGGTGTAGAACGCACGGCGAGCCGCGCGATGCTGCGCGCGGTTGGCTTCGCCGACGCGGATTTCGATAAGCCGATCGTCGCCGTCGCGAACGGATTCAGCACGCTCACGCCCTGCAACGCCGGGCTCGACCGGCTGGCGGACCGGTGCCGGCGGGCGCTCGGCGAAGCCGGCGCGATGCCCCAGTTATTCGGGACGATTACGGTGAGCGACGGAATCTCGATGGGAACGGACGGCATGCGGTATTCGCTCGTGTCTCGCGAGGTCATCGCCGACTCGATCGAGACCGTCTGCCGGGCGCAGAGCGTGGACGGGCTGCTGGCAATCGGCGGATGCGACAAGAACATGCCGGGTGCGATGATCGCGATCGCCCGGCTCGACGTGCCGTCCGTGTTCGTCTATGGAGGGACGATCAAGCCAGGCCGGCTCGACGGCTGCGAACTGACAGTCGTGAGTGCGTTCGAGGCCGTTGGCGCCCACTCGGCCGGAAAAATCGGACAGTGCGAGGTCGAGGAAGTGGAGCGCCACGCGTGTCCTGGCTTCGGCGCCTGCGGCGGGATGTTCACGGCGAACACGATGTCCGCCGTGTGCGAGGCTATGGGCCTGAGCCTGCCCTACTCGTCGACCATGGCTGCCGAGGACGACGAGAAACTCGAGAGCGCGGCGCGGTCGGCCGAAGCGCTGGCCGTTGCGATCGAAAGGAACGTCCTCCCGAGCCGGCTTTTCACGCGCGCGGCCTTCGAGAACGCGATCGCCGTTGTGATGGCGCTGGGAGGCTCGACAAATGCGGTGCTGCATCTGCTGGCGGTCGCGCACGCGGCAGGCGTCGACCTCGTGCTCGACGACATCGAGCGTGTCCGGCGCCGGGTTCCCGTGCTGTGCGACCTCAAGCCGTCGGGCCGGTTCGTCACCGTCGACCTTCACCGCGCGGGAGGCGTGCCGCAGGTGATGAAGATCCTCCTCTCCAACGGCGCCATCGACGGATCCGCAATGACTGTCACCGGCGAGACTCTTGAAGAGGTGCTCGCTCACGTCCCGGAGACGCCGTCCGCGGATCAGGAGGTGATCCGCCCGTGGGATCGCCCGATCTCGCCCGCCGGTCACCTGGCCGTGCTGCGGGGCAGTCTGGCGCCAGCGGGTGCCCTGGCGAAGACGAGCGGGGTCGAGCGCTCGTCGATCGCCGGGCCTGCCCGCGTGTTCGACAGTGAAGAGGCGTGCCTTCGCGCGGTGCTCGACGGAACGGTCGAGTCAGGGTCCGTGCTCGTGATCCGCTACGAGGGACCAAGGGGCGGACCGGGCATGCGAGAGATGCTCGCCGTCACGTCGGCGCTGGTCGGCGCGGGACTCGGCTCTTCGGTCGGCCTCGTGACCGACGGAAGGTTCTCGGGAGGGACGCACGGTCTCGTCGTCGGCCACGTTGCGCCCGAGGCCGCGGCGGGGGGGCCGATTGCACTAGTGCGAGACGGAGACCGAATCACGATCGATCTCGGGGAAAATCGCCTCGAGCTCGGGGTGGACGAAGGCGAGCTCGCGCGCAGGCGCGGCGAGTGGGTTCCGCCAGTGACGCCGGTCCGGGGCGTGCTCGGAAAGTACGCGCGCACGGTCTCGGGAAGCGACACGGGGGCGGTGACTGACGGAAATCCGTGAGGAACCCACGAGGGCGATCGTCCCGGCCGTCGCGCCGATGGCGGCAATCCGAACGGGCGCGGTCGCATGCGAATCCCCGAGCCACCGCGCCGGCGCTCACTCGCTGGCCTCACCTCCATCCCCGGAGGGTGTGGCCGCGGCGTGGTTGCCGGCGTGTTCCATCTCGCTTCTGAGGAAGTAGTTGAGTGCCGTCCGCAGCACGGCGATCGCTCCGAGCTTGCCGATCATGTCCCAGCTTGGCGCCACCGCAGTGGAGAGGATGTCGGCGCCAAGCTGGAATTCGAGTCCGAGCGCCAGGTATCTAGCGAGTGTCAGCCGAACCTGATCGAAGTCGTGGATGACGGGCGATGTGTACGCCCGTGCGAACGTGACAACGGCCGCGACCAGACCGAGGCCGATGACCAGGGCGCCGAGCGCTTCGACCCCCAGCTTGAGCCAGAGGACCGCATTGACTACGACTTCTTCTGCTCCGGCATCGACGGGTGCGGGAATCATTACGAACAGACCTCACGAGGCGCGGCTTGCAATGTAGAAAGGAATCTTCGGGATTCTGCCACAGCAGGGCTGTCAGGCGTTAGTCGACGGTGTCCAGGCCTCGGCGACGCCATCCAACCCGGGCCGATCCGCAGTCCGCCGGAGCGCCGGTTCTCGAGTACAGGGCAATCCAGGACGAGATCCGCCTGCCTACCGTCCGCTCGCCCGCCTCAGTGTCGACACGTGCGTTTCGACTGAGCGCGCAAGAGCGTTCAGGTTGTATCCGCCTTCGAGCATGCTGACGAGGCGGCAATTCGAATGGCGCGCCGCCCAGTCGACGACGATCTCGGTCATCGTCCTGTAGCCGGCCTCGGACACGAGTGTCGACGAGAGCGGATCCTCGGCGTGCGCGTCGAAGCCGGCCGACAGCAATACGATCTCGGGCTTGAACTCGTCGATCGCCCGCGTCATCGGTCCTTCGAGCGCCGCGATCCACTCGCTGTCTCCGGTGCCGGCGCCCATCGGCACATTCAGAGTCGCACCCTCTCCGGCGCCAAGTCCGCGTTCCGTCGCATCGCCGGTTCCCGGGTAATGCGGAAACTGGTGGATCGACAGATAGAAGACCCCGGGGTCGTGCTCGAAAGTGTGCTGAGTGCCGTTGCCGTGATGAACGTCCCAGTCGAGTATCGCGACGCGCTCCAGGCCGTGCGCTCGTCTCGCGTGTTCCGCGGCAACCGCGACGTTGTTGAAGAGGCAGAAGCCCATCGCAGCGTCTCGCTCCGCGTGATGGCCCGGCGGGCGCACCGCGCAGAAGACCGCGTCCGCCGCATCGCTCATGACGAGATCGACTGCCTGGCAGGCGCCACCTGCGGCAAGGGTTGCCGCGAGGAAGCTCTCCCTGACCACGCCGGTGTCGTAGTCGAGCGACAGCGGCCCTTCCTCGCACGCCCGTTCGACGTACGTCACATAGTCGAGGTCGTGGACGCTGCCGAGCTGCCCGGCAGTGGCAGGCATCGGCTCGACGATCTCCAGTTCGTCCCAAAGACCGAGGCGATGCAATCTGTTCTCGATGGCGTCGAGCCGGTCCGGAATTTCCGGATGGTAGAGCCCGCTTTCGTACGATCCGTTCTGGTGGCGGCGGAAGTCGGGGCTCGAGACGAATGAAACCTTCATGAGCGACAAGTTAGCGCACAGTCCACAAGCCGTCCATTGACGATCGCGGGCGAATCGCCGGGAGGACCTTGCATCGGATTTGTGTCCATCAGGCGAAACTGCAGTCCGCGCTCGTTGACTCTCTCCGGTCGCTGTGCTATTTCCATCCCACGTTCTAACCAATACGGTTACTTCGGCGCTTTTTAAGCTGCATTCAACGTCGCCCCGCTTCGTACCCACCGAAGCCAGGCCTCGTGTTTTCGTCACCCCAGATCGGAACGCGCACCGCGGAGGCAATCTCTTCGGACGCATTCACATTTTGTCGAGCCACCTGGCACTCGCCACGGACCGGTGCATTCCAGACGACTGACTCTCGCGAACCCGAGGATCACGACGATGTGTTGGACGCGTACACGAACGCTCCTGCTTTCGGCGACCATTCTCCTTGTCCTTCCCGCTACGTCTCGTAACGTTCTTGCGTCTGCGCAGGACGGAACTGCCGCACCTGCGGCAAGGGAAGGTCACGACGCGGCAGCGTCGAAGCAGGAGAAGGGCGCGCAAAAGCCCGCCGCTGACGCGAAACAGTCAGAGGACGCGAAGCACTCTGAAGCGGCCGATGGCGGTCAGAAAGAGCACGGCGCGGATCAGAAGGCCGGTCACGGCACCGAGGGCGGACACGCCGGCGAGGGTCACTACGACCCGGCGAAGCGCGCGACCGGTCCCGGTTCCGAGGGTCACCCGCCTGGCCACACCGGCCCTTCCACGGTCGAGGCCGACGATCCCGACGAGGACGGACGCGGAATACCCCGGCCGGATCGCTGGCGCTTCGGATTTCCCGAGGACACTCGCCACGAGCACGGCCGCCTGCGCGACCCCTACCATCAGAATCAACTGAAGGGCGATTACCCGATAAAGGGCAACGACATCTTCATGAACCTCACGCTCGACTCGACGAGCGCCTTCTTCGGAAAGCGCGTGCCGAGCCCCAGCAGCGTGAGCTCCGCGCGGCCTGGCAGCCGCGAGTTCTTCGGCCGCGGCGAACAGTTCGCAATGGCCCACAACTGGCGCGCCGGCATCAGCCTCTTCAAGGGCGACACGACGTTCGCTCCGGTCCAGTGGGAGATCAAGGTCACGGCGGGTTTCAACTACAACTACGTTCACACCGAGGAAGTCGGTCTGCTCAACGTCGACATCCGCCGGGGGAAGACACGAGGCGACGGCCACGTCTCGCTGCAGGAGGCCTACTTCGAAATGAAGCTGGCCGACAACCCGCGTTTGCTTCCGTTCCTGCCTCGCAAGGACGGCGAAGGCGGCAAGAGCCCGAACTACGACTTCAATTCGGTTCGCGTAGGCATCCAGAGGTTCACCAGCGATTTCCGCGGGTTCATCTTTTCGGACGAGGAACCGGGCGTGCGGCTGTTCGGAACTCTCGACAGCAACAGGATCCAGTACAACCTCGCGTACTTCGAGATGCTCGAGAAGGACACGAATTCGGGACTCAACACGTTCCACTGGCGCAACCAGAGCGTCTACATCGCGAACCTGTACCGGCAGGACTTCCTCTTCCACGGTTGGAACGCCGGCGTCAGTCTCCATTACAACCACGACCGCGCCGGCAAGAACGACAACGAAGGCGGCGGCAATTTCAAGTTCGACGACAACGGCTTCCTCGTCCGCCCGGCGGCCATCGGCGATTTCACGCCGCACAATCTGAACGTGGCCTACCTTGGCACGTCGAGCGATGGACATATCGGCCGGTTCGGCGTCAGTCACGCATTCTATTGGGCGCTTGGAAACGACAGCCACAACCCGATCGCCGGCCGTCCGGTCCACGTCAACGCGCAGATGGCCGCGCTCGAGATCTCGATGGATCGCGACTGGCTCAGGCCGAAGGCGTCCTTTTTCTGGTCCTCGGGCGATGCGAACCCGCGCGACTCGGTCGCCCGCGGCTTCGACTCGATCTTCGACAACGTGAACTTTGCCGGCGGCGGTGCGGGGTTCGTCGTGAATCCGTCGAACACGAATCAGGACCGCGTGCTCATCAATCCGCCGATTCCGATCGGCGTGAGCTTCTGGAATCGCGAATCCATTCGGTTGACTGGCTCGAACGTCGCCTTGATGAATCCGGCGAGCCTCATCCCCAGCCTGCGCAGCAGCAAGGAGCAGGGGCAGGCGAACTACGTCAATCCGGGTATCTACATCGCGTCCGCCGGAGCCGACGCGAAGCTCACGCCGAAGCTGCTGACGACCTTCAACGTGAACTACCTGAGGTTCCACAGGCCCGAGTCGATCCAGCAGACGCTCTTCCAGCAGACGATCCGCAAGGAGATTGGCTGGGATTACAGCGCCGGCTTCCAGTACCGGCCGTATCTGAACGAGCAGTTCATCATTCTCGGCGGCCTTTCGGTCCTCGTGCCGGGCCAGGGCCTCAAGGACATTTATACGTCGCCAACGATCTATTCGGGCTTCCTCGCCGTGAAGTTCGCGTACTGATCGATCCCGACAGGGTTCCCTTCCAGCAGTGACCGAGGAACTATGATCACCGAAACGAAGCGTATCGTCGTAGCAGGGTCGTTCGTGGCCTTCGCGCTCGTTGCAATTGCTTCAGGAAGCGGCTCGTCCGTTGCGGCGCCACAGGAACCGGCGGCGGCGCCGGCCGCGGCGAAGCAGGCCGAGCCGGCCAAGCCTCCCCAGAAAGTGATTCCAAAGGGATCCTTCGACTCCGGGCAGAAGCAGACGGAAGCCGACCGCAAGAGCGCCGGATGCGTCAGTTGCCACGGCTTCGACAAGGAGAGCGAGCCGTACTCGATGCACCCGTTCGGGCCCGACAACATCGGCTGCGCGGACTGCCACGGCGGCGGGTTCGAGGTGATGAAGCCCGAGGGCTCGAAGATCGGCGACAAGGCGTTCGAAGAGGCGAAGCGAAAGGCGCACGTCCAGCCGAAGGATCCCGAAGCCTGGTACGGCAACGAAGATGCGAACGGATCGGCAAATCCGATCCGCATGACCGCCGGGACGAACCGCGAGAGTGTCGAGTTCATACAGTTCGTCAACCCGGGCGACCTGCGAGTCGCCGGCCGGACGTGCGGAACCGCCGGTTGCCACGAAAAGGAAGTCGGCCTGGTCGACACGAGCATGATGAAGCACGGGGCCCTCCTGTGGGAGGCCGCCCTCTACAACAACGGCGGCTTCCACCTGAAGAACGCACGGTTCGGCGAAAGCTACACGGCAGAAGGACAGCCCGAGCGGCTCTATCCGACCGAGGAGAACCGGGTGACCGAAGACTCCGCCTGGATGAGCCTAATGCTTCGTGGAATCGTGCCGTATCTCGATCCGCTTCCGCGTTGGGAAATCACGCAACCGGGCAACATCCTTCGAGTGTTCGAACACGGCGAGGATCGCCAGAGCCTGCGAGGACTTGGCACCGCGAACCGCACGGATCCCGTCTTCCTGGGACTGCAGAAGACCAGACTGCTCGATCCGACGCTCAACTTCCTCGGAACGAACGACCAGCCAGGCGACTTCCGCTCGAGCGGCTGCACGGCGTGCCACGTGACGTACTTCAACGACCGGCAGACGTCGCACAGCGCGGTCGTGCCGCTGAGCAATTTCAGGACGGACGGCGACAACCGCGGCACGACGCGGACGACCGACCCGATGATCGGCCGCCCCGAAACCGCCAACGAACCGGGCCATCCGATCCGGCACATCCTCACCAACAACATACCGTCGAGTTCGTGCATGGTCTGCCACATCCACCCCGGCACGAACATGGTTGCGACCTACTACGGAATGACCTGGTGGGACAACGAAACCGACGGCAAGCAGATGTACCCCGACAAGGTCAAGAAGCTCTCCGAGGAGGCGCGACAGGCGATCAACCGGCGTAACCCTGAAGAGTCTGCCCAGCGCGGCAAATGGGGGGATGTCGATTTCCTCGCGGACGTCGGCAAGCCGGGTGGCGAGATCAACAAGAACCTGACCAAGACGCAGTTCGGCGACTTCCACGGTCACGGCTGGGTCTATCGGGCGGTCTTCAAGGTTGACCGGCACGGCAACTACCTCGACCACAGTGGCAAGATCGTGCCCAAGGTGGACGGCGAGTCCCTCGCGGCGGCCATGTATCCCGAAGCGGACCCGGCTACGGGGCTGCCGATGCTCAAGGACGGAGTCCCGGTGCACATGCAGGACATCCATCTCGAGATGGGAATGCAGTGCGTGGACTGTCACTTCTCGGGCGATGGCCACGGCACGGGCAATCTGCATTCCGAAGTGCGCGCGGCGATCGAGATCGATTGCATCGACTGCCACGGGACGATGGACAAGGTTGCGACGCTCCGGACTTCGGGCCCGGCGGCAGAGACCGACAAGGCCGGCAAGCGAGGCCGCGACCTGACCCGCATGAAGACGAAGTTCAAGGTCGACGGGAAGGATCGCGAGGTTCCGATCTTCCAACGGCTCGCCAAGGACGTGAAGCCGGGCGAGAAGATTCCGCGGAACGGCAACACGACGAACGTCCAGCTCTACAAGGGCGAAATCATCCAGGCTTCCTACACGGATCCGGCCAAGTGGTGGCGAGTCAAACAGACGCGTGACACGGTCGTGAAGAACGAGAAGCGGCCGGACGACTACAACGAACTTTCCTCGTACGCGAAGACGGTTCAGATCGACAACCAGACGTGGGGCGACCCGACTGCGAGCGACGACAAGGTTGCGCATCCCGACAGCGAGATGACCTGCTTTGCGTGCCACACGTCGTGGACGACCGCGTGCTTCGGCTGTCACCTCCCGATGCGCGCCAACAAGCGCGAGCCGATGCTCCACAACGAGGGCACCGACAGCCGTAACTGGACGAACTACAACTTCCAGACGCTGCGCGACGACGTCTACATGCTCGGACGTGACGGCGTCGTCTCTGGCAACCGGGTCGGACCGATCCGTTCGTCGTGCGCAATCCTCGTCAGTTCCCAGACCATCAACCGCGAGTGGTTCTACTCCCAGCAGCAGACGATCTCGGCCGAGGGGTATTCAGGGCAGGCTTTCAGCTCTTACGTACCGCATACGGTTCGAGGAAAGGGCGAGACGAAGCTCTGCAGCGATTGCCACGTCTCGAAGGAGAACGACAACAACGCGGTGCTTGCTCAGTTGACGCTGCAGGGAGCCAATGCTGCGAATTTCGTCGGCCGTCTCGCCTACGTGGCGGAGGAGGGCGGTGGCTTCGAGGCTATCGCGGTCACGGAGCGCTCCGAACCGCAAGCGGTCTTCGGCAGTTCGCTGCACAAGCAGGCGTTCCCCGAGGAGTACGACGACTTCGTGGACGGCGGCCGCAAGCTCGGCGAGTCGTACTCGCACCGTCCTGGCATCGGCAACGAATCGCTGGGCCTGCAGGTGCGCGGAGAGTACGTCTACGTCGCGAACGGCAAGGGAGGCATGCGCGTCTACGATATCTCGCGCGTCGACGACAAACTGTTCGCCCAGCGCATCTCCTCGTCGATCGTTTCTCCGATCGGTCAACGGCTCTACGTCGACACCGAGTACGCGACGGCGGTGGCATCGCCCACGACCCTCGGTGTGGACCCGACGGCGAGCCTTCTCGAGATCACGAAGACGCCGCTCAGCCATCACTACCGCCGCCACCTGCCCGAGAACGGCGAAGCCGTCTATCGGGTGAACGCGGCGGATGCCATCAAGATGCGGCTTGCGCGCATGGCTGGAGAGCCATTGCCCGCGGTTGGATATGACCCGCAACCGATCCATCCTCTCTACGCGTTCCTTTATATCTCGGACAAGAAGGAAGGCCTCGTGATGACCGTGGCGGCCACACTGCTGGACGGCGATCCCGAGAACAATTTCCTTCATCGGCAGGAATTCGCGGACGGGAAGGATCATTTCAATCCCGACGGCGTGCTTGATGGGGCGTCGAACATCATCCTGGCGGGGCAGTACGCTTACATGTGCACCGACAAGGGACTCGTGATCCTCGACATCGCCCGCTACGACGCACAACTGCGTCCCGATCCGAAGGTGATCAAGGTGCTGCCGATTCGCGAGCCGCGATCGGTCGCGATCCAGTTCCGCTACGCCTTCGTCGCTTGCGCCGACGGCCTGCGGGTCGTGGACCTGACCGATATGACCGACCCGCAACTGCTCGACGACGCCGTCGTGAAGATCGCCGACGCGAGGAACGTCTACATCTCGCGTACCTATGCGTTCGTCGCGTCGGGCGCTCAGGGAATGGCAATAGTCGACATCGAATCGCCGACCAGACCATCGGCTCCTTCGTGGATGCCCGGGCTCTTCTTCAACGCCGAAGGCGAAATGAACGACACGCGAGACGTGAAGATCGGCATGACGAACAACAGCATGTTCGCCTACGTGGCCGACGGAAAGAACGGCCTGCGAGTCGTTCAGCTCACGTCGAGCGAAGACACGCCAGGCATCTACGGTTACGCACCCCCGCTTACGCCGCGGCTCATCGCGACGAAGAAGACTCGCGGCCCTGCGGTCCAGGTCTCCGAAGGACTCGACCGGGATCGGGCGGTCGACGAGAGCGGCAACCAGCTCGCGGTATTCGGACGCCGGGGCGCCCGTCCGTTCAACCTGGCCGAGATGCGCCGGCTGTACATCAGTTCGGTGACCGGAAAGCCCTACACCGTCAGCGACACTCCGCCGGGACCGGCGCAAGCCGCCGGCCAGACGCTGGACGATCCCGAAGAGCAGGCTTCGGTCCCGGCCGGGAGCGGTCCGGTTCGGGCTTCGAAGCCTTTCGGCACCGCATACGATTTTCTCCCGCTTCTGCTGCCAATGGGGCTTCTCCTTCGCCGGCGCCGCCGGCAGGGCGTTGATCGTCGCGCAGCGTGATCGACTGACCGAACGGCACGGGTATCGAGCCCCCTTCGTCCCGTGTCGTTCGTGTCTTCGCCGTCAATGAGGAAATGACAATGTCTGAAGGTAAAGCGAAGTTCGCGATGATTGGACTCGGCGTCATGGGAGAGAACCTGGCGCTCAACGTGGAGCGAAACGGGTTCCCGATCGCCGTCTGGAATCGCCGGTCCGATGCGGTCGACGCATTCGTCAACGGACGGGGCGCGGGCAAGAACGTGGTCGGCGCTCACTCTCCGGCCGAGCTTGCGGCCGCAATGGAGCGCCCGAGGCGCATCATGATGCTCGTGAAAGCGGGCGAAGCGGTCGATTGGACGATCGACCAGATGAAGCCGCATCTCGACAAGGGTGACGTTCTCATCGACGGAGGCAACTCTTGGTACGAGGACACGAAGCGGCGCGACGCAGCTCTGACCGAGGAAGGACTGCACTTCGTCGGGTCGGGCGTGTCGGGTGGCGAAGAAGGCGCGCTGTGGGGCCCCAGCCTGATGCCGGGCGGCAAGAAGGAAGCCTACGAAATCGTCCGCGAGATCTTCGAAGCGGTCGCGGCGAAGACCGAGGACGGCGCGTGCGTGACTCACTGTGGTCCCGATGGCGCCGGCCATTTCGTGAAGATGATCCACAACGGCATCGAATATGGCGATATGCAACTCATCGCCGAGGCGTACGACATCATGCGCAGCGGCCTCGGGCTAGGCGCGCAGGAGATGGCGGACATCTTCAACGAATGGAATCAGGGTGAGTTGAATTCGTTCCTCATCGAGGTCACCGCAAAGGTGCTCGCCGTGAAGGACGACGAGACTGACGAGCCGCTCGTCGACATGATTCTCGACACGGCCGGTCAGAAGGGCACGGGCCGGTGGACGTCGCAGGTCGGCCTCGACCTCGGGGTGCCGATCCCCACGATGAATTCCGCCATCGAAGCCCGCTTCATCTCGCGGCTCAAGGACGAGCGCGTGGCGGCGAGCAAGGAGATCGAAGGCCCGAAGGCGACGTACGGCGGAGACAAGAAGGAGCTTATCGAGGCCGTTCGAGCCGCGCTGTACGCTTCGAAAATCACGTCCTACGCGCAGGGAATGAACCTCATCCGCGAGGGATCGAACGTCAACAACTGGGGCATCGACCTGGGCGAACTTTCGCGCATCTGGAAGGGCGGCTGCATCATTCGTGCCCAGTTCCTCGACAAGATCAAGCAGGCCTACGTCGCGCGGCCGGACCTTCCCAATCTGCTCGTGGATCCGGAATTCAAGTCGTGGGTCAGCGCGTCGCAGGCGAAATGGCGAACTGCCGTGACGACTGCGCAGTCGCTTGGTGTTCCGACGCTTGCGATGTCGGCGAGCCTCGCCTACTTCGACAGCTACCGTGCGGCGAACCTTCCGGCGAACCTGACGCAGGCGCAGCGCGACTTCTTCGGCGCGCATACCTACGAAAGGGTGGACAAGCCGGGCGCCCCCGCGGTGCACACTAACTGGCAGGCAAAAGCCGGCGGACACTGAGAAGGGGGGCGTGCGGGGCTCGGCGGCGGCCAGGCGTCGCTGGACCGGGCCCTTCACGCTCGTCCCGGAGAACAAGGAGCGACCCGTGGCAGCAACGAGCGACAATCCCCTGCGAGAAGGCATGCGCCTCGAGCGATCCGCCGAGCCGTGTACCGTCATCATTTTCGGCGCCTCAGGCGATCTGACGAAGCGAAAGCTCGTCCCCGCCCTGTACCACCTGACCCAGGACCGGCTGCTACCGGCGGAGTTTGCGGTCGTGGGTGTCGCGCGGCGCGAGACGAGCGACGACGACTTCCGTTCCTCGATGAAAAAATCGGTTGCCGAGTTCGGCGGCGATGGAAAGGTCGAAGAGGATGTCTGGGAGAGCTACGAGAAGGGGCTCTACTACGTCTCTGGCGAGTTCGGCGATCCCGAGACGTACCGAAAGCTCGCAGCAAAGCTCGACGAGGTCGAGAAGGAGCGCGGGACTCTCGGCAACCGGGTGTTCTACCTGTCGACGGCGCCGAGTGCTTTCGCGCAGATCGTTCACGAACTCGGCAAGGCTGGACTCGTCGACGAATCGGGCGGCCGATGGCGCCGCGTGATCATCGAGAAGCCGATCGGCAACAGCCTCGAGGGCGCGATCGAGCTGAACACGTCCGTCAGCGAAGTGCTCGCCGAGAAGCAGATCTACCGGATAGATCATTACCTCGGAAAGGAAACGGTCCAGAATCTGCTGGCTTTCCGGTTCGCCAATGGCATCTTCGAACCGCTCTGGAACCGAAACTACGTCGACAACGTGCAGATCACTAACGCCGAGGCGGTCGGCGTCGAAGGTCGCGGCTCCTATTACGAAGGTACGGGCGTCGTTCGAGACATGATTCAGAACCATGTATTCCAGGTGCTTTCGATCGTGGCGATGGAGCCGCCGATAAACCTGAGCCCGGATGCCGTCCGCGACGAGAAGATCAAGGTGATGGAAGCCGTCACGCCGATCACCGCCGAAATGGTGCCGAACGTGGCCGTCCGCGGTCAGTACGGACCTGGACACGTGGGCGGCAAGGCCGTGCCCGGTTACCGTCAGGAAGAGGGCGTGGCGGCCGACTCGGCGACCGAGACCTTCGCTGCGCTCAAGCTCACGTTCGACAACTGGCGCTGGGGCGGCGTGCCGTTCTACATCAGGTCGTCGAAGCGTGCCGCGCGCCGGGTGACCGAAATCGCCATCACGTTCAAGGACGTGCCCCAGAAACTTTTCGGCGAAACGGGCGGATCCATGGTCGAACCGAACGTGCTAATCGTCCGGGTTCAGCCGAACGAAGGCATCACGCTTCGGTTCAACGCGAAGGTGCCCGGGCAGGTGACGAACATCCGCGGTGTGAACATGGACTTCCGCTACGGCGCTTCTTTCGGCGCCAGGCTTGCGGAGGCGTACGAACGGTTGCTTCTCGATTGTATCCTCGGGGACTCGACGCTTTACGCGCGCCGCGACATGACCGAGCGCGGCTGGGAGATCGTCACTCCCATCCTCGATCGCTGGGCCGCGGAGTTGCCGGGTGACATGTTCCCGAACTACGAAGCGGGCTCGTGGGGGCCGAAGGCGTCCGACGACATGCTCGCCCGCGAGGGCCGCGCCTGGCGGCGGCTCTAGAGAAGGAGGCCGCGTGAGCACCATTGACGGAATCAACATCGGGGCGGTCGAGCGCGAGCTCGCCGCCATCTGGCGTGACGAAGCGGCGGGTGACGATTCGCACGAGGAGCGTGCCGTCACTCGCGCTCGTGTGCTGACGCTCGTAGCTTACGGCGACTCGCGCGACTTTCCGCCGGACTTCGACGAGATCGTTGCCGAGGTGTCTAACTTGCATCCGGCGCGGGCACTCGTGCTGAAGGCGAATCGCGCCGGAGCCGGCAACTCGGCGACTGTGCACGTATCGGCCGTCTGCCGCGTGCAGGGGCCGCGTTCGAAACAGGTGACGTGCGAGCAGGTGACGTTTGCGGCGGAAGGCGATGCGATCAACGACCTGCCTAGCGGTGTTGCGCAGTTGCTGGCTCCGGATACTCCCGTTTTCGTCTGGGTTCTCGGCGCGCCTGAACCGGGTGACTACGTCTTCAATCACATCCTGCCAATGGCGGATCGCGTGATACTCGATTCGTCCGCATCGTCCGATCCCGGCCGCGGCCTCGTAAGGCTCGCGAGGACGTTCCGAGAGCATCCCAACTGGACCTCGCTGACAGATTTCACCTGGCAGCGGCTGACTCCCTGGCGTGAAATGCTCGCGAATTTCTATGACGTGGCCGAACACCGGTCCTTCCTCGATCGCATAGACACGGTGACGGTCGAGTTCACACCGCACGCAGGTGCAGCCGGCATTACGCCCAGGTCGCTCCTGCTCGTCGCCTGGCTTGCCGCCCAACTCGGCTGGACGCTGGACGCCTCCGCATCGCGGAGGGACGGCGACGCCGAGGTGTTCGCCTTCGCTTCGGGCAACGGGCCGGTGACCGTGCGATTCGTTCCGGTCCTGCGCGAGGGAATGGACGGCCTGCTTTCGTCCATTACGCTCGGAGCAGGCACGGCTCCCACCGCCGCGTTTTCGGTGAGGCGCGAGGCCAGGAGCCGCCTGTCGTCGTCGATAGTGATCGATGGCGGGCATCACGCGAACCGGTTACTGTCCTACCGGTCGAGGACTGCCGGCGAGTTGCTGTCGACCGAGCTCGGATTCAACCGTCGTGACGTGCTTTACGAGGCAGCCCTTGCCGTTGCGGGCGCGATGGGCGAGATTGACATGAAGTAAGTGGGTCCGGCCGGGCGGGCCCGAGTGCACACGTCCTCCTCCGAACAGTCGCGCGGCGGCGTGTTATCGAAACACCCTCCGCGCGATTTTCGGCATCCGGGCTTCATCAGTCTATGAAAACACAGACCTCCGATACGCGAGAATACCAGCGCCTCTACGAACCTTTCACCGCCCACGTGGCGCCCTGGCGGCGGTGGGGCCCCTACGTAAGCGACCGCTCCTGGGGCACTGTCCGGGAGGATTACAGCGCCGACGGAAATGCGTGGGACTACTTCCCGCACGACCTGGCGCGCTCGAAGGCTTACCGGTGGGGCGAAGACGGTCTTGGCGCGATCTGCGACAGATATCAGCTCCTCTGTTTTTCGCTCGCGCTTTGGAACGGCCACGACCCGATCCTGAAGGAACGCCTGTTCGGGCTCGTGCCAAGCGAAGCCAATCACGGCGAGGACGTGAAGGAGTATTACTTCTACGTCGATTCTACGCCGACGCATTCCTACATGAAGTTCCTGTACAAGTACCCCCAGCGGGCATTCCCGTACGGCGAACTGATCGCGGAAAATCGACGCCGGCAGGCGGGCTCGCCGTTCGAAGAGTACGAGTTGCTCGACACGGGGATCTTCGACGAAGACAGGTATTTCGACGTCGTCGTCGAGTATGCGAAGGCCACGGCCGAGGACTGCTGCATCCGGATCGAGGTCTTCAACCGGGGGCCCGAGGATGCGCCGATCCACATCCTGCCGCACCTCTGGTTCCGCAACACGTGGGCGTGGAGTAAGGACGTTCTGCCCGAGCCGACCATCTCGATCGGCGCGCACGGCGACGGCTACGTGAGCATCGTCGCAGACGACACGAACGCCAGACAGCTGCGCACGCTTCCGTACGAGTACTCGCTCGGGAAGCGTTACCTGTACGCCGACGTTGGCGGCAATCCGCTGTTCACTAACAACGAGACGAACGCCGCTCGCGTGTGGGGCGGCGATGCTCGAAGTCGCAGTGCGTTCACCAAGGACGCTTTCCATCGCTACGTCGTCGATGGCGAGAACAGCGTCAACTGGGAACAGCGCGGCACCAAGGCGTGTTTCCACTACGAGTCGCTGAACGTTCCGGCCGGCGGATCCGTGGTCGTGAGGCTTCGGCTGACGGACACCGAACAGCCGGATCCGATTTCGGACGTCGATGCCGTCATCACGCTCCGGCTCGAGGAGGCGGACCGCTTCTTCGACACGATCCATCCCGAAACGGCGACCGCCGAAGAGAGGCTCGTCCAGCGTCAGGCGATTGCCGGAATGCTGTGGAGCAAGCAGATATATCTCTACGACGTGAACCTCTGGCTGCAGGGCGACAACCCCGACTGGCCGCCGCCCGACGCGCGCAATCGCGGGCGAAACGTGCACTGGCAACACCTGAACTCGATGCGCGTGCTGTCTATGCCCGACAAGTGGGAGTATCCGTGGTTCGCTGCGTGGGACCTGGCCTTCCACTGCGTGCCGCTCGCGCTCGTGGATGCCGAGTTCGCCAAGGAACAGCTCTATTTGATGCTCTTCGAGCAGTTCCAGCACCCGAACGGCCAAATCCCGGCCTACGAATGGGAGTTCTCCGACATGAATCCGCCGGTCCACGCCTGGGCCGTATGGCGGGTTTACAACATGGACCGCATCCGGTCGGGCAAGGGCGACCGCGTTTTCCTCGAGCGTTGCTTCCACAAGCTGCTGATCAACTTCGCATGGTGGGTGAACAAGGTCGACAGCGAAGGCAACAACGTGTTCGAGGGCGGATTCCTGGGGCTGGACAACATCACCGTCATCGACCGCAGCGAGAAGATGCCGAACGGGGCTCGCCTCGAACAGTCGGACGCGACGGGATGGATGGGGATGTTCTGCCTGAACCTCATGCGCATTGCGCTCGAGCTTGCGCACGAGAACCGCGTTTACGAGGGTCTAGCGACAAAGTTCTTCCAGCACTACGTCTACATCGGCGGAGCGATGAAGAACATGGGCGGCCGCGAGTACCAGCTCTTCGACGAACGCGACGGGTTCTTCTACGACGTGCTGCGATACGAGGACGGAAGCTTCCACAAGTTCCGCGTTCGATCGCTCGTGGGTCTGATTCCATTGTTCGCCGTCGAACGTCTGGAGGTGGACTGGCTCGAGCCGTTCCACGAATTCCGGGCGAACCTGGATTGGTTCCTCAAGAACCGGAGCGAGCTCACGGATCGTTGCGTGACTACGATCGAGCGGCACGGGTCCAAGGTACACATCCTCACGATCGTCGACGAGGAGCAGTTGAGGAGGATTCTGGAGCGGGTATGGGATCCGCTCGAGTTCCGGTCAGACTACGGACTGCGCAGTCTGTCGAAGTTCCACGAGGCGAACCCGTTCGTCTTCGGCGAAAGCGTGGTTTCGTACGATCCGGCCGAATCGGTCTCGAAGCTGAAGGGTGGTAACTCCAACTGGAGGGGGCCTGTCTGGATGCCGACGAGCTTCATGATGATCGAGTCGCTGCGGAAGCTGGGAAAAGCTTACGGCGAGGACTTCCAGATCGACAGTCTCACGGAGGGCGAGAATCCCGTTACGCTCGCCGAGATGGCGAGAGGATTTGCCAACCGACTGATACGCATCTTCACGAAGGACGAGTACGGCCGTCGCGCGTCGCACGGGCACAGCATGAAGTTCCAGACCGACGAGCACTGGAGCGACCTCGTGCTCTTCTACGAGTATTTCCACGGTGACACGGGAGCGGGAATCGGCGCGTCCCACCAGACGGGCTGGACGGGCGTCGTGGCATCGCTGATCGACGAGTGGAGGGACTAGGTCCTGCTGGACACGGGGGGTGGCGGATGGATACGTATGGACGCCGATGAACACGGAGATTTCTCTCCGAATCCGTGCTCACCGGCGTTCGTCTGTGGTCTTGCGGCCGCCCGCGTTCATCGACAAGGTCCGTTGAGACCTGCGTGGAGCCGAAGCCGGAGGAGCAGCGAAGGTGTGACCGCACGATTTGCATGCGTACGGCTCGCCCGGGACGACTCCCGGTACGAGCCATCGCAGGCCGCACGCATCGCACGCGATCACCGCTGCGCCGTGCGGGACGCTCGGAGTCAGCGAACCGTGCTTCCCGTTCGTTCGTTCGTTCGAATCCACGGAATCGGCGCGCGCGGTCAAACTGCAACCCCGTCGATGCGCAGCCGTCTTCGGCCGCCGGGAACCTCCCACTCGACGACGTCTCCCGGCCGATAGCCGAGCACTGCCGTTCCGACCGGAGCCAGTACCGAGATCCAGCCGCGATCGACGTCGGCCTCGTGCGGGTAGACGACCGTGTAGACGTGCTCGCCGCCCGTGTCCAGGTCGACGACCCGGACCGTCGAGTGCATGCCGATGACGCCGGCCGGCAGCGAATCTTCCGGCACGACCTCGGCACGCTCCAACTCGGCGGCCAGGGTTCGGTTGGATGGACGGTGCGAGCTGCCCTCGGCAAGCGCGCTCAGGCGCGCATAGTCACGTTCGCTGAAATAGATCGGTGTCTCGTGCATGGTCTTACCTCTGCCATTGGATTGCTTTGAAATGGGAGCCGATTTCATCGGCATTGGCTCCGTGTCCTGGATTCGGGCTTACGAACGAGTGCTTTGCCGCCGTCTCGAAGGGAGCCGGAACACCCGGTCTGCGCCAGTTGACGCGTCCGTGCGGCGAGTTGCCGGCGGAACTGCCGCAGCGCGCGCCGCCACGTCCGTTTCGCACGTGACGCATTTACGCCGGTGGTGTTTCCCGCTCGAGACCGTCTGGATCCGGCTGTCGCAGATGGGGCATCGACTGGCCCGGTTGGCGATGACGCGTGACATGACCGCTAGATACATCGGATTCATAAGTCCTCCTCGATTGCGAAGCCGCGCCGCATCTCCACTCGAGCCTGCGCGGGGCCACCCGGGCCCAGTCGCGCGGCATTCGGTTGCGCTTTCTCGTGACCAATGGGCCATAGCCCCGTTCACGCTGCCAACGCGAACCGCTGGAATTCAGGTTAGAGGGAGCGAGGCAGGCCAACAAGCGTGGGATTACCCTAGGTGTTCGGGAGTTTTCACCCGTCGAGGCCGTGGATCGCCCATCACGGCCGGGAGAGGCCGCCGGAAGGAGCCAGGCACAGGAAACACCCGTCGATCTCGGGTGTTTCCTCGCTTCTCGGCCCTGGCGCCAATCCGTAGTATCGAGTCGTGCCCAACGTCGCCCGTAGCGACGATCCGCGAACAAATGTGGGGGGGTGTGGACGCTGTCCGGACCACGCCCATTCGCTGGAACCGCCGGGTATCTGGAGGCACGGCCGTGAGTGGCGGACGCCAAGGAGTTCCGCCACTCGCGCCTCGAAAATCGGACGGGACTCGTCGCCACGCGGTGGACGGTCCTTGCAGGCCAGCTGCAGCGAGACTCTGTAGCGCTCAGAAGTAAAAGAACACCGAAGGAGAGAAGATCATGTCCGTCGCGGTAAACAACGATTTAGCCGTACGAGTCGATGCCCTGAGGACGGTCCCAGCCGAGCGGCGGGCAAGGGTCCTGGTCACCTATTCCGGACTGGAAGGCGCGCGGGCGGTTGCTGGCGAGTTGCACTTTGCAGGACTGCCCGCGCACGCCGAGGTGTTGTTTGCGGTGCCCGGCAACATGATCCCGTTACCGGCGGCCTTGCGGCTGCGAGGTGCGTTTCCGGTGTCCTGGTACATGAGGTCGGAGGCATTGCCGGGCATCGGTCTGGTCGGCGACGAAGCGATCGCAAAGGCCACCGAGTGGGGTGCGGACTTGCTGATTGTCGGTTCGCAGGGCAGTTCGAACGTGGAACCGCCTTATTTCGCGTGCATTTCGGCGAACGTGGCTGCAAACGCGCGATGCCCGGTGCGGATCGCGAGGCCGCGGGCGTCCGCTCCCGGGGCGGCTCCTCGCCTGCTGGTTGGAGTGGACGGATCGGCGGACGCCGACGAAGCCGTTCGGGAACTTGCCGGGCGGAAGTGGCCCATCGGCACCGCGGTGCGGATCGTCAGCGTCCGCGAGCGCCTCGGCGATGTAGGCGATAGTGCGCGCGCACTCCAGGCGATGTCTCGTGCAGCCGATACGCTTGGCTTCGCCGGACTGGAGGTCTCGACCGAGACACGATACGGCGCGCCGGCCGGCGAACTCGTTGCCGCAGCCGAGGGCTGGAACGCCAGCTGTCTCGTCGTCGGCGCTCGCGGCCTCGGAAGCACCGCGTATGAAGGCGGACAGGGATCTGGTCTGGGGAGCGTTTGCGATTGGCTTGCGCGGCGCGCCCCGATCTCGATCGAAGTCGTCAGGAGTTGACAGAGTCGTCACATTGAAGGCGAGGCGCCGAATCGATCGGCGCCTCCTGATCAAGGGAAACGACAATCGTGACGAGAGTAACGATCGGATACAGCGGGCCGGCCGAGGCCGGCTGCGTGTTCGGCGACCTGCGCAATGACGGACTGCCGAGCGGCGTCGAGGCCCGTCTGCTCTGCTTCGGATGGCTCGAAGCGGCGAAGTGGGGAGGTGCTTCGACGAGTCACCTGGCAACGACGACACGGGCCGGGCGAAGCAGTTTGCCTTTCCAAAGGTAGCCTCGCCGGACTTCGGTGTGCACACTGCCCGGAGATTTCGTGTCGCCCTCGACCAGGCCGACGGCCTCGTGAAAGTCCGGGTCGAACGCTTCCCCTTCGCTAGCAAGTGGACTCACGTCGAATGACCGGAGCAGTTCCTCGATTCGCCGGTGCGTAAGCCGGAATCCATCGGCGACGGCGCCCTCCGCGCCGTCGAGGTGGGAGAGGGCGCGGTCGAAGTCGTCCACGACGTCGAGGAGCGCCAGGAGTACATCCTGCCGCCCGGCGTCGCGAGCACTGGCGGCTTCTCGCCGCGAACGGCGGCGATAGTTGTCGAACTCGGCGAGCAGTCGGACGTACTGCTCGCCACCGTCGGTGAAATCGCACAGTTCCGCGCCGGGGTTCTCTGCCGCCGGCACGTAAGCTGTGGACGTCATCGACGTCGTCTCGGTTTCGAGGTTCTCCACGATCTGCTCTCGGTAAAAGTAAGGTCGACGAGTGCGAGACTACCCGGAGATTTCGAGCGCCGGTAGAGTGGAAACACGTGTGTCGGGAGCGTGATTTCCGCAGTCAACTTCGCGACTCGAGCCGTGGCGCCAGCACTTCGCCGGCGCCGTACTCGTCGAGGAGGAAGAGGTAGCTGAGCGCCAGATCTTCGTCTTCGAGGGAGGCGCTCAGGTCAAGGTCGCGCTGCGGCACGGTTGCACCGAGCGAATCGAGCGACCAGCACAGAAACTTGCGAATTGCGCCGCCGCGATCCGGGTACGAAACGGCATCGCGCTCTATCGCTCGAACGACCGCAACCGCCGAGGATCCCCGGTAGACACTCTTCCGCACGCGAAACTCCACGTCACGCACCTCCGAGATTGCCGCCGATCGGGTGTTTCGTCCGGTCATCGTGTGCTGGTCCTTCATCGGCTCTCAGCCTATCGGCCCACGAGGCCGCTGGCGAGAGTGGGAACACGCGCAAGGAGAGGGTGTTCCCTCGCATTCGCCGGTTCCTTGCGAGGAGGTATGCTCTTTTGCACGGGCGCCACATGCGACGAGGAACGAGCATTCGAGTACGGCTGGTCACGCTGCTGATCGGCGCTGTATTGCCGATCGCATCAGTTGGCGCCGTTGCGATATGGAGCCTATGGCAGGCGAAGCACGAAAGTGCCGACGCGGTACTTGCCCAGCGGGCAATGCTTGCCGCGGCTGCGTTCGACCGGTGGCTCGCCGCGGAGAGGCAGCCGCTTCTTACAGCGGCCGGACATCTGCGGGATCGCCCGGGCGATCGGGCGGCGCTCGAGGAAGCCCTGACGATCGCGTCCGCGCCGCGTCCGCACTCCGCCGACGTGAGCGTTCTCGACCGAACTGGCGCGGCTGTCGCCGAGCACCGGCCGGACACGGATCCGCGGATTGCACGCGCCGTGGGCGAGCGGCTCGTCGCGGCGGCAGCCAGACAAGGCTTTACGGCCGAAACCGACTGGAATGGCGCCCACGGCCGCTTGCTTATGGTAATGGCTGTCCCGGCTGGCGACGGCGCGGTCGTCTCACGCGTGGATGGCAGGGCGCTGGACGATGCGTTCAAGGGTATTTCGGTGGCAGATGGCGCAACTGTCACACTCGTCGAATCGGGTGGCCGCATCGTGTTCCAGAGCGGGGGTGCGACGGCGAGCCCCGGTATCGGCTTCGTTGACGATGCGGTGCGCGCGTCCCTCGACGGCGGCGCCTCTCCTGCCGTC
This sequence comes from Blastocatellia bacterium, assembly GCA_021463145.1. Lineage (GTDB taxonomy): Bacteria > Acidobacteriota > Blastocatellia > UBA7656 > JADIYM01 > JADIYM01. The sequence goes on along the minus strand of JAJTWZ010000005.1, from coordinate 42,599 downwards.
GTCCGCAGCGCGGCCGACGGCGACGAGCGCGTTTCCGGGGTAGCGAAGGCCGGGGCAAGCGGCTTGTTCGTCACGGTTGGCCTGCCTGACGAAGTGCTCTATGCGTCGGCGCGTCACCAGCTTGCCTGGTATGCAGTCGTGGGACTTTCCGTGCTGCTGGCGACGTTTGGCGCGGCGGCTATGGTTGCCAGGAGCATCGTCGAACCGCTGGCGACTCTGGACGCGATCGCCGCGCGATTCGGCGAGGGTGATTTCTCGGCGCGCGCCCCGGTCACGAGGATGCGGGCGATCGCGGCACTGGCCGAGACATTCAACGAGATGGCCGTGAGCCTCGAAGCGCGTCAGGCGCGACTTGCCGAAATCGACCGCATAAAGTCTGACTTCGTCAGCAGCGTCTCGCACGAGTTGCGCACTCCGCTGACCACCATAAAAGCGCTGACCCGATTGCTCGGGCGCGAAGGAATTCCCGTTGAGAAGCGCCGCGAATATCTCGGCACGATCGCGGCCGAATGCGATCGGCAGATCGACCTCGTGCTCAACCTGCTCGATCTTTCGCGAATCGAGGGTGGTGTCTTCCGGACCCTTCTCGGTCGCGTCGACGTTACCGAGATCGTCGCCGGTGCGGCGAAGGCCGCCGGCCGGGGCGTCGAGATGCGCGGGCACGAACTCGTCGTGACGCTCGATGATGACATTCCGCCCGGGTGTGCCGATGCGAAGGCACTGGGCCGTGTGCTCGGGAATGTCGTCGAGAATGCGATCAAGTACACACCCGATGGCGGACGCATCGAGATTGCGGCGCGAGCCGACGCCCGTTGGGTGACGATTGCAGTTACGGACAACGGCCGGGGCGTTCCGCCTGAGGACGTACCCCGTTTGTTCGACAAGTTCCACCGCGGGCGGGCGTTTGCCGCCGTGGCGCCGCAGTCTGGCAATCCCGACGAGATTGACGTGTCGGGAGTCGGGCTCGGACTCTACCTGGCCCGGAATGTAATGGAGCAGATGGGAGGACGAATCGGCGTGGAAACCGAGCTCGGACGCGGGAGCACCTTCACGCTATACGTGCCCGTGTGGACCGCGGGGCGGTGTGAGGATGGAATAGGGGAGGGGCGCGATGAATGAACGGCTGCTGGTGGTCGACGACGACCCGGGACTGTTGTTGGCGGTCTCCGAGACGTTGCGGGACGAGGGCTATCAGGTAGAGACGGCGAGACGTGGCGCCGAGGCCCTGACGAGGATTGCGGAGTCGCTGCCGGACCTCGTGATCAGCGACATTCGGATGCCGGCGATGGATGGCTATGCACTCGTGCGAAACCTGCGCGCGGCGCCGCGCACGAGGTTGCTGCCGATCGTTTTTCTGACGGCGAAGGACGAGACGGCGGACAGGATTGCGGGGTTCCAGACCGGGGTGGATGCGTATCTGACGAAGCCGTTCGAGCCCGAGGAACTGGTTGCGGTCGTCCGAAGCATCCTCGAACGCGTGCGCCGGACGCACGCGGACCTTGCCCGAATGTTCGGCGAGCGTGGCGCGGAGGCCACGGAATTCGTTCGGGACCAGGGGCTGACCGACGCCGAATGGCGGGTCGCCGAAGCTGTTGCTCGTGGGCTTGCGAACAAGGAGATTGCTGGCGAGCTCGGGCTGAGCCTTCGCACGGTGGAAGGGCACATCAGCCGAATTCTCGACAAGAAGCACCTGAGCAATCGCGTCGAGCTCGCCCTCCACATCAGGGATCTTCAGGGAGGAGAGTGACGCCGGGTCCGAACGGCCGAGACTATCTTGCCGCGCGGTGTCACGGTCCGCGCGCCTGGGGCGTACCCGGAGCGCCAGCGACGGACCGGCCGTCCATCGCACGCGACGTGGACTTCACGGCCGGGCCGTGTTTGGCGCCAGGAGTGCGACTCAGGCGCGCCGTCCGTGACCCCGATGGCGCCGGCTGGCGTGGCCGCCGATTGTCGTTCCAGACCAATCCACTCACACGGTCAGGTGGCACTCTTCTTTCGGCGCTTCACTTCACGGCGCCTCGCGTGGCTCTGGAAATTGCGGCCGAATGATCGACCGATGCCCAGGCGAGCTTGGCATCCGTGCGCGCGGCGGGTAGATAGAGTGCCATGGCGAAGAACCGTAGCAGCGACCTGGAAACGACACTGGCGGCGGGCAGCCCTCCTCTGGTCCCAACGGTCATCTCGTCGCTCCCGCTCGAGAGGGCAATAGCAGCATTTCTCGATCGAAACGACTCGAGCGGTTTGCGTGACTTCCTGGCTACCCACGAAGCTCCCGACCTGGCCGACGTAGTCGATCGTCTTCCGGACGCGAGCGCCACGGCGGTCTTCAATCTACTGACGCCAGCCGCCGCCGCCGTCGTGCTCACGGAACTGGGTATCGAGGCGGCGAATCGGGTGCTCGACGAACTTACACCCGACCAGGCCGCTGACCTGCTCGAGTTCCTTCCCCCCAACGACGCTGCCGCCATCATTACCGATAACGCGCCACGGCAGACCGCGGAGTTGCTGGACCGGATGGAGCCCGACGCCGCCCACGAGGTCCGCACCCTGCTGCAGTTCCCCGAGCACAGCGCCGGCCGACTGATGTCGGACGGGTTCGTCCGGCTGCAGGTCACGATGACCGCGGGCCAGGCGCTCGAGCATCTGCGCAATGTAGGCAGGGACGTCGAAACGATCTCGGATCTGTACGTCTTCGACAGCGACGATTTCGTGATCGGAGTCGTCTCGCTGCGGCAGGTCATCTGCGCCGAGCCATCCGAAGCGATCGGTGTCCTGATGACGAACAAGGTCGTCTCGGTCAAGCCGGAAGAAGACCAGGAAGTCGTTGCGCGGTTGGTGGCGCACTACGACCTTACGTCGCTGCCGGTCGTGTCGGGGGGGAAGATGCTCGGAGTCGTCACCGTCGACGACGTCATCGACGTCCTGATCGAGGAGGGCACGGAGGATCAGCTGAAGTTCGGTGGCGTCGAGCCCGGCGTGCTTGCCCAGCCCTACTTCACGACGCCCATCTGGCGCGTGGTGAGAAGCCGTCTGAGCTGGCTGCTGCTGCTGTTCGTGGCCGAAACGTCAACCGGCTCGGTGCTCCGATACTTCGAGAACGAACTTGCGAGCGTCGTCGCACTCTCGTTCTTCATTCCTTTGCTCGTCGGAACGGGAGGAAACACGGGCGCGCAAACCGTTTCGACGATCATCCGGGGGATTGCGCTCAAGGAGATCCGCGTTCGCGACACGCTGAGGGTGGTGAGCCGCGAGTTGTTCAGCGGAATGCTGCTCGGTTCGTTACTGGCCGCCGTGGGTTTCATTCGTGCGCTTTTGTGGGGCAGTGGATTCGAGCTCTCGCTGGTCGTCGCACTGACACTGGTGGCAGTCGTCACGTGGGCGAACACGATCGGATCGCTGATTCCACTGCTCGCGCACCGCTTCAAGATCGACCCGGCCCTCGTTTCGGCGCCGCTGATCACGACTCTCGTCGATGCGACGGGGCTGGCGATCTATCTTCTCATCGCCCACGCGCTTCTCAGCCAACTTCGATGAACAGGAGAAGTTGATATGGCCAGGTCCGCGAAGTCCGGCTCGAAGTCCAATCCATATGGCGTGCATCCGAGCGTCTCGATGGTCCAGAAGTGGGTTGCGGAGCTGCCCGTGAAGACTGGCCGTTCGCTCGATCAGTGGCTCGAACTGATCCGGCGTCAAGGGCCGGCAACCGAGATCGCGCGTCGCGACTGGCTGAAGAAGGAGCACGGCCTCGGCACGATGTCTGCCTGGTGGCTGGCTGAGCGCGCCGACGGCCGCGGCGAGGACGACAGCCCCGAAAAGTACCTTGCCTCCGCGCTCGTCTACGTCGACGAGATGTTTGCCGGGAAGAAGGCCGGGCTGCGGCCGCTCTACGACCGGCTTCTCGAGCTCGGCCTGTCGATGGGGAAGGACGTGAAGGCATGTCCCTGCAAGACGATCGTCCCGCTTTACCGCAAACACGTATTCGCACAGATCAAGCCGGCGACCAACACCAGGATCGACTTCGGACTTGCACTCAGGGACACGCCAGCCGTGGGGAGGCTCATCGATACGGGTGGGATGGCGAAAAAGGACCGGATCACGCATAGGTTCGCGATCGCGACTCCGGGCGACATCGACGATGAAGTGAAGTCGTGGCTGCAGAAGGCATATGACATGGACCGGTAGCGCGGACACGTCGAGCGCGGGTTCGACGTTCCGCGGCCTGGCAACAACGTTCCTGGAAGCCGTTCGAGCGGCTAGAATGGCCGAATCCACTCGAATTCGGAGGTCTTCGTGAGAACACTGGAGCTGATTCTCGCAGTCGTTGCCGCCGTGGGTGCTGCAGCCATCCCAGTCCACGCGCAGGCCGGCGCCGCACCAAAGACGAGCATCGCGGTCGCGCCGTTCAGTTCGACGTATGCGCCCGAATACACCAGTCCGACGATGACGAGCGCCGTGACGGATGCGCTCGTTCGGGCTGGAAAGTTCAACGTCGTGGCCCGGGCGAACCTGGACAAGGTGCTGGCCGAGCAGAGGCTGAACAACTCGGATCTCGTCGATCCGAAGTCGGCTCAGAACGTGGGGCGCCTCCTCGGAGCCAGGTACGTGGTGGCCGGGTCGCTTATCTCGATCCGATGGGCGCCAGGTTTTTTCACGAAGGACGTATACGAGACCAAGGTGCAGATCCAGCTGGTAGACACCGAGACCGGAAGCATCAAAATCTCCGAGACCTTTACCGGCACCGAGTCGCGCGTGGGAATGCCGAGGGAGTTCGGTACCACCAACATCACGCTTGCCGAGGGCATCAAGTGCTTCGAGAAGAACCTCGCTGTGATCTCGCAGGCCTTCGTCGACCGTGTTAACCAGTTGAGCCCGATAGAAGGATTCGTGGCGACGATCGACGGCAATCGGGTCGCCATCAACGTAGGCGAAGCGGCCGGCGCGAAGGTCGGTCAGGAGTACCTGGTACTCACCGAAGGGAAAGCGATCAAGGATCCGGTGTCGGGCGAGACGCTCTCTGTCCAGACGACCAAAGTCGCGCGGCTCGTGGTGACCGCAGTCGAGCCCAAGCTCGCGTGGACGACGATCGTCGCGACCTACTCGCCGGCGGCCGACGTTCAGGTGGCTGGTGAGACGATGGATGTATTCGTGGTCACCGGCCTGCTCGAACCGGGAATGCTCGTGAGGCTAGCCGATTCGAAAGCGGCGATCATCCAGAAGGAGATCGAAAAGGCCCGCAAGAAGCGCAAGCCGTGATGAACCGGGGAGGGCAGCGGTAAGAGGATCGCAGAAGCGTGAGGATTGCTGAATCGGACGGACGGATCGTCTGACGCGGAGAAGGCCCCGGGGCGCAGGCCTGCCCGGATCGTTGGTCTCGTCAGATCCCACATCAATCGGAGGCATCCGGTTCAGGCCTCACGCCCGGAACTTTTTCCATCACGCCCCGTAACTCTCCAGTGCGCCTTCCGGCGTATTCACCTCGACATCAGGAGAACTTTCCCGAATGCGATACCTCGCGATCTGCCTCGCGGCGCTGACGCTACTTTCGCCAGTTGGCGCCCCAGTCAGCGCCGAACCCGTCCAGTCCGACGCCGGCCTAGCGCGGCTTCTGCGGTATCCCGACGTCAGCGCGACCCATATAACGTTCGTCTATGGCGGCGACATATGGGTCGTCGAAATGGCAGGGGGACTCGCGCGGCGGCTCACGACTGGAATCGGTGAAGAGCTGTTCCCGAAGTTCTCGCCCGACGGCCGCTGGATCGCCTTCACGGGACAGTACTCCGGAAACGCGCAGGTGTACGTCGTGGGAGTGGAGGGCGGCACGCCGCGTCAGCTCACCTTCTATAACGACGTCGGCGCTATGCCGCCGCGCGGCGGTGTCGACAACCAGGTGCTGGACTGGTCGCCCGACGGAAAGAACATTCTCTTCAACGCGCACCGGCTTCCGTGGTCCGACAGGATGACGCGCCCTTACGTGGTACCGGTCGACGGTGGGATGGAAACGCCGCTCGTCGTTCCCGAGGGTGGGAACGGAATGTTCTCGCCCGACGGCTCGAAATTCGTCTATGCGCCGATCGGTCGCGAGTTCCGCACGTGGAAGCGTTACCGCGGTGGGCGCAATCAGGACATCTGGATATTCGACCTCGCGAAAATCACGGCCGAGCCCCTCGTGGAAGGGCCGGCCCAGGACATGAATCCGTGCTGGATTGGAGACAAGGTCTACGTGACGTCCGATCGCGATGCGGACAAGATCCACAACCTTTACGCGGTCGACCTGGCCACGAAGCAGCCGAAGAAGGTCACGAACCATACGGACTACGACGTGCTATGGGCAAGCGCGGGTCCCGGCGCCGTGGTCTACGAATGCGGTGGCTACGTCTACCGGTTCGACACGGCGACCGGCAAGTCGGTGCGCGTGCCGATCCGGGTCGCGGGCGATTTTCCGCAGGCGCTTCCCCACGTCGTCAACGTGAAGGACAACATCGAGTCATACGACATTTCGCCGAGCGGTGTCCGGGCCGTGTTCGGTGCGCGCGGAGACGTCTTCACGGTGCCGGCGAAGGAAGGCGAGCCACGCAACATCACGAACTCTCCGGGAGTGCGCGAGCACTCGGTTACGTGGTCGCCCGACGGAAAGTGGATCGCCTACCAGAGCGATCGCACGGGCGAATACGAATGGTACGTCCGCGCGCAGGACGGCTCCGGAACGGAACGGCGCGTAACGACGGGAATGAACGTCTGGATGTTCAACGGCATCTGGAGTCCCGACGGCAAGAAACTGCTCTTCGGCGACAAGAGCCAGCGCCTGCGTTACGTCGACGTCGAAACCGGCAAGGTGACCGAAGTCGACACGAGCAACGAGAACGACCTCAACACGTACTCGTGGTCGCCGGACAGCAAGTGGATCGCCTATTCGAAGGCCTTCGAGTCCAATTATTCCGGGATCTGGGTTTACTCGCTCGCCGACGGCAAGCGGACGCAACTCACGAGCGGAATGACGAATGACGACAATCCGGTGTTCGATCCCAAGGGCCGGTACCTGTATTTCACGTCGGACCGCGACTTCAACCTGACGTTCAGCGGCACGGAGTTCAACTACGTTTACACGAACCCGACTCGCGTCTACGTTGCGGTGCTCGCAAAGGACGGCCCCGCCCTCTTCCTTCCGCAAAGCGACGAGGAGAAGCCAAAGGAGCCTAAGCCGTCCGACAGGCCGAACGGAACTCCGGTCGCGACTCCACCGGCCGCGGCAACACCGGCCCCGCCTGCCGATGCGTCAGCGAAGCCCGCGGACGCCGCGGTCAAGCCGGCCGATTCTGGAGCCAAGCCTGCGGAGGCGAAGCTGGACGTGAAGATCGACGCCGATGGCTTCGAGAACCGCGTTCGCGCAATCCCCGGACCGTCCGGCAATTATGGCGGGCTCGCAGCTACCGGCGACGGCATAGCGTATCTCGCCTTCGGCGGCGGGCCGCCGCGACTCGAGTTCTACAACCTGGAGGCGAAAGACAAGCAGGTCATCCTCGAGGGCATCGGAGGCTTTGCCATCTCGGGGGACGGGAAGAGCGTGCTGTTCGCCCGCAACGGAGGCTTTGGAATTCTGCCACTGCGTCCAGGCGGCAAGGCTAATGACGGCGCCATCGGCGTAGACAGGCTCGCGATGCGGATCGATCCGCGCGTGGAGTGGCAGCAAATGTACGTCGACGTCTGGAGGATCACCCGAGACTGGATCTACGACCCGGGCGTGCACGGTCTCGACTGGAAGGGAATCAGGGCGAAGTACGAGGTTCTGATTCCGCACGTCCAGACGCGTGACGATCTGAATGCCGTGCTCGGGCAGTTAGCTGGCGAGATCAATGCCGGACACGCGTATGTTCAGGGTGGAGACAGCGTGGCGCCGGAGCGCGTCGAGACCGGACTGCTCGGAGCCGACATCGTCGCGGACCCGTCAGGGTACTTCAAGATCGCAAAGATCTATCCGGGCGAGAACTGGCAGGAGGACTCGCGATCGCCGTTCACGGAACCCGGAGTGAAGGTCGCGACGGGAGATTACATCCTCGCGGTGGACGGCAGGCCGACGCGCGAAGTGCGGAACTTCTACGAGTTGATGGAAGGGAAGGCGAATCGCGTCGTCACGCTGACCGTAAACAGCAAGCCGGACCTGGCCGGAGCGCGCGACGAACGCATCAGACCGATTCGCAAGGAAACTAATCTGCGGTACATCGACTGGGTGCAGGAGCGCCGCGCCCTGGTTTCCCGTCTCTCGGGGGGCCGTATCGGCTACGTCCATCTGCCGAACACGGCGGTGGAGGGCAACCGCGAACTATTCAAGAATTTCTTCCCACAGATTCGAAAGGATGCGCTCATCTTCGACGATCGTTACAACGGTGGAGGGTTCATTCCCGACCGGATGATCGAGCTCGTCGCCAGGCCAATCCTGAACTACTGGGTCGAACGCGGGCAGGAGCCGCGCCAGGTCCCGGGTTTTGCGCACAACGGGCCGAAGGCCGTGCTCATCAACGGCTATTCGAGCTCGGGTGGCGATGCGTTTCCATACTACTTCCGGAAGCTCGGGCTCGGGCCGCTCATCGGCACTACGACGTGGGGCGGGCTCATCGGGATTTCCGGGAATCCGGCGATGGTGGATGGCGGCAACATCACGGCGCCGCGGTTCCGGTTCCTGGACACGGACGGGAAGTGGGCGGTGGAGGGCGAGGGCGTTGCGCCTGACATCGAGGTGGTCGATCGTCCCGATCTCGTGGCGAAGGGGCAGGATCCCACACTCGAGCGGGCCGTGCAGGTGCTGCTCGATCAGCTGAAGAAGGGCTCGCCGAAGCGTCCGAAGGTGCCGCCGGTGCCGAGCGGGAGGTAGGACTCGAAGAGCAACGCGGAGCCTTCGCGTTGCTCTTCGCTTTCGATATCCCGGCCGGGGATGGGTTGGCCTCGGACGGCTGGCGGTTTTGCGGACGGCTGGCTGGCGGTATTGCGGACGACGGTTGGCGGTACTGCGGACGACGGCCGGCGGTACGGCGGACGACGGCCGGCGATGTTGCAGACGGCTTGTGATGTTGCAGGCGGCTGGCGATGCGGCAGGCGGTTGGCGATGATGCAGGCCACTGGCGATGTTGCGGACGACGGTTGGCGATGTTGCAGGCGACTGGCGATGCTGCAGGCGGCTGGCGATGCTGCATCCGCGACCGCGGAGCGGTCGATGAAATAGCCGTGGGTCGCGCGTGGCGAGTGCAACGAGCCACGGCGCGACCCGCGGAACCCACATCCACATCGATCCGACCGCGGAGCGGTCGAACCTTCAGTCCCAAAGGTATCGAGCGTCGTAGGCGACGCCGTTGTCCTCGAGCAGTGAAATGAACTCCTCCTCGTAGGAAATGCGCTGGTGGTGCTGCTTCTGGTCAGCGATGTACTTTTTGACAGCCAGCAGATCCGATTTCCCGACAGAGAACCCCCCGTATCCATCCTGCCAGTTGAAGGCCCTTGAGACCGCACCCTGGCGCTTGAGCCAGATTGTCGATCCCTTTTTCACCTCGCGAACCAGGTTGCTCAAGGCCGTCGTCTTTCCAAGCGACACGAGTGTGTGAACGTGGTTCTCGGTGCCGTTGACGGTGAGGCACCGAGAATTGAGATTCGCGATGATACCCGCAATAATGCGGTGCAATTCAGCTTCGATCTCCAGGTGAATAGTGTTTGCCCGCCCCTTCGTCGAAAAGACGATGTGCGTGTAGATTTCGATGAGTGTTCGTGCCATGTCTTGCTCCCTCCGGCCCATTATCGAGTTGAGCGCGGAAGAAGTTGCGTCTTAGCTGGGAGCAATGCGACCGCTCCGCGGTCGGTACTACGCGGCGGGCGGTTCCGCGGGTCGCGCGCTTGCTCGCTGCGCTCGCCCGCGCGCGACCCACGGCTATTTCATCGACCGCTCCGCGGTCGCGGATCCGACCGCTCCGCGGTCGCGGATTCGACCGCTCCGCGGTCGGCGCGATAGGGCGGGGTTTCCGCGGGTCGCGCGCGTAGGCTCGTTGCACTCGCCCGCGCGCGACCCACGGCTATTTTATCGACCGCTCCGCGGTCGCGGATCCGAAACGCTGCCCGTTTCGTCCGACGGGGTGCGCCGCACGGGCGTGGGGAACTATATAGTCCTCGATATGGACCTCGGTCGCTCGAGAAGTTGGCTCGCCGGCGTGACCGGCGGAGTTTTTCGCTTCTTCCTGTTCGGGAATCTCTTCCTTGCGCTGTGCGCGGTCCTGTGGACATACAGCACGTATCGAGTGCTCGCCGTTTCCGCGCACCCGGCCAATCCGTGGCTGCTTGCATTCGTCGCTGGCGGCGTTCTGATCGTCTACACTGTCGACCGGGTATTTTCGTTCGAGCACCCCGACCCCGAAGCGGCATCGGTGCGCCACCTCTGGATCGCCAGTCACCGCACCTCGCTCCTGTGGCTGCTCGGCTGCGCGACGGGGGTCACGCTTTTGGCGCTCCCGTTCCTGGATCGTCGCGTGATCGTCCTCTCCGCGGCCGCGGGTATCGTCGCCCTCGCTTACTCCCTTCCGGTTCGCAAGGGATTCACCGTCGGCCTGAAAGAGATCGGCCTTCTGAAGATCTTTCTCATCGCCGGGGTCTGGGCTGTCGTGACCACAGTCCTGCCGCCACTCGACGCTGGCGACCCGATTTTCACGAGAGACCTCGCACTGCTATTCGCCGAGCGGTTCGTTTTCGTCTTTGCTATCACTCTCCCGTTCGACGTCCGCGACCGAGAGATCGACCAGGCCTCCGACATCCGGACGATTCCCGTTCACGTCGGGACCCGAACGACCAAGGCCATGGCAGCCGCTGCCATGGCCCTGTATCTGGCAGTCAAAGTCGTCCACTACGGGGTGGGTTCGCCGCACGCGCTGATCCCGGCCGCCGTTTCAGCAGGCTATGTCGCGCTCCTGCTGGCCGCACTCTCTGAAGCCCGGCACGACTACTACTACTCGTTGCTCATGGACGGCGCGATTCTCGTCCAGGCATTGCTTGCGATGACTTTCTCCACCGGCGGCCTGGCGCCGCCCTTCGCCTGATTGGAGTCGAGGCTCCAAGAGCGCCGAAGGAAACCCGTTCTACCGGGGAACTCGACACATGAGTCCGAACCTGCCCTGACAGGGCGCGCCGAAGTTGGGAGTAGTCGCGGCCTGTCTGCCATGGGCAGGTGCGGCGTGCTCGAAGCGCCGGGGGACCTGCGTCTCCTTCCTATGAGTGCCGGGGCGCGAAAGCGCCGGAACCCTCGGCCTGCGTTCCGGCGCTTTCGAACCGAAGCCGCGCAGCCCAATCCACCCGTCTATCCGATCGTGAAGCGGAAGCAGACGAAGCTCGAAACACGCAACACGATCTAGCCGATCTGGATTCCCATGCTCTCGAGGAACTTCGTCGGCTTGTCGCCCCCGATCAGGGCGAAGACGTAATCGTTCTGGATGGTATCGGTCGCCTTGGCCTTCGACGCGTCGCGTTCGCGCGCGTTCATCAACATGACCTCGTCAGGGCGGATCTCCTTGATCGTCTTCCTGAAGTGCACCCGAATCCTGCCTTCGTCGATGCACTCGTAACAGAGCATCTTGTTGCCAAGTTTCAGATCGCCCTTGAAGTCGCTGCGGATGACGAGCGTTACGATGTTGTCCCGCCAGCCGACGATCTGAGTGCCGTCCTCCGAGCGGTAGGCCGCCAGATCCACCGCCGCCTCGATCGACGAGTTGCCGGCGCCTACGACGATGCAATGCTTGCCCTTGAAGAGGTTCGGATCGCTCAGCCGGTACTTGACCTTCTCGTCTTCGAACGGGGGCGGAACCGTCGTCGGATACGCACTCCCGCACGAGGCGCAGGCTGGATCCTCCGTCGTTCGGGGCAGGCCGCATTTTACGCAGAACGGAGCCATGACCGGGGCGCTTGGCGTTACCGTGAGTTTCAGATCCTCTCCCTCGACGCGCAGGCGCATTGGCGTGCCGCGTCCTCCTACGGCGATGACAACCGTCCGGGTTCTGTACTCGGCGCTCTGCTTCGTCCTGTCCGAGTCGCTTCGGACCACGAAAACGTCGCCGTCGGTCTTCACGCTCTTCACCGTCTCGTATTCGTTGATCTTGAGGTCGAGCTGCTTCATCGTGTCGAGCCACGAACCGATCATCGCTTCCTTCGAGTTTCCGATACCCGGCAACTCGATGCCACCTTTCGTCTCGACCGTGTCGGGCTTGAAGAACACGTACTTTCCAGCCGGATAGGCCTGGATCGTCGCGACGACCTTGTCCTGCTCGATCGTGAGGTAACGAAGTCCCCGCTGCCTGGCCATCGCAGTTGCCGAGAGTCCGCCGGGCCCGGCGCCGACGATGACGGTGTCGTACTCCGCAGCACCCGAGGGAGGCTTCGCCTTCAACTCCTCGGCGATGAAGTCGACCACCGAGCCGCCCTCGTTGATGGCGTTCTTGATGAGCGGAACGCCCGAGACGTCACCGATCAGGTAGATCCCCGGAACGTTCGTCATGAACCGGTTGTCGCGCTTCGGCACCTTGCGCTCGGGGATCTTCTTGGTCGTGTTCACGACGATGCAGGACTTCGGGCTCGTGGGGCACTCGACCTGGCAACTCGTGTCCTCCATGCATTGGTCGAGCGCGATGGGCGTAGAGACACCGTTGACGATCGCCAGAACGTCATGAGGGCAGGCATCGACGCAAGCGTGGCACCCGATGCACGTCGCGGTGTTGATCACGGGATGCGGATAAGACGGACCGTCGCTGTGAAGCGACGAGATCGTATCCGCCGAATGACCGGCTTCGGCGGCGGCGCGCGCCCGTTCGGCGGCGGCAAGTTCGGCCTCGCGGATAATGTGCGTGACGCGGCCACGCTCGCGGTACTCGTCGAAAATAATGAACGCAAACCCCATTGCCACCATCATTGTGACGAGGCCTATCCATCCAAACCAGGGCACTGCGCCCAATGAGCTTACGGCGAGACGCGACGCGATACCCGCCATCGCAAGCACGACGAGCATCAGGAGCGTGACGAGGAGTTGCGACTTTCTCATATGCCTTGTTGGATTCCGCTCACTTAATGACGCGCGTGGAAGCCCCCTGATCGCGTCGTGCCGGCTACTTCGCCTTTTCGGCGTGAATGCGCTGCGACTGGCGCACCGCAAGCGACGCCTTCTCGCCCCCGTGCTGACCGTGGCAGGACATGCATTGAACCTTGACCGCAGCCTGTTGCGCGTCTGACTTGCCGCCGAAACTCTGGGCGTGACACGCCGAGCAGGACTCGCGGACACCGGCCAGTATCGAAGCCGTGTCGAAGCCCTTCGTATGACAATCCGAGCAGGCGACTCGCTGGCTGGGTCCGCCGTTCGCCACGTGAATGATGTGGAACTGCCCCTTGATGTCGTAATCGGCCGCCTTCTTCGGCAACGAACGCGACGACCAGCGCTCTTCGGACCAACCGGGCCAGGTCCACTTTCCGTCCGCAACGGGATACCCGAGCGACGAGCCTCCGTGCGGAACCGCGAGAGCGATTGACTTCTTCAGGGTCGGGCTCCAGTAGGCGTAGCCTTCGCGGTGGCAGGCAACGCACGAGTCGGCGGCGCCGATCTTCGCGAAGACATCGCCGCGGTGCTCCTTGCCGTGGCAATCGCCGCACGTGACGCCAGCATTCATATGCTCTTCCGACGATATGGAAGTGAAGGCGGTGGTCGTGTGGCACTGCGAGCAGCGAGAGTCCATCGACTGCGTCAGGCTGTGACAAGTGGTGCAGGAGTTTGCGTTGGGTTGCACCGCTACGGCCACTAAGGCGTCCGGGTGTGCGAGCGAATCGCGCACGTGAGCGGTCGCGAGGGGGCCCGGCGCGTAGAAGTCCGTGAACGCGAACGCAGACACGACGGATGCGGCCGTCACCAGGATCGCGCCCCAGACGAACAGACTAGTTGCCCACGGCCTGCGAAGGTCCGACGTCGACCGCCAGTTGAATCTGGCCTTTCCGAGGCGGCCCTTCATGAGGTTCGGTTTGAGTGGCGTGCGCTCGGCCACCTTGCCGGCGTCCCGCTTGCGCTTGTCCCAGAAGACCTTCAGCGCGAATTCCTCGGGCGCAGCGAGCATGCCGGTGAGCATTCCGGTCTTGTTGGTGAGCCGGCGGGTGCCGCCCTGCGACGGCCTGGCGGCCTGCGCCGAGTGCGCCGGATCTGCCGGCGCGGCCGCCGCCGCTCCAGGCGATGAGGCGTCGGCCGATGGGAGCAGGCCGGTCCCGCCTCCTTCGGCCGCCATCGGATTCATGCTCAAGTCAATCGTCAACTCGAGCACATCGCCAGGAAAGGCAACGTGGACGTAGAACGGCCCAACCTGAAGGATGTCGCCGGCCGCAAGCGGCGCGCTCTCGACGATAGCGCCGTTGAGGATCGTACCGTTGCCTTGCGAAAGATTCGTGACCCAGAAGTCGCCGGAGATCTGCCTGATACCCAGGTGCGTGCGCGACACCGACGGGTGATTGAGCGTCACGTCGTTGGCGAGCAGGCGCCCGATCGAAAGGCCATCGCCCTCGACCGCGGTAGGATCGACCTCCAGGTCGCGCCGAATGATGATGAACTTGGACGTCGCCATTGCGCGGGGTTACCTCACGGCAAAGTAAATCACCTGGACGATGTGGACGATCATCAACGCGAGCATCAACGAAGTGGTCAGCACGTGCGGCGCCAGCCACATCTTGAGGGCGCGATGGAGGTAAATCAGCGCGTCGACTCGTCGCATCATGGCGGCCTTCTCGACGTCATCCAGGAAGCGGGTGCGCTCCTCTTCAGGCAACGTCTGCGCAAGAGCCGCGTAGTGCTGGCGCGTCGAGTCGATCAGATCGCGCAGATGCTCGCGACGGAAAATCTGCCGGGCGAGAAACTCGAACGAAAGGATGTGCGGCAGTACCTTCTTCTCGATGGCCGCGCGAGTTGCCTCGGATGCCGTCGCGATCGTGTCCGCTATCTCGTTCATCAACTCGCTGCGGCGGAGCTGCAGATCGTCGATCAGAAGCGGCTGTTCCTCGATCCGGGTAAGTATCCGGGGCGCGATGTAATAGGTAGCGATGCCCCACAATCCCGTCAGGATCACGAGATCGAACGTGATCATGAGGGTGGTCGTAAGCACGCCGCCGCCACGCGTGCCTCCGTGCATCAGCAGGAGGACGCCGGCGATGACGCCTGCATATGCGTGCGTCAGCATCCAGTACCGAAGCGGAACGACGCGCTTGCGGAAGATCTGCCGGCGCACCGGGTAGAGCATCACGACCGCTATTGCGACGAGTCCGACGATTCCCGTCGCCCAATAGAAGTTCAGCCACGAACCCACGATCGGCAGGTCGCGTCCGAACCGCCACAGCGATGCGAGGCTGAGAGCGACAAGAGCGGCCGTCGAGAGCACGCCAAGGCCGTGAAGCATCCGCTTCTTCGGGTCGACGTGCGACGTGTGTTTCGAAACGATATGCGTTTCGTCGCGGAAGACGACGCCCTGGATGTTCCCGATCTCGGAGAAGTAAGCCGCCGGGTCCACGCGGAGCAGCGCGCCGGTCGGGCAGTTCTCTTCGCAGCTGTACGCTCGGGTAGCAGCGCCCTTCGGATTGAGCGGCGTGTTGGAGCAGAGGTTGCACTTGACCGCCACGAGGTCGTCGACTTCCTCGACCGACGGAGGGGCCGGGGGAGCCGCGATGCTGAACCAATCCGATATCAGCGACGTGGCAGCTGGCGGCTTCCCGCGCCGCGCAATGAGCGAGATGGCGTCGTACGGGCACTGCGTCGCGCAGTCTCCGCACCCGATGCAGGTCTCCTTGGTGATGTCCACGTAGCCGCCGGTGTAGCGGCTTATCGCGCCAGTCGGACAACCCGTCATGCATTCGGGATCCTTGCAGTGCATGCAGACGGACGGATTGAGCAGGTACTGGATTGGAGCGTTCTTCGTCAGGCGTTTCGGCCGCGTAATCGAGATGCCGCGCCTCATGAGCCGGGAGTTCCCGTGCTGGTGCTGGCACGCCAGTGAGCAGTTGCCGCAACGCACGCACAGCTCCATGTCCATCAGCAGCAGGTTCGTGCCGTCGATAACGCCCGTCGCGATTAGCTCACGCTGAGAGGCGGCGATCGGCGCCGGGGTCGCCTGCTTCACGGTGCCGCTCTTGATGTTGAGGGATCGAAGCGAGCCGCCGAGTATCTCGATGAGCTCGGGATGATTGCGCAACTCGGCGATCGAAACTTCAAGCAGTTCGGTTCGACCAAGGAGTACCCCAGTGTGCTGCCACTGAGAGTCGGCCATGACGCCATCCAGACCGAAAGCGTTCGACGGTCCGAAGTAGCTGTCGGGAGACGGCAGATCCCACGACGGACGGTCGCCCCAGGAGATCTTCCCGTCGCCAGACGGCGCGACGAGCATCGATGTCTTCTGCTGAGGCGAGAGGCGCAGCCAGCCGGACTTGACTACATAGACGCGTTTGACCGG
This sequence comes from Blastocatellia bacterium, assembly GCA_021463145.1. Lineage (GTDB taxonomy): Bacteria > Acidobacteriota > Blastocatellia > UBA7656 > JADIYM01 > JADIYM01. The sequence goes on along the minus strand of JAJTWZ010000005.1, from coordinate 26,118 downwards.
TTCGCCCGGGTGGAAGAGCACGTGACCCTTGCCCAGGACCCGAAACTGCGAGATCGCTTCGATCTGCCTGACGGTCTCGGGTGCGAGGTGGCTGACCGAGTTTAGTACCTGGATGATCTGGCTGCGGCCGTGATTCCGGTAGGACCGGTCTAGGGCCTCGCCGAAGTGCGGCAGCTTTCGCAGCAACCGGAGCGCCGGCCGCTGCACCTCGAGCATCTTGACGGTGCCGCCGGCGGGCGCGCGCACGGTAGCGGATCGGGGGACGCCGGCAAGGATCGACATCTCGCCGAGGATGTCGCCGGCGGAGATCTGTGCGACGTGCGTCTCGCGTCCCTCGGTGGTGACGAAGATGTCGGCCTGGCCCTCGACGACGACATAGAAGGTGTTGCCGCCCCACTCGCCCTCGCGCATGACTTCCTCGCCGTCGCTGTAGACCAGCAGGCGGACGTAGGGACCAACTTTCTTGCCGTTGTAATTCCGCCCGTAGACGATGACTTCGAGGTCGATCTCGTGCTCGAAGTGTCCATCGTGCTGCGCCGTGATGTCCTTGATCGCGGCGACACTTTGAATCGCCTCGAGGACGGCACGCCGTTGCTCAAGTTCTTGGGGCATGTAACCTCCCGATTTCCGCGTCGTGGGTATGGCGGAGGATCGAGTGAGGATGATGTGGAGCCTGTCCGGGAGACCCGACGCAAAACAGCTCGTCAGTGCCTTGGAGAGATGCAGGAGAGATATCACGGCAATCGAGTGAATGCAATCAGCACGCGGAGTGATCGGAGCGTGGGACGGCGCCGATCGCGTCATCGCAGGATCGGGGCGCGCTTCGATGAACAAGCCATTGCGGGCCGAGCAGCAGGCACGGCGGAACGTGACGGGATCGGATTCGACCCCGGTCGCTATCGATCCCGGCTCGACTCGTTGCTCCCGAGCTCGCAGCGTTGAAGCGCCAGGCAGGCAGCCTCCGCGCGGGCTCGACCGCTGCGCGGGCTCGACCGCTGCGCGGTCCCCACCTCTACGCGGTCCGCGAATCGGCCGTTTAAAGGCGGGGACTGCCTGCCAGTGGCGGAACGGCCGCGTTCTGCCTCAATGCGTCGGGATTTTGCCCGTCGTCTTCAACGTGTCGAGGTCCTTGCGGAGCGGTCCGAGCGACGGGTTCCCGCCGTTGACCGCCGCCAGTCGCAGCAGCGCGTCCTCGGCCTTTGCAGTATCGCCTTTCTGAATAGCGACAACCGCCAGGTTCTGCAGCGTGTACTCGTGCTTCGGATCCTGCTTGAGCGATGCCTCGAACATACCGATCGCCTTGTCCAGGTCACCCAGCTGGAAGAGCGTCGTGCCCAGGTCCGTCCGCACGTCCACCACGTCGGGCCGCATCGCGAGGGCCTTTTCGTACAACGGCTTTGCGTCGGCATACCTGCCCGCGTCGAACGTCTTGTTCGCAAGGATCAGCAATGCGTCGTAGTCGTCCGGACGGAGAGCGTAGGCCCGTTTCAGGAAGTAGATCGCCTTGTCGTTGTTGTTGATCCGGTGAAACATGGCCGCCGCGTCCATCTGAGCGACGAAATTCGATGGATCGTCCTCCGCGGCCTTCAGCTTTGCCTGCACCTCGGGCATCGCGGCTCCACCGTCGCCAGACGGATGTTCTCCGGGAGGATGATTGTGGCCATCGTGGTTCTCGTCAGCCGGTGCGGCCGTGGCCACCGCGGACCCCGCGGCTCGTGCTGCGTTGCCCGTGCTCGTATTCATCCAGTTCGCCCCATAGAACCCGACGGCGAGTCCCGCGACGAGTCCGATGAGCAGATGGACGAGTTTGTCTTTCTTTTGCGCCTCGAGTCGCGACTTGAGCAGTTCGTTCTCGAGATGCGTCACCTGGCTCGCATTTTCGTCACTCATCTATCGCCGGCCTCACGCGTAGGAATGCAGTCCCGGCAGCAGATAGCTGACGCCGAGGTAGGTGAAGATCACGAGCAGGAAGCCCACGATCGCGAAATAGGCGCTGCGGCGGCCGGTCCAGCCGTGCGCGATCCGCGTGTGCAGGAACCCCGCGTACGCAAGCCACGCCACGAGCGCGCCAGTCTCCTTCGAATCCCATCCCCAATAGCGGCCCCAGGATTCGTTTGCCCAGACGGCGCCGGTGATGAGCAGCATGGCGAGCCCGATGAACGCGATCGCGCCAGTCTTGTACATGAGGTCGTCGAGCCGGTCGAGCGAGGGCAATCGCTCGACGACGCGCTCGGTTCTGAAGCCGAACAGGAGCACGAGACCGGTGAGGGCCGCGAGCGTGAACAGCGCACCGAGCTCGACGGGGTTCGAATTGGTGGTGATGCTCAGGCTCGAATTGTTTGCAGCCAGGAACTCCGTGGCTCTACTCGCGGGAGCGCCTCCGAGCCACTCGGCCACTTTCGGGTACGAGATCTGCGACGCCACGTCGATGGCAGGCGCCACGTTCCCTTTGAGCGCGCGCATCTGGAGCAGGACCGCGCCGATCGAAGCTACCTGCAGAGCGAACGAGCCCCAGAGCACGGCGAAGGCGTTCTTCCGGTTCGCGCTCGTCTCGACATAGAGGTCGCGCACCAGAATCAAAAGCGCCCCGACCAGCAGGATCAGCGCTCCTATCATCAGCGGCCCCGCAAGAGGAATGGTTGCCCGCAACGGAAGCGGCGCAGTCTGGCCGCTGACGGCGTCGGTCATGATGACGCTCATCGAATACTTTCCGCTGAAGAGCAGGTCCATGCGATTGATGAACGCGTAGATCCCGGCGCCGAGCAACGCCACGAAGACGGCCATCACCTCGATCTTGAAGCCGTCCTTGATCAGGTATAGCGTCGCGATGCTGAAGCAGACCAGGACCACGCCGTAGCTGATCGAAGCGATTCCGACGTGGATCGGACGCCAGTAACTGTCGAGCACCGGCGGCAGGTCGATGAATTCGCGGCCGAGGAAAATCGCGAGCAGCACGATGAGCGCCGACATGAGCATCGAAACGCCCATCACCATCCGGGCTTCCTTCTTTCTGCAGACGATGACAGTCGCAAGCGCCGCGCCCAATGCAAAGGCGATCGACAGGTCGTAAAGATTGGCGAAAGGCACGTAACGGAACGCCCATCGAATCCAGCCTTCGCGGTCTCCGGCGGCGACCCAGCGCGTTCCCCACGCTGCTGCGTTGAAACCAAGGCCGGACGCCGCCATCCAGAGGCCCCACCGACCGAGCATCTGCCGGTCGGCGTAGAGCTCCAGCAGGCCGATGATCGCGGCGAACAGATAACAGACCAGAGCAAGCACGATCAGAGCGGCGTCGTAGGTGAAGTGCTTCGACTCGCCCAACTGGATTCGCGCAAAAACTATGGCGACAGCCGCGAGAAGCGGAACGGCGACTGGCGCCCATTCGAAGAGGCGCGACGCCGGACCGAGATTGCGGCTCTGGAAAGCCCTGGCGTCGACTGGACTGATGGTGCTCATGAGTTCTCCTCGCGAACCGTCGACGGGCCCCCGAGCGCCGCAACGAGTTCCGCGAAACGCCGGCCGAAAGCCGGACGGTTCCGATTCGTGTGTCCGCCGACGAAGAGTTTCCTCTCGCCGTCGGAATCGCGATCCATGACAATCCACACGCGCTGATGCGACGCAAAAAATACCGAAGCAAGAGCGGCGATCAACAGCACCGACCCGATGTAGAAAATCCAGGCGCCCGGGTCGTACTGAACCGACAGAGTGTGACTCGCGCCAACTTTCTCGAACCCGGTCAGCACCGCTTGTACCGGCGCCGTAGCCGCGCCTGCCGTCGCTGCGGCCGGGCGCGCTTCGATAGTCGTTGGCACGGCGTTCTCGCCGGCGTTGGCGGGCAGTACCTGAATCTTCGCGACGGGGTCGTTGTAATCCTCGGCGCCGGGCCCTCCGCGGGCATTGCCAAGAAAGTCCGCGAAACGGATCCTGGTTCCGTCGCCCAGCGTCGCGACACCGCCCCGCATCAGACTGACGGTCTCGGTTGCGCCGCCGGAAGTCGTTACGTCGAGGGTAACGCTGCGTGCGCGCGAGACCGGCTGATAGCTCGACTGGAAGAATCGATAGCCGCGGTAGTCGAGCGGCCTGTTCATGTGAACGTCGCCTTCAAGCACCTGACCGAGCTCGCGGTCGGTGATGCGCACGCGGGTGAACCAATCGACCGTGTTGTTGCTCTCGAGTCCGCCCTCGGGACGGATGAGCGTCTGCTGAATGTCCGTGCACTCGACGAGAAAGGGCAATGCGAATTGATCGACCTTTACCTGGTCGAGGTCGTGTGAAATCCCCTGCATCGTGGCCGTTTCGCCGCCAGGCTGCAGAGTAATGCTGCCGTTGTGCGACCATTTCGAGGTAACGAAGCCGGCCAGGAAGATCACGAGCAACCCGACGTGGACGAAGTAGGCGCCCAGACGATTCCAGGCGTTGCGCTCGGCGAAAACGGTAGTTCTCGACGGCTCGTAGGTGATCGTGGGCTCGAGTCCGTTCGCGCGGCACGCCGCCGCGATCTGCAGCGGTTCGCCATCCGAGGCGTCGCTGGCAATGATCGAATTGAAGTCGCGCGTCTTCGCGTATTGCTTCGTCGCCGTGAGCTTCTTCCTGCGGACGTAACGCCACGCTCCCGGAAAGTGATCGATCGACGCGAGAACGATGTTGAGACTGAGGACCGCGAGGAGCCCGAGGAAAACCCACGATCGGTAAATGTCGACGAGTGAAAGGATGTTGACGCCGCGCAAATCCGCACCCGTCCATTTCTGCAGGATGCGGACGATCGGATCGGTGTACATGATCTGCTTCGACGGTGGGAGCGCCGCGTAGTATTCGGCGAACCCGTCGACGTTCGTCTGCAGGATCAGCATGCCGGTCATGCTCATGAGGATGAGCAACATCAGCAGCGCAATACCGAAGGGCACGGAACTGAGCAGGCGAAGAAAACGATCTATCGCGCTCGTGATCCTGCCCGCCGCGGCGGCTTTCGGCTGCGGCTCGGTCTGGGTGTCGAACTCCGGATTCCTGGACGATGTCATAGGTTCCTGATGCTACCAGATCGCCAGTCCGGAATGCCGGGAGCCGCGCCCGCGAAACGCGGCTCCCGAAGCGGAGTTACTTCGACTGATGACAGCCGGCGCAGGAGGTCACGGCGGTGGAACTCGGATTCTTCTTCATCTCGGCTTCGTGGCAGTTGATGCAGCCCGCGACGCCAAGGTGGAAGGCGTTCTTCACGTTCAGTTCCTCACCGTCAGCATTGGTCGGATTCTTTTCGTCGCCTTCGGCCTTGTGGCAGTTGACGCAGCGCTCGACGTCTTCGGTGAGGGCGGCGTTCTCCTTGCCGTTAGTATGGTGGCACGTTGCGCACGAAATTTTGTGCTTCTCGGAATGGTTCTGGTGGGTGAGGTTCGAAATCCCCCACTTGTCGTCAAGGCCCCACTGATCGCTGGTCTTCGGGTCACCGAGTGGGATCGGGTTGGGCAGATCCAGGTGCGAGGCACCTGGCGCCTTTGGCGGATACCCCTTCGAGTAGTCGGTCTTGGCCTGCAGGGGGGCCGACGCCGATGTCGAAATGGCGAAGTGGACGGACAGCCCGGCTAATAGGACGAGCGTGCAAGCACAGAAGGCGGCCTTGAATTTCATCGAGTCTGGTCTCCGGTGAGATTGTTGTGAGTGCGAAGCAGGAGTGGACTGCCTCGCCTCCGGACGTCCGACGCGAACGGCAACGCTCGCGTGGCTTCCGGCTGTTCGTGTTTCGGGACCGGGAGGGCGCCGAAGCAACCCGCCCGTCATGCTAGAGGCGCAAATTCCAGAATGTCAACTTGCAAGCGATCCAGTCTCGCGAGTGCCTGCTTCGGACGCCATTCGTGAGTGCGCCGTCTACGGGTCAGCGAGCGACTCGAGGCGGCCACGCTCGAGCGGGAGGCCGCCACCGTTGCGCCGGCGCAGCCGCAGTGCGGCGGCCTACAGTGGCGGGAAAACCATGATGCCGTGGCAGGCGCCGCAGGAGGTTTCCGTTATTTTCGACCTCCCACCGCCCCGATGGCATTCGTAGCAGTTGAATGCCGGCCGGGCTCGATGTTCCTTCGTTCCGGACGAGACCACGTGAATGTCCTGTGTGACGCGATGGCATTCCACGCACGAGTTGCCAAGCGCCCGCGTGTGATCGAGGTGCCGGAAGCGGTAGGGCAACGCGTCGTTACGGCGCGTTGCAATGAGCCGCTTCATCTCGCTGTTCGGTTCGGCCGGGCCAGGATGGCAGACCGCGCAGTTCGACAGTTCGGGCGTCGCAGCGGCGGAGTTCGCCCCAGGAGTGTGGCAGACGTAGCACTCGGCGTGAGCCGGAAACGCCTGGTTCGCGCCTCGATTCTCGTGGCAGACGACGCAAGTCACTTTCGAGCCGTCCGGCATCGGCACGTCCATGTGTACCTGGTGCTGGCTCTTGTCCTTCGCTCCATCGAACCGCACTCCGTAATCCTTGCGCTCGGCCGGGAACGGCTTCAGGGCCTTTCCTTCTTTCGCCACGTCGGTGTGGCAGACCGCGCAGATCTGGAACGACGGCGTCGTGAACTGAGGAACGTGACACTGGATACACGCATCGTGACCCGGATAGAAGAGCTGTGTGCCAGACTGCTCGCGCTTGTGGCACACGTCGCAGGAGATAGCCTTTTGCCCGGTAGACAGTAGCGCGGCATCGTGATCCGCGTGCTTGAACGAGCTGTAGTCCCACGCGCGTCCGCCCGTGCCGGCCGGCGCGGGTTGAGTCCCCGACTGAGCTCGAGTTGCGATGGCGAGCCATCCTGCCGATCCGAGCAGGAGCGCGAGGGCGAAGAATTTTGGCATTCGGCTCATCGTTTCAGTTCCAGGGCGCCGGCGGATTCGAACTGTCTCACGGCACGAGGTGCGTTTCGCGCGTGTTTGGAGGTTTTGGTTGTGGAGCCGGCTCCTTCTCGGCAGGCTTTGCCGCATCCGGTTTCGCGCCGGTAGCCGCAGGTTTCGGTGGCGCAGCCGTCTCGTCGGGCTTTGCGGCCGGCTTCGGTTCCTCGGCGAGCAGATGATTTGCCGGAACGGGCTTCGCGGCGTCGGCCCTGGTGTGGCACGCGAGACATTGTGCTGTCCTGCCCGGTGCTGCCGGCTTCATCTGCTTTGCGTGGACGTGGCACGAGACGCACGCCGTCGCGGGAGGTTGCTGCAGCTGCGGGTCCGTCTTTCGGACCGCGAACGCGTTCATCTGGGTCCGGTTGGAAGCACGTTCCGTCGAAGTGTGACAGAAGAGACACGATGCCTTGCCCTCCAGCGCCTTGCCGGCGCTCTTGCCCGTGTCGGGTGTCATCGTGCCGTGCGTTGTGTGCCTGAAAGCCGGATTGGCAGCGCCTGTCGGCGTTACGACGTAGCGCAACGGCATCGTAAGCGCCGCGATGGCGTGGTCGGCGTCCTTTGGCGGCTTGAGCGTCGCGTCGACAGTCGGCTTGTTTGCCTCCATGTTCGCGTGACAGCCGGTGCATTTGTTCCAGAAGGTATCGGACTTCTCCGGAACGATCCTGGGCTTTGCGTGGCAGACGAAGCATCCGTCGTGCTGCGGCAGCTTCATCTTCTGTCCCTTGGTGTCGATGAAGTGGCACTCCGAACAGCGCAGCCCCTTCTCGACCGCTGCAGGCATGCTGTAGCCGATCGAGAAAAAGGAAGTGTCGGTCACCCGGTGCGAGGCGGAGACCTTCGACGGCTCGGGATTGCCGTCGAAGTAGTCCTTGTGTGCCTTGTGCGAGTACCGGTCGGCGAATTGAGACAACTCCACGTCAGGGTTCGGGAAAACGCGCAGTTTCTGAAGAGACTGATGGCACATTCCGCACATGCGGTTCGAACCCGGCGCGATTTCCGTGTGGCACTCGATGCACGCCGAATGCGATTTCGCGAAGCCGAGCTTGTTGATCCTGTCGCCGTCCAGGGCGAACTTCGCCGCCTCGGGGTACTTGACCAGGTCCGGACCGGGGTAACGGTTCGTGTCGGGCTGCGCGACGGAAGAAGCGTGGCAGGTGGCGCAAGTCAGGTCGCGAGTCTCGCCCTTCTTGCGCGGCACTGGCGTCGGCCCGGAATGGTGTTCGTGAAGGAATCGCACGCCGGGGCCCTTGCTCGGCACCCCCGGTTTTGGCGGAATGGGCTTCGGAGCGGGCTTCGCCTGCGGGGCGGCGGCCGGCTTCGCCGCGGGAGGATCGCCCGCCTTCGTCTGGGCGAGCGTGAAGGCGCCACCGGCAAGGACGGCGGTGACGAACAGTACTGTTGAGTGCCGGGTCAGCATGGGGGTTCGGTCCTACGGTACGTTCGGGTTCCGATTGAACTTGAGGTACGGAAGGCGGATGCCCCGGATGATCACCTGGTCGGCCCTTATTTCGGGCGGTGCCTCGTAGCCCTGCGTGCCGGCGAACGTTACGACGTCGTCTTGCGTCACGCCGTCGCCCGACACGCCCAGTCCTCCGACTATCTGACCTCCGGTGTAAAGGGGCGCGGAGCCCGGGAACCATACGATGCCGCTCTGATTCGGATTGGCCGGCTGGCTACCCTGAGAGCACGGATTTGCCGCGTCCTGGAGGAAGAGATCGTAGAACGGCCCCGGATCGCTGTTGTTGATGCCGATCGGGAAGAACGGCTGTCCGGCGTAGTAGAGGGTGAGGTTCGTGATCGCGGTTCCGTGGGGCACGCCGGGAAGGTCGCGCGAGCCTTCCGTGCTGAACCAGACCACGTTGCGGGCTTTGGTAATCGCCACGTCGATCGAGAAGATCGTCGAGTCCTGCATCCGGAACACGCCGAGAATTGTGCCGTCAAGGTCTCCGACCGCAATGACCATCGACGTAGGCGACCCGAGCGGCAACCGGATCGCCGCTCGCGTCCGCTTTGCCTCGTTGAAGGCGTTCATCACGATCTGGTTGACCTGCTGCGCCGAAAGGCGTGAACCCGAGAGCGGCCCGACGAGCCACCCGTCGGCAGCGAAGCCTCCCGCGACCGGGCCGAAAACGAAACGGTTGGGATCGAACGTTCCCGAACCGGCACCGGCACCGGCGGGCGTGGGAATCTGCTCGCCCTTTTCGAATGCATCGAGGAAGGGAGAGAACGGTAACTCGATGCCGCCAAGTATTACGCGCCCCGGGGGAGGAAGCGGCAGTCGCGGTCCGCCCAGCGAGAGCGACGCCTGGAACGATGCGAATTCCGCTGCGGTCACCTGCGGGTTGACGCCCTGCGTTCCGAAATTGCCGGGAGGAGCCACCGTGACGCCGATTCCGCCTGCAACGCGGCCGTTCTTGTATATCGGGAAGCCACCCGGATCCACGAGTCTTCCCTCGTTGTCGAAGAAGTCGGGCTTTCCGGTGCCGATTCCGAGACCCGGGCCCGTGCCGTCGAGATTCGTGTAGACGGGGTATTCCTTGCCAGGATTGTAGGTGACGTTGAAATCGCAGCCCCGGTTTGTGAGTTCGATACCGTAAAGGTCCGACGGTCCGGTGTCGCGGATCCCCGGGGGAAAGTGGACGCCGCCAAGCGTACGGACGGTGCGCGACGAGAGCGGCGCGGCGTCGTTGCTGAAGAACCCGCCGGTCCGGGCAAGCGCGAGCGCGCGTTCGACGTCATTCTTGTTGGCGCCGGTCCGTTTGTATACCGCCAGAGGCCGGCCCGCGCGATCGACGATCGCGATGACGGCGCTCGAGTCGGCCAGGCGAATCGCCGCGTTCTGCACGATAGTCCGGACTTCGTCCGCCGTAAGCATCGGGCCAGTCGGCGCTTCGCCGCGCTTGTAGACGGTGAGGATCACGACTCCCGGATCGCTGGTCGCGACGCCGTCGTTGACCGTAAAGCTGAACCGGTCCTCGCCGCTGAAATCCGCATCCGGAGTGTAGGTGACCCGGCCCCTGTCGCTGTCGACCGCCGTCAGTGTGCCGTGCTGCGGAAAGACGGTGACCTCGAAGGTCATGTCTTTCTGACCGCCAGACGAGGCCTTGCCCTTGAGCTTGACGACCTTCGGGTGCCCCTGGATGATCCGCACGGATCGGTCGTGAGCGACCGGTTTCGCCCCTCCATTCTGCGCCATTGCCGGAACCAGGCCGATGCAGATGGAAAAAGCAGCGCCGATAGCCAGCATTGTTCGTACGGACACGGAGCCGGCGCGGAGACGGGGACGTCTGACAATCATGGCGACCTCACTGTAGCGGGCTGGCAGGCCCGATCAAGAAGCGTGCGGTGAGCGGCCCGGAACTGGAACCGTGAAGAAGCTGCCGCGAGCCGTGGGGATACGGTCGATCGACGGCAGTTACGAAACCGGCGCCTAGAATAGCACCGCACGTCGTGGAGTCAAGCAAGCTGAAAACGGGCAGGGAAGGCCGATTGCGCGAACCGGGAGCCTGCTTGTTCTCCTGCCACTCGCGCGCTATAAACGCTCGGCAGTTCAGCAGCACTTCCCCCACACCGCGGAGGCCGATCATGCCGGATTCAGTCGAAGAGATCTTCACGAACCTCCAGTCGTCGTTCAAGCCAGGCGTCGTCACTGAGAAGCGCTCGTTCTACTTCTCGATCGACGATCACAAATGGACCGTCGTCGTCGATGCCGGATCCTGTTCGGTCGAGCGAGGGAAGACGATCGACGATGCCGACTGTTTCGTGAAGACGTCCGAGGAGTTGTTCCTGAAGATCTACAACGGACATCACTACCCTGGGGTCGGAGACTTCCTGAGCGGCAGGATCAAGTCGAACAATCCATACATGATGAAGACGTTCGTCGAGGTTTTTTCGGGATAGGCACGGCTACTGCGGCTTCTGGCGCGCATCGGTCGTCCCTTCTGCTATAGTCGTCCGGTTGACAGGGAGTGGGTTGGACGGTCGCCGGCGGATGGGGCCAAGGCTCCGGAAGCGGGAGGAAAGTCCGAACACCAAAGGGCAGCGGGCTGGTTAACGGCCAGGCGGGGCAACCCGACGACAAGTGCAACAGAGAACAGGGCAGCCGATGGCTCTCGAAAGAGGGAACAGGTGATGCGTGAAACGGTGGGGTAAGAGCCCACCAGCGCCGGTGGCGACACTCGGCGGCTAGGTAAACTCCTCGCGGTGCAAGACCAAATAGGGAGGCGTCAACAGGACGGCCCGTCCAAGTGCCGGACCCTTCGGGGCGAGGACACGACCTCCGGGTAGGTCGCTCGAGCCGGTGGAGCAATCCCCGGCCTAGATGAATGACCGTCGCCCGCTCTTCGGGGCGGAGACAGAATTCGGCTTACAGACCCGCTCCCCGTCAACGACCCTCGAATCCATCGAATTCCCCCACCGGAGACCGCGCCACCGATGGCCGACAGCTCTTACGGACCTGCGTTACTTCGAATCTCCATCGGTTTCGCCATCGGCGCCGCCATTGGATTTGGCGTGGCAAACTCAGCGTCCCCGCCACCGGGCCCGAAGGCGCCGGCAGCGCCGGCCGAGTCCGCGCCGGCTACTTCGCCGTCGGCACCCGCTGGAGGGGCGGCCGAGCAGTTGAGCGAGGAGGATCTCCGCCGGGCCATGGCTGCGGTCGACGCGCGGCCCAGGGACTTCGAGTCGCAGTTCAAGATGGGCGAGGCCCTGTTGCGGATTTCGCAGCGGCCTGCCGATGCAGTGCGGTACTACGAACGCGCGGTGGCCCTCCAGCCCCGGAACGCAGAAGCGCTGGTCGGGCTCGGCGACGCGAATTTCGCGATTGCACTCGGCGACGGGCCGGAAGCCAATTCCGCGAAGCGGCTCGACGCGGCGCGTTCCGCATACGAGCGCTCGCTCGAAGTTGCGCCGAACAGCGCGGGCGTTCTTGCGGCGCTTGGCTCGACCTGGGCGATGCGGACTCCGCCGGACGTCGAGAAGGCGCGGGCCGCATTCGAGCGTGCGCTTGCTCTGGACCCGCAGAATGCGCTCGCCCGCCGCGGACTCGCCGACATCGGATCGAAGGATCAGTACCGCGAGCGATAGCGAGCGGGTGGGCGGCCGGATCCGCTCGTCCTGCCGCGATACGAAGCACTACCGCGAGCGACAGCGAGCGGGTGGGCGGTCGGATCGGGCCGTCCCGGCACAATGTCGGTCGGCATCGCGAGCGACGGCGAGTGGCGGGGCTCGGGCGATGCGCCCGACTCCCGATCACCGGCACGTCGCGCCGCGTCGCACGGCCGGCCCGCCCGCCGTCGCGCGCGGTAGTGATCGCGGCGTCGCGCTCGTCCACCGCATGCGGATCGGCTGATGCGTGCGGGACAACGCCCGGATCGAGCGTGGCCCCTGCGGGCGGCGCACGTCACGACTGGAGCCGTGCCCGGCGCCACGGTGGGATCAGTGCCAATTGCCACGTCCGGATCAGTACCGCGAGCGACGGCGAGCGGGTGGGCGGTCGCCTTCGCTACTGGCGCTTACACCCGTCTATGCCTTCGGCGCAGGGACCAGCGGCGACAGAAGCCTTCCAATCAAAGCTGCCAGCAATGGAAAGATCGGGCCAATGGCAAGGCCAAATGCCCTGGATTTAAGAGCATCGGCCATCGGCATTACCGTTCCCTCCGTTACGTTGAGCGCGTCCCAATGCGTGAAATAGGACGTTCCTTCGTTGCCGGAAGCGTACGTCAAGACGGTAGCGGTGAAGACCAGGATCTGCGCGGCGAGCCCGATGACGTATCCGGTCAGAGCCGTTCCGCCCCACCCAAGACCGGCAATCTTCTTCGAGAGGGCCCCGTAGTACAGGCCCGAAATAATGACCACCGAGGCAATCGAGAACATCGCATTGCCGCGTGGGGCATAGGGCACGCCTGAAACACCGAGCAGGAACCTGGCAATCGTCCAGATGAGCAGCAGAACGAGTGGGAATGCGACCAGACGCAGGACATTGGCGAACATTCATCAACCTCCAGAATCGACGTGGCGCCGAAGCGCGGCGGGGGAGGCCGCAGTCTCTCCCGAATCGCGCTCAGGCGCCAGACAAATCGACTACTTGGTTTCTACGGTGTAACTGACGACCGTCTTGCCCCCGGGGGGCACCTTGACCTTGAACTGGATGGTGTTTGCGCCGAGCGTTTCGGACGCGTGCGACTGCGCGAGAAGCGTCCAGCGGTTTTCGTCGTATGGCTCGATTCCCTCTCTGACGAACGCATCGGCTTCAAGTGTTCCTCTGTTCGTCAGTACGACCTCAACCTTGGTCACGAGCCGTTCACGCCGTCCACCACTCGAAAGTTCGTCGGCAAGCGTCTTGCGTTCGACGACCCGGCGCGACCCGAACAAGGTGGCCGACCGGCCCTGGCTGACCGTGAACTCGGCCTGTTCCGCGGTCAGACCGATCCGATCCTGTCCGGCGATCTGCATCAGGTCGCCAGTCCTGGCATAGACCGTCACGACACCGGCGGGAATGGGAACCCCGGTCGTGTTCTTCGAGACGAGGCGAACGTCGAGTCCGCGCGGCAGCAGCGTAAAGCCGTTCCGCCCGAAAGTCTGGGCGTTGTATGCGTTCTCGAATACCTTGCGCTCCTCCACGCCGATCTTCGTTCGCTGCATGAGCGGGAAGCGGCTCATGGTGTTGTTGGCATTGAGCGCAATGCCCTTGCCGAGGGCAAGCCGATTGAATACGGAAAGGCCGGTCACGGTCGTCGAAGTGTCGCCTTCGCCCTCGTCGTCGCCCGTGTAGAACGCGTTGCTTTGCGCGTTGACCTGATACTGTGCGACTCGGCGTGATTCGAAGCCTCCGCCGCCATCCACGAGATTGATCTCTCCAGCGACCAGGTCGAGCGATCCAGCTCGCAGGTCGAGGCCCGTCGAATTGAATACCGAAAGCCAGATGTCGAGCGTCGCCGAAACCGGGGGGGCTCCGTTCGGTCCCGGGTCGAGTACGAGAGCGCAGTCGCTCTGCCAACTGACGTTTGGCGCGAGGTAGTCGACGACCACCTTTCGCGGTCCGGCGGCTCCGCGGTTCATTATCTGCAGATGGACGACTGCGGTCTTTTCACCGCGCACCTCTGCGCCATCCATGGTGATGTCCTGCCGCACGACTTCCGCGTCGGCCGCCATCACCCGAAGCGTGCGAAGGTGCGCTTTAGGCATCAGACTGCGCCACTCGATCGTGTTGAGTCCGGTCTGAAGCTCCAGGGTTCTTACTTCGAGAAATTCGGCGATTCCCGCGTCGTACACCGTGAGGTGCACTAGATCGTCGCCAGCGGCCGCGCGCGTGGAAGAAGCGGCGGCAATACACAGAAAGAGCGAAAGCCCGAAGGCAATGAGGGGACGTCGTGACATGGTTCCTCCTGGGTCGATTGCGCCCCGGTTCGAATGAGCGAACGCAGGGAATGCGCGATTCTCGCACGGGATTCCACACTTGACGTCGCCAGTTGCAGAGTTCTTCACCGGAAACATGGGTGTCCAATGCAGTAAACTGCACCGATGCGCCGCGTGGTCCGCACTAATTGCCTGATCCTTGCGCTCCTCGTGCTCGCGCCCGCCGGTTCGGGCTCAGCCGTAGCCCAGTCGGTCGAACCCGCCCGCAGGCTGGCCCGCGACCCGTCCCTCGGATACTTGCTCAGGATGCCCGAGCCTTCCACTCACCTGTTTCACGTCACGATTACCGCGCGTGGACTCGGCGCCGCGCCGCTCGAGTTCCAGATGCCCGCCTGGTCGCCAGGCCGTTACGTCATCTACGACTTTGCGCGGAACGTGCAGGATGTCGCCGCTGCCGATGGCGCGGGCCGGCCGCTCCGAGTCACGAAGACTGACAAACAGACTTGGAGGGTCGAGGGATCGCCGTCGGGCGACGTCGTGTTCAAATACAGCGTCTACGCCAACAACCTGTCCGGAACCTTCAGTCAGTTGAACGATCGCCACGCGTGCGTGAACGGCGCCAGCGTCTATATGTCGGTCGTTGGGCACAAGCCGGACCCGATTCGCCTGACGATCGAGCCTCCCGAAGGCTGGAAAGTGCTCAACGCCCGCTCGAAGTCGAGCGACCAGCACACGTTCGACTTCGCGAACTACGACCTGCTGATCGACACGCCTACCGCGGCCGCTCCGAACCTTCGAGCGCGTTCCTTCAACGTGGACGGCGTGGACTACCGCGTTGTCGTGCAGCAGTTCGGATCGCGCTCCAGTTCGACGGACAGGTACGTCGCCGATGTCGAGAGCATCGTCCGGGCCGAGAACGCATTACTAGGTCCGCCACCGGATCTCGACGGCTACACGTTTTTCGTCTATTTCTCGCCGGGCGAAGACGGATCGGACGGCATGGAGCACCTGGCGTCATCGCTCATTGTCCGAGGTCATCCCCTCGACTCCGGGGAGGGCTACGAGGGGCTGCTATGGGTCACGGCGCACGAGTTCTTTCACCTCTGGAACGTGAAGCGTATCCGTCCGGTCGAGCTTGGGCCCTGGGATTACACGCGAGAGAACTACACGACCAGTCTCTGGATCGCTGAAGGAATCACGAGTTACTACGCCGATCTTTTTCTGCGGCGCGCGGGCGTCGAGGCGGACGACGACTTCTTCGAGTCCATTGCTGAGGGAATTGCGAGATACGAGAACACTCCGGCGCACATGAAGACGTCCGTGGAACAGGCCAGTTTCGATACGTGGCTCAACTTCGGCACTTATCCGCGGCAGCGGACGAACGCGAACCGGATGGCGCTCGACTACTACAACAAGGGATCGATACTCGGACTGCTGCTCGACCTCGAGATCCGCGGACGGACCGGGGGAAGCCGTTCGCTCGACGACGTCTTCAGGCTGATGTGGTCGCGGTTCTACGTTGGCGAGACGGCCGCGACCTACTATTACAAGGGAAAGGGCTACACGGGCGGCGATTTCCTCGCCGCAGTCAACGAGGTGGCGGGGGCGGATTTCGGCCCGTGGTTCGAGAAGTATGTTTCGGGTGTGGAGCCGCTCGATTATGCAACGGCGTTTGCGGCGGTCGGGATCGAGATCGAGTTGCAGCGGCGGTACGAAGGGTTCGAGGCGGGAATCCGGCTGGATGGATCGAACGGTCACTTCAGGGTGAGGTCGATCGAGGAAGACGGCAGCGCGGCGGCGGCCGGACTGAGGCGTGACGATGTGATCGTCAGGATAGGCGATGCGGCCGCGACGGTTGAGTCGGTGCGCGAGCTGTTCGGGCGGGGACGGTCGTCGCCAGTCTCGATCCGGGTGCTCAGGGACGGAGCGCTGGTCAACCTGACGGTCCCGGGGCCACAGTACACCGTCCGATGCGTGCTGCGGCGCCGTGCCGATGCGACGGCCGATGCGGACGCACGAAGGCGCGCGTGGCTGAATGGCCGGTAGGCCAGGCTCGTGGCGCCGCCAATTTCAGTGTGCAGCTGTGCGCATTGCCGCACGGGGAGGATCCGGTCCCGGGCAGGGTAGCGGCATCGGACGGCGTACCGGCTTGATGTTGCGCGCGGGTCTGCCGTCCGGCATCGCTGCGTGACCATGGCGCGGATCGTCTCCCGGCGTCGCAGCCGGCGGGTGAGAGAGCAGCGGCGTCATCGGCGTGCCAGCCGGCTCCCCGTCCTGTGCTCCACTCCTACCGATTGACGCGCGGTGTGCCGGCTCGCGCCGCACGCATTCATCGCGGGACGCCGTACAGCCGTATACTCCGGCAATGGCCGACCGTGCAGACAGAACTGACCAGGCTCGGGTGACCGATCCCGCCCACACCGACTTCATCGTTGTCGGCAGCGGCATTGCAGGACTTCGATCCGCGATATCGCTTGCTCCCGAGGGCCGCGTGACAGTGCTCACGAAGGACCAGATCGACGAGTCCAACACCCAGTACGCCCAGGGAGGCATCGCCGTCGTCCTCAACGACGACGACCGGATCGAGCTCCACGTCCAGGACACCCTCGACGCCGGAGCCGGTCTCTGTGACGGGGACGCCGTCAAGGTGCTCGTCGAGGAAGGGCCGCGCTACATCCTCGAACTCATCGAGCACGGCGCCGAATTCGACCGCGACGAGGGATTGCTCGCTTTTACCCAGGAGGCCGCGCACTCCAGGCGGCGGATACTTCACGCGCACGGCGACTCGACGGGGCGCGAGATCGGCCGGGCGCTGCTCGCCTGGTCGAAGAACTTCCCGTCGATCCAGTATCTCACTCACGCGTGCACCCAGTCGCTCATTCTCAAGGACGGAAGGGCCGTCGGCGTCACGTATGTCGACCCGGAGTCGCAGCGCATCAAGGCCATCTATGGCCGTGCCATCGTGTTCGCCACCGGCGGAGCCGGCCAGCTCTACGAACACACGACCAATCCCGACGTCGCGACCGGCGATGGAATGGCAATGTCATATCGAGCCGGGGCCACGATGGCCGACATGGAGTTCGTGCAGTTCCATCCGACGGCGCTCAACGTGCCCGGCGCCCCTCGATTCCTGATCTCGGAGGCGCTCAGAGGTGAAGGCGGCATTCTGCGTAACGAGGCGGGCGAGCGTTTCATGCCCGGTTACCACGCAAGCGCCGAGCTTGCGCCGCGGGACGTGGTGAGCCGCTCGATCTTCTTCGAGATGCGCCGGAACGGCGCAAATCGGGTGTACCTCGACATGACCGCACTCGACCGGACATTTGTGCGTGAGAGGTTTCCGCGGATCCACTCGACGTGCCTGCTCTACAACGTCGACATCACACGTGACCAGATTCCCGTGAGTCCTGCGGCGCACTACTGCATGGGCGGCGTCAGGACCGACACCGAAGGGCGCACGACGGTGCCAGGGCTCTACGCAGCCGGCGAGGTCACGTGTTCTGGCGTGCACGGCGCGAACCGTCTCGCGTCGAACTCGTTGCTCGAGGGGCTCGTCTTCGGCGCCAGGGCGGGCGCAGCCGCGGCTCGAGAGGCGCCCGAGTCGATCGAGTACGCGAAGCCGCCGGACAGCGATTTCGGCGAGGCTCAGAACTGGCGGATAGATCAGGAGGTACGCGCGGAAGTGCGGCGGATCATGTGGGAACGCGTCGGCATTGTGCGCACGGCGGGCGGGCTGGCTTCGGCTATAGAAGAGCTTGGCGCGATCGCGTCTCGACCGCTGAATACGACATCGTGGAACTTCGTGACGCTCGGACTGCTGGTGGCGAGGTCGGCGCTCGAACGCACCGAGAGCCGGGGCAGTCATTTCCGCGAAGACTACCCGGAGCGCAACGATTCCGAATGGATGCGCCATTCGGTGCAACGAAAGTAGTGGGAGCGGCCGTCACGCCGCGCGGTCAGAGCCGGCAAAGATAGTGGCCGGGTCACGGTCCGGTTGACGTCAAGTCCACAACTTATCCACCCGGCCGACGCCGCCCCAGGCTCCGGTCGTGCATTGCGGCCTCGTCTAGCGTATTGCCGCGGCCGCACGTTCCGCCTGCAGCAAGTGTCGTCTCTGGTGCGCGCAGACGATCGCGAACGCGCCGATGACCGTGTACTTGACCCTCGACGCGAACGGAGAGACCACTTTCAGTTTGTCGATCGCGAGCCCGTCGAACAGCGCGATCGTCTTCGCGAGCCGGGCCTGCAGCTCGAGGAACCGCTGCATCTCGTTCTCGGCCGATCCGGTTTCGACCGGTTCGAAGGCCGGCTTCGTTTTAGTCCTGATGCCGGTCCACGGATCGACGAGCCAGAGGAGCACGCGAGAGACGATTCCCATGCCGAACGGCCCGAAACCGGTGACCCCCTTCTCTTTCGCATCGAGCGCGGCGGCTTCGAGTATCGGAAGGAATGCCTCGGTCGTCAGGCTCAGGTGGGCGATGTTGTCGGCAACGGACCAGGACGCCGCGTCCGGGCGCAAAACCGCCCGATCGGCAGGTATCGACGACACGAGCTCGCCGAAAAGGCGCGAAACGTCTTCCAGATCTGACAGGAACTTCTCGAGCTGGGTGCTTGATACGGTCGTCACGCGCAGGAGTATGTAGCGGTCCGGCAGCCTCGCAAAGTGCCATTTCGCGGTGAATTGCCTCTTCCGGAGCATGCGTTGCCGGCCAGACTGGCTACGGTATATGCTCCCAGTCCCAAAAAGACCCCACAGCCGGTAAAGGAGCTGTCGATGGCGAACGATACCCTCACGATTACGGACAATCGAACGGGCAAATCCTACGAGGTGCCGATCTCCGAGGGCACGATCCGCGCGATCGATCTTCGCAAGATCAAGGTCGACGATGCGGACTTCGGGTTGATGACTTACGACCCGGCCTTTACGAACACCGCTTCCTGTCGCAGCAGCATCACGTTCATCGACGGTGATGCCGGCATCCTTCGCTACCGGGGTTATCCGATCGAGCAGCTCGCCGAGAAAGCGACTTACCTCGAATGCGCGTACCTCATCCTCCACGGGGAGCTCCCGAACGCCTCGCAGGTGGAGGAGTGGGGCTTCTGGATCCGGAACCACACGATGGTTCACGAGAACCTTAAGACCCAGATCGACGCCTTCCACCACGACGCGCATCCGATGGGTATGCTCTGCGCGTCCATTGCCTCGCTCTCGACCTTCTATCCGGACGCCCGCAACATCGGAAACGAAGCGAACCGGATGAAACAGATTTACCGGCTGGTGGCAAAGGTTCCAACTCTTTCGGCGTTCACTTACCGCCACATGAAGGGTTTCCCCTACGTCTATCCCGACAACGATCTCAGCTACTCCGGCAACTTCCTCAACATGATGTTCAAGATGGCGGAGCTCAAGTACACGCCGGATCCGGTGCTGGAGCGCGCCCTGGACGTCCTGTTCATTCTTCACGCCGACCACGAACAGAACTGTTCGACGAACGCGATGCGTAGCGTCGGCAGTTCGCAGGTGGACCCATATTCGGCAATGGCGGCGGCTATCGCCGCGCTATACGGGCCGCTCCACGGCGGGGCGAACGAGCAGGTGCTGCGGATGCTCGCGGAGATCGGATCGCCGGCCGGCATCCCGGACTATCTCGCAAAGGTGAAGGCGGGCGAGAAGAAGCTCATGGGCTTCGGCCACCGCGTATACAAGAACTACGACCCGCGCGCGAAGCTCATTAAGGACACTGCTTATCAGGTTTTCGAGGTGAAGGGTCGCAACCCGCTGCTCGACATCGCGCTCGAACTCGAGAAGATCGCGCTGAACGAGGACTATTTCGTGTCGCGCAGGCTCTACCCGAACGTGGACTTCTACTCGGGCCTCATCTACCAGTCGATGGGATTCCCGGTCGACATGTTCCCGGTGCTGTTCGCGATCCCGCGAACCATCGGCTGGCTCGCCCAGTGGAACGAGATGGTCCAGGATTCCGAACAGAAAATCGCTCGTCCGCGGCAGATCTACACCGGTTACGACTCGCGCGATTACGTCCGGATCGAGGATCGAGCTTCGTAACCTCGCCGTCGCCGGCGAGACAATCAGATGGGGCGTATTCGCGCGTTACGCGCTGGAGCGCCCCCCGCGCCTCACGAGGCCACCCCGATGCCCGACAGCGACGAAATCCGACGCGCCCTCGACCTCGCAATTGCGGAGGCGCAGAGCGCGGGTTCCGAAGCCGTCGAACCGCTTCACCTGCTGATCGGAGTCCTGCGGCTTGGCGATGGCTCCGTCGACAAGGCGGTTCTGGCGTGTGGCTACGATCCGGTGCGCTTGCGGCGCCATCTGCGTGGTTACGCGCGTCGGGCCGTGCGACCGTCGTCCGGGCGCCCCCTCCGGGTAGCCCGGAGGACCGAGCGCGTGCTCGCATCCATCGAGGCGAACTCGACCGCGTCTGCCGGAATCAGGATCGCACTGGCTCTGCTCGATCCAGTCGATACGGGGGTTGCCAAGGCGCTCTCGATCGATGGCATCGAAGCAGCGGCGCTCGCGCGGGCGATATCGCACGGTTCCGAATGGCAGCAGGGGCGATCGGCGTCCGGCTCACGCCGATCTCCGGCGCGCAGGTCGAAGCGCGAATCCGTTGCCGAGCTCGAACGCGCGCTCCTGAATCGCGTCGTTGGCCAGGATCACGCGGTTGCCACAGTCGCGGGCATCGTTGCGCCGGCGTTGGATGGATCGCGGCGCGAGCGGCGTGCCAGGGCGGCTTTGCTTCTCGTGGGGCCAGGCGACGTCGGCCGCAGTTCAGTTGCCCGCGCTCTTGCCGGATATGTTCACGGCGATCCGCGCCGGCTGATCCGCGTACGGCCGGAGGATCCGGAATGGTCCGGCCACCTTGCAGCGGCCGTGGCGGCAACGCCCTTGGCGGTCGTCTATGCCGACGGGCTCGAAGCGCTCGAGCCCGAACGACGCGCGCCGTTTGCGGCGATGCTGGAGGAAGGAGCCGTTCGTCGCGGCCTCAAGGCTGCGGTATCGCTCGAGGACGCAGTTGTTCTGGTAGGCACGACAGCTGGTTGCGCGTCCGGATCGATGTCGCCTGCGGATATCCGGAGGCAGCTGGCCGAGGAACTCGGTGACGCACTGGTCGCGGCGTTTGACCGCATCGTGCTGTTTCAGCGTCTTGCCGTCGAGGACATCCGCGACATTGCGGCGCGTTGGCTCGAGGATGTTGCCGCGCAGTCGCGCCTGCGCGACGGGGTCGAAGTTCGAATCGAGCCGGGAGCGGTCGACGGGCTTGCCGAAATTGGTGTGCGGCCTGGAGAAGGGCCGTGCAGAATGCGCCGAGTCCTCGAGCATGCAGTCGTCAGGCCTTTGCGTGACGCGATCGAAGCGGGTGAATTGCGCGCCGGGGACGAAGCTCGCATCTTGGACGATAACGGACGGGTCAGAATCGATATTCCCAATCTCCCCAGGTAGGAGGACGACTCGCGTGAGATGTGCTTCGTGTGGACTGACGAACTTCGCATCTTCTACGCACTGCCGCCGGTGCGGTGCCGCCCTGACAGATGGTTCAGGTTATGCGCAGGAGTCATGGCAGCCGGCAGATGCCGTGGGCGATTGGAGAGGCGCGTCCAGACCGGTGTATGGCGCACCGGCGGTGCACGGCGCTTATGGGCAATATGGCCAGACCAGTGGCGTGTGGACGGATGGCGACCAGGTGGTGGTGCACGAGATGGCAGTGTTGCCGGATCGTTGTGTGAAGTGCAACGCGCCTGCGGGGGGGCGTCGATTGAAGCGAAGGTTCTCCTGGCATTCGCCGCTCCTCTATCTGCTGATTCTCGCCGGCGCTCTCGTCTACATCATAGTTGCGGCGATAGTCTCCAGTCGCGCGACCCTCGAACTGGGCGTGTGCGAGAAGCACGCGACCCGGAGACAGGCGTGTATGATCGCGGCCTCTCTGCTCACAGCTCTCTGCCTCGTCTCGGTCGTTTTGTCGATCGGCAACGAGTCGTTGGGCCTCGCCGCCATTGGAGCGTTGGCCGGGCTTGGAGCGATTGTCACGGGACTGATGGTCTCGGGTTGGGTCTCGGCAGCGAAAATTGCGGACGGTTACGTGTGGCTGAAGGGAACGGGCCGAGAGTATCGAGCGGCGCTGCCGCCGATGCGGTAGGCAAGTCCTGACAGTTCGCGCGGAGGAGACGTCATGCCGCGCGAAGCTGTTCCCGTTACAGGCGGAGTAGGCGCCTTCGAGTGGTACCGAGCGGGCGGCGCACGTCACATTTAGAGCCGTGCCCGGCGCCACAGTGGGATCAGCGCCACTCGCCACGTCCGGATCAGTACCGCGAGCGGCAGCGAGCGGGTCGACGGTCGGATCCGGTCGTCCTGTCGTGATACGGATCAGCATCGAGAGCGACGGCGAGCGACGGAGCTCCGGCGAGGCGCCCGACACCCGATCACCGGAACGTCGCGCCGCGTCGCACGGCCGCCCCGCTCGCTGTCGCTCGCGGCACCGATCGCGGCGCCGCCCGCACGGCGCCAGCGTACCGTGCACTCGTACCGGCTCGTGCACACTTAGTCCGATCGCAACAGTAACTCCGCATCCGCCGGTGTCACCGGACGCGAGTAGTAGTACCCCTGCCCGTACCGGCAGCGAAGCCCCTGCAGCACCCGGACGTGATCCAGCGTCTCGATACCTTCGGCAATGACGTCCATCTCCAGACCGTCGGCGAGAGCGAGGATCGCGCGGACGATCTCGATCTCCTTGCCACCCGCATCCAGCCGGCTGATGAACGACCTGTCGATCTTCAACGCATCGATCGGGAACTGGTGCAGGTAGCCAAGCGAGGAATACCCCGTTCCGAAGTCGTCGATCAGTATCGACGTTCCAAGCGCTTTCAATTGCGACAGGAGTCGCGCCGCCGACCCCGCGTCCTCCATCAGCACGTTCTCGGTGATCTCGAGCTTCAGCTGCGCACCGTCGGCTTTCGTGTCGTGGAGGATCTGCCCTACCGTCTCCACAAGGTCGCCCTGCGAAAACTGCTTGCTCGAGAAATTCACGCTCATCGCGAACCTGGGATCCAGACGGAACATCGCCCTCCACTTCCGGAGTTGCTCGCACGCCTCGTTCAGCACCCAGCGGTCGATCGGAAAGATCAGGTTCGTCTCTTCGGCAACCGGGATGAAGTCCTTCGGTTGGATCACTCCAAGCGTTGGATGCTGCCACCGCAGCAATGCCTCGAACCCGATCACCCGGCCGGTGCTGAGCTCGACCATAGGCTGGTACTCGACGAAAAACTCGTGCCGGTCGATCGCACGCCTTAGGTCGGTCTCGTATCGCAACAACCTTGTGACGTGATCGTGGAGCGTCGCGTCGTACAGCACGTGCCCCGCCTTGCCCTCGGCCTTTGCGCGGTACATGGCAATGTCGGCTTCCTTCAACAGCGCATCGGGCGTCTCGTGGTGCGCCGAGTTCACGGCGATTCCGATACTGGCCGAAGTGAATACGTCGCTCGCGTCGATCGTGAATGGCTTCCGGAATACGTCGTGCAGGCGCTCCGAGACGTTCAATGCGTCCGATACGTCCTCGATCTCCATGAGCAACCCGAACTCGTCGCCACCAAGTCGAGCCAGAGTATCCGACTCCCGCACGCACGTTCGAAGCCGCGACGCAATCGAGGCAATCAGGCGATCGCCAGCCTGATGTCCCAGACTGTCATTGATGACCTTGAAACGGTCCAGGTCCAGAAAAAGAATCGCAAACCGGTAGTCGCGCTTCCGCTTGGCACGCTCAACGGCCCGCCACAAGCGCTCGAGGAAGAGGTCCCGATTTGGCAACTGCGTCAGTGCATCGTAGTAGGCGCGCTGCACGAGCATGGCTTCGGCCTGGCGGCGTTCGGTAACCTCGGTCTGCGAACCCGCCATACGGTACGCCACGCCGCCCGCGTCACGCACAGCAAGCCCGCGCGCCAGCATCCATCGCACCGAGCCGTCCTGATGCCTGAGGCGATACTCGCACTCGAAGTGGGGCGACCCGTCCTCTAGATGCCTGGCTATCGCTTCGTCGAGCTTTGCGCGATCTTCGTCGAAGACACGCACGAACCACTCGTTCGGCGTGTTGGCCAGGTCGACTTCGCCGTAACCGATCATCTGTTTCCAGCGAGGCGAGTAGTACACCTCGTTCGTTTCGAGGTTCCAGTCCCAGAGGCCGTCGTTCGCGCCGCGCGCCGCCAGCGCGTACCGCTCCTCGCTTACGCGTAGCGCCATCTCGGCCTGCTTGCGTTCCGTGATGTCACGCTGGCTGCCCCACGCCTGGACGATGCATCCGTTCTCGACGATTCCTACACAATTGTTCAGGAAGATTTTCGGACTGCCGAACCGGTCGTGCTCGATGGATTCGTCGTCGAGCATCCGATAGCCCGACCTCACGAATCGGCGCAGGTACTCGACGTTCGATTCGGCGCTCCTGTCGAGCATGTCGCCAAGCAAGATGCCGGCCATTTCGCTCGGATCTTCGTAACCGTACATCTGCGCCATTACCAGATTGCATTCGGCCATTACCCCGTGGCGATAGAACAGATCGATCTGCTCGTCGACCGGCAGCGACGTTGGAACGGGCTCCCGAAGCTCCAGCCGCCATATGCCCTCGGAGCTCTGCGCCAGAAACGTGCGATAGCGCTTCTCACTCACTCTCAGAGCGCTCTCGGCGAGCCGATACTCCGTTACGTCGTCGATGACCGCCACACTTGCCACGATCTCCCCCGAAGCATCCCGGATCGGCGCCGCGTTGATGCGAACGCGACCGTGAGTACCGTCGCCTCGGACGACTTCGATCTCTTCGTTCGTGACGACCTCGCCGGTCTGCAGCGCACGGGCGATTGGCCAATGCTCGGGCTGATAGGGCGACCCGTCGGGGTGGAACCCCTGGTACTGCGCATACGACTCCACCGAATCGAGCTCGGGAGTCGGAAAGCGGAAGATGTGCTCCAGCTTCTTGCTGCCGAGGACGATTCGCCCCGATGGTGCCTCGGCAATGCCTACGCCAGCCGGCATCTGCTGAAGCACGGCCTCGAATCGAGCGCGCTCGCGCTCGAGTTGATCGAGAATGCGAAGTCGCTCCTCCTCCTGCAACCGGGCCTCGTTGACGTCACGGAACGTGCAGACAACGGCGGAGACATCGGGGTCGTCGAGCAGGTTCGTGACCGCGGCTTCTACCCATACGTAGGTACCGTCACGATGGCGAGCCCTGAACAGCAGCGTAGTCGACGCACTAGGCGAATCGAGCAGGGCGTTCACCTGCTGGACGAGGGCGTCGGCCTCGTCGGGATGAGCCAAGTCCGCAATACCGATTCGCTCGGCGGTCCGAAGGTCGTATCCGATGATGCGCTCGGAGGGCGAGCCGGCGTAGACGACCTTGCCGTCGCGCTCGAGCAGGAGTACCGCCTCCCGGCCGTGATCGAGTAGCGCCCGGAACAGCCGCGCAGATGTCCGCTCGCCGGATGCGGTGCTGTTGCCCTTTCTGACATCGGCTTTCGTAAGTGCTTTCATAGGAAAACTCGGCCGGGTCAGCACGGCCCTTGCGCGTCGGCAGGTCAGGGCGACCGGAGGGCCAATCCGAAGCGCGTTGTCGATTGATTCGAGGGAAATGGCACGGCCGACCGGCCGGCATCTGTTCCGCCGTTAGGATACAGCTATTCGAGCGACATGTCTCAGACAATATCGTGCGAAGCGCGGGGGTACGGCGGCCCGGCGCGTGACGACTCTCGAAGGGCCCGCCCTCGATCCGGGCGTTGTCCCGCGCGCATCACCCGATGCAGATGAGTTGGACGAGCACGCCGCCGCGATCAGTACCGCGAGCGACAGCGAGCGGGCCGGCCGTGCGAGGCGGCGCGGCGTGCCGGTGATCGGGTGCCGGGCGCCTC
>JAJTWZ010000049.1 GCA_021463145.1 Blastocatellia bacterium | reverse complement strand
AAGCGTGTCGCCTTCGGTGCTCCTTCAGCCCGCTTTACGCTCCCAGACGGCAAACACCGACTTTCCAAGACGGTAGCCGAAAACCGGGTCCACGACTCGAGACGCCCGGACAAGCACGCGATCCCAAAGACGGATCTGCGCCGGCGTAGGACACGAGTCGCGCAGGAGGAACCGGTTCCCCGCCGACGCAAGCAGTCCCACAGCATCGAGCGATCGGAGCGTCCTCAAAACCAACCCGTCGCGCGTGAGCGCCGAGAGTCCGTCCCTGCTATACCTCCGGTAATGGCCGATTGCGGCGTCGAACGGCGAGTAGAGCCACTGATGAGCCGGCGCAAGCACGACGAGCCGTCCACCGGTCCGCAGCTTCGCCATCGCGAGCCGTACCTCTCCGGCGTCGTCCTCGATGTGCTCCAGAACGTCGATGTAGAGGATGGTGTCGTACGGCTCCTCGTCATCGGGCCGCGTCGCGAGCGTCCCGGCCGCAGCCTCGCAGCACGCGGGCAGCTTGCCATCCGAGATCGACTCAGCGACTCGCGCCGCCATCGACTCGTCGGGCTCGAGGCACGTCCAGCAGTCGTGCGTCCCGACGCAGAGCGCGCGTGTCGTCGATCCGATACCGGCGCCAACCTCGAGCACGCGCGGGCCGAGATACGGAGAGATCTGCGAACGAAGGTAAGACTTCCAGACGGTCGCGGCCTCGAAGAGCTCGAGTTCCGAGCCGACGTAGACGCGAGAGGTCATCTCGCCGAATGGACGTCGATCGGAAGTGTCACCACCTCGTCGACGTATATCGCGTAGTCCCGCAACGGAATGATGCCGAAACGGTTGCGGCCGTGGAGGATCGTTACCGAGAGCACGAAGACGAACATCACAGCCTGAATGCAGAGCAGCAGCAGCAGCCCCGCCGAATTTAGCACCCACGGCGCGATCACGAGGCTGGTAGCAAATTTCACGAAGACGAGCGCCGAAGCGATCACCACGCTCACGACGACGAGGATCGCCGCCGACGCGAGAAGCCGCACGCCGACGATGTCGCCGTAGACCGCCAGCGCGCTCATTCCGTGCACCACGAGTCCGATGAAGCCCATCGTCGACTGGCCGCCGTATCGCTTTCCTCGCGCGGATGGCACCGTATCGACCGGCATTCGCGAGCGATAAACGGCGGCCGCAAAGTGATTCCAGAGCTCCGAAACGACTACCAACCGGTTCAGCGCGCGACGCGGCACTGCGCTGAAATTTCCTACGCGCGCGGCGCGGCCTACGAGCAGCCAATGCATGAATCTGTAAAGCTGGTAGAAGAACCGGAACGCCAGACTCTCGGAGCGCCGCGCCCGCTCGGCGAACACTACGGCGCCGTCGCCTCGCTCGCGCATTCGGGCAAGCAGGCGAGGGACATCGGAAGGTTCATCCTCGCCGTCGGCGTCCATGATGACGAGCGCATCGACATCCAGGTGTTCAAATGCGTACGCAAGCCCGATGGCAATGGCCCGCTGGTGGCCCAGATTCCTGCGAAGTCTGACGACGGTCACACCGTCGATGGCGGTTAGCGGAGCAGGAAGGACCAGCGACGCCGGAACGGTTGCGGATCCATCGTCGATCACGAGCACGCCCGCGTGTTCGCCGGCCTTCGCGAGCTCGCTTTCGAGCCTGGGCACGAGGGCCCCGAAGGCCTCCCAGTCGTCGAGGACCGGCGTAACGATTGCGACTCTCTCCACGCGACGGGCAGGTTACCAGTACGGTGCGCGATAGCAAGCGGATAGGCCTCACCGTCGGACGACATCCGTCCCCACGGTCTGCCCGCTCGCGGTACTTTCCCGACCATGTATAGTTCCGGCTATGGAACCCATCGACATCCTCGCGATCGGCGCGCACCCGGACGACGCCGAGATCGGCGCCGGCGGCACCTTGCTGCGGTGCGGCGCGCTCGGGTATCGCACCGCGATTCTCGACATGACACGCGGCGAACTGGGCACGCGGGGCACCGCCGAGGAACGCGCCGCGGAGAGCGCAGACGCGGCGGCCGTCCTGGGCCTCGCCTGGCGCGGCACGCTCGATCTGGGCGACGGTCACATCCGCGACACCACCGACTCGCGGCGCGCGCTCGTCCGAGCCTACCGCGAACTGCGCCCCAGGATCGTCCTCACCCACTCCTGGGAGGAAGCGCACCCCGATCACATCGCGACCGCGCAACTCGCTCGCGATTGCGTCTATCTCGCCGGCCTCGCGAAGTACGAGCCCGAGGACGGCCTCGAACGTTTCCGGCCCTCGTGCGTCGCCCACTTCAACCTGCCTCGCTGGACACCGCCATCGTTCATCGTCGACGTGAGCGAGTGGTACGAGCTGAAGGAACGCGCAATCGCGTGCCATCGGTCGCAACTGCACGATCCGGAGCGCAACGAGCCCCAGACCGCGCTCTCGAGCTCTGACTTTGCAGGCCGGCTGCGCCATCGCAGCCATCACTACGGCACGCTGATCGGCGCCGAGCACGGGGAACCTTTCCTCGTGCGCGAAGCGATTGCCGCCGACGATCCGGTCCGGATTCTCGACCGGCCCATGAACCTCTTCTATTGATGCGCATCGGGATCACCTGCTTCGCAACCTACGGCGGCAGCGGCATCGTTGCGTCCGAGCTCGCGCGCGAGCTCGTGCGGCTCGGCCACTCCGTCCACATCATCGCGCGGTCGTTGCCGACGCGGCTGACCGAGCTCTCCGACGACCTCCAGTTCCACGAAGTAGAAGCCCTCAACTACCCGCTCTTCGAAGCCCCGCATTACACGCTCGCCCTGGCTGTCAAGCAGGCCGAGATCGCAGCGCGCGAGAAGCTCGACCTGCTGCACGTCCACTACGCGATCCCGCATTCGATCAGCGGTTACCTCGCGCGCGACATGCTGCGCGGCACTCATCCGCTGCCCATCGTCACGACGCTGCACGGCACGGACATCACCCTGGTCGGCCGTGACCGGTCCTACCTGCCCGTAACGCGCTTTGCCATTGCGGCAAGCGACGGAGTGACGGCGATATCGGATTTCCTCTCGCACGAGACCTGCGCGCAGTTCGGACTGCCCGGCGTGCGGGTGATTCCCAACTTCGTCGACGTCGACCAGTACGTCAGGCGCGAGGGCTGCGCGCTGCGCTGGCGACTGGCGCCGACCGACGAAAAGCTTCTGGTTCACGTTTCGAATTTCCGGCCGGTGAAACGCGTGATCGACTGTGTCGAGATATTCGCTCGAGTCGCAAGACACGTTCCGTCACGGCTGATCATGGTCGGCGACGGCCCGGATGCCGGCGCCGCGGCGGCACGAGCTGCCGAACTCGGCGTTGCGGGCGACGTCGTCTTCGTCGGGAAGCAGCCTCGAATCGCGGACTATCTGTCGATAGCCGACGTCCTGCTCGCGCCGAGCGAAACAGAGTCGTTTGGCCTTTCCGCGCTCGAGGCAATGAGCTGCGAAGTACCGGTCGTCGCAACGCGCATTGGCGGGTTGCCCGAAGTCGTCGAAGACGGCGTTACCGGCTACCTGCGCAACGTCGGTGACGTAGAAGCGATGTCGGAAGCGGTTCTCGGCATCGTCCGCGACGATGCGCTCGCGACGCGGATGGGCGCAGCGGGCCGGAAGGTCGCGGTAGAACGGTTCACGACGAAGCGGATCATTCCACAGTACCTCGACTACTACCGCGAGGTCATCGAAGCGTTCGATCCGGGCTGCCAGGAACCCGTGATCCGTTATGTGCGGTAGCGACGGAACATTCCCGGGCGGAGAGACCGCGGCCCCCGGGCACCAACATCCGGAAGAAGTCATGCGGCGGGTCGTCGAGAATCTCGACGGCGAGTACGGGCCGAAGCACAACACTCCGAACGGCAAGCCGATCGACACGGCAGTCGCCATCATCCTGTCTCAGCAGAACTCGGCCGTTTCCGGGAAGGCGTGTTTCGACGAACTGAAACGTCGCTTTCCGACGTGGAACGACGTGCGTCGCGCTCCTGTCGACGCCATCGAAGATGCGATTCGAACTGGCGGGCTGGCGCGGCTCAAGGCGAAGCGGATACACGCGCTTCTCGAGGCGCTTGCCGAACGCCACGGCGCTGTCGAAATTGGCGAACTCCCGGACCGGCAGCCCGAGTCGGCCATCGCCGAGCTCGTTCGCCTTCCCGGAGTGGGACCCAAGACGGCGCGGTGCATCCTGCTCTTCGCGGTGGGCGCCGACGTGTTTCCGATGGATGTGCACATCTTCCGCATTGCCGAACGGATCGGCTTGCTCGCGCCGAAGACCCCGGACGAGCGCGCACACCGGATAGTCGGCGCGCTGATTCCCGAAGGGCGCGCTTACTCCGCCCACGTGAACATGATCGCGCACGGACGGACGGTCTGCCGCCCCGCGGCTCCCAGATGCGATGCGTGCTGCATCGCCGAGTATTGCGAGTTTGCGCAACGCCGGCTCGACGCAATGGACCGCCGCCAGTCCGATCCCCGGTTCGCTTGAGACGAACTCGTATGCACGCCAGAAGCGGTTTTCCCGGTCCGCCTCAGTCCGTGCAACTGCGAACCAGGTCATCCGGCCGACATTGGCGCCGTGCGGCCAACCGGCGCGCGGCTCGCGACATCTACGCCGCCGCCGTGAAGTAGAATCACTCCGTCTTTTTCCTGGACGGCTGCGTCAATGCACCGAGTTTTTCCCTCTCACCCCAAGGAGCTTGCCCGTCGCATGCAAAGAAATCGCGTTTCGTCCGCCGTCCGAGCCATTACCGCCGCTGCCGCCCTGATTGCCGGCGTCTACTGTCCCGTCACGTCCTCGGCACGCGTCCAGTCAGTCGAGGCCGGCGGATCCACGCAACCCGACGTCGCACTCAGGCTCGTCGACGCTCCCAACCCCGCCGGAGCCGGCAAGCTCCTCACCTACAGGATCACGATCGAAAACCGAGGCACGGCGACTGCCTCGAACGTGACGGTCTCGACTTCCGTTCCTGCCGGCACCGCGTTCGATTCGTTGAAGGCTCCGAAGGGATGGCAAGTCTCGAACCCGGCACCCGGCTCGTCCGGAAGCGTCACGGCCTTCCTGGCATCGGTCCCGACCGGCCCGCGATTCAATTTCGAACTCACTGTCGAGGTCAGCCAGGATGCCGTCGACGGGTCCACCATCGACAACGTCGCGTCCGTTGCAATTTCCGAGACCGATTCGGATCCCGCAAACAACAGTCAGTCGACCAGCACCCGCATAGTGAACCGGCCGCCTTCGAATGCCAATCTGAGGGTAAACCTAGAGGCCGGACCCAGTCCGGCGGCCGTAAACGGTCAGATCGTCTACACGATCGGCGTCGACAATCTCGGTCCGCAGGCCGCGACTGACGTCGTTGTCGCCTTCAATACGCCGCCGGGAACTACGTTCTCGCAGGTCTTCGCTTCTTACGGACGATGCGAGTTTCCCCCCGACGGCGAGGCAGGCCAGGTCCGATGCACGGTCGAGGCCGTGACGCCGCGCAGGCCGCTGTTCGTGACGATAGTGGTGAACGTGGTCGCCGAGGCGGGATCGAACATCCCCGCACGAGTTCTGGCCGGCACGACGTCCAACGACTCGGATACGTCCAACAACGTCGCGATGGCTACGACACCTGTTACGGCCATTGGGCCCTCGGCTGACCTTGCGGTCGAGATCACGGGCGCGCCCGACCCGGTCATTGCCGGACAGGTCGTGGAGTATGTCGTCACCGTGCGCAATGACGGTCCCGCGCCGTCGCGCGACACTACGGCCTTCTTCAGGTTGCCCGGTGGAGGGCGGTTCCGCGAAGCGACGACCGATCGCGGACAGCTGAGGACTCCGCCGGTGGGCACTCCGGGCCCGGTCGCCTGGCGGCTTGGCTTCATCATGCCGGGGGTGTCGGCTTCGATGACCGTTTCTGTGCTTGCATTCGAGAACGGCGGGACGCCGTTCAACGCCGGAGCGTTGGTCGTCGGCGACGCGGCCGATCCGAACTTCGACAACAACAGCGCGGCGTCGATCGCGAGATGCCGCAGCGCGGGAAGGGCGATCATTCAGTGGGATCCGCCCGATCCGGATTCGTCCGGGGAAATGCCCGCCCCGACGAATCTCGTCGTGTCGCCGACGAACGTGACGTCAGCAGGCAAGACGGAAGGCACGGCCGGAAAGACGCGGGCCGGTGGTGGCGACGTCCTGGCTTACAACGTTTATGTTTCGAGCTCTCCGAATACGCAGCCGACTGACGAAAACCTTTTCGTGACGGTGGGAGCGAACGAGACTACGACTAGCGCCCCGACTGCGCCCGGCGGGTCCTTCTTCACCGTCACCGCAACGTATCCCGATGGCGACAGCGATTCGGCAGACTCGGCCGGAACGGGCGACAAGCCCGGTGCGACGATAACGAAAGTAAAGGTGAAGAACGGTAAGCTGACGCTCAAGGGCTCCGGGTTCACCGACGAGGTCGAGATTCTCTTCGACGGCATTCCGTACGCCGAAGCTGCGACCGTCAAGAAACAGAACACGAAAGCCGTGCAGTCCGGGATGCTGGCCACGGGACAGACGATCGAACAGTACCTGGCGACCGGCACCAGTTTCGTCATCATCGTCCGAAATGACGATGGCGGCGTTACCCTGGTGGAGTACGTGCCGTAGCCGGAGTGCTGTCAGGTTTTGCGCGATCTGCAGGGGGCTGACTGGAGCTTGTCGAGGCCGTCAGTCTTCTGCAGGCCCGGCAAGCTTCGCCGGCTCACGGCTCACGGGCGGAAAAACGTCCCGGGCGAAAGCGCCGGTGACGCGGCCACGGCAACGTGGCCCATCGTCCAGCGCGGATTGATCTCCACGAGTGGACGGAGGCCGCCCGAGTGCTCGAGCGCGTCGATTCCGGCCGGCCCCCAGTAGCCGGCGAGAGAAAGCCTCGCACCAACCTCGAGTGCTACCCGCGTGAGCTCGGATGCGACGGTCTCTTCCAGGCGCCTGCCGATCCAATAGCCCGTCGCAGCGCCGGCGCCGTTCGTCTGCAGGTCGCTGAAACCGGCTATCTCGACAGCGCCGTCTTCTCCGACCCACATCGGAACGCCGTACTCGCGCACGACATCGAGCCACGGCTCGAAAATCAGACGCTCTCCGCGGGCAAGGCGCCGGGCCACCCACTTGCCCGCCCGGTCGTCGAGGGCGGGCCCGCGTCCGAGCACGCGCTCGCGCGCGGCGAATCCAAATGGGCCTTTGATGACCCACTTGTCCCCAGCGCCAGGACAGGCGCTCGCGAGCGCGGATTCGAGCTGCTCGATCGAATCGACAACAGCGGCCCCATCGAGCACGCTTCCCAGTTCGCGCTCGATCGCATGACTGAACTCCTTCGAGCTCACTTTGCGCACGACATCGATCGACGGTGCTCTGGCCCCATCGCCGATTCTCCTGCCAAATTCAAGTACGGATGGCGTCCAGCCCCACGGCTCCAGCCGCCGGCTCGAGTCCGGGGAAACGTCCTGCGGTGCGACGAGTTCGACGCCGCTCCTTTCGGCACGGGAAATCAGATCGACCGGCCAGGGCGGTTCGATCACGAGCCCGTCGCCTGGAGCGGCTAGCCAGAGAAGCGCCGGAGCCAGACTCCGATTGCGCGCAGCGATCGTGGGAATGCGCCGATATGGCGATGGCCACGCCGCGAGCTCGGCCTCGCAGTCCGCGTTCATAAGCCACAATCGAGATGTGCTCACGGCAAGGACAGTCGACAGGATTTAAAATTCTCTTCGTGAATCGAGTCCGGCGTAAGGCGGCCGTCGCCGCAATCCCGGAGCGCAGCGCCAGCAGTAATACGTGTCAATCCTGTCAATCCTGTCAATCCTGACGATCCCGTCTATTTTCCCGCGGCATCGTGTACTAGATTCGTGGTCGTGAATCCCGCTCGATTGTCACGTGAAATCCGCTCGCGGGCCTTGGAACTCGGCTTCTCGAAAGTTGGCATCGCCAGGGCGGGTGAACTCGCGGCCGAGGGCGCACGACTGCGCGATTGGCTAGATCGCGGATTCAACGGCGCGATGGCGTGGATGGCCACAGGGGCCGCGAAACGTGCCGACCCGAGATTGCACATGCCGTCGGTCAGATCCGTGATCTCGGTGGCTATGAACTACTACACGCCACACGAGCACAGGGGCGATCCCGGCACCGGGAAGGTCTCACGGTATGCCTGGGGCGACGACTATCACGACGTCGTCGGCGACCGGATCCGCGAGCTCGATTCCTGGCTGCGCGAAAGAGTCCCGGATCTCGAGGCGAAAATCGCCGTCGACACAAGTCCGGTCATGGAAAAGGCGTGGGCCGTCCGCGCCGGGATCGGATGGATCGGGAAGCACGCGAACGTCATCACGCCGGAGATCGGGTCCTGGGTATTCCTCGGAGCGCTGCTCGTAAGCGCCGACCTCGAGCCCGATTCCCCGTTTGCCGAGGACCTTTGCGGCACGTGCACGGCCTGCATAGACGCTTGTCCGACCGGGGCGATCGTCGAACCGTACGTCGTCGACTCAACTCTCTGTATTTCATACACAACAATTGAGTTACGTGACGAGGTACTGCCCGGCCCGACGCACGGCTGGGTATTCGGCTGCGACGTTTGCCAGGACGTGTGTCCCTGGAATCGTTTCCGGCGTCCGTCGGAGGAGGCGCGATTCGAGCCGCGTCCGGGAATGGTCGAACCGGACTTGGTGTCGCTCGGCTCGATGTCGCAGGAAGAATTCTCGGCAAGGTTCCGGCGTTCTGCAATGAAGCGAACGAAAGTTGCCGGACTTCGGCGCAACGCCCTGGCGCTGCTGGGGGATTGATGGGCCGGTGGGGCCTCCAGATTTTGTAATTGACTTGATCAGAAGGGTTTGCTACGTTCGCGGTAGTCTCCTGACACCAGAAGCACCCCCGGAAATACGTTGGAGGAACTGGCTATGCCACGTTTGCGCCGATTCGCCACACTGCTCCTGCTCCCAATGCTCGTTTCGTTGCTCCCGATCAGTGGTGTTCGCGCACAGCAAGGTTCTGGAATGCCGCTCGAGCCCAACCGGGTTCCGATCGTTCATCGCACGGATCTGTACTGTGCTGGCGTGATTTCGAAGCGCCAAGTCTCACCGGAGTTCTACGTCGTTGGCGGCGAAAAAGAGACCGAGATCAACTGGTATACGACCTCGAACGTCGTCTATCTGAATTATGGCGCCAAGCACGGCGCCTCGGTCGGCGAGAGCCTCTACGTCGTACGGCCGCGTGGCAAGTACGAGAACCCGTTCACGGGCAAGGACCTCGGCTGGTACATCGAGGAAGTCGGCATCCTCCGCATCATCTCGGTCCAGAGGAATGTCTCGACGGCCCGTGTCGAAACGACTTGCGACACGATACGCATTGGCGATCTCGTCCGAGCTTACTCCGGCTATGTTGCGGCGACGCCTCGCGAATACGCGCCACTGAACCGATGGGACCTTCCGAGCGGCAAGCTCTCCGGGCAGATCATTCTTTCCCGCTGGAACCGTAACTACATGTCGGAGCGAGATGTGATCTACATCGACATTGGCGACGACAAGGGCGTGAAGCTGGGTCAGTACTACAC
Source organism: Blastocatellia bacterium (assembly GCA_021463145.1). GTDB lineage: Bacteria > Acidobacteriota > Blastocatellia > UBA7656 > JADIYM01 > JADIYM01. The sequence goes on along the minus strand of JAJTWZ010000049.1, from coordinate 22,091 downwards.
GATCTACCGCGATCCGGGCATTCCGGAAGGGCCGGTTGGCCGCGGTACCCGCATCCTGCGTTACGACGACGACTTCCCGAATCGCGTCGACGAGTATCGCGACGACAGGTATCGCGGAACCGACTTCTCGAGCCTGCGGGGCAAGAAGCGCGAGGCTGAAGTAGTGGACGAGCGAGACGGACTTCCACGCAAGGTCGTGGGCGAGATGGTCATCATCCGGGTCGAGGACAAGGCCGCGACCGGATACATCACTCGCGTCACCCAGGAAGTGAACATCGGCGATTACGTCGAACTGCAGTAACCCTGTAGCGCGGCAGCTGCCGGACGAGGGCGCGAACGCAGGTTCGCGCCCTCGTTTCGTTTGCGGAGTCCCACACCCTGGCAAACCGCCCGCTCTCTAATCATTCATCCACAAGTCCACCGGACGGATCACCGGCGTGAGCAGGTGCAAGCGCAGACCCTCGACCTCGGGCTGGTGCGCGACCACGATGCGGCGATGCATCAGGAACGCCGACGGAGCATCGTCGACTATCGTCTGCGCGAGGCTCTGGTAGATACGGTCCCGCTCTTCCCTGTCCATTACCGTCCGTGCACGCTCCGCCATCAGGTCCACTTCCGGATTCCGATAGTTCGACGCGAAGATCCCCTCGTTCGACGAATGGAAAAGTACGTACGTGAAATTGTCGGCGTCCGCGTAATCGGCGAACCAGTCTCGCCATGCGATGGGAATGAGACCGCGTTCACGAGCACGTGAAAACTCCGCCGGGGCTACCATCCGGATGTCGAGATCGACGCCGACTGCCGCCAGGTCTTCACGAATCCGATTTGCCGCCGTGTCGGGCACGAACCCGCGTGTACACCACAGACTGGTGGAGAAACCGCTGCCGAGACCGGCGCGCGCAAGCGCGGCCCGCGCCCGTTCCGGATCGTATTCGAGACCCTCGAGAGCCTCGGAAAAACCGACCAGCCCAGGTGGAATCGGTCCCGCAGCGACGACGCCGGCGTCACCGTGGACTTCGCGGACGTAGCGCTCCTTGTCAATTGCGCGACAGAACGCGCGGCGCACGTCACGATTGTCGAACGGCGGGAATCCACAATCGAAAATCAGCCGCTCAGTGTGCAACTGCACCGCGCGCAGCACGATTGGGCGCCAGGACGGATCCTCGTCGAGCCTGGCTACCAGCGCGTGTGTCGGGTTCTTGATGTACGAGAGCTCACCGGCGAGAAACCGGCCCTCGATCTCGGACGCGGCGACACCGACCTCATATGTGATCCGATCCACGTACGGCCTTCCCCCGGCGTCGTAGTCCTCGAATCGCTCGAGCTCTACCCTGCGCTGAGGATCGTACGCGACGACGCGGAATGCGCCGCTGCCTATCGGGTGGTCCGCGAACGGCCGATCCGTTCGCTCCACCTCTTCGCGCGGAACGATCGCCGAATAGTCGACGCAAAGTGTCGACAGAAAGAACGCGAGCGGACGCCTCAGCGTCAGGCGGATCGCGTTCCGGTCGACGACCTCGATTCCAGAGACCGTGTCGGCCTGCCCGCGCACGAACTCGTCCGCTCCCTCGACCGGGGCGAATATCCACGCCCCCGTCTTCTCGCCCTGACGAAGCAGACGTTCGAAGCTGAACCGCACATCCTCGGCGTCAACCGAGCGGCCGTTGTGGAATCGCGCGGTGCGGCGCAGGAAGAAGGTGTATACGCGGCCGTCGGGCGAAACCTCCCAGCGTTCGGCGAGAGACGGACGGATCTCGGAGCCTTCGCCAGACTGAACGAGCGTTTCGAACACGTTCGTCAGCGCGTCGGCCGACGTGACCGTGGTCGCTCGAACGGGATCGAGCACGACCTCGGCTTCGCGGAAGGCCACGCGAAGGTGTCCCCCGCGCTTCGGCTCCGGAAGCCGGAAGTGCTCGACCTCCTTCCTGAGCAGAGCAGCTTCGCGGCCAAGCGCATCGACGGCGCTGTTGATCGTCGCGATCGACGCCTGGTTTCGAGAGACGACTTCCTTGATGACTTCGATAGCTCGCAACACGTGGCCGGTGCCGATCGATTGCTCTCCAACCGCGGTCTGGATCTGGCCGACGACGTCCGTCAGTTCCTCCATCGCGTGGGCAATGTGCTTGGAAGCTTCGGCCTGCTCGACGGTCGCGCGGCGCACGTGCTCGGTGAGCTGCGACATGTGCACGGCCCGCTCGCCGATGTGCTGGGACGTGCTCGCCTGTTCGGCGGTCGCGCGCTCGATCTCGCGAGCTCGGCTGCGCACGAGCTCGGCCGCTTCGAGCACCTTGCTCGTCTCTTTGGTCTGCTCCGACGTCGCGCCGGCAATGGCTCGAATCTCGGACGAGGCGCGCGACGCGCTGCGGCTGATTTCCTCCAGCGCTTCGGCGGCTGCCTGCGCCTGAGCCACTCCGGTTCCGGCGAGCCGGTCGCCCGCGGCAACACGATCGGTCGCCGCGAGCACGTCGGAGCGCACGGATGCGATCAGGTCCGAGATCTCTGCAGTCGATGCGGCCGTGCGCTCCGATAGCTCCTTGATCTCGTCTGCCACGATCCGGAACCCGCGGCCGTGCGGGCCCGCCTGAGCCGCAAGAATCGCGGCATTGAGCGCCAGCAGGTTCGTGCGCTCGGCGATCTCGTCGATGACGGTGACGATGGCGCCTACCTGCTCGGAGCGATTGCCGAGCGAATTGATGGACTCGGTCGCGCGATCGATGGCCTGTTTCAGCGCGCCCATCGTCTCGGCCGTTTCGTCCACGACACGGGAACCTCGCACGGCCGAGTGGCGGACTTCGTCCGAGAGGGCCGCGGCGCTGTTGGCAGACTCGTCGATGCGCTGGGTCGACCGGTCGATCGCAGCGGCAGCAGCCACCGTGCTGGCAGCCGATTCGGACAGCGAACCGGCGCCTCCCGCGACCGCCTGTATCGAGACGGCCATCTCTTCGATCGCCGATGCGAGCTCCTCGACTTCGTGCGAAAGCGAGTCGGCATTCACCGAGACCTGGTCGATCGACGTGGCCATTTCGAGAGCCGAAGTCGAAGTGGCCTGGGCAAGCGCCGATAGCGCATTCAGGCTCTCCTCTACGCGGCGCAGCGAAACGTTGATCTGGACGATAGAAGATGACGTCTCCTCGACCGACGAGCCTTCGTCGTGAACCGATTGGGAGAGTCCACGCGTTCCGCGCAGCACGTCGGTAGCGACGATCTCGACCGAGCCCGCCGCCCTTCGCAACCCGAACACGACGCGGCGCAACTGGCGGGCGAGCCGGTCGATCGTCAACGCCAGCGCGCGGTCGCCGGCGTCCGTGCTGGCGGCGGCGATGTCGGGGGCGGTCGCGAGGTCTCCGGCGGCGATTCGTTCGATGGCGCTTGCTATCGAGACATCGTTGACTCGGGGGTCGCTCATGGTCGGCGATTGTGAACCAACGGAGCTGGCGAGGCAAAGCCCGAGCGACGAACGAGATGCCGGGCCGCGTGGAAGGCGAAATCGAACCCGGATCGTGGCAATTGCACCGTCGCCGAAACTGCCGGATTCGACTGGATCACGATCCGCCCCTGCGAACGGAGCGGCGGCGAGAAGCATCGTAGTCGCGCCCTCGTCAGAAACAATCCGACTTTTCGTCCGTACACGCCCTCTTAGCGTCTTTTTCGAATGGAGATGGAAATGATTCGACGTAAAGCAGTTGCCGCGATGCTGATTGCGGCGTTTTCGGCCCTTCAGATCGCAAACGCCCAGGAAGCCGTCAAACCATCCGGCCTGCTCGGCGACCTCGCCGCTATCGATGCCGCCAATGGCGTGCTGTCGATAAAGTCGTCGGCCGGCGCGATACAGAAGGCGGTCCTTACGAAGTCGACCGACTTCCTGCTAGTCGAACCCGGAAAGAAGTCACTCGAAGGCGCGGAGAAAGTTACTCTCGCTGACCTCAAGGTCGGCGATCGCGTCTGGGCGCGCGGTGCTACGAATGCGGACGGCAGCGTGACGACACGGCAGGTGCTGGTAATGAACGCCGAAGCCATCGCGCAGCGAAACGCCCGCGATGCCGAGGACTGGCAGAAGCGTGGCGTGATCGGCGAAGTGAAGGCCGTCGACACCACCGGGCGAACCCTCCGGGTCGAGTCGTATCGCGGCGAGTCGCTCACGGTGGCTATCAGCGATGCTACGGTGCTGCGGCGGCTGAAGGACGGATCCACCGACCTCGCGAACTCCGACGCCATCAACCTTGCCGACGTAGTTGCGGGGAATCAGATTGCGACTCGTGGCGAGCGCGATCCCGCAACGGGCCGCGTCGATGCCGTGACCGTGCTTACGGGGACTTTTCCGCGGCCGGTTCGCGGGCGGGTGACGGCAGTCGATTCCGCGGCTCTGGCGCTTACGGTCGAGACACGGGAAGGGCCGGTGCAGCTGTCGGCGTCGAAGGAATCGCTCTTCCGCCGGCTGGATGTCACCCCTCCCACTGCGGCGCCCGCGGCTCCCGCCGCCGATGGCGCGCAGCGTCGCGGTCCCGGAGGATTTGCCTTTGCCCTCGGCGACCGCGCGGAGCTCGACAAGCGAACGAAGCCGATCCAGATCGGTGACGTGGCAGTCGGCGACTTCTGTTTCGTAGTGGTCGAACCCGGGGCCACGGCATCGGCTGCGGCCGTCCGGATACTCGTGAAGCTGGCGCTTCCCCGAAACGGACAATCCGGGCAGTCCGGACAGTCCGGGCCCACTTGGCCGTCGGACTTCGGCGGGAGCGGTCTCCCATTCTGAATTCTGTCGATCATGACGCAATCAAACCTGTGACTCGAAGGACGCATTGAGATGACTCGAACGATCGGTTGGATATTAGTTGCGGCAATGACTGTCGCGCTCGCTGCGCCATCGGCGGCGCTGGGCCAGTCGCGCCCAGGTACCGTCTCAGGCCGCGTGACGGACGAAACGAACGCGAACATCGTAGCCGTGCCGGTCGAGCTCAAGGACGCCACCGGTGCGGTGAAGGCGGCCGAGGATACGGACGAGCAGGGCAGGTTTTCTTTTCGAAACGTCGCTCCCGGCACGTACACGATCAGTGTCGCCACCGAAGGATTCGAGCCAACTGTTTCTGAGCCGTTCACGGTAGGCAGTGGGCCGCTCGCACCTCTGACGCTGCTCCTGAAGGTCGCTGGCGTCGCGGAGGCCGTCGACGTCGTTGCGGACACCGGCGTGTCCATCGACGCTGCATCGAACGCCGATGCAATCGTCCTGAAGACAAAGGACCTCGAAGCGCTGCCGGACGATCCGGACGAACTTGCACAGGCCCTCCAGGATCTCGCCGGCCCTGGAGCCGGTCCCGGTGGCGGACAGTTCTACATCGACGGATTCTCGGGCGGCAGGATGCCGCCGAAGTCGTCGATTCGCGAGGTCCGGATAAACTCGAATCCGTTCTCGGCCGAGTACGACCGGATCGGGTTCGGGCGCATCGAGATCTTCACGAAGCCGGGAGCGGACAGATTCCGGGGTTCCGTTTCGGCGAACTTCAACGACGAGTCTCTCAACGCACGCAACTTCTTCGCTCCCACTCGCGCTCCCGAGCAGGAGCGGAGGTACGGTGGAAACATCAGCGGCCCGATCGGGAAGAAGATGTCGTTCTTCCTCGACGTCGAGCGCCGCGAGGAAGACGACAACGAGACGATCGCGGCAATCGTGCTCGATCCCCAGCTGAACCCGGCGATCTTTCAGGCGAACTTCCAGCAACCGGAGCGCCGCTTCTCGATCTCGCCGCGCGTCGACCTGCAGGTCGGCGAAAAGCAGACGTTCATTTTCCGGTACGACTTCGCCGACGACACTCGCGAAGGCCAGGGCGTGGGTGGCTTTGCACTGCCATCGCGAGCTGTGACCTCGAAATTCCGCGACCAGACACTGAGCGCGACGGATACGATCATCCTTTCGCCCAGCGTCATCGCCGAGACGCGATTGCAGCTTAGCCGGCGTCATTCGACATCGGCCGCGGACTCCGGCTTCGCACCGGCATTGGTCGTGTCCGACTCGTTTTTCGCCAATTCGTCGTCCGGCCTTTCGGAGCGAACGGAGAAGCGCTTCGAGGTCAGTCAGACGTTCAACATCATCCGCGGCAATCACACCGTGAGAACCGGCGTTCGCCTTCGCGGAATCGGTATCGAGGACCGCGGCACTTCGAACTACGGCGGCACCTACACCTTCGCGGGCGACGTCGAGCGCGATGCGTCGGGGCTTCCGATTCCCGGCGGTGATTCGATCACCAGTCTCGAGCAGTACCAGCGAGTGCTTAACGGGGTTCGCGGGTATGTGCCTTCGCAGTTCACGATTTCAGGTGGCGAGCCGTTCGCTTCGACCACGCAGTTCGACGTCGGTGCATTCGTGCAGGACGACTGGCGAGTGCGTCCCAACTTCACCGTATCCGCGGGATTGCGCTACGAGAAACAGACGAACGCCGGAGACTCTCTGAACTTCGCGCCTCGCCTCGGCATCGCATATTCGTTCCTGGATTCGGCCGGCGTCGCGACGACGGTCGTGAGGGCCGGATTCGGCGTCTTCTTCGAGCGCGTCAGCGAAGGGCTGTCGCTCGATGAGGTCCGGTTCGACGGCGAGCGTCAGATCTCGATCATCGTGCCACGGCCGTTGTTCTTCCCGAGAATTCCAACGGCGGAGGAACTGCAGAACTTCGCCCGGCCATCCAGCGTGCGGCAGCTCGAGGCTCTTGCCAACCCCTATCAGATCCAGGGAACCATCAGCATCGAACACCAGCTGCCGTATGGCATCACCGGCAGCGCGGTTTACCTGTGGGCTCGTGGCGTGCACCAACTGCGCACCCGCAACATCAACGCGCCGGTCCTGGCGAACGGAATTCCGGGAGCCAGGCCTTACGGTTTCGCAGCCGGCGATATTTTCCAGGTCGAAGCCACCGGGTTCACTCAGCGCAACCAGTTGCGCATTTCGCTCAACAAGCGTGGCGGCCGGGCCACGTTCTTCCTGACATATGCGCTCGGATGGTCGCGTGGCGACACTGACGGATCCGGCACCCAGCCAGCTTACTCTTACGATCTGTCCAGCGAGTTCGGGAGGGCCAGCGACGATTCGCGCCATTCGATCTATGTTGGAACTTTCATTCAGGGGCCGTGGGGACTGAGCATCAGTCCGTTCCTCATGTACCGGTCGAGCCGGCCCTACAACATCACGATCGGGCGAGACCTGAACGGCGATTCGGTCTTCACGGACCGCCCTGCCGTCGGATCGCCGTTCGACACGGATCTGGTCAGCACGCCGATCGGCGCGGTCGACGTCACTCCGCGTTTCGGGTCCGAATTGATCGAACGTAACGCCATTTCGGGCACTTCCTTTACGCGCCTGAATCTGAGCATCTCGAAGACCTTCGGCTTCGGGGGATCCAATCGTGAATCGGAGAAGCCGCCCGCTGCGTCCGCGGGTGTCGGCGGCGTACCGACCGTGGCCGGAGGGGGCGGACCACGCGGCGGAGGCCCGGGCGGCGGCGGTGGCCACATGGGCGGAGGCGGCCGCGGAGGCGGAGGCCGTGGAGGCGGCGGGTTCGGCGGAATGGGCGGCGGATTCGGTGGCGGCTCCAGCGACAGCCGTTACTCCCTGCAGTTCAGCATCCGGGCTCAGAACATTCTCAATCACGCCGATTTCGCCAATCCTACGGGCGTTCTGACGTCGCCGATTTTCGGCATCCCGAACGTGGCGCTTCCCGGCAGGACGATCGAACTGTCGACCCGGTTCTCGTTCTGACAGGCCGTGCGGATTGCTCTTCGGGGGCTCGTGAGTCTCACGAGCCCCCGAGTCCCGCATCCAGGGCCGGGCTTCCGGATCGGTATCGAGCCCGGTACCGGTACTTGACAGCCGTCGATGCTGGGTCGTAGTTTGGCGACAATGGTATCGCGACTTGCATCCGCCGGGCTCGCCATCTCCCTCGCGTTGTTTTTTGCGGCGAGCGCGGTGGTATGCCCGCAAACCAATGGCGAGCCTTGCTGCTGCGCGTCGTTCGCCGCGGAAAGCGGCCTTTCCTCACCGGCCGGCTGTTGCCAATCCGCTTGCCGCCAATCCCCGGTGCGGTCGGCGCCGGGCCCGGTCGAATCGTCCGCTGCCTCGCCTTCGCTCGAGTTGTCCGTGCCTCCGGTACGTGGCTGCTCGCTCGATGGCTCGAGCGCCGCATCGGTGCCGGTCGCGCTGAAAACCATCGCGGCGGCAGTCGCTAGTCAAGACCCGCCCGAAGTCTTTCTTCAAAAAGCCAGCTTTCTCATCTAGCGACGGGAGAAGTGTGTCCGTTTTCGGTCCGTAGTCCGGCCTTTGGCTGGATGGACGGATAGATTCGTTGACCGCTCCCGGCTCCGCTTCCGATGCCGTCCGGAATGCCGGGTCCATCGAAAGGTGATCCTTCGATGAACACTCTCGCACGCATTGCTGTTCTTCTGGTCGTGGCGCTCTCGTCGCCCAAACTTGTCTCGGCCCAGACTGAGGCCGCACCGCCTGTTGCCGTCGCGGATCCGTCTGGAGCTGTCACGATATCCGCTCTCGTCCGCGAAGCGCTCGAGAGCAATCCGGATCTCACCGCAATGCGCCGGGATGCGGACGCTGCGCGCGCCAGGATCCCGCAGGAAAAGGCGTTGCCGGACCCGATGCTCTCATTCGGCAACATGACCCAGCACTACCCCCTGCCGTTCTCGGGACTCGAAGGCGACTTCAGCGAAACGTATGTTGGCTTCAGTCAGGCGTTGCCGTGGTTCGGCGTGCGACGGCTGCGCGGTCAGGCCGCGGCCTCCGATGCGGAAGCCGCGCTGGAGGCGTACAACGCGCGTGTCCGTGAGCTGGCCGCGGAGGTCAAGATCGCCGGAATCGAGCTTTACTCGCTGGACCGCCGGATTGCCGTCGTCGAGCGCGACATGGACATCCTCGAGAAGTTCGCCCGTATCGCCGACGCGCGCTACGCGGTCGGAAAGGCAATGCAGGTCGACGGCATCAATGCGAGGCTCGAGATCACCGAACTGCTCGATCGCAAGGGCGCCCTCGAAACCGAACGTGCGGCAGCCGAGTCGATGATCAACACCCTTCTCCACCGCGATCCGGAGACGCCGATCTTCGCCGTCGCGCGGCCGGTGACAGCCGAAGACTTCCCGTCTCTCGATCAACTCGTCGCACTCTCCCGCCAGAATGCGCCTCAACTCGCGGAACGCCGGAGAGCGATCGATGCCGCCAACCATCGGCTGAGACTCGCCGAGCGCGAGGCGAAGTACCCTGAGGTCAACTTCGAGTTCACCTACCACAATCGCCCGGCGTTCGAGGACTACTACTCCTACGGCGTGACGCTCACTCTGCCGTTCTGGAGCGCTTCGAAGCAGCGTTACCAGATCGCGGAGCGGACCGCCGACCTCGCGGCGGCCGAGTCGCGGCTTTCGTGGCAGGAAGCCCAGGTCCGTAACCGGCTACGCGACGCCCACGTTCGTGCCACGACCGCCGCCAGGCTCTTGAAGCTGCACGAACAGGGACTGATTCCCCAGTCGGTGCTCGCGCTCGAAAGCGCAATGTCGGCTTACCAGACCGGCGGGGTGGATTTCCAGACGCTGCTGGCCGCTCTGCGCAAGGCGCTCGACTACGAGACGCACTACTACGAACTGGTTACCCAATACGCAACTGCACTTGCCGCAATCGAGGCCGAAACGAGTCTCGATCTGACGAGGTAGCAATGAACGACGCACACAACCAGACCGGCCGTCAGGGCCGCTTCGCGCAGATTGCACTGGTCGTCCTGCTTGGCGGCGCAGTTACCGCCGTACTCGCTTTCGCATTTGTTCCCGGCCTGCGTGACACCGCCACGGGCCGAGCGATCAGGTTCTGGGAGACCGTGCCTCCGCCTCCGCCCGCAGTGCCACCCGGTCAACTCGGCGAAGAAATGAAGACCGCGGACGAGTCGGGCACCAACACCGCGCTCGTGCTCGCGCCTGACATAGCCGAACAACTCGGCCTGGAAACATCGGAAGCCGTAGTCCGGACGCCGGAAGGCGGAATCGTCACGACGGGGCGAATTGCCACCGACGAGCGGCGGCGAAGCGTCGTCACCTCGAAGGTCGAAGGCTGGATCGAGAAGACCTTCGTGGATTTCGAGGGCCAGAACGTTAAGGCCGGTCAGCCGCTGTTCAGCTTCTACAGCCCCGAGCTGGTCGCGACGCAGGAAGAGTACCTGCTCGCACGACGCGCGGAACGAGACTTCGCGAAGAGCGATTTCGACGTCGTACGCGACTCTGGCCCGTCGCTTGCAGCCGCCGCCCGGCGACGGCTCGAGTTATGGGACGTTTCGCCGGAGCAGATCGCCGAGATCGAAAAATCCGGCAAAGCGCTTCGAACGCTCACCGTGTATGCGAAGACGTCGGGCGTCGTGACCGAACGGAAGGCGTATCCGAACATGAGGATCACTCCCGACGAGCCACTCTACTCGCTCGCGGATCTGTCGACTGTCTGGGTCGAGGCGGACGTTTTCGAGTCGGACCTTCCGAACGTGAAGATTGGCACCGCGGGCGAGATTGCCGCTCCAGGCGCCGCGATTGGAACGGCGCCGCGGACGGCCCGCGTCACCTTCATCGCTCCCACGGTAGATCCGGAGACCAGAACGGCCCGAGTGCGGCTCGAACTGTCGAATCCCAGGGCGGTGCTCAAGCCCGGAATGTTCGTCGACGTGAAGCTGGCTACGGCGGCCCGGCCCGAGCTCGTCGTCCCGCGCGATGCCGTTCTCGACACGGGAACGCGCAAGCTGGTGATGATCGGCAGGAGCGATGGCAGCTTCGAGATACTCGAGATTCACACCGGTGCCGAAGGCAGCGACTACTACTCCGTGACTTCGGGTCTCGCCGCCGGTGACCGCGTGGCGCGCCGGATACAATTCCTGCTCGATTCGGAAACGGACCTCCGCGCGCGGGTCGAACAGCAATTTCCGGTCTCACCGGCAGCAGGCGCGGGCGGATCCCAGCCGGCACGAGGTTCGGCGCCTGCCATGCCGGAAGGACACGTACACCCGTGATCAACTGGCTCATAGAGACGTCGATCCGGTACCGGTTCCTCGTGATCCTCATGTACCTGGCCATTGGCGGCTGGGGGTACTGGGCGCTTCTGCGGACCCCGATCGACGCCATCCCCGACCTATCGGAAAACCAGATCATCGTTTTCACCGATTGGCCAGGCCGGTCGCCGCAGGAGGTCGAGGACCAGGTCACCTACCCGCTGACTGTGAGCCTGCAGGGACTGGCCGGCGTGAAGGTCGTGCGTTCCGCGTCCGCGTTCAGTTTCTCGATGATCAACATCATCTTCGACGAGGACACGGACCTCTACTTCGCGCGGACCCGAGTGCTCGAGAAGCTGAACCTCGCGGCGTCTCAGATGCCCGAGGGCGTCGTGCCCATGCTCGGGCCCGACGCGACCGGCGTGGGCCAGGTCTACTGGTACACGATCGAGGGCAAGGGCCACGACCTCGGCGAACTGCGATCGATCCAGGACTGGTTCGTCCGCTACCAGCTCAACTCGGTTCCCGGAGTGGCGGAGGTCGCAAGCGTTGGCGGCTACGTCCGCCAATACCAGGTCGACGTGGACCCGGCCAAGCTGCGCGCCTACAAACTGACGATCGACGATGTGAGGCGCGCGATCGAGCGATCCAACTCCAACGTCGGCGGCAAGGTGATCGAAAGCGACGGCAAGGACTTCGTCATCCGTGGTCTCGGACTCATCGGAAGCACCGCCGACATAGAAGCAATCGCGCTCGGGGCTCCCAACGGTACGCCGATATATGTCCGCAACGTCGCGTCGGTGACGACCGGTCCGGACTTTCGCCAGGGAGCGCTCGACAAGGCGGGCACCGCGGCCGTCGGCGGTGTCGTCATCATCCGGTTCGGCGAGAACACCCAGGCTGTCATCGACCGCGTCAAGGCAAAGATCGGCGACCTTCAGGCCGGCCTGCCCGAAGGCGTCTCCATCGTTCCCTTCTATGACCGGACCGACCTGATCACCCGGGCAGTCGATACGCTCGAGCACGCCCTCATCGAGGAAATTCTGCTCGTCACGCTCGCCCACATCATCTTTCTGTGGCATTTCCGCTCGATCCTGATCGTGACGATTCCGCTTCCGCTCGCGATCCTGATCTCGTTCCTTTTCATGCATTACGCGGGCATCAGTTCGAACATCATGAGCCTCGGAGGCATCGCGATTGCGATCGGTGTGCTCGTCGATGCCGGCATCGTGGTCACCGAGAACGCAATGCGGTTCGCGGAGAAGACGCCCGGCTACGAAAAGAACGTATCCGAAGTAGTGCTGGCCGCTTCGAAGCTCGTTGGACGGCCGATCTTCTACTCGATGGCGATAATCGTGCTCGCTTTCGTGCCCGTATTCGCGCTCACCGGGCAGGAAGGCAAGATGTTCCACCCGCTCGCGTACACCAAGACGTTCGCGATGGTCGGCGCGACGATCCTGGCCGTCACGCTCGTGCCGGCTCTCTGCACGCTACTGGTTCGCGGCCGCATTCACAACGAGAACGACAACCTCGTCATGCGGGGGCTTATCGGAATCTACCGGCCAGTCCTCAACTTCGCATTGCGTCGCCGGGTGGTCACACTTGGAATCGCCATCTCGCTCTTCGCCGGCGCACTGTACCTCGCGAGCGGTATCGGATCGGAGTTCATGCCGCCGCTCAACGAGGGCACGCTGATGTACATGCCCGTAACCGATTCGTCGATCTCGATGACGCGCGCAAAGGAGATCATCGCCAAGCAGGACGAGATCATCGCGCGCTTCCCCGAGGTCGAATCGGTAGTCGGAAAGGTGGGCCGGGCGGAGACCGCGACCGATCCGTCGCCCGTCAACATGAACGAGACGGTCATCAACCTGAAGCCCGAGACCGAATGGCGGCCCGGCCTGACCAAAGATGCGCTGATTTCGGAAATGGACGCGGCACTGCAGATGCCCGGCGTCACGAACATCTGGACCCAGCCCATCATCAACCGAATCGACATGCTCTCCACGGGCATACGTACCGAGGTGGGCATCAAGGTGTTCGGATCCGATCTTGAGACGCTCGAGCAGAAGTCGAAAGAGATCGCGACCGTGGTTCAAGGCATCCACGGAGCTGCCGACGTTTATCCCGAACAGATCTCGGGCGTGCCGTATCTCGAGATCACGCCCCGTCATCAGGACATCGCGCGGTACGGCATCAATGTGATGGACCTCAACGGCGTTATCGAAACCGCGCTCGGCGGCAACAACGTCACGACCACCATCGAGGGACGGCAGCGATTTCCCGTGCGCGTGCGCTACATGCGCGAGATGCGAGACACGCCGGAGGCGATCCGCAACGTGCTCGTCTCGGGTATGAATGGCACTCAGGTGCCGCTTGGCCAGGTTGCCGACATCAAGGTAGTCAACGGTCCGGCGATGATTTCCAGCGAGAACGGACTGCTTCGCGGTCTCGTCCTGCTAAACGTGCGAGGCCGCGACGTCGGATCCTTCATCGACGAGGCAAGGCAGACGGTTGCGCGGTCGGTAGCGCTTCCGTCGGGCTACTTCGTCGAGTGGAGCGGGCAGTACGAGAACCAGATCCGCGCGCGGCAGCGGCTGCAGCTCGTCATCCCGATCGCGCTCGCGATCATCTTCCTGCTGCTCTACTTCACCTACCACTCCGCCAAAGAGGCGGCGCACGTGCTGCTTGCAGTGCCATTTGCGTTGACCGGCGGCGTCGTGCTGCTCTACCTGCTCGGCTACAACTTCTCGGTCGCGGTGTGGGTTGGCTTCATCGCGCTGTTCGGTACAGCAGTCGAGACCGGCGTCGTGATGGTCGTGTATCTGGAAGACGCAGTCGAAAGAAAGCGTGAGCAACTCGGCGGACTGCTGACCAAGGCGGGACTGAGAGAAGCCGTCATTGAAGGCGCGCTGCTTCGCCTCAGGCCCAAAGTAATGACCGTGTCGACGATCGTCGCCGGCCTGCTGCCGATCATGTGGAGCTCGCGCACGGGCGCCGAAGTGATGAAGCCGCTCGCAACGCCCGTGCTGGGCGGGATGGTTTCGTCTCTTCTTCACGTGCTCGTAGTCACGCCAGTCATTTTCTCCTGGCTTCGCGAGCGCGAGATCGCGCGCGACGCCGCAACCGCCGAGCCAACCTCCGGCGACCTCAACCAACGCGAGCCCGAGCTCGCCACAACCGACAGGAGTGAGATCGAATGAACCGGAAGAACGTCTTTTCCATTCTGGCCATCCTTGCGATCGCCATCGTTTCCGCGGCGTGCGGCGGCGGAGGCGGTGCGGCCTCGAATCTCAAGGAGATTCAGAAGCAGAACGCGGGTGACTACGTCGTCACGCTTCTCAGCGAGTCCGGACAACTCAAGAACGGCAACAACCAGTTCGTGATCGAAGTGCGCAATTCCTCCGATAACCAACTTGTCGATGTCGGCGAAATCCAGTCCGCATCGACGATGCCGATGCCCGGCATGCCGAATATGATCGGCGAGACGTCGGTGACGAAAACCGCCACCGCTGGGCGGTACAACGCGACGGCGACATTCTCGATGGCCGGCAAATGGAACGCTACGCTGACGTTTGCGAATGGCCAGAAGGTGCAACTGGCTCTGAGGGCGCAGTGAGGCCGATTTCGCCAGTCAGATGGAGCGCGGTGACGCTCGCCGCGATCGTCGCGACGGGGGTGGTGTGCGCCGATGCAAGGGCCGCTTGCAATGACACGGGCGGCGCGGACAGCCGTCGGGCCGAAGACGTCGGCAGCGCAATCGACGCTTTCGCCGCGCGCGCTGCGCTCGCCGCGGATGCGGCCAGCCTCGTCGCCGAAGCGGACCGGTACCGCAAGCTGGCCCGCGCTGCCGCCGCGGCTGGCCGGCACGACGAAGCACGCGATCTGCTTCGTAAGGCCGGCCTTGCAATCGCTTCCGGCGCACCCGAAGGCGACGCGATTCGCGCCGACCCGTTCCTGTCCGCATACCTCGCCGGCGTCGCGTCGGAGCTCGAGTCGCTGGACGGCCGCAACATCTCGCCGGGACTGCTTCCCGGCCTGGACGGGGCCGGCCGGATCGCCGCTGTCGAGCGGTACTTTACCGGGCGCGGCAGGTCGCGCATCTCGACGGCGCGGGCCAGGCTCACTGCCTACCGTCCGATGATGCTGCGAGTGTTCCGGGAAGAGGGCGTTCCCGATTGGCTGTTGAGCGTCGGACTCGTCGAGAGCGGATACAACCCCGCGGCCCGGTCTCCAAAGGGCGCGGTGGGGATCTGGCAGTTCATTCCCGCGACCGGCTCGCGATTCGGGCTCGTGCAGACCGCCGAGTTCGACGAACGCCAGCATCCCGAGAAATCTACTCGCGCTGCGGCGCGTTACCTGCGGCGGCTCTACGCGCTGTTTGGCGACTGGCCGCTCGCCATCGCTGCCTACAACGCAGGCGAAGGCCGCGTTGCGAAGGCCATCCGTCGTGTTGGCGTCAGCGATTTCTGGGTGCTCGCCGAACGCGGGGCGCTGCCGCGCGAGACGGTCGACTATGTTCCCGCCGTGCTCGCCGCGGCCAGACGGCTCGACACGTCCGAATGATTTGGGAGATGAGGCATGAAGCTACCTTGCGTGATTGCAGTGTTCCTACTCGTGGCCTTTACCGGGACCTTGACCGCGGCTGCACGCGTCCAGGACTCCGCCGAGCCGCTCGCCGCCTTCAAGGTCCGTCACGATCACGTGATGGGGTCAGGACCCGGCGAACTGCGGATCACTGCGACCGGCATCGAGTTCCGGGGGGATGGCGGAGAATCGAACGACGACCGGACGTGGCTGGATTCGGACATCCGGCGGATCGAGTTCCGTCAGGGCAGGATCTCGGTCCACGTCTACGAGGCGGCAAGAGTGCCCATACTTCCGAATCACGTTCCGTTCTCGCAGGGCCCGAAGGCGATCCGCGCCGGCACGGAGCGGAGATACAACTTCCGGCTCGTCGACGGCGAGGTGAAGCCGGAACTGGTGCGCAGCGTCATGGCGCGATTCGACCGTTCGATCGCGACGACCGTCCTGCCGGGAGACGAGCCGTCCCCTGGCGAGCTACTGTTCGAGATCCCCGTGTTCCACAAGCACGTGTCGGGCGGCGAGTCCGGCGTCCTGAGGGTTTTCGAAAACAGCGTCCAGTACCTGAGCGGCGAAAGCGATCACTCCCGGTTCTGGCGTTACGGCGACATCAGGGACATATCGCGCCTCGGCCGATACGGGTTCGAGATCGCCACGTTCGAGCCCAAGCGATGGACGGACGGGAAGAGCTACGTTTTCGACCTGAAGCGTGAGATGACGAAAGGCGAATACGACGCGTTCTGGGAGAAGCTGTACGTGGAGAAGTGAGGGACGGCGGCGGCGAGGTTTGGCGGAGACCCGGGCGCGGGGGACCGGATCTCGGCCTACTCGTCGATCCGCACCATCGTGGCGCCCCATCCACCGCGGTCGGCGGGCGCGTCTTCGTACTCCCCGACGAACGGTGTCCTGTCGAGCACTTTTCGAACTATCGCACGCTGCACTCCCTCGCCCTTCCCGTGCACGATCCGTACGATGGCGAACCCGCGCTTACGCGCCTCTTCGAGGTACGACGCGACAAGTTCGGGAATGAGTTTCGGCGGCAGCCCGTGCAGGTCCAGTTCGTCCCGGACGGGAAAATCCACCGTATCGCCGAACGGGTTGTCCTCGTCCCAGTCATCGTCTTCGATTCCGCCGGGACGCACTACCGTTCCTCCGGCTTCGGTTCGCGGTAGCGGAACTTCTGCATCAGCTCGGGCTCGTCGATCGCGCCGACAACGGCCCTGCACTTTCCGCAACGAAACCGGATCGCGATTGGCAGCGGGGTATAGAACAGGCCGAACGCAATCTGTCCCCAGAACGAATACGACTTCTCGGGCCGTACCATCGGGTGCGCCCTGTCGTGGCCGCAACCGCAGCGCTCCTCGATGCTGTCCACCACGGAAGCATACATCGTGAGTGCTGCCTGGCCGTCCTCGGAAGGCCTGCGGAGCAGTCACAGGAGTTTTCATTGGACAAATTCAGTTTCGGGACTCGCTCCTGCCAGTTCCCCGCACGGCCCGTCCATACTGTCCACCGATTCACCCCAGGACTATCGATTCGAGGATGTCGGCTACACGCGGGTCCGCGTGCAGTCCGATCGCGACGACCGCGCGGTGAGTGACGTCCTCGTCAGTGCTGCCCGCGATGAGTCCGCGCAACACATCGAGGCTCTGCCCGCTGTCGGCCAATCCCGTCCAGTAGACCGGATGTCCGCCGTAGGTCCGATTTCTGTCGAGGTTGTAGATCTCTACGCGCGACGGACGCGAGACTCCCGGCTCGTAGAGCATGAAAATCCCGACGTGTGGTGTTTCGGCTGCGGAGTTCTCCTGAATTGTCAGGCCTTCGAACGTCGTTACGCCGTTGACGCTTCGCATCTCGAAGTCCACGGCAACGCCGTGCCGGACGTCGAATCCGTACGCGACCCAGAATGGCGCGCCCGGGCTCGCCGAGCGCCCTTTCGCCGTGGCCAGCTCGATACGCGTGGCAAGCGTCGCGCCGTCAACCGATATGAAACCGGCCCGCGGCCGGCTGGATGCGCTCGATACCGGTCCGTCCTGATCGGGAAGCGCGCCGTCGAACATCGCCAGCGGCATCAGCATGAAGATTGCTGCGATTCTTGCGTACATGATCAGTCCCCCGCCTTGATCAGCTCTTCGAGGTACTGCGAGGCCTCGGGATCGTCACTTTCGGCGATCCAGAACACTGCGCGCTTGCGGAGCTCGTGCACCTTCTCGGTCCGGGCGATCTCGATCAGCTTGCGCTTCGCGCGCGGATCGTCTATCTGCGCGATGGCATCGATGATCCCGCTTTTCACCTCGACCGATGTTTCGCTGGCGTACGCCGCCGACAGTGCCTCGATTGCCTTGTCGGGATTGTCGTTCGACAGATGGATTATCGCCATGCGCCTCAGATCGTCGTCTTTCGCCGTCCGGAATATCTGCATCAGCTTCTCGGCAGCCTTCGGCCGGCTCGAGTTCGAAAGCGCGATGACGACGAACTGCGCGGCTTCGGTATCCGCGTTCGCGTCGTAGATCCGGATCAGGGATTCGACGGATGCGTCGTCGTCGTACCCTCCCATCGTGAGAATGGCGTGCTGCCGGATGTCCTGGATCTTCGCCGAAATGGCGAGCTGCTCGATGAACTTCCTGCCGGCCGGACTGTCGTCGTGAGCCAGCGAATAGACCGCCATTCGGGCAACCTCCTCGTCGGTGGACGATTGCGCAATATCGCGCAGGGCGGCGACGATTCGCGCATCCGCGGGACGGTCCTGGCGATCGGTGAGGTTCTGCGAGAGTCCGATGACGGCCGACCGCCGCAGCCCGACCGTTTCTCCGGTCTTCACCACGTCGAGCAGTGTGTCGATCGCCGCTGGATCGCCCGACTGACCGAGTAGCATCAGCGCGCCTTCGCGAAGGGCGGGCGACGCTTTCGAGCCCGGCTTCACCAGCCCGGTGGCAATCGTCAGCGCGCGCTGTGGATTGGTGTCGAAGAGCCCTTGAAGAGCAATTATCTTCAGGTCGTCGTCGTCGGAGCGCCGGATTTCGGGATCGTCGAATCCGCTCGACCCAAGCTCGATCGCGAGCGCCCGTGCGTCCTTTGCCCACTGCGAATCCTTGAATTCGGAGAGAAGGCGTGTCACGGCCTCGAGAGACTGCTTGGAACGGCCTAGCTTCTTGAGGGAGAACGCGTACCAGTAGAGCGATGCGTCCATCTGCGCCCCTGTCGGAAAGCGTTCCATACTCGCGCGCAGCCGGTCTACCGCCGCCCCCCAATCGTTGCGTCCCATCGCATCGCGTGCTTCGGCGATGGCTTTCCGTTCCGCCTCGGCGGAGCCGTCGGTCTGCGAAGTCGCCGTCACGACCGGAACGAGGAACAGGGCGGCAATGACGCCGCAAATCCAACCGGCGCCGATCCGGCGACGTGGTGCTTTGAGAAGAATAGTGCAGGTACTCATGGGTTCATCCAATTCAATCGAGGTGTCCGCGCCGAAGCGCGAGTGCCGGTTTCAATAGCCCGAAACGGGGCCGGAACGTGCGTAGAGTTGAACTCCCGCCACAATGGCGGAGCGCTCGACGCGTTGCTGGATCTCACGAACGTCGCGGCGCGGCGCGCGCGGGTCGAGATTGGCAATGTCGAGCAGGTAAGGCTCGACGTCCGAAAGCACCGAGTAGGCCGCGACGTTGCGCTCACCTGCCGCCGAGCGGCGCAGGACGACGTTGCGCGTCAGCAACTCGCGCGATCGCCGGATCTCGTAAGCGAGGCCCGCCGAATCGTCTGGAGCGGCGTTGCGGAACGATCGGAGCAGTATCTGCGCCTGTTCGAGGTGCAATGCCGTCGTCACGTCCATATTGCTGGTATCGCGGCGCGCCGCATCGGAAGCCGTCCGATCCGGAACCGGCAGGACCGGCGGGGCGGGTTCGGTTGACGACGCGCCGTCTGCAACCCGTCGCGCGGTGGCTCGCCGATCCGGCGCGGCCTTCGAGTTAGCAACCGCGACCGGAGGTGGCGCAGGCGGGGATGACCCGGAATCGACGGGAGCGGCAGGCGCTGCCACCGGAGAGTCTGACGGCCGGTTAGGTGCCGATGCCGACGACGGCGCAGATGGTCCGAGCGATGCGAGCCAGATTCCCGTGATCGAGAGCACGATGGCGCCGAATCCGGCGGCGAAAGGCAGGAGCCTTATCGCAAGCGACCGTGACCTCAAGGGGACGGGCGAGGCGGGCTGCCTGGCCCGGTCCGGCGCCGGCAACTCTATGTCGGGTACCGTCGCAATCGACCGGAATTCGGCAAGTTGCCGTTCGAGAACGACGACATCGGCATCCGGCGTCCCCGAGCCGTTCCAGAGGTACGAGTCGTCGGGAATACCGGCGTCCGAGCGGTAGGCGCCGAGCACCAGTTCGAGTTGCTCGACGGCCTCATCGGGCTCACCGGTTCCGTCCCAAAGATACGAATCCCTGTTCATGCCTCGATACCCCCGAGTTGAAGCCGCTCGCGCAACAGCTTCATACCGCGATGCAGGTTCACCCGAACCGAGGCGGGTGTCAGCCCGGTACGTTCCGCGATCTCGGGCCCTGTGAGACCTTCCACAAGTCGAAGAACCAACGTCTCGCTGTACGCCTCCGGCAACGCCCGGATCGCCGCCAGCGCCCGGGCGGCCTCGCTGCCGGTAGCCGCCGACCCACTGGCCGCAATTTCGTCCGTGAGTTCCTCTTCGCGGGGCCGGTGGCGGTGGAAATCCATCGCCCGGTTGCGCGCGATGGTGGCCACCCACGGCCCGAACGCACCGGCGTCGCGAAGCGCATCCAGCCTGTTCAGGGCGGTCAGGAAGACGTCGTGGACGAGATCGTCGACATCGTCGACCGGCACCCGCGAGAGAAGAACCCCGTGAACGAGGGGCGAAAAGAGCCTGTAGAGACGCCCGAAGGCGTCGCGGTCGCCAGCGCGAACCGATTCGACGATCTCGGCCCCGGCGCTGCGCTCGACGGCGGCGCGGCTCACGGCCGGCCGCCTGTCGCGTGGCACGACGTACAGTTCACAAGTCGCCTCGGCCTCCATTGCTTCACCCACGGCTCTTAAGACGGGATACGAGCGCAAACGTTAACCGGGTCATTGGAAGAATCGGGCTCCTCGCCAGCTTGAGTGGGTAGCCTGAGGTCGAGTTCTCCGGCGATCGGGCAGGCAGCATCTAGCGGCTGCGGAAGTTCAAGGACACGTCCTAGCGAATTCCTTCGTCCGGTAGCCGGAAGCGCGCGTATAGCTTCGCCAGCCAGCCGACGAAGAACACGCAAAAGGCCAGGAGAATCGGCCAGAACCACGACATCGCCAGGTTTCTGGCGAAGCCGGCATTTGCCTCGAAAACGAGCTCGAACGTCAGTACGAGAAGCACGAGAATGGCCGCGAACAACCAGAGCACGAAGTTGGAGAGATCCTTGCGTGCCTCGGCCTCACGATCGCCTGAGAACCAGTACGAGCGGTTTGGAATGTTGATCATCGAAGCCGGAATCCGGTCGATCAGGATGCCAACCGCGAACGCGAGGACGACGAACAGCGTGACCATCGCCCCATATACCACGATGAAAGACTGCTTCGACGTCCACGTGCTCGGATTCCCCGCAAGGTCGAACTGTGAGGCGACGGTTCGGGGCAGACGGGGAGAGTAGAACGCTATCTGACCGGCAGCGAGGAAGGCGGCGCACACGGCGACGAGTCGGGGAATGCTCATTGTCGTACTCCAAGCCCACGGTACCGCCAATGCCGGCGGAAGTGAAGTGGCGGGAGCATCGCGGATCTCGAGCCATTGAAGCGGGCGCGCAGATAGGTATGGCTCGCCCGCACACCGGTCCGCTCATCCGGAAAGTCGTACCCGGAGACCGTCCGTACAAGGTTGACATTCCGCCTCGCGCGCTGCGTCGAATCTCGCGCACGCCACGTTGCGCGCGGCGTCCCGCCCCGCGCGGGCTCCCGCTGAATCCAGACCCCCGCAGGTCGATGACGTGTGAGCACGACACCCGGTCAATGCGCCGCCGGCCCGGCGGAGCTCATCCCAAGGCTTCGCACTGACAGGGCAGGGTGAAACTTGGAGTCCGCAGAACCTGGAATCAAGAGCTGAGAGGGGAGTTTCTCGAGAGACGGCCGTCTCGGCCGCACAGGCTGTACCCGTACACTCGGCTATCCTCTGCGACCACGGAGCGGTCGATGTAATAGTTCCCCACACGCCTGCGGCGTACCCCCTGGGATGAAACGGGCGGGGTGCAGGCGTCAGCGCACGGCCGTGTTTCATAGCAGCCGTGGGTCGCGCGCGGCGAGTGCAACGAGCTGCGGCGCGACCCTCGGATTCGCCCGCCCAAACGCGCCGACCGCGGAGCGGTCGCACCGTCACTCCCGTCGACCACATCGGGATCGTTTCGACTTGCCTGCAATGCGCACACTTTCGCCGTTGGGTGCGACCGCTCCGCGGTCGGGACGATGTGGGTGGGCGGACCGGGGGTCACGGCGTATCGCTTCGCTCATCGCCGTGACCCCCGGCTA
>JAJTWZ010000048.1 GCA_021463145.1 Blastocatellia bacterium | reverse complement strand
TACCCCGTTTCGACCGACTTGTCCAGACCCAATTCGTTCAAGCACCCCGCACCGGTACGCCAGGCCGCACCCCGTCACGCACTCTTGCCGTCAGGTCACTAACTATCGCCGAAGAGCCAATTGAATAGCAGAGGTCAGTCGGCCGAGCTCCACGGTCGAACTTGCACGCGGATACTTCCGAAAACAGCACTCGTCGTGAGCACCTGGTCAGAGCCGTGAGCGACAGCGATCGGGTGGTAATGAATCGCCAGATGGTCCGATCAGATGTCAACCCGGTCGCTATCGACCACGGTTCTGGTTCGAGCCTCGCCCAGCGTTCCTTATAGGTTTGCTGTTGTGACGTACCAATGTCCGGATCTAAGAAGACAGACTTCGCCCGGATGCAACCGAAGCAGCGTCTCTCATCAGCTCTGGGTCTTTGACGTCACACCAATTAGCGCTCGTACCTCGTCGAGAGTGAACGGCGGCTCCTTTCGATGAATGATGGCGTGGCAGTTTGGACACACTGGCCGCAGATGCTTGATTGGATCAACGACATAGGATTCGCCGACCTCCGACAGAGGGACGAGGTGGTGGACGTGGATAAATCCGGCACCGACTGGGCCGTACAACTGCTCGAAATTGAACGTGCAGACCGCACAGGTGGCTCCGAAATGTCCAATGCACGCCACACGGGCCGCGGCGTTTCGTTCGTACGCATTGACAATTACCGTGTCCGAAGCGCCTTCGACAAGAGGCTTGGCAGCGAGCTCTTCAGCGAGCCGGAAGGCCGGCCATATCTGAGGGGTCGACACTGCGATCCAGTCGAGTTGTCCAAGTGCCGCGACGACAGGCGGGTGCAGTGTCCATATGCATTCGCCACCGGGTGGAGTATTGAACCACGCCAAGACGTAGGACTTCTGCCCGATTCCGTGCCAACCAGTTGCATCGCGCAGCATTGTGCCCAATCTGCCATATTGACTATTGACCGGGGAGTGGGTGGAGAAACCCGCTGCAGCAGCAAGTTGGCGAGTGGTCAGCTGATGATTCGGTGACTCAAAGTGTGCCCGGAGCATTCTAAGTTGTGACTCCGATAGCCTCTCGCGAATTTCCGAGAATGCCTGAACGTAAGCGTCCGCGGTCGGAAGACCATCACCGTGCAGCAGTTCACTGACCAGAGATTCGAGTTCAACTACGAACTCGTGAGCGATTGGCTGAAGGCCGAGACTGAAGTTGCTCTGACTTCTTCGAAAGGCAGCGAACCACGGCAGGTCATTCAATGGAATCATTGGCTCGAAGACGTCACCTGAAGTTCCTCGAAGTACGTTGATGTCGTGACCTTCCACGGCACCCGCCTCGTCAACCACGAAGCGTGCGCCGAGTGCGTACACGCGCGGCTTTCCCTCCCCGGCTATTGCCCACACGATTGCACCGACCAGTTGGTCTACTCGCTTTGAAGTGAGGAACGCGAATCGATTAGGTGACTCCAGAAATGAGAATCCCATCTTATCGGTGTTGTGGTATCCGACTAGATGCATCGTGCGTACCTCCAGGGAGTATCTGGTTTATGGACTCAGTTTACGAAGTCTCGAGTTGAAGCCGAGTTCGAACTAGGTAACGCCGAAAACAATCGCATTTGCCGCTACGCCGGATTCAGATTCCCATCAACCTCCGGACAACCCAGCAGCCGGTCGAGAAACGCCTGGCCGTCTGCTTCGAGATCGCCGACGAGGGGGAACGTCAGACCGCGGACGCGCGTGTCGCCGATCTTGAGATCCAGAGGCATTGCGAGCGGCGTCGGGTAGACGAGCACCGCAAGCGGCGCGCCCTTCGCTTTCGCGTAGGTCACGATCTGGTAGAAGTCCTGATTGCCGACCGATTCCGCGGTCTTGTACTTCGTGTCGAGCACGGCGACTGGCGCTCCCGAGGCCCGATCGTAGAGCGTGAGATCGAGATTGAACCTGAGCCCGGCTTCCTCCGAGACGGTCACCGCCTCCTGCGCCTTCAGCTCGAACCGCGCTGGCAGGTGCTTCTTCATCCACTCCGCGACGAACTTCTCAAACAGCCAGTTCATGTTCACGAGGAAGGGAATCATCGCCCGGTCGCCCGCGTCGTGCGTCGGACCCGTGTTCTCAAGGAAGAACCTGCAGAGCATGTGCAGCGGCCGGTAGTCGTCGCTGAGCCGTGTGTAGTGCCGCCCCGAGCAGATTCGCGCCGCCTGCGGCTCGACCGTCACCATCCCCGCCAGCTGCCGGTACGCGCGCCGCACGGTCGGCAGCACGCGCTCGGAGCACAACCCGCTTCGCGCGACCGCGAACATCGTCCACGCGAGGATCCGGTTGTCCTCCGTATCGGCCGTGTGTTCGTGAAAGTGGCACGTCGGCTTCACCTTCCACGGCGCCCGGATGGCGAGGCCGACGTCCATCCGGCCACGCACGAACGCAAGCTGGTCCGTCTCGGGCTCGTAGTTCCGCTGAAAGCCCTTGCGTCCACGATCCAGAATCCGCTGCGCCAGAATGTTCGCCAGTTGCTCATAGAACTCCGCGAGGGTCGCGGCATGAAACGTCCCGTCGAGCAGCTTGAAGCTGTCGAGCATGTAGGCGTATTCGAGCATCCGGAATACGTTGCCGATCGGCGTCTTCGGCCGCAGCGAGATTCCGACATGCGGAAGCAACGGAATGAACCCGACCCAACCGAGCGACGTGAGCAGCCATCGATATTCGGTCTGCAGCGACGGTGCCTTCACGTCGATCACCGTGCGGTACTCGCTGTAGAGCGCAGCCTCGATCTCGCGCGATATCCTCTCGCGCGGAAACGCTCCGGCGTCATATTCGGTGAGCTCGAGAATCATCCGTCGCCCGAGCCCTTGCCGAAGATCCGGGCCTCCACCTTCTCCCACCGGTACTCCCCGAGGAGACTGCGCCGGTCGAAGAAGTACTCCTCGATGTAGGGCTCGATCTCCATCTGCCAGATGTCGGCCATGGATGCCGCAAGATCCGCCCCGCAGAAGAATGAGATACCGACCTCGTAATGCGGATCATCAATTGCCGAGTTCAGCTTCTTGAGCACACCGATAAGGCCTTCGACGTCGATACCGGACGTCGACGGGAGGTTCCGCAACACATCGTAGTTGGGCCAAAGTCCGAGAAACGCGAACCGCCTTCGAAGCGCGTGATCGACGAGCGCGATTGACCGGTCCGCCGTGTTCATCGTGCCGATGATCCGGACGTTGTCGGGGATCGAGAACCGCCGGCTGCCGGCGATCGCGACGTCCTTGTCGCGATACTCGAGCAGGTACATCAGCTCGCCGAAGACGCGCGGCAGGTTGGCGCGGTTCAGCTCGTCGATGATGAGGACGCTCGTGCCTCTGAGCTTGCGCGCCCGATCGCAGAAGCGCACGAAGAAGCCGTCCTCGAGCGCGTATTCGAGGCTGCCGTCCGGTCGTGTTCGCGGACGGATGCCCGCCATGAACTCCTCGTACGAATATGCCGGATGGAACTGGACGGTCTCGATCGTGCCGTAGCCGCCACCGGCGAGATGACGCGCCAACCAGTCCGCGACGAACGTCTTTCCGGTCCCCGGCGGTCCGTACAACACGGCCTGACCCTTCCGATGGATTGCGCGGACCCACCGCTCGAGCAGTTCCGGATCGAATGCGGTCGCAACTGCGACGTCTTCGAGGTCGATGACCTCATTCGGTTCGATCGGAACGGCGGGCTCGTCTACCTCGACGAGCTCGGGAACCGTCACACCGGGCTCCACCTCGTCGTCGAGATCCTGCGCAGGCGCGATCGGCGGTGATCCGGCTGCCTCGTCGAACTCTTCGGGCGTCAACTCGGCGACGAGCCGCTGCCACTTCGGATCGCTCGCGTGTCGACGCGCCTGGACGTCGTCCCATCGCACGGCGAGCCGGTGGGCATGAGGTGACGAGTCGACGTACGCGTACGGTCCGATCACGGTCCCGATGCCGAGCGCGACGTCCGGGCCGCTGCTGGCGACGATACGGTCTCCCGGCACGATCGACGCAAACGTCCACATCTGGGCCGCGCCGGTGTGTCCATAATCGCCCGGGTTCGCGACGGCCGCCCGGTCGAGCGCGCGGTCGAACTCCTCGCGCGTCATCCCCGAGATGTCGCCGATTTCCGGCCAGGCCACGGCCACGAACCCGCCGTCATGGAACTCGGTCCATCGCTTCGCGGGCGTCGAAACGCTCCAGAACCGGGCGTCCTCGGGCGCCTCGAGTTCGAGCAACGCCTCCGCTTCGGCGTCCGTCACCGGGAAATTCGTTCCCTGAGAAGCGTTGAGGATGCTGAGACCCGCGAGGTTCGAATTACGCCTGAGCGCGGCACGGCTTACGGGAGGGCGGTAGACATGTTCGATTTCGACGGGGACGAATAGCTCCGTGCTCTTGAACTGGCCGGGCTCGAGCATGAACTTCTCGTCGGCGCTCTGGTCGACGCGCGTCAACGGAGGAGCAGCGATCCGGCCGCGGGCAAGGATTCCGGCGTTCGGCCCCGACTCCCAAAGGAAGGCGGTGTGCCCTTCGGCGATGTCCGCCTTGTGTTGGCGAACCACCCAAGTGATCGCAGGCAGCTCGCGGAGCGCCGCTCGCAGGTCGTAGATCTTCGGATTGCACTGGAAGAGCCACGACGTCGTCACGCCGTGCGCAGCCGCGGCCGCTCCGGCCGGCTGCTTGCCGAATGCGAACTTGCGGACCGCCACCAGCCAGTGCCCGAACATGTCGAACAGGTCCGAGTCGGTCATCCTCTCGGGGCGGTCGTGGGCGGCGAACATCGGCCGGAGTCGCTCGATCTCGGCGAATCCCGCGGCGTTCAGCGCCGGGTAGCCGGAGAGCGACGTCGTGTGCTTCGCGCCGCTAAGGAAACTCACGAGCGCGCACGACTTCTTGTTGCTGATGAGGAAGGCGTCGGGCCTCAGCGCATTGAGGATCGGCGTCACCATCCCTGCCTGGAGACCCTTCTGTGAAAACGCGGCGACAGCCGCGCCAACCTGATCCGGAGATTCGACGCATCGACGGACGAACGCGAGCAACCCGGCCGTGATCGCGGGCCAGTCCTCGGCTTTCGCCCATCCGGCGCCTTCGAACAGGGCTTTGGCGTCCTTGGTGATGGCGGGCGCGACGTGAATCCACGCGCCCTTCGCGAGGTTGCCCTTGGTCTTCGCATGCGGGAGCAGGTGGATGAGCACGCGATCGACGACATCCTCGCCCGCGTCGGCTGCGCGGCAGAGCTCGCCGAAATTCGCCTCGGCCGAGTCGCGGCCCTGCACGTACATCTGCGCGTGTGCAATTCCGATCGACTCCATTGCAAACGAAGTGACGAACTCGTCATAGAGATTCCCGAGCTCGTCGAATCGTGAGTCGACTGATCCCGCTGAGCCACTCGACGCGCGATCGAAGTATTCGGGGTCGGGCAGCTCGATGCCGGTCCTCGAGCTGATCGCGTCGATCACGCCCGAATAATGATTGGCGGCGTTCGGTGTTCGTATGAACATCGGCCCGGCCACCGCGACGACCGCAAGGTGCGCCTGCACGAGCAGTGGCAGAAACTCATCCACTTCTTCGTAACGAAGGGTGACGACGCGCCCCTTAGGGATTGTCACGAAGGACTTAGCCGAATTCAGCCGCTCGCCAAGTTCTGTAGATAGGTCATCGGTCACGTGATCGATGTTGACGACGACGTAGAACGCTTCCCTCTCAATGGCCAGCATGTAGCAGTGACTGACGTTGAGGAGGACTGATCTGCCTCGATAGATGGAGGAGTGCCAGGTCGACGGTCCGGCCTCGTGCGCGGCGAGGACGGACTGGGCCATGAAAGAAAGCACGGTGGCGCGAACGTCAGGATCGGGGAGAAGCCGGTCGAGGAAGTCGCCGCATGCCACTGCATCGTCTCTATCGATTCGTCTGGTCATAGGTTCAGTGTGGAATTGGTCGGTTCGTCGACGTCCGCGGCGTGCTACGCCAGCCGCCGAAATGGAGCGAGTGTGAATTGCCCGTATAGCATGCCCCAGAAGTGATGGTACGGGTGAGAGTTTGTGCCTTGGACGCCGATCCTTCGCGAGGCAAGAAGGCGACCTGCGGCCTGCAGATACTTACCGGGCGACCTCGCGTCCTATCCGGGCGAAGACCTGGTTCGCGACGATCGGTTCGTCACAGTCATCACGGAGCGAATCAAGTCGCGGTTGTGAATGAAAGAAGTCGCTCGCGGCGATTCGCACGATGTTCGGCCTTCGACTATGCAAGTCCCGCGATTGGCTACGTGGCAAGTAGCCAATCGACGGTATGCGGTCCGAACTAAGCAATCAACCTTGCTTGCGAGAGAGTGCGAAGCCTGCCGATATTCCAGACTTCGCATTCCACCTTCGACGTCACGCCGAGGCGCGAGTTCTTCGCCGATCCTCCTTTACAACCCGCCGGCACAATGACTTGAACTCGTCGGAACTAAGGCGCCCCCTGGCCGCGCCGCACGCGCCGCATTCCACCGCGTAGTCAGGGTCAAGTCCCCAAACGTCCTTCTCCTTCATTCGAATGCCACAGTGGCTGCAAGACACAACGACATTGTCGGGAAATGGCTTCCAGTGGATTCCGTTAGCTTCCCCGGCTCTCCAGACAGTGAAATGAGTAGCAAGCAGCAACCACCGACCCCTTCGTTTGTGCCAGCGGCCACGCACACTAACAGCGTCGAAATTGTTGATTTGTTGTGCCACGCCTTCCGGAACATGGAATGGAAACACAGTTTGATTTGAAGACAACACCTCAATTCGAATGACTGCCCCCGCGCGCCCCGTACGGCTTGCGGGCAAATACTGACGGCGCGACGGGAGATAGCAGAAGTGGTTGTCCGAAACGAAGCCGTTCACGCCAACCAAGTTCCCCTTGCGATCCGGGACTACTCGCCAGAGTGCAGTCGCCTTGTAGTACTTCCCCGTGTAGCTGAGCTCGGCAAGCTCCTTCTCGACCCTGGAGAGTCCAGTGGCCCGGTCACTGGAGTGAATCTGCCAGCAAGAATGAACTGGCCACGGCGGCCTTAGCTCATCGAACAGCACACACCCGCCGGTCTCGCTTCGATGAAAGAAAACAGGGGCGCCGCACCACCAGCATGCCGTCCGGTGCGATAGCGTTCCGGTATCGCGTTCCAGGTCCCACGAACGTAATGGGGCAGGGGCGGTGTAATACCCGAAGTTGCCTCCAGAGCTTGATCCAAGATGACCTTCGCCGCCCCAACCGCACGTACAGCCGGCGGAATGATTCCATGCATTGCACATTTGTTGGTCTCTACGTCCCCGTTGACTGAAGACGCCTGTTGCGAACATTGACCAGCTACTTGTCCAGCGAGACGAAGGACTCCCACGTTCCCTCGTCGAACTCGTCGAGAATCGGCTTCAGCTTTTCAGGAAACTCCCCCTCGCTCGTAACCGCGAGGAACCGGCCGGCGCGCGTGAGGCCCACATAGAGGTACTTGTCCACGAGATCCGGATTGACGTTCGCCAGCCGGTCGATGTCGAGAAAGAAAACGGCCTCGAACTCGAGGCCCTTGATCGACTGGACGCTGAAGATCCGGACTCGGCTCCCGTCGCCGAGAATCCTGCCGAGGGGACATTCCTCCACATCGATCGACTGCTCGCTGAGCGGATCTTCGAGCAGCTCCCGAGCTTCCTGGATGTGCGATTCCTCTGCGACGAAGACCGCTACCGAGACCATTCGCCGCTGGTGGATTCGGTATATCTCCGAGATGCGGTCGGCAATCCAGCGCCCAGTCGCCTCGCGGTCGGTGGACGTGAAGCGAAGAGGCCTGGGATCGTCACCGGCCTCGTCGACAATCCATTCGAGCTCCTTTCCAGCTCCTGACGCATACAGTTTCGCGGCGACGGATTGGAGTACCGGACTGTGCCGGTACGGGCGCTTGAGCTCGTGCGTGGCCATCTCCGGCGATACGAGGTTGCAGTGGGCCCAATCGGTGATCCCATGGCCCGTGATTCGCTGCATCAGGTCGCCCGCAAGCATCACCGAGCCTCCGTCCGGATGCGCAAGGCTTATCATGGCGCCGACCTGCAGGAGAGAGAAGTCCGTTGCCTCGTCGATCGCCACGTGTGCGCGGTACCAGCCCTTGACCCGCTCGATGATTTCCACCTTGCTGTCACCCACGAGCCACTCCGGTTCGACTCGCAGGATCTCGCGCACCAGGCGCAGCATCACGTGAACCAGCAGGTCTAGCTCGTCCTCGCCGAGTTTCACGTCGTCGATCAGCTTCGCGAAGCCCGCGGTCTGGTATGCGGCGTCTCCCCCTCGAAAAGCTGCGTAGTGCGCCGGAATCGACTTGAGCAGGGAGTCAAAGTCCATCGTCAGGAGGTCGAGAGACGATCGAAGCTCGAGCAGCATCCCGGCCGTTCTCATCCGCCCTTGCGCGTCCACGCTTCGCTCCGCGTAATCACGCACCAGGTCCCGAGCCGTCGAAGGAGCAGCGGATTTCGCTTTCGCTCCTGGTCTCACGGACGCGAGTGCCTGCGAGCGTGCAGCACGCGCAACGGCATCACGCGCCTGCAGCTCTGGACCGACGCTTGGCGGCGTATCCTCGCGAATTTGGATCTCACTGAGTATCTGATTCACGGCAGCGGGACTGGATGCCAGGATCTCGTTCGCAAGCCGCTGAAGCATCGACCGAGCCTTGGTTCGGGCTTCGCGGGCGATTGGACGAAGCTCCCTGAGGTCACGAACAGCCGACACCACGTCTCGCTCCGACTCGGAGCCTTCTCCGGCGGACTGTCGTCGAACCGCCCTGTCGAGGTGCTTCAACGACGACGAAAGAGCATTCGACTTCTCCGGGTCCGCGTGGTCGGCGTATGTGTCAACGAGCTTCCGGACGAGATCGCGGGCTTCCCGCACAGCCGACCCGATCTCTCCGCCCATGTAGTCCGAAAACCGCTTTGCAATCTTCACTTGCTCCGGCCCTGAGATCTGGCCCAGGGTCCGTCGCCTCTCGAGTTTGAACAACCCTGTGGAGCCGGTCTTGAGAATTCGCAGTGCATCGCGACCGAGGTTCGCGCGCTCGCTATCCCACATCCGGACGTACGTATTGTCGGACGGCAGGCCTTCCTTCCCGAGCGCCTCGTTCACGTAGCGCCGCAGCAGTTCGCTCGGCGAGAAGAGATACCATCGCGGTCCGGAGTCGTAGTAGATGGCCTTTCGGCGTTCCGGAATCTCCTCGTCGACCGGCCTGCTTTCGGGATCGAGGGCCATCGCGAGGCGCTTGATGAGTGTCGTCGTCTTTCCCGTTCCAGGAGCGCCGGTCACGATGGCGTGCGCATCGATCGGAAGGCGGCAGAACAGATCCTGATGGCTGTCGAGAACCGGTTGGTCCCGCAGCGCGAGCATGTCGACGGCGCGCGCCTGCAGCCTTCGCTGCCGCGTGCGGGACTGCTTCCGCTCTGCCCGACGGACACGCTCTGCCTCGTCGATGATGCCCAGAAGAACCGAGCCGTCGTCAGCGACGATCTCGATCTCCGCGTCCTCGGCGAGGTCGGCGAGGAATTGACGCAGCGAACCCACGAACTCCATCCGGTCCGCGAAATGCACCCGGCTCTCAATCGCGTCCCATCGCTCTTTTCTGACCGGGCGAAACGTGACCTTCTCGATGAGCTCGAGGTGCACGAGTCGACGATCGGGCAGTCGGACGCTGAGCTCTTCTTCAACGTCCAGCGAACCGATGCGGCCGAGGGGAGAATTCCTTGTGCAGTACTTGGCGCCATCGGTCACGGGCTTGAAGCTGCTCGGCGCACCATGTCGGCTGACGAGATACACCTGTTCGATCCAGTCGGCGGTGCCTTCGTCCTTTCGCCAGGCCCTTGCGAGAACGATGAACGGCTCGTTGGCGAGCTCTCGCTCCGAGGTGAACGCGGCGTAGCTTACCCGCGCGACGGCATCGCTCGTCGCGCCGGTATAGCTCGAGCCTTTGTAGGATTGTCCGAAGTGATCCAACTCGCCGAGAACCTGTTTCGCCCGCTCAATCGTCCTGTCCATCGAACCCTCCAAGGTCGTCATCGTCGTCTTCATCCTCTTCAAAATCGGCATCCGGACCTGTTTCCTTAAACGTGACGAGTGCGGCCGACCGTACGTGCTCGGTACTGAGCTTGCGACTTCGACCGGACTCCGACTCCACGAACTCGAAGAAATCGCCCGACCCTGACGCCGATGCGATCAGCCCGTCCACGTCACCGCGTCGCACACGCATCCCGACGAATGCTGCCGGAAAGCCGTCGTCGAACAACACCGCCTCGAGCGAAACCACCGGTTCCGTCGACGATGCACTCTCGATCACTCGCAGAACGCGCGAAAGATGCCGGTTGCAGCGGTCTCCCGCTGACAGGGTGAGTACCAGGCGAGCCTTCGCGCGGCTGATGGCGACGTTCATGAGTCGGCCGGCATCCTCCGTCTCGAGGAAGTCGCTGTCGCCCTTCACGGGATCGAAGATAACGGTGTGGCGCTCGCTCCCCTGCGCCCGATGAACGGTCGAGACCGAAACGCCTCGAAGTCCCTTACCCGAGAGCTTCTGTCGAAGCAACGCCCGCTGAGCCCGAAACGGCGTGAGCACGAGAATGTCGGATTGGCTGAGCTCGGCCGTCAGGGCTTTGACCATCTCGGCGATCGCGACCGCCGATGGCTGACGGATGTTCCCGCCATAGTTCTGCGACCAAGTCCCTTCTTCGGCTATCGGATGGATGTACACGCTCGCGTCGCCCATCGGCGGGACGCTTGCAAGTCGCCGCTCGGCGTGCCAACCAGGATCCGCACGATCAGCTTCCGCGACGACGAGCTTTCCATCGTAGAAGGCGCCGCTGACCACGCGGCAGATCGGCTCGGCCATTCGAGACTGTTCGACGAGGAGGCACGATGCTCGTGGCTCGATTCGGTCGTGCTTGAACATTGACGTGCCGAGCCATGTGAGAGCGTCGGGATGGTCAGACTTGACAATTGGTGCCAGTTGCCGAGGATCCCCGGCGAACAGGCAGCGCCGTCCGAGTGGCGCGAGCGCAAGCGCGTATGCACGGCTGACCTGACTGGCCTCGTCGAATACGATCAGATCGAAAGGGGACCGCTTGCGCAGTTCCTTGAAGACGAATGCCGCTCGCGTCGCCGTCATCGCGGCGAGGTGCGCGCGATCGAGAATCCCGGCCATGAACGTCTTGATCTCGGCATTCACGGCTTCGACGGCCTTTTTCCAGTCGGCATAGGCGTGCAGGTCGTCGGTTGGCGGCCGCTCCGCCTCCAGCCGCTGCTTTCGCTTGACGAGCTCGTCGCTCGGAGCGGGAATCAGGTGCTCGTGGCCCTCGTACTTCTTGGCGACGAAGTGACCTCCCACTCGGAAACACCTTCGCCGAGCCGTTTCCGCGCGGCCGTCCGTTCTGGCAAGCGTGTCCAACCCGCGGTCGGCGCTGACGAGCGCTTCGTCGACGGCAACGTTCGTCGTCGAAAGAAGCAGCACGCGGTCGTGCGGGTTCTCGACGAGGTAGGCGGCAATCATCGTACCGAGCGTCGTGGTCTTGCCCGTGCCCGGCGGCCCGTCAAGATAGCCGACCGGCCATCCGGGAAGTTCGAATGCCTTGCGCTGCATCTTCCGGAGAAACGGGAACGGATCGGGATCCAGGACACGTGAACCATCGAACTCGTTGAACCGCGGGATATTCTCGAGCCACTCGATGCACTGCTCGCCCCACGACCCGAGACTCCAGACGTCCCGAAGGGCCTCGAGGTACTGCGGCAAGTAGATCCAGAGTTTCTCTCCCTCTCCAGGTGGCTGACGCGTCGCATAGCGCAAGACGATCCTGTCGTTGCCGGCCTCGAGGCACAGGACGTCGGCCGATCCGGGCGGTTTTTCGGGCCACCAGGCGGTCGCGCCTTCGAGCGAGTCGTCAAATGCCGCCTTCGCTCTTCGATCGCTCGCGCCGATATCGACCGTGAGGACCCACAGGTCTCCGTCCCGAACACATCTCGTGACGGGGTAGACGACTTTCTCGTCCGATGACTGAAGTTCGTCTTCGATTCCGGTGATGATTTCTGTTCGAGGGGAGGGCATCGGCGGTTCTTAGATGGTCGTGTCGTCCACGGGAATGGCCGGTCGAAACTAGTTGAGCGCAAACAGCTCGCCGTCGTCAGGCGCATCGACCTCATCAGGCTCAGGCGGCCGCCACGACGCGCGAATCTCCTCGGCGCGCCGCACCACCCGCAACCGCAACTCGTCGTCCTCCTCGGACTGCGTTGCGTCGTCTGCGAACGCGAACGGCTCGACATCCATTTGCGAGAGCCGCTCGAACACGCCTTCGATGCATCGCGCCGGATCGACGAAGAACTCACTCCCGCGAATCCGGATGAACCGCCACCCGAGGCGCTCGAGCACACCCTGCCGAGCCATGTCGGCGTCGAGCGCCTCGGGCGGATGGAAACGGTCACCGTCGCACTCGATGGCAACCTTGCCGCGCTCACCGCTGACGACCATATCGATGCGGTACGCGCCGACCACCCACTGCGGCGTCACCCGATACCCCTTCGCGATGAGCGACCGGATGACCTGCGCTTCGAACGGCGACTCCGTTCGCGCCTCCGCTGCCTCGATTCGCTGCATGAGGTCCCGAGGGTTCTCGGCGTGTCGGATGAGCCGCAGTCGCAAGTCGTCAGGCTTCAGGTCGACCGCTGGGTTGAGCGAGTGGATGACCCACATCTGGTTCTTCGCGCGGCTCGCCGCGACGTTGAATCGCTGCCGGAACCTGTCGTCCCGACGGAGCGACAACGGTCCCAAGCCTGGCGAATCCACCATCGACAGAAACATCACGTCGCGTTCGTCGCCCTGGAACTGCGCGGCATTGCCGGCGAGGACGCGGCGTTGCTCGTGTTCGACCGGTCCGAGCTGCTGCCTGAGCACCTTGTCGATCTCGAGCGCCTGCTGATCGCCGACGAGACTGACGACGCCGAACGTGCAGCGCTCGTATTCGGGCATTTCGCACGCGGCGAGAACAAGCGACGCCACTTCGTCAATCTCCCGCCGATTTACCTTGTTCGTCGCGAAGCCGTCGGCGACGCGGTGCGCGACCGTGAACGGACGCTGCACGACCGCCGAGGCCTCGCGAAGCGGTTTGATCTCGCCGTCGTAACATAGATTGTTGCTGAACTGGATGATTTCGGGAACGCATCGGAAATGCTCGACGAGCCGAATCACCGCGCCGAACGATTGCCGCGCGAGATCGTAGACCGAGGTTTTCCCATCGTAGAGATCCTTGTTCGGGATCTCGTTCAGATACGTCGCGATCAGCTCTTCGGCGCGATCGATCGTCTGACCGACCGCATCGGGGCTCACCTGTTCGTGATCGCCGACGACGACCACCTCCTTGGCGACGGCGAACGCAAGCAAGCCGAGCACGCTGCTCTGGCTTGCCTCATCGATGATCACGACGTCGTAGGGCTGGACCCGCGGATCGTAGCTTTCCGCGACTCGGGCCATCGGCATGATCCAGACCGGGACCGCATCACGGCACTCCGAGAGTTTCTCGCGAGCCAGCGCACGAAGTTTCGCAGCCCGCATTCCAGTGCCGGCGCCGATCTTCCGAACGAGATCCAGCCATCCGATGAGCGACTGTTGCTGAGTCCCCGACGTCCGCCTGCTTTGCCCGAGCCACGTCCGAGCCTCGACGAGATCCGCCGTCACGGTGTGAAGCTCCGACTTCATCTGCGAGATCTGGCTTTGCAGTCGGGCAAAATCGAGCGACGCCCGTGACTCGATCGCCTGGCTCCATTGTCGGAAGTTCCACGCCGCGAGCACGTCGCCCGGCGGTTCGCTGCCATCGTGTGGCTGCCGTCGATTCCGTACCGCATCAGCCCACGCGGGCGCCGACTGCTCCAGGGTCCGAAGAAGCTGCTGTCGACGGGCGAGCGGAGCCCGTTGTCTCGCGAGGACTTGCGCGCGCTGCCACGCCGAAGCGTACGTCTCGACGTCGTCGGTCGTAACGGCGTCGCGCATGGCTCGCACGACTCCGCTGGGGTCGGCGTTCACGTCGAGAATCGGCAGGTTCTCGAGCATCATTCCGCGCGAGCGATCCAGTTCCTGCAATCGGAGAAATCGACTGCGTTCGCGAACCGCTTCCAGCAGCGGACCCGTTACCGCATCGCGGATTCTGAGCAGCTCCCCTTGGGGACTCGTGTTTGGCGGAATGCTCTGCAGGACCAGTTCGAGTTGAAGTCCAATCGCGGCGCATTGACTCTCGACCGGGCTCCACGACTTCGAATACCAGTGGATACATCCGCGAATTCGCGATACGTACTGAAAACAGACGTGCTCCGGTCGATCGGCGAATGTCGTTGAAGGCGCTGCCCCGTATGGAACCATCTGGAGGTCCCAGCGACGCGTCAGTCCTTCACGAAGCGAACGCTGGCGGAGACACGCCTTCAGCGCCTCGATATGAGCGAGGGAGTTCGGACGCCGACCCGCGACGGTCGAGCCGTCAAGAAATCCCTTCCACTCCTTCTTGAGGAGCATGCGGAAGTAGCCGAGCCCGCCGCCGGACGTCAGGTGTTGGATGATCTCGTCGCAGATCCGCAGCTGCTCGGCTGTCGGCGCTCCATCGCTTGGGACCGGATCGTTAGAGAGCACGGTTTCCTGAAGCGTGGCGATCTCGTGATGTGTTGATTCGATAATCTCCACGAGCGAGTGCCACGGCTGTATATGTGGCCCGCCGAGCTTTCCGGCAACGATGCATTCGCGCACCCAGCCGTCCGGATCGGACAGCGTCCGCACTGCGTCTTCGGCCGTCCTGGCGATCAAGTCGAGGCTCGCCGGATCCTGCTGGTCGTGCAGCCAGTAGACATTGCGTTCCGAGTGACGGACCGATTCCAGCTCACTGCGTTCCTCGACCAGCTGCGCGAACTCGAGATCGGAGGGGAGCGAATCCACCGGTGGAAGCGTGCCGACGAGATCCCGTTCGTCCTCGAGCGGAACCGTGCGATTGAGTTGGTAAAGCTCCCGGATCTCTGCGACCGAAAGAGGGAGAGCCGCGCCTTCAGTGACGGGTCCGGGAATCCAGTTGTCCGTGGTCCTGGAGGCGGCGACTTTCCGGGCGGCCTCGGAAGGGGGCGTGCCGACGCCGGCCACGACGATCTCCTCGTATTCGGCGCGGCGAGCTCTGAGGAACTTCTGCTCCGCCGTCTCGAGATCGCGCTTCAGCCCTGATCGACGCCGGGCAAGCTCTTCCGACTGATGCGCGAGCGTTGATGCATCAGCCTTCGAGAGTTTGCCGGCGATCCCGGCAACGGCGGCCTCGAGCTGCCGGCGACTTTCGACGTCGCTGTCGAGCACGCTTACGCATAGGGGGCGAATCGCCGGAACAACACTGTCGCGAAGCACCCGAAGCGCCTTCGATGTGTGGCTCGTCACGAGGATGCTCTTGCCCTGCGCGAGAAGATGCCCGATCAGATTCGCAATGGTGTGGGTTTTTCCCGTCCCCGGAGGACCCTGAACGAGAACGCACCCGGCCGCATCGAGGCGCCTTGCGATGCGTTCCTGTTCGGCGTTGGCGGGCTTTGTGAAAAGCAGGTCGATGTCCGAGTCGCGGACGCCGCCGCCCAGCGCATCGCCTTCGGCCCCGTCAGCCCACTCGGGCTCGTCCATCACGCCGACGACGCGGACGAGCGCCGATGGAAGTTCCGCGAGGTTCGGAAGACGTTTCAGGAGCTCTTCGAGCGCACGCACATACCCTTCATCGCGGCTGCCGAGCAGGATGACCGGATCACGGCGCACCTGCGGCACCTGTGAGGTTGGGATACCGCCTTCGCCCACGAGTTCGCCCTTCTCCCAGAGGCTCTGGACGAGGAACTTGAGAAACCCGACCGTATCCTCACCGCCGAGCGGATGGACCGGACCCTTGGCGAGATGATCGAGCGCCTTGCCGACTCGTCCCGGATCGACTTCGGAAAGCGACCGGAGCATTGCGTCCGCAAGTTGCGGCGAAGCATCCGCATCGCGCAGGACGAACTCGGGCGCTTCCGCGTCGAATTCGAGATTGAGCTTCTGGAGAAGAACGGGGTGTTCGACAGCGCCGGCCGGAGATGTCCAGGACAGAACACCGTCGCCCACAAGGATCTCGAACTTCTCGGAGTCACGCTCGATCCGTCCCCAGAGGTCGTACAACTTTCCAAACACCTTGACGGCCTCGCGCACCGGCCGCTCGAGCGCTTCCCACTGGTTGCGCCTGGCAATCCATTCCGCGAGCGCGCGGACACGTGCCTCGGAGTCCTGAAAGCTCTCGGTCTCGATCTCTTCTTCGCCCGCCTCGTTGACAGACTTCCGAATGATTCGAGGCGGTCCCGTTCGAACCTCCCCACCGATGTTCTGCCAGCCATCGAGCAGCCATTCCCGCAAGGCGTCTGGCGGCGCCGGGCATTGCGTTTCTCGGGGCCGTCCGACCTTCAGAATGAAGTCATCCCCGGTGGAACCTTCGGCGTCGTCCTCGGTCGCGGTGCCGATCCGACCGCGCTGAATCGACGGATGATCCGGCAGCGACGAGAACCGGAGCGACCAAGGGTATTCCGCGATGGTCCGCTTGGGCGTCGACCGCCGCCGCTCCATCTCCGCGAGGAACCTGAAAACGCGGCCGATGCGCTCGCGTGCTGTGGTTTGCTGTGCTTCGGTCAGTGCCATAGCGAGCCGGACGGATTGAGCTGAACGAGCGGCTCTAGCCAGAGGCCTTTGCCGTCAAGCGCGTTGCCGACAAACGACTTGGTCTGTTCATCCGAGACGCGCATCAAGTTCTCGATGTATCCGTTGTATTCGTCGATCAGGCTTTGCCGGAGTCGAAGGACATCCAAAGGTGGTACCGAGCCAAGCCCGTAAGCGGCCCGGCTGTTTTCCCCCTCAGCAGCATTCCTGGTTCGTTATGTAAGGGGGTGCCTCGCGATTGCGGCAGGACCCCGAGTGACTGCCTTGACAGTATCAGGATCGGCCACTGGGAGTGAAGGCTTTAGGGGGTTGGGGCGAGAGGGCGACAGGCGGGGATCTTGATCGTTCTGTAAGTACTGATGGGCAGCTGGCAATCACTCAGGTGTGCCGTCGGTTAAGAAAGCGAATCGCTGGCCCCCTCGACAATCGATATGGCTGCCCGGTCCGATTCTCAGATAGGCCAATACCGGTCGGAGCTCGACAGACGCCGCTGCCGACACATCTTCGGCGCCTGGGATGACTCCGCTCACGACGATCGCACGGACACAAGCTCAATCTCATGCCCTCAGAATCGGAAATCACTGGAGGGCGCCCGTTTCTTCGCCAAGCGCTCGATGTGAGCGCTGATCGTAAAGTCAGGCTTGCGGACCTCGTCGTTGAAGCTTGTCAGCCACCAGCCGGCGAGCTTTTGCAAGCTGTGACGGTCGCGGCGGACGCAGCGGTTCTCCGGCGGATCCGATGCAAAATCGGTGATGGCGTTGAAGGCGGCGTATGCGTTGTCGCCCATCTCTGCGCAGTATTGGGAGATCAGCTTTTCGAGATGCGTGCGGAGCGTCCTCCAATCCTCTAGAACTCGTGGGCCTGACTTGTCGGGAAGAGGCTCTCGAAGCTGAAGTACGCCCATTATCAGTGGCCCAAATTGGGCACGCTCTACCACGCAATCGCGCAATCCGTTGAGAGAATCCAGGAATGCCTTTTTGAATCTGGCGAGGCGTTCTGTAGCGATCACAAACTGGATTGTCCGGCCAATGTCGCGGTGAGAGTGTGAGTACCTGAAATGGACGATCGTATCCGGGACGATAAGACCGTTCTTGCAGACCTTGCGGAAGAACCCGATTTCAAACCCGAGCGCACGAAGTCCGTTGTAACTGTTTGTCACGCGGATAAATGGACCGAAAACCTCGGGCCTGTCGACTGCGCGTACGTCGCCGAAGTCCAATGCCGCAGTCTTGTGAACGAGGTCGATATGGCAATAGCCTGCGGTTGAGGGAGCATCAACTGCGGCCTCCGTCCATTCGCCACGCTTGGTCTCGGGAAAGACCGTCCTGCAGCACTGTTCCGCAAAACCAAGCGCCTCTTCATTCGTCACAAGGCGATAGTCTCGACTCACGATGCCGAGCACACGTTGAGTGTTGCGATTGACGATCGCCTTCTTGTCCGGAACGGGCAACCGCCGTTCGACGCCTCTGGTGGTGAAGCTCACAAAGACGGGATGCTCTGCTACCGGAAACAGAACGTCATCGAGTGTTTTGAGGCGAGGCATGAGGCCACCTTGAACCAATTGAATCAGAATTGATACCTGTTCTGGGCATCATGCGGAGATCGCAAGCCTGCATTCGAGGCTACTGGTCGGTTCCGTCTCGGCGCCTGGTTTCAAGAAGCTCCGTCAGCCAGTCGGATGCAGCGTTCAGTTCCGCAGCGATTTCCCGCAGGCGGTTCGGGTTTTCGTGAAAACAGTCCTCTCCGCTGCCGCTGAGCATTCCTTCGGTTTCGCGGTACGCGGTGGACATCTCGTCGATCCAGAACGTCCGGTCCTCGTCGACGAAAGCCGCCGTTAGCAGTCGCTGATACTTTTCGGGAGCTGACAGGATTCCGACACTGTCAGGCGTGAGCACGAGGTCTATGTCGTCCTCCTGACCGAGGTAACTGAGTCGGTCCCAAGCTTCATTGAAGACGTCGGCGTCGTCCGACCACATTACCTCGCCGTCCCACGTGGCGGCTTGATAGTGCTCACAGACCTCATCGCGACCGGGACTGACCATTCTCGAGCAGATTGGACATTCATAATAGTCGTCGGGCCAGTACTTCTGCTCGTCACCATCAGAGCCAGCGTTGCCTGCGCCGCCTTCAGTGATTCCCGGAGCTTGAGGCTCAACGGCTGCATCCTCGTCTCGGGCATTGCGCATACTCTTTGGCTCGCTTCGCTTCTTCCCCATCGCGGCAACCTCTCGCTTTGGAAATACTGAACAACCCGAACACGGAGACGGACGGTAGTTTCACGCGTCGAGTTGCATTGTACAGCGGGCAACCTGCCCAAGGTCGAGAGGCCGGTGGGGGCCGCCAGGCTGTCCCGGAGGAGCGTAAGTTGCCGAAGGACACGCGAACCCAGTTCCTGCACGACTGGACTCGGGACTTCACCGAGGGAGGCGACGACCGGGGCATTTCACAGCGCGGTCGCACCTGACTCGGAAGCCAACGTCCTGAGACTGAGTTCGAGCCGGATTCGCGAGAATCTGCCAAATGTCCGGTAAGGCTCTACGGTCCGCACGACGCACGCCCAAGTAATTGCGGATGGCGCTTTCCCGTGGTCTCGATCCGGACAAACCCTGTGCTATCCTCACGGCCACGCAGCTCTTGGTCACTCGTTAAGAGTTTTTTCCACAACAGGTTCGGAGCAATGCAAACTATGCGGCCGCAGTCTCGTCGGCCCGCACCGGGGTAGCCCCAATGCCCAAGCGAATGTCCCCTACCGGCAGCGAGCTCTTCATCGTCGACAACAGCGACCAGGACTGGAAGGTCCAGCGCTACCTGCACGACTGGTGCCAGCTTTCGAAGCGAATCGACGTCGCCACCGGCTACTTCGAAATCGGTTCGCTGCTCAGCCTCAAGGACGAATGGCAGAAGGTTGACGAGATCCGCATATTGATGGGCGACGAAGTGTCGCTGCGGACGGCAAAGGCCTTCGGCGAAGGTCTCAAGCGCACACTTTCCCGCCTCGACTCTAGCCTCGAGTCCGAGAAGGAACCTAACGCGTTCCTGACTGGCGTTCCGGCCGTTGTCGAAGCCATCAAGTCCGGTCAGATCAAGTGCCGCGTCTACAATAAGGACAAGTTTCACGCGAAGGCATATATCACCCACGCCCGCCTGGAAGTCATTGGTTCCTCAGCGCTTGTCGGCTCGTCGAACTTCACCTATCCCGGTTTGACCAAGAACATCGAACTGAACGTCCAGATCACCGGCGCACCGGTCAACGTGCTGCAGGAGTGGTACGACGAGCACTGGGAGCAAGCGAAGGACGTTACCGATGAGGTCCTCACGACGATCGAGCGACATATCCGCGAGTACTCACCATTCGACGTCTACGCACGGGCGCTACAGGAGTACTTCCGCGGCCACGAATTGACAGCCACCGAGTGGGACGAGGGGCGGTCGAAGATGTTCGGAAAGCTCGACCGCTACCAACAGGAAGCCTACTGGGCGCTCATGAAGATCGCGCGCCAGCACGGAGGCGCGTTCCTCTGCGACGGTGTCGGTCTCGGCAAGACGTTCGTCGGCCTGATGCTCATCGAGCGGCTGATCCTGCACGAAGGCAAACGGGTCGTGCTCTTCGCGCCCAAGGCAGCGAAGGAAGGGGTTTGGGAACCGCACTTGCGCGAATGGCTGCCTGACGTCGGCGGCGCGGGCGGTAGCGCGGATTTCAGCAGCCTCGCCGTCTTCGCCCACACGGATCTTGGTCGCGGCAACGACTTCCCGGAACGGTTCCGTCGCATGACCGAGCTCGCAGATGCCGTCATCGTCGATGAGGCGCACCACTTCCGGAATCCCGGCAGGGCCGGAACGACAGAGGGCAAGGAGCCGTCCCGCTATCACAAGCTCTTCAACTTGCTCGATGGCGCCATTCGGCCGAAGCAACTCTTCATGCTCACCGCGACGCCGATCAACAACAGCCTTTCGGATTTCCGTCACATGGTCGAGCTGTTCTCACGACGGGATGAGGCGTTT
The DNA here is from genome assembly GCA_021463145.1 of Blastocatellia bacterium. Classification (GTDB taxonomy): domain Bacteria; phylum Acidobacteriota; class Blastocatellia; order UBA7656; family JADIYM01; genus JADIYM01. Next base: position 11,078 of record JAJTWZ010000048.1, on the reverse strand, counting down.
TTCGCACGAACCCTAGGCATCAACAGCCTTCGGTCGCATTTCCTGGCAATGGAGAAGACACTCCGGAAGTCGGTGGGAGAAGACGTTTCGGAAGTCGCCATCGTCGGCGAAGCGCAAGAGATCCTGGCGAGCGACGAGATCTTCCGGCAGCTCGTCGTCCAGCGCAGCCGTGCCTATGCACGCGAGAGCCAGATACGCGAGACTGGAACGGCCGCGTCCTTTCCGAATCGAAATCCGCCAGAGGTCGCTGCCTATTCAATCCGCAGGACGTACGGTCGACTGCTCGAGGTCTTCGAGGAAGCCTTCAGAAAGGACGACCCACTCTTCACGCTTCCGATGTATTACCCGTTGGCCTGGTATGTCGGTGACGACGAGTCGGTCGATCCGGTCGAAGAGAACCGACAGAAACAGGTAGTCGGACTGATCCGTACGACATTCCTGAAGCGTTTCGAGAGCTCCGTGGCCGCCTTTGAATCGTCCTGCACGCGGCTGCTGCAAAGGCTCATGGCTTTCGTGGAGGTGCACAGCGAGACGGCGAGCCAGACCAGCCTGTTCGCCCGCTGGCAGAAACAGAACGATGATGTGATCGGCTTCGCTCGTGAGCGACAGGCCGCTTTTTGGGGAAGCGAAGATCTCGCTGACGAGGGCGACGAAGACGTGATTCCGCCCGAGTTGATCGACACTGTGGCGGAAAAGAGGCTGTCGCGCGAGCAGTACAACATTGCGGAGATGCTCTCCGAGACGTTCCTCGACCTCGACCAGATCGTGAAGTTCCTCAAGGAGTTGCGCAAGTTCCAGCCGAAACACGACGACAAGGTTCAGCGGCTCGTCAAGCTGCTGAAATCGAAGGAGCTCGCCGGCCACAAGGTGTTGATCTTTACCGAGTATGCCGATACGGCGCGATACATCTCGAAGCAACTCAAGGCGGCTGGAATCGACGGCGTAGGTGAGGTCGACAGCGGCACGAAAACGAACCGAGCAGAGGTCATTCGCAGGTTCGCTCCCTACTACAACGGCTCGTCTTCAGCCGCGCTTGCTGCACGCGGCGAGTCCGAAACGCGCGTCCTCATATCGACAGACGTCCTTTCGGAAGGCCTGAATCTGCAGGATGCATCGCGGATGATCAACTACGACATTCACTGGAACCCGGTGCGCCTTATGCAACGGATCGGCCGCGTGGACCGACGTATGAACCCCGAGGTTGAGAAGCGACTCATCGCAGATCACCCGGACGTAAGGACCTCTCGTGGCAAAGTGACGTTCTGGAATTTCCTGCCGCCAGACGAGCTGAACGAACTGCTGACGCTGTACAGCCGCGTGACGCAGAAGACGCTGCTCATTTCTAAGACGCTAGGCATCGAGGGCGGAAAGTTGCTCAGGCCCGAGGACGACTACGAAGCGCTCAAGGAATTCAATCACGCGTACGAGGGTGCGCGCACCGCGGTCGAAGACATGCACCTCGAGTATCAGGCGCTGCTCGAAGCCGACCCGGAACTCGCCCCACGACTGGCCGGCCTACCAGGTTCCACCTTCAGCGGCCGCGAACGGGTTTCGAATGGCGCGCGGGGAGTCTTTTTCTGCTACGCCCTGCCGGCGCTGGACAAGGAGAGCGGCGAGTTCAGCGAAGCCGCCGGCACGACTCGGTGGTACCTCTTCGACCTCGACGCCGAGAAGATCCTCGACGATCCGGGCGAGATCGTCGCGTCCATCCGCTCGACGCCTGAGACGCCCCGAAAGTGCACGACCGAACAGAAGACTCTCGTCGAGATTCGCGACACGATTCTGAAGCACATCAAGAACAGTTACCTAAGGCGCGTCGACGCGCCGGTCGGCGTGAAGCCGACGCTCAAGTGTTGGATGGAACTCAACGAGGGGTAATCCGATGCCGATCGATCGCAGCGACGAGCTCGCCAATGTTCGGACCATCAGTCAGCTAGTCAGGTTCCTGCGCGACGAGATGGACTGGCCGATCGATCAAGGCGACTTCGTGGACGTCGAAGACCTTTTCTACGACTTCACGGCCGAAGAATTGGGCATTGACCCGAGGACCGCGGCAAAGATCGAGAGCATCAAGCGACTGCGGCCGCTATCGACCAACCAGCCGTGGGGCATCTTCTTCGTGAAATTCGAACCGAAGCGGCTGCCGGTCGTGGCGCTGCGACGCATCCTGGGTCAAGTGGCGCTCAAGAAGCGTACCTCGGCGAACCGCGCCGATCGGACGGCTTGGGAAAAGGACGACCTGCTGTTCATCTCGAACTACGGCCAAGGCGAAGAGCGCCAGATCAGTTTCGCGCACTTCTCGTCGCCCTCGGACGCCCGCGACCTTCCGACGCTCAAGGTGCTCGGCTGGGACAGCCGCGACACGAAGTTGCATCTCGACGCCGTCGCCCGTGAGCTGACCGGTCACCTCAAATGGCCGGAGGACGATGAGAACGTCGCGGCCTGGCGCGACCAGTGGCGGTCCGCCTTCACGCTTGGCCATCGCGAGGTCATCACCACCTCGAGAGAGCTGTCGATCCGGCTGGCCGAGCTCGCGCGCAACATTCGCGACCGGATTACGTCGGCCCTTGCGATCGAGACCGAGCGGGGACCGCTCACGAAACTGATGAACGGGTTCCGGGAAGCCCTCGTTCACGACATGAATCCTGATGGATTTGCGGACATGTACGCGCAGACGATCGCATACGGTCTGCTCTCGGCGCGCATTGCGGATCCGACGAAGAAGACGACGGATGACTTCGCCGCGCACATGCGGACGAATCCATTTCTGCGCGAACTGATGGAGACGTTTCTGAGGATCGGCGGCCGTCGTGGTAAGGCCGGAGGACCGGGCATCGACTTCGACGAGCTGGGAGTATCGGACGTCGTCCACATGCTGGACGATGCGAAAATGGAGGCGGTCATTCGCGACTTCGGTGACCGTAACCGGGCCGAAGACCCGGTGATGCATTTCTACGAGCTGTTCCTGCACCAGTACAACAAGCAGCTCAAGATACAGCGCGGCGTCTTCTACACGCCGCAGCCCGTCGTCTCGTACATCGTCCGCAGCGTGCACGAGCTCCTGCAAACTGAGTTCGGCCTCGCCGACGGTCTCGCTGACACTACCACGTGGGGCGAGATGCTGAAGAAGCACCCGGGCCTGAAACTCCCGCCGCTCACCGACGAGCCGGGCGAAACGCGCACCATCTCCCCAGAAGAACCCTTCGTCCAGATACTCGACCCCGCCACCGGCACCGCCACTTTCCTCGTCGAAGTCATCGACATCATTCACAGCTCTCTCGCAGCGAAGTGGAAGCAGCAGCGCCTCAACGACGCCCAGCAGCGCGACGCGTGGAACGACTACGTGCCGCGGCACCTCCTGCCGCGGCTCCACGCCTTCGAGTTGATGATGGCCCCCTACGCCATCGCCCACATGAAAATCGGCCTAAAGCTCGCAGAGACCGGCTACCGCTTTGGCACCGAGGAACGCGCGCGCATTTACCTCACCAATGCCCTCGAACCGTGGGTGAACCAACTCCCGCTCATCGGCTTCGACGCCCTCGCCCATGAAGCCGCCGCCGTGAACGAAATCAAACGCCACAAGCGCTTCACCGTCGTCATTGGAAACCCACCGTATTCCAACTTCGGCCAGTTGAACAGAATCCCTTTCATCCTCGGGTTGCTGGAGGACTACAAACGCGGACTGGACGAGAAAAAGCTTAATCTAGACGACGACTTCATCAAGTTCGTGCGCTTCTCACAGCACCTTCTCGACGAGACGGGCGTTGGTGTATTCGGAATGATTACCAACAACGTGTTCATCGACGGTATCACGCACCGGCGATTGCGCGAGTCCTTGAAGACAAGTTTTGGCGATGTTCGCATCCTAGACCTCCACGGCAGCAGCAAGAAACGTGAAGCTTCGCCCGATGGCGCAAAAGAGGAAAACGTATTCGACATCCAGCAGGGCGTGGGAATTTCTCTCCTCGCTAAGTCCCCGTGGGGGCGCAGTGAAATGATTCGGCACGCCGAACTTTGGGGCGCGCGTGAAGCAAAATATCGCGCGCTCCAAGCTACGTCCGCTTGCCGACAAGACTGGACGACCATCGCCTGTGCACCGCCGCATTTCTTCTTTGTCCCAAAGTCTTTTGGCGGGCTGGACGAGTATCAAAGCCAGCCCAGTATCGCAGGCGACGTTTTCTCCGAGCGTAATGCCGGTGTTCAAACCAAGCGCGACGGTTTGGTTTACAGTTTCACGAAAGAAGAACTGGAAGCCACGCTCAGCGATGTTCGTTCACTAACAGGGGCTGCGCTCGCGGCAAAATACGAATTGCCAGACGACGGACGCGATTGGGCAGTTGAGTGGGCAAAGCAGGATGTCCGCAAGGGTGACGGAAAGGTGATTCGCGTCGCTTACCATCCCTTCGACCTTCGGTGGACGTATTTCACGGGGCGCACCAAAGGTTTCATGGCTTATCCGCGCACGCCTCTGATGTGGAGCGCCCTTCAGCCAAACAGGCTCTTGCTCGCAGTACGCAATCCGCGCCGAGGCAACGTTGATAGCTTCTTCGTTGGCGGAACAGTTGTGGACAAAGACGCGGTTTCGCCATTCGACAACGTCACATTCTTCCCGCTTTACACGTACCCAGACCCGCGAACGTCGCAGCACACACTCGACCTTCACGGTGAACGCCGGTCAAATTTGGCGCCTACGTTTCTTCACTCGCTCTCGGCAATACTGGGATTGCCACGGCAGGCTCCGCACGGCCTGCCCGCCGGCCTTACGCCCGAAGACATCTTCGACTACGCCTACGCGGTGTTTCACAGTCCCGGCTACCGGAGCCGCTACGCGGAGTTCTTGAAGATCGATTTCCCGCGTCTGCCGTTGACCGGGAAGCTGGAGCTGTTACGCGCACTGGCCCGGCTCGGCGGCGAACTCAGCGCCCTGCACCTGCTGGAATCGCCCCGGTTTGAACAGCCCACCACCGAGTTCATCGGCGGCCGGAACCCCGAAGTCCAGAAAGTCTCGTGGTCGCGCGACACCGTGTGGGTGGATAAGGCGCAAACCACCGGCTTCCGCGTGCGCGAGCCGGTGTGGAACTTCCGCATCGGCGGCTATCAGGTTTGCGAGAAGTGGCTAAAGGACCGAGGGCCGAAGAAGGGTAAGCCGGGCCGCACGCTAAGTGACGACGACATCTCCCATTACCAGAAGATCGTCGTCGCAATTTCAGAGACGATACGCCTGATGAAGGAGATCGACGAGGTCATCGAGGAGCATGGCGGCTGGCCGGGCGCGTTTATGACTTCGGTTCCAGCTGTCGAGTCCCGTGAAGCGCTGCCCGCAGCAACAATGAAGTCGGCAGCGTCAGCGCTGCTGCCGTTCCGCCCGCGAACGGTCGAGCCTTCCGAGTCTGACCGCTACGTCACGTGCGTGCCGATCTTCGAGCTCGCCGCCGCTGCGGGCGCCTTCGGAGAGGCGCAGCACGTGAACGAGGACTCCTTCGAATGGGTCGCGGTCGACACGCGCCGCAGGCTCCGCCGAGGAATGTTCGTCGCCCAGGTCGTCGGCCGTTCGATGGAGCCCACGATCCCGGATGGTTCGTATTGTCTCTTTTCTTCGCCCGTCGAAGGTACCCGCGAAGGCAGGACCGTCCTCGTCGAGTTACGCGATGCCAGGGACCCCGAAACCGGGCAGCGGTACACGGTCAAACGCTACGAGAGCGTGAAGCGCGCCGAGGCCGACCTCTGGCAACACGAGTCCATTACCCTCAAGCCGATCAACCCCGAGTTCGAGCCCATCCACCTGACCAGCGAGACCGACAACGAATATCAGGTCATCGCCGAGTTCCTCGAGGTTCTTCGCGAGCAGGCCGATGAAGATGCAGCCGGGGGTCACAAGCCGACCTTTCCCGCCGCCCGATTCGAATCGAGACCGGGCGCGGCAGTAGTAGAGCCGGTCGAGGAGATCGAACTCGACGACGATGCCGCCGACGTGCTGCGTGTCGATGTCGACGATCTCGACCGCGACGAAGTCATCTGCCTCATCCGTCAGATCTTTGGCGACGGCGTGCCTCGGTCACGAGATGCGGCGATTCGGGAGCTCGCACGAGCGCTCGGTTACGCGCGTACCGGCTCGCGTGTGAGCAAGGTGCTCGACAACGCCCTGGTGACCGCCGTACGTCGAGGAGTGCTCGCCAACATCGGCGGAGACCTCAAGCTCGAAGCGCGTCGGATTGATGAGTATGACCGCGACTTCCTCAAAGCGCAGTTCCTCGCTTCGCTCGACGGCCGCGCCTGGAAGGACCGCGCCGACTCCATCCGCGACTTCGCCCGATGGATGGGCTTCCGCCGCACCGGCGCCGTGATCGACGAAACCGCCCGATCCCTCATCAAGGGCCTCCTGCGTGAGGGCCGCCTCGAAGCCCGCGACACCCTCATCCGGCGGTGCGGTTGATGCTCCAGAAAGAAGCGTCGCCTCAGCACGAATCTATGGAATTTGGCAGGAGATACCGACCGCAGGACCTTTGATGAGGCTCGCAGCCAGGGGGCGCCTCGTGGAGAACGACAGCTTCATTTTGTTGCCGAACGTCCGTTTTTGGTTCCTCGTCCAACGGGTGAACCGCCCTCGCTCGTTCGTCAAGATCGCGATCCGCCCCGGTCAGAGAATTGAGCACCGCGAGCGAGGAACAGATGCGAAGATGCAGAATGCGTTCGGATTCCGCCTGACCTACAGCGAGGATTGCGACGGAATGCTCACCCTCGAACTCTTCAAATACGACACCGATGGGCGGATCAGTCACTTAGAGGGATTCGAAGCCGACATCATCAACTGCACCGACGACGGACAGCCCATCTGGTGCGCACCAAGTTATCGCCTGTACGACTGATCCGGTGTGGCGTCAGACTCGTGATCCCATACCGAAGAGACGGGCTTTGCCAACTCGTTCCACCAAAGGAGCCCCTGAATGTCGATACATGCACTCTCGCTGCTCACGCCCGAAGGAAGGGAACTTCAGCAGAATCTCGGACCGCTTCGTGTGCTCGGAATTGATCTAGGAACGACGAACTCGACGGCCGCCGAAGTCACTTGGGAACAGGGTTCGACACCTGTGGCTCGCTGCCTCGAGGTCGAACAGCCTACGCTCGAAGGCGCGTACGTGCACGTGCTTGTTCCGTCGATCGTCGCGCTCCATCAGGGACGCGAGTTCGTCGGCGAGGGGGCGAAACGGCTGAGGGCCCGCGCCGCGGAACTCGGCCTTTCGAAGGACCGTGACCTGTTCTTCGAGTGCAAGAACGAGATGGGACTTCGGAAAACGAACCATCGGGCGCCGGAGGGCTACCGGTCGGCCTCGGACGTAGGTGGGCGCATCCTCGACTTTCTTCGCCAGGCTTCGACCGGAGACTCGCCCGATCCGGTGACGCGTACGGTCGTGACCGTGCCGGCATCCTTTCGCGCGGCCCAGCGCCAGGACACGATTCGCTCCGCTGCGCTTGCCGGTCTCGAACTTGCCGACGGCGACCTGCTCGATGAGCCCATCGCGGCCTTCATTGACTATGTCATCTCATATCCGGAGCGTGTCGTACGGAGCCTGCGGTCCGCGCGATCGCTCGTCGTCTTCGACTTCGGCGGCGGCACATGTGACATCGCCGTCTTCCGGCTCGACCAGCCGACGCCGACACGACGACTCGCCATCGCGCCGCTTGCCGTCTCCCGCTACTACCGGCTCGGAGGCGGCGACATAGACGCGGCGATCGTCCACGAAATCCTCATCCCGCAACTCGTCGCCCAAAACCAACTCGCCGACTTCGAGCTTGGATTCGAGGAAAAGAAAAAGATCATCGAGCCAGTTCTGCTCGGCGTCGCCGAGTCTCTCAAAATCGGACTCTGCACCGAAATCGCCCGTCTTGAGTCGTTCGACAAGTACGCCGTGGCGGACAAGTCCACGGTCGTGAAGGTGCAGTCGGGCGTGCAGTCGTGTCCGCTGGGAGGTCGACAGCTTACCCTTCAGAGCCCGAGGTTGACCGCCGCCGAATTCGAACGTGTGCTCGCGCCGTTCCTCGAGCCCGACGTGGTCGTTCCGAAAGAGACCGAGTACCGCCGGAGCTGCTCGATTTTCGCTCCGCTTGAGGACGCGCTCGAGCGAGCAGGGATGGAGCCGGATGATGTCGATCTATGTCTGCTCGTCGGCGGCAGCAGCTTGATTCCTCAGGTCGCTGACGCGGTCGAGGACTATTTCGATCGCGCGACGCTGCTGACCTATCCTGATCGCGATTCGATCCAGACGTCGGTCGCCCGGGGCGCTGCATACCACGCGCTGTCGTTGGCGCTCTACGGCTCGGGAATCGTCCAGCCGGTCTGCAACGATCGCATCTCGATTCAGACCGAAGCCGGTCCGGTGGAGCTCATCCCCCGAGGAGCGTCGCTTCCGTTCCCGACCAGCGGCGGATTCGCCGAGTGCAACCTCCTGGCGGTGCCCGAGTCGTGCACGGTGGGTAACGTCAGCGTGCGGATCGAGTTTCTCGCGGGCGAGCTCGCGAACGAACGTCTTCTTTTCGCGAGTGTCTGGGACGTGCCGGGGCCCGTCGAGCGCGGTACACCGCTCACCATCGAATTCGGCTACGACTTGAACCAGACGTTCCGGTTCCGCCTGTCGTTGACGGGATCGGCCACCGGCCGATCGTTCGATGGCACGATCGAGAATCCGCTCACAAACGTCGTCGACGCGGGGGAAGCGCGCCTGAAGATCGAGGAATTGGAGGAACGACTGCGAACGGGTGATGTGGCACGGTCGGGACTCGGCGAGGCCCTGAGATCGTTGGCCGAGATGTACGCTGAGCTGAAGCAGCTAGAGAAAGCGTTCGACTACCTCAAACGGGCGCTGAAGGCAGAAGGAAAGCCGTCGGCGATGATACTGAACCAGATGGCCATGGTCGCGGGCGAAATGGGAGACAAGGAGCGAGAGGAGAAGCTTTACCGCGAAGCAGGGGAGGTCTCGACGAGCGGTATTCCGCACTTCAATTTGGCGCTTACCTTCAAAGCAGACGGCCGCATCTCGGATGCCATCTCGATGGTGGAACTGGCGATCCAGAAGGACGCAAGCGGCCCGTTCTTGGTGTTGCGGGCGGAGCTCGCCGCACTCGAGCACGACTTGACAACTCGCGACCGATTCCTTGAACGGGCGCGGTCGGCCTTCGGGCCCATGCGTTCGCTCAGCGACTGGGAGCTGCATTGGTACGGCAGGATGTGCTCCGCGTGCGGTGACCAAGACGGAACGCAGGCGGTCGCGAAGGAACGAAAGCGCCGCTCGAAGTCCGAGGCGGTCACAGACGATGGCCGGCTGCCCATCGTACGGCCCGGCATGGCGAGGTCGGACGGATGAGTACCTGGCTCGTCTCACGCGAAGAGCTCACGCCCGATCAGGTTCGGGCGATCGAGCTTAGTCCTAACGAGCATCGCGTGATCTTCGGCGCTCCCGGATCAGGCAAGACGCAGATCCTCATACACCGGGCTCGGCATCTTGCTGATACGTTCCGCGTACGCTCGGACCGATTCCACATTTTCGTCTTCACGAACGCGCTGCGGGACTACATCCGTTCGGCACTGGACCTCGTCGACATTCCGCTCGAGGCTGTGAGCACGCTCGATGCCTGGTGCATGGGCTACTTCAAGCGGAACATCAGCGCGAAGGCCCCGTGGAACTCGACGTCGAAGCAACCGGACTTCGATGCGATCCGGGCTGGAGTACTCGAGCACGCGCTACGCGCATGTCCCGAGAACGAACGACTCGATTTTGCGCTCGTCGACGAAGGGCAGGATCTGGATTGCGATGCGTTCGGGATTCTGAAGGCCGTTGCCAAACACATTACGGTCTGCCTGGATCACAAGCAGCAGATCTACGACCGCGGTTCGAGCGAAGAAGCGGTGTTGCAGCGACTCGGGCTGAAGCGTCGCAACGTAGCATTGCTCGAGACGTTTCGCTGCAATCCGTTCATCGCCGGAGTGTCGAGCCACTACGTGCCCGATGCAACGGAGCGCGGGGAGTACACCCGGCAAACTCGAATGCCGCATGTGCTGGTTCAGCGGAAAACGGACAAAAGGGGGTCCGGCTATAGTTCACTCCGGTAAGGGTTCGACGACCTGATTTGGGGAACGTCGAACGGGGAAAAGAGCTTCCAGGGAAGAGCCCCCGGACGTGACGGATGCATTCTGACACGGTCGTGGCGCACGGCCAATCATGGCGTTCTACCGTCCTCCCGCGGCGTGCGCCGCCGTAAGGTTTCGACGTCGGTTCTCACGCGCGGCCTCGAGCTTGCGGTCGCGGTCGGCGTGAATCGAGTCGGCCCGGCCTTCGAGCATGTCCTTCGGCGTGACGTAGCCGATGGCGCTGTGGAGACGGACCTCGTTGTACTGCGTGACATAACCGTCGACGACGTGCCTCGCGTCCTCTAGCGAGAGCGGCGTTTTCGGCCGGATGGCCTCGCTCTTGAGCGACTTGTGCCACCGTTCGATCTTGCCGTTGCTCTGCGGGTAGTAGGGCGATGTTCGGACGTGGGTCATCCCCGAGATGCGGATGAACTCCTTGAAGTCTCGTGCGATGAACTGGGGACCGTTGTCGGAGATGATTCGGGGACGGGCGTCGGGAAAGCGTTCGCGCCCGCGTTGCAGGATGATCTCGATGTCGGCCTCGGTCATCTGCGTGCGGATCTCCCAGTGGACGATTAAGCGCGAGAAGCCATCGAGGATCGAGCAGAGGAAAACGAACGTGCCGGAGATGTTGAGGTAGGCGACGTCGACGTGCCAATGCCGGTGCGCAGCGTCGGGCTGGTCGAATCCCGTGCCCTTTTTGCTGGGTTTTCGTTCCCACGGCCGCAGTAACCCGGCAGCGCTCAGGGTATCCATCCGGTCCAGCCATGTTGCCTGACGGCGCCAGCCGGTCGATTCTCCGTGCCAGCCGAGACTTCGGCTGCAGAGGAGGTCGACGATGCGGACGAATCTCGAAGACGTGTTTCGCAAGCCGTACTGGCGCGAGACGGATGCCCGAGTGGCAATCGAAGCGTGGAAGTCGAGCGGCCTGTCGGTGCGCGAGTTCTGCCGGAGA
>JAJTWZ010000047.1 GCA_021463145.1 Blastocatellia bacterium | reverse complement strand
AGCCTGGGGTAGCGGCTCGCGCGCCGCAGTTCGGCGAGTTGTACCGTGGAAGTCACCAGATCGAATCGCCCCGCTCGCCAGGCGCGATAGATCGCGTCGGGCGGACCGTGTGGCGAGATCAACGCGCCCAGGAGCACGTTGGTATCCAGGATGACGCGCATCAGCGCTTACGCGCCCAGTCCACCGCTTCTTCGATGAGGTCGGAGAGATCCGTCTCGCTCAGGCCGGTGGCGGCTGACTTGGCCTGATCGACGGCCCTCTCCAGCATGTAGGCGCGCACCGCTTCCTCGATGAAACGCGACAGGTCCCCCTTGCGGCCGCCGCCCTGGGCGGCGATGAACATGCGCACGGCCTGATCCACATCCTGCGACACCGCGATGTTCCAGCGAACGGTATTCATGGGACCCTCCAGTACAGTGCTTGAGCGCATAGGTGTTTATACACCTATCTATCCCTATGCGCAACGCCGGGCTTGGTCCCGGGTCGACAGACTCACGTGCGAGCCGGGTCGACATAGAGTCCAGTCCGTTTCGTTGACGTCGCTGTACCGCCCCATTTCGCGCCCAATCGCGCGACGGGCCGCAGGCGTGGCGCGCTCGAGGAGCACGTCGACATCGCGGGAGCGTTCGACCGAAGAAACTTCTTCAGCCGTCAGCGCATAGACGCTCTGGGAGCCCACAATAACTGGGGGTTCGATCCCGGAGAGCCGGCTCACCCGGGCAACGAGTTCGCAGTCGACATATGTACGTGACATCATATGTAGCTAGATGCATATTGCATTCGTGTGGGAGGTGCCGACGCCCGGTTCGATAAACACTATTGACGCCAAGGGGCGCCGATGTAAGGATCGCGATGGCTCGAGGGGGAATTACACTCCGGCCGCCGGAACGCAAGGTTGCCATTTCCTGACCCTTTGCGAACCGGGGCCGAATGCAGCTTCAGTGATGACAGGAGGCTCCCTTGAAAGAACTCGGAGAAAGATTGACGGCTGTCTTCGCGCCGGACGAGCGCAGGCTCTTCGATGGAGTTGTTCCGCTACCGCTACGTGGAAGCACGTCCATCATTCACCTGGGACATCTCGGCCTGTATTTCAGCGTCGCGTACGTGGACAAAGGCCTGTGGGTAGAGTTCAATTCGCCTGGTCTGACAGACTCGGCTCCTACATACATTCTCGACCATACGATGCTACTGCTGGTCGTCGCGGCGGGCACGACGAAGAAGTATCTGCTCGAGTACGTCAGTGCGGACATCGTCGGTGCCGCACCATTGACGACGTTGCGGGCTCACTTGCGAGTCACGGAGCTTGGCGTACCGCCGGATGGATTCGCTCACCGATTCTTCGTCGGAGAGATCCTTGAGGATCTTTCAGTAATCTACACCTTGCACGTCGGTCCGCCGCCTCTCGTGCTACAGGCGACGGACTTCGGTACCGTTCCCGGCGTCGCGCCGGCGCTGGGCAAGTGTGCTCAACTTGTAGTCAAGACAGGCGGCGCCAGCGTCGGTCATGTCGCGTCCGTTCCATGGATACAGGTAGGCGGCACTGTTATTACCACGACCGTCCGTGGTGACGTGTCGCTGAAGTTCGTTGCCAGCCCGCGGCTCAACGCCGAGGATGTAATGCATCTGGAAGTGTTTATCGACCGCCTGTAGCCGGCGCAGTTGTGGCGAGAGGGCTCGAACCCGAGACAGTTGACCGAGAGCCCTCGAAGTTCAGCCGCGAGAATCGGCGGCTTTTCGGCGAGCCGCCGATTCGCCATGTTACGCGACTGTGCGCCACAAGCGTGTGGCGTTACGTCGAACGTGACCCGACCGGAATCCCGGGACGGCGCCGATGATATTTCCTAAGGGCGTCGCCTCAGAAAACGAAAAACATCGTACGCTAAGGAGACCGGCACACGGTCCCTTCGTGAGGGTTCGCCCCAGATCAAGTCGCTAACCGGCATCATACGAGCAGCGTCGCTTTTTTATGCCGTTGCTAGACGGACCAGGACTCAGACACGCGAGTCCAAGACGAAGGCCGGCCAGAGGCCGACCGAGCTGTCGCTACGTGCCGAGTCGGGATGTCCGGAAAACGGTGGTTTTCCGGACACTCCGGAACCGATCCGATTTCCCTGCCCTCCGGACGTCAATGGTGTTAGTACCGCCGTAAGTTAGTCAGCGTCCTGTAAACGTCCATAAATCAACGCATCGGATACGCGAGGGTGCCGACCGACGACCAGAGTCTCGATCTCCAGCGCGACGCGTTCGCGAGGGCCGGGTGCGCGGCGATCTACGAAGAGCGGATTTCAGGCAAGAACGCCGATCGGCCTGAGCTCGAGCAATGCCGCAAGGCGCTGCGTGCAGGCGACACGCTCGTCGTCTGGCGGCTCGACCGGCTCGGACGGAGCCTGCCGGATCTGGTCCGCATCGTGGGCGAGCTCGAACGCGCGAGCGTCGGTTTCGAGTCGATAGCCGAGCGGATCGAGACGTCTAGTGCTTCAGGCAAGCTCGTCTTCCACGTCTTTGCGGCACTTGCCGAGTTCGAGCGCAACCTGATTCGGGAACGGACGTGCGCGGGCCTTGCGGCGGCGCGTGCGCGTGGCCGCAAGGGCGGGCGAAAGCCGAAGCTGGGCGAACGGGAGCTGCGGGAGATCCGCGTACTGTGGCGTGAAAGGACGATTGCCGTTTCCGACATCGCGCGGCGGTACGGTGTGTCGAGGACTACGCTATACAAGCACACTGGTCAGGTGGCCTGATGACAGGTGACCTAACGGCACGAAGAGGGCTGGCCAAGGAGTGCGTGCCGTACACATCCGTGTGTTCTCTTGACGTTGTCGCGTGCACGGTCGATTCTTCTTGTGATCGGCAGCCGTATGCCCGAGAAACTAGGGTTAGGTGGGTGAGGTTGCAGCAAGTCGCTCTGTGAACAGGACCCATTCGAGATGATTGGGTAGACGTTTGAACTCATTCGTAAGTGATCGATCAGACCGACGACAACCGGGAATGCTTCACGATGGGAGGACACAGATGGACGATTCCTCGAATCGGAACCCACGGAACCCCGCACGCACTACACGGAAAACTGCGAAATCTGCTAGCGCGCCAGACGATATTCTCGACGGCGACGAGCTCGTCAGGAGGCTTTTCGAATCCAGTCCGCCAATGGCCGGCGACAGCGAAGCGTCCCTAGAAATGCAACGAGAGATGATGGAGGAGTGGACGCGCGAGGCCGAGGAGGACGAGAAAGCGGAGTCGAAGGCAAACGAAGCTGAGACGTAGATCCGGCGCGCCAGAGAGGCTGGCCCTCCGATGAACGAGTCGGCACCGTATGCGACTTCCGGCTATCGGTCACGCATCCTCACTCACGCTCTCAAGGAATTGCTGCCACGTACGCCGCGTCCAGAGTCTGCATCCACGGCGCTTCTCGGCAATTAGGCAGGAGCACACATCGCGGCTATGCTCACGTTCGAGCTTGAGCATGTCCTTTCGATTGCCACCATCGGAGCGGTGGGCCTCGTCGAGGCGATCGAAGAGACGGAGCGATCCCTGTTCGGTGTCCGGAAAACGGTATCTCTGGTTCGCAATCCGGGACGACCCTTGCGCCGGTTACACGCACGCGTTCTGGGTGATCGCTCGCGAAATCTGGGGCCAGCGTGGGCGTCGGGAGCGGCGTGGGATCCTTCTACGACCCCGCAAAACATTGTTTCACCACGCCGTCGCGTGTAGCCTCAGCCGCAACTGTACCTTTGCCGCAAAGGGGGCCACATGAAGCGCTTCCAGCCCCCAAACTTCCTAAATTTACTCTAAGGGTCGGCTGACCGTCCCGAAAGGTGACACTTTCCGGCCTTTCCCGTCGTTTTCGACGACGCCCGGCTTGAAATCCCCAGATATTGCGCACAAGTTCTGCGTCCAACGCGCAGTGGGTGCATTAGGCGCAATTTGGTGTCCGTATTTTGCGCAGCAAACAGGGGTCGTAACGCCGGGGTAGGATTGCGCAATACACGCCGATCGTTCGCAAGCGATCACCCCGAATTACTGCGTACCTAACCTCTCGTGCGTTGGCGCTCTCATTGCGCCTAATACGCTAGAGTAAACTTCGGGACATTGGGTGCTGGTAGCCCTACATGCGCGCGCTCAGGCACCCGGCTGTGGCCCGCGTGATTCGGGCCTGGGCCTTTCCATCGCGTAGAGATATTTCAGGAGTCCAAGGTTGAGACCGAGACAACCGAGGCTCGCCAGCGCCGCCGGAATTACGACAGAACCGTCGCCGCCTAGATATGCGTTCATCGTCGCGGTCAGAAGCCAGAGTTGCAGGACAACGATCATTACGACGATGCACAGAACCCCGTAGACGATCGTGATCCGTTGCTCTCGAGTGAGAATGTCGCTCATAGCGTCCTCAACTCGATGCCGGTTGCATAGACGACGCCGTCGCGAATCTCGAGATTTACGCGCGGCAGTGGTCTTTGCGGCGGGCCAGCGATGGGACGCCCGGTCTCGAGGTCGAAGCTTCCGTCGTGGCATGGGCAGAAAAAGCGTTTCTGTTCGGGTTGCGGAATGACGGCGCACGACAGGTGCGTGCACTCCTGGCTGAAGGCCACGAAGTTCGTTTCGTCTACTCGCACCAGAAGACAGGTGTCGTGCTCGCCCGGATACGCGAATGCCTTGGCGCCTCCGACTGGAAGATTTGCGGCCGACACGATTGCCACCGCTCCCGGCGCGGGCCGATTTCGACGCGAAAGCTCTCCAAACAAAATGGCGAACTGCCCGGTCACGAACGCCGCGCTCGTCAGAACAAGAAACTTGGTGAAATCGCGCCTCGCAACGTAGTTCTCCTCGGCCGTGTCGACCGGGAAATCGCGACGCCACGGCGGTTGCTCGGCTAGCGGCCTCCCGTCCGGCCCTGCTGCGATTCGATCTCCAGTCCTGCCTGTCATACAGTCCTCTCCTCCGCGTCGTCGAACAGGGCGTCAGTAAGCACGGTGAACCGAATGTCCTTTCCGACGTTACGGTCGCCCATCGCCGCTGTGACGTCGATGTACTCGGAACGCGCGGTGACCGGAAGCATCATGTTCACCTTCGTCGTGATGGCCTGGTTTCCGAACCGGAATGAATTGGTAGGCGCAGACCGCTTGCGGCGGGCTTCGATCTGTTCGCGAGTGCCGAAAAACAGCGCTTCGCTCGGGCAGACCGTCGCGCACATAGGCCTTCTGCCGACCGACGTGCGGTCATAGCACATGTCGCATTTCATCATCAGGTGTGCGTCCGTCTTCATCTTCGGCACTCCGAACGGACACGCAAGCACGCAGTTGTTGCATGCGATGCAGCGCGGCTTGCGCGCTGTCTGCACGACGCCATCCTCCGTTCGCTTGATCGCGTCAGCCGGACAGACCTCGGCGCAAGTTGGCGAATCGCAGTGCATGCAGACAACGGGAGCCGTCTGCACCGAGTGGCTGCGATCAACGTACTCGAGATGGATCATCGAGTGGCCCTTGTGCGTGTCGCATTCGCTGCACGCCTGGACGCACGCCTGGCAACCGATACATCGATTCGGGTCGATGAAGAACTCCATGTGCGCGGGAACCGGCATCGATCACGCCTCCTTCCTGATTCGAACCGCACAGACCTTGTACTCAGGGATCTTCGAGATCGGATCCTGGGCCGACACCGTCAACTGGTTGGCGCTCCGTGCTCCGGGCCAGTGGTACGGGATGAAGACGGTGTCGGGCCGGATGGTGGACACGACGATCGCCGGTAGCCGCATTGTGCCGCGACGAGACTCGACGATCACCGGATCTCCGGTTCGAATGCCGAGCGCTTCTGCGAGCCGCGGATGCATTTCGCACAGCGGCTCCGGGTACTGATCGACCAGCGGGCCGATTCGACGGGTCTGCGTCCCCGAGAGAAACTGGCTGACGACGCGGCCGGTCGTGAGCATGAGCGGATACTCGTCGTCGACGTCCTCCGCGGGCGGAGTGTATGGCGCGACGTTCATACGCGCCTTGCCGTCCGGAAAGTAGAACGGTCCCGAACCTTTCGCCACCGGGTTCCATGAGTCCGCCTCGAAAAGACGGGGGGTGCCAGGGTGGTCATCGCCGGGGCAAGGCCAGAAAACTCCATTCTGCTTCTGGATTTTCTCGTAGGTGATACCCGAATAGTCGGCTACGCCTCCTCTGGAAGCGATCCGCAGCTCGTCGAAGATCTCCCGCGGACTTTCGAATGAAAAACCGTGCGGCCTTCCGAGCGCGTGAGCGATGTCCTGCACGATTCGCCAGTCCTGGCGCGCATCGCCAGGAGGGTCCACGGCCTTGTTGATCTTGATGACGCGCCCCTCGATCTGCGTCACGGTTCCCTCATCCTCTTCGTGAAGCGACCCAGGCAGAACGATGTCGGCGTGTTGCGCCGTCTCGCTGAGGAAGAAATCGATTGCAACGAAGAAGTCGAGCTTCTCGAGCATTCGCGTGACGAACGAGTTGTCCGGCAAGGAAACCTTCGGATTGAAGCAGATCGAGAGCAACCCGCGGATCTCGCCGGCCTCGATCTTGCGAAAGATCTCGTAGGCATCGACTCCGGAGTGCGGAATCGTCTCTGGCTCGACATCCCAGACGGACGCAATGTACGAGCGATGTTCGTCGTTTTCGATGTCGCGCCAGCCAGGAAGCTGGTCACACTTCTGTCCGTGCTCGCGCCCTCCCTGCCCGTTCGCCTGTCCGGTGATGGTTGCGTACCCGCAGCCCTCGCGTCCGATGCGGCCCGAGGCAAGAACCATATTGATCGCCCCGAGCACGTTCTGGACACCGTGGGTGTGGTGCTCGATACCGCGTGCATGCAGAAGGAAACTCGTGCTTGCCTGGCCCCACCATTCCGCGGCCTTTCGGATCGCCTTCTCGGAGATGCCGGTCACCTCCGCGGTGCGGCGCGGCGTCCACTCGCGAACGTGCTCCGCAACCGCGTCGAAGCCAACGGTGTGCCGCTCGATGAAATCGCCGTCGATCCAGTCGTTCTCGATCATCAACTGGAGCACGCCGTTGAAGAGTGCAATGTCGCGTCCGGGCTTGACGGGAAGGAAGAGGTCGCAAGTTCGCGCAATCGGGGTGATTCGAGGATCGACGACGACGATCCTGGCGCCGTTTTCGCGCGCCTGCCAGACATAACTTGTAGTGATCGGCGCGCATTCGGCGACGTTGGCGCCTGCAATCCAGACTACCTCTGCCTTTGGAATGTCAGACCACGGGTTCGCCGCCCGGTCGATGCCAAACGCTTTCTTGTTACCGGCGCCTGCGCTGACCATACAAAGCCGGCCGTTGTAGTCGATGTAGCGCGTCTTCAGGCAGACGCGCGCGAACTTGCCCATCAGGTAGGTCTTTTCGGTCGTCAGGCTGGCGCCGCTGAGAACGGCGAACGCGTCCGGCCCGTGCTCGCGTTGGATTCTGTCGATCTCGGCCGCAACGCGCTCGACAGCACGCTCGTATGTCATCGGCCGGAATCCGGATGGCGAGGAATCGTCGCGCTCGAACGCCGAGAGCAGCCGGTCGGGATGCATTCCCTGCAGATATCGCTTCACGCCCTTCGGGCAGAGCTTGCCTTCGTTGAACGGAAAGTCTTCTCGTGGCTCGAAGCCGACGACGGCGTTGTCGCGAACCTTCAGGTTGATGCCGCATTGCTGTCCGCAAAAGCAACAGTGTGTCGAGACGAGCCGGTCGATCCTGCCACTCGTCTCGAGATGGACTTCCGTTGCGTAGGCGGGGTGCGGACCGAACCGATCGACGAACAGCGAAGTCTGGTCTGGAGCGTTTGCCATCTGGTGTGATTAGTTGGTCCTTCGTTTCAGGGATGGAAGTTGTCGCGGTCCTCGCTTCCAAGCGGACCCTGGTTGACGCCCGCGTTGCCGAAGCGTGGCGTGACTCCGTCGGGTGATTCGCCGCCAAGGGGGTAGACACCCGTTCCAAGCTCGTCCGCCCAGGCGCGTCCCTGGGCGAGAACGAGCATGGAGCGGCGGCACGGCGGGCATATCCACTGGTAGTGTTCGACCTCTCCGTCGATATCGTATCGGTAGCCAAGCACGCGCTCGGCTTCGATGAGGTCACGCACGTGCAATTCCGAGGTGAAGCCGTGTCCGCAACGGCGACAATGCGCGGGCGGTTCCAGCCGGCCTACTTCCTTGTAGAAGGCGACGCCGATCTGCGCGGGCCGCTGAAAGATGTGGAAGAACTTGCCGAATGGCAACCAGAGCAGCGTGAAGATAACCGTGATGGCGTGAAGGATGGCAAGGAAGTCGTACGCGTAACCCTTCATCCAGGTGTAGCTGGCCGTGAGCATCAATCCCGTGACGCTGATTGCGAAAAGCAGGATGAGCGGGAGGAAATCTTCGCCGAACTGCTGAATCGCGGCCGCGCTTCGATCTCGCATGCGTCTTCGCATTGCGAGCATCACACCCAGGGTCACCAGGATCGAGGCCCACACGAGACCGTGAAACGTGAGGAACCCTATCAGCGAGTCGATCTGGAATCGGGAGACCGGAAAGCCGAAGACGAATGCTTCGTAAGTTCCGAAATCTCCCGTCACCGTCGCGAAATGTACCCAGCCGAAGACGAGGGGAAACGTGATCGCCGTGGCGAGCACGCAGCCCCACATGATGAGCCAATGCGCCATCCATCGCGCCTTCCCGCGCCGGAACACGAAGGCATTGAGCACGAAGTCGCTGCCAACGTGCCGTATCCAGAGCGCGATGTTTCGGCCGATGTACTTCGGCCTTAGAAACACCTGCCATCCCCTTCGCCAGTAGATCGCGGTCGTCGGACGCATGAGCCACATCGCGTAGCGGTACGTCACGCCGAAGGTCGCGAAGAGCACGGCGAACGTGTAGCCGACGAGCGCGGCATCGAAATGATTCAGACGTCGCGACCCGGCGACGATGAGTACGCCGAGCACGGCAGTCGCTGCCGTGCCCCACGCCGTCGCCTTGAGATTCTCGGGACGAATGTCGAGTCGAGTCATGTGTTTCAACCGCATCGGTCTCGGACTGACTCTCGCTGGTCGTAACCGCTCTGGGTAAGCGGTTCGAGAGGCAGCCGGAGGGGATACCGGTGCGCCGTGACCTAAGTCATACCTCAGTTTGCCGGTCGAGGGATACCTTGAACCGAAAGGCAGCCCCAGAGGCGCGCCGAAGAAGGAGACAATTGATGCCAGCAATCATTCACGAAACGGTCAGGGATCTTGCATTGCGCGTCCCGGGAGCCACCCGGGTATTCGAACGCGCCGGAATCGACTATTGCTGCGGAGGCGGGCAGACTCTGGAAGCTGCGTGCGCTGCTGCGGGAATCGACGGCGATGAGCTCATTGGCAAGCTGAACGAGCTCGAGCTGTCGAGCCCTGTCACCGAACTCGACCGGATGCTGAAGGAAGCGACGCTCGAGCAGCTCATCGAGCACATCGTGTCGAAGCACCACGTCTTCACCGCCGATGAACTTGCTCGACTGGACCAGCTGCTCGCGAAGGTGCAATCGCGGCACGGCGAGAACCATCCGGAACTCGCCAAGGTGGGTCATGCGTTCTGTCAACTACGGGACGACCTGATGCCGCACATGATGAAGGAGGAGCGAATCCTCTTCCCTTACATCACCGACATGGAGCGGGCGCACAGCGCGGGACGGTCAATTCCGATGCCCCCGTTCGGAACGGTGTCGAATCCGATCCGGATGATGATGCACGAGCACGACGTCGACGGCGCGCTGTTGCGCGACATTCGTGAGGCGTCTGGGGGGTTCACGCTTCCAGCCGATGCCTGCATGAGCTTCCGCGCTCTCTACGAAGGGCTGGAAGAACTCGAGCGCGATCTCCATCAGCACATCCACCTCGAAAACAATGTGCTCTTCCCACGGGCCATGGAGATGGAATCTCAGGGCTGAAGCGTCCCGTAAGGGCAAGCAGACGTTGGCTTGCCGCAGCCAGATGACAATCGCGATGCCCCTGTGAGCGCCGCGGCGCTGCTCGCAGGGGCGCCGCCGTGCGTCCTGTCGCTCCCTGCCTCCCAAACTTCGGTCAAACCTCGTCCCGAGACGGTTCGTACAGCAGGTCGCCGGCGACGGATCGCTTCACCGATCGTCGTGCCGATCAACTGACCGTGTCGTGAGGAGGTCGCAGCCATGCTGATGGCCGATACGATGGCAGTCTTCTTCGTCGTTCTGGGGCTGACGCTTGCATTCGTCAGTCTCGCCTTGCTTGCGCGTGGGCTATGGCCCAACGCCGTCCGTGTTTCAACAGAACGGACGCGTCGAGGTCTCGTCCTTCCGTTCGTCGTCGGATTTCCGGTAGCGCTGGTCCCTATCGCTTCTTCCATCGCGCTCGCGAAGCTGGGCGGTCCGATTGGCACAATCATCGGAGCCACAGTGCTGAGCGCGACCGTGTTCCACTCTTTCATTGGCGTCGCGGGGCTTGCGACGTGCATCGGAGAGCGACTGGCTTCGGCATCGGACGCTCACCGGCCCTGGCGTGCGACTCTGCGGGGTGGTGTCGTACTGGCGCTGTCGGGGCTTCTCCCCATAGTGGGCTGGTTCGTCTTGCTTCCCGTTGCCTTCGTGATCGGAGCCGGGGCCGCAACGATCGCACTGATTCGAAGGCTCATTCCCGCCGAGCCTTCGCCCGATTCGAATTCCACCGAGCTCGGATTTCCAACTGTCACCGCCGAGCCGGCACGGCAATGAGCCCGACGCGGCGAGAGTTGCTCGCCACCGCTGCCCTGGGAGCCGCGGCGATGCCATTTGCCGGTTGTGAACGGCTGATCAGCCGGGTCGCTCGCGACCTCGGGCAGTCGATTCCCGATTCCGTCGCCGTCGCGTCCGGTGCCGGTATCGACCCGGCCTTTCACCTGCTCAGCAGGGCGGCATTCGGGCCCTGGCCAGGTGACCTCGAGCGAGTGAGAGCTATGGGCGAGCCGGCCTGGATCGACGAGCAGCTCGATCCCGCGTCGATCGACGACAGGGCGTGCGACCTGCGCGCCAGAAGGTTCGAATCCGTTCATTGCGACCCGTCGCTCGGCTACGAGTTCAAGAAGCCGGTGTTACGCGAGGAACTCTCGCGCCACACGCTCCTTCGGGCGATCTACAGCCGACGCCAGCTCTTCGAGGTGATGGTCGGATTCTGGTCGGATCATTTGAACATCTTCCTGGAGAAGGGCGACTGCATCTTCCTGAAAGCCAGCGACGATCGCGAAGTCGTCCGAAAACACGCGCTCGGCAAGTTCCGTGACCTGATTCGCGCATCGGCGATATCTCCCGCGATGCTCGTGTACCTAGACGGCAAGGAGAATCGCCGGTCGTCGCCGGACGAGGTGCCGAACGAGAACTACGCCCGAGAGTTGCTCGAACTCCACACGCTCGGAGTGAACGGGGGGTACACGCAACAGGACGTCTCGGAGGTGGCCAGGTGTCTGACGGGTTGGACGTTGAAGACGAAGTGGTCGAAAGGCACCGTCGTCTTCGATCCACTGCGGCACGACGACGGCGAGAAGTCGGTGCTGGGGCACACGATAGCGGCCGGCGGCGGCGCGTCCGACCTCGACCGAGTCATCGATATTGCGTGCCTGCATCCGTCGACCGCAAATCACATCTCCGCCAAGCTCGTTCGCCGCTTCGTTTGCGACGATCCACCGCCTGATCTGGTGTCGCGAATCGCGAAGACGTTCTCAGAGACCGGCGGAGACATCGCCCGGACGGTCCGTGAGGTGCTCCGTTCCGACGAGTTTCGCAACGCCCGCGGCGCGAAGGTCAAGCGCCCATTCGAGTTCGTCGTCTCGGGCCTTCGCGCTCTTGGCGCCGACACGCACGCGCATCCGGCGCTCGTCGAATACCTGAACCGCATGGGCCAGGGACTGTTCCAGCTTCCAACGCCCGACGGCTATTCCGACGAAGCTTCCGAGTGGGTTGGTTCCCTGCTCTGGCGGTGGAACTTCGCGGCCGTGCTCTCCACCAACCAGATACCGACTGTCAATGCTCCGGTTGTGGAGCTTGCAGGCGCGCTTGACGCGATCCATGGCGAATCGATCGACGCGCCGCGGTTCGTCGCGCACTTTACCGGGCGCACTGCGACACCGGTCGAAACCGCCGTTGTCGAGTCTATTGCGGCCGACAGGTCCGTTCTCGTCGCCGATCGCGTTGCTGGCGTCGTTGCGCTCGTGCTCGCATCGCCAGGATTTCAGAGGCACTAGCAATGAGACGATCGTCACGTCGAGTCTTCCTGCGCAATTTCGTCTTGCCGATCGAACCGGCAGAAGTGAACCGCCGCCATACGCTCGTCGTCGTGTTCCTGCGTGGAGGAGCGGACACGCTGAACATCCTCGTTCCATATGGCGACGATCGCTACTACGGAGTCCGCCCGACGATAGCAATTCCGCCGCCGGCGCCGGGCGGTTCTGCCGATTGTTCGGTGCGACTCGACGATTTCTATGGACTGCATCCGATGATGGCTCCGTTGGTTCCTTCATTCGAGGAAGGGCGGCTGGCGATCGTGCAGGCGGTTGGATCCGACAACCCGACGGGATCGCATTTCGAGACGCAGGACCAGGTCGAGCACGGCGAAGCCTACGGGCACCCGATCGGCGGAGGATGGATTGGAAGAATGCTCCGTTCGCGTGGCGCAGAGTCCGCAGGGCCACTCTCCGCTGTCGCGATTGGCACGGCCATTCCGGAGTCGCTTCGGGGCGCGCGCTCAACGTGCGCGATCACCACGATCGACGAGATCCGGATTGGCGCCTCGGCATCACGGGCGGGAGACTTCGCCGCAGGTCTCGCAACACTCTACGCCGGCGAGCCCGGTGTGCTCGGCGATCCGGGGCGCGAAACCCTTGCGCTGCTCTCGAAGGTCGAGACGTTACGCGGGCAGTCCTACGAGCCTTCGGCAATCGCTGCGTACGGTCAGGACGATTTCGCCGCCGGACTCCGCGAAGTTGCCCGGCTCGTAAAGGCGGACGTCGGACTCGAGGTAGCCTGCCTTGACCTCGGTGGATGGGACACGCACTTCGTCCAGGGAGCGGCGACGGGCTTTCAGGCCGACGCGATTGCCCAGCTTGCAACGGGTCTCGCTGCGTTCGATCGAGATCTGGGGACGCGGAGCGCCGACGTTACGACACTGGTAATGACGGAATTCGGCCGCAGGATCGGAGAGAACAGCTCCGCCGGAACGGATCACGGGCGCGGCTTTGCGGCGATGCTGCTGGGAGGCAGGGTGGCAGGCGGACGCATCGTCGGCGATTGGCCCGGATTGATCGAGGACGAAGCGCTCGCCGGGCCGGGCGGATTGCCGGTCAGGATCGACTATCGATCGGTCCTCTCGGACGTGATCACCGGCCCAATGGGATTCGCCAACGCCGCTGCGGTATTTCCAGGGTTCGAACCCCAGATACTCGGTCTTACAACTTGAGGACGTCGAGGCCGGCTTCCGTAAATACGCTGCGCCGTCGGTTCGCGAATGGGTATTCGTTGATGCTGAGTTTCTAAAACATGTCGTTATCAGACGCACTGTTACTTTCGCGAACTGTTCCCTGCCGGATCGGAATTATCCACAGCGGATTGCAGTGAGCGCCGCGCGCAAGTCTGGGTGGTACACCTCCCGCTTGCTCGATCCCCTCGATTCGTGTCCCGTAACGAAGCTGAATCAGGCCGCGCGCAGGACAATTCCGTTTGCTGCGGCTCTCCTGGCTACCGGCGAGTCATTCGAATGGACTCTGTTTCCCGAGCGTCACAACCCGGTGAGTCAGGACTCCCTCGTGGCCAAGGCGTGGCGAATGATCTGGAGTGCCTCCTCTCGCTCGTCTCCCGCGAGCGTCAGCCGCGGCGGACGAACCACCTCCGAGCCCAACTCGCACTCCTGTTGCGCCAGCTTGATCAGTTGCACGAATTTTGGAACCACGTCGAGCCGCAGCAGCGGCAGGAACCACGAATAAAGGGCATCCAGATCGGCCGAGCGACCAGTGCGCGCGAGCTCGAAGAGCCGCACCGATTCGTCGGGCAGCGCGTTCACGAGACCCGCCACCCATCCAACCGCGCCCGCGGCGACACCCTCGACGATCAGATCGTCTACCCCAACAAAGATCGCAAGCCGGTCGCCGATAAGCGATCGGATCGCGGCGATACGTCGCACGTCGGCGCTCGACTCCTTGACCGCCACGAGATTCCCGTGCTCGGCCGCGAGCCGGGCGACGTCCGGCGGCAGCACATCCGTGCCGTATGCGATCGGGTTGTTGTAGAGCATGCAATCGAGCCCGGTCGCCTGAATCACGGCCGAGAAGTGCGAGAGCGTCTCGCGATCGTCGCCGCGATAGACGTACGGCGGGAGGACCATCAGTCCCGTCGCGCCCGCCTCGGCGGCGCTGCGGGCAAGGGCGACCGCTTCGGCCGTCGACAGCGACGCGATGCCTGCAACAAGCGGCGCCGACGGGCCGAGAGCAACACGACACGTCCGCAATATCCCGATCTTCTCGTCGAACGAAAGCGTAGCGGCTTCGCCGAGACTTCCGAGCGCCACGAGGCCGCGGCAGCCCGCGCTCATCTGGCGCTCGACGTGAGCCGCCAGAAACTCGTGATCTATCGAGAGGTCCTCTCGAAACGGCGTAGTGATAGCAGGCAGGACGCCTTCCCAGTTCATTTTCGGTCCTCCGGAATAAGCAGTGATTCGAACGTCGCGGGCTTGGCCGGGCAGCGCACGCAGTCTGCCCCGTAACCGAGGATCGCGTCGAGTGCCGGGCCGCAGATTCGACCCTGGCACGGTCCCATACTTGCTCGAGTCGCCAGTTTGGCTTCGCGGGCCGACCATTCCGGATCGAAGCGTGAGAGCCTGACATCTTCGCACCTGCAGACCACCGTGTCGGCGCGGGCGAGCTCGAGTACTTCGTGCCGCAGGGCGAAGGAACGAAGAAGAGGCGGAGGCTTGTACTCATACCAGCCCCTGGCGGCTTCTACGTCCGCCGTCACCGTGACATCCCTGCACGCCGCGTCGCCAGCGACGAGCCCCTGCCCCAGCGCTCCATCGACGCCAGCGATGCCGCACGGCTCGCCCGCCACGAAGACTCCTGGTACGGTCGACTGCTGCCGCCGATCGACGACGACGAAACCATCCCGGAGCTCGCATCCGAGCAATACGGCGAGCTCCACATTCGGAACCAGTCCGAACGACACACCCGCGAAATCGCAAGAGACCCGGCGCGCGGAATTGGTCACGACGGCCTCCAGCCGATCCGTGCCAATCGCCTCCGAAATCCAGGTCGATGTCCGGTATCGCGACGGCCCGAATGCCGCCTGGTAACTCAACGCTTCGGCAAGCTTCCGAGGCGAACGCGCGAGCCAGGGCAGCGCCCGGGCCAGCGACGCGCGTCTCGCCTGCTCGCACACCAATTCGACTTTCGCACCGGCCTTCGCCAGGGTTGCCGCCACCGGCAGCAGCAGCGGACCCGAACCGCCTATGACCACCGGCTTTCCCGCGACCTCGAGCCCCGACTTCACGAGAGCCTGCAATCCCCCCGCGGAGAATACGTTCGGCAGCGTCCATCCGGGAAACGGGAGCAACAGTTCCCTGGCGCCTGTCGCGAGCACGATCTTCCGCGCCTCCAGGTGAACGCTCTCCGCTCGCAACTGGAACTTCCCGTCGAGTCGCAGCGCATCGTGGACCGCCGTCCGGTGAATCACATCGACCTTCAGCCGAGCCAGTCGGGCCATCCACTCGCCAATCGCCGCCGGCGCTCTTCCCTCGCGATGCCGGTAGATCTGACCCCCCGGCCGAAATCCCTCGTCGACGAGCGCCACGCGCGCACCACGCTCCGCCACGCGGCACGCCGCCGCAACACCGGCCGGCCCCGCGCCGACAACTGCCACGTCGAAGACTTCAGCCACCGGTATCGATCTCCATCCCGTCGCGCACGGGTTCCATGCAGGCACGCACGTGCTCCACGCCGTCGATCGCTACGCGACACTCGAAACACACGCCCATCCCGCACACCGGCCCCCTTGGCTCGCCAGTCACCGACGTGCGGAACGTCCAGACGCCGGCGTTGATCAGTGCAACGGCTACCGTTGTATCCGAGCCGGCCCGAATCTCCCTGCCGTCGACACGAATCGTAACCGAGTCAGCCATGTTGAGCTTCCGGCATTGGACGCAGCGGCGAATACGGCGAGGGGTCGATCTCCGGTACACGACCGGCGACGAGATCCGCAAGCAACCGCGCCGTCCCCAGCGCCGTGGTGATCCCGAGCCCCTCGTGACCAGCAGCGACGAACACACCTTCGTCAACCTCACCGATGAACGGCAGGTTGTCGGGTGTCGACGGCCGGAACCCGACCCAGGTCCGAAGCACCGAAAGAGCGGCGAGCGCCGGAACGAAATCCACGGCCCGGCGCACCATTCGACCCACGAGCCGGCGGTTTGTCGAGCGATCGAGGCCGACGAACTCTCGCGACGAGCCGACGAGCACCTGTCCCGTGGCCCTTGGCTGAAGATTGAACGCGACCGACTCGGCCCCGGCCGAATGAGCGCTCTTCAAGTACCCGAGCTCGACGAGCTGGTGGCGGCAGAACCCCGGATACCGGTCGCTGATGACCAGGTGGCCCTTTCGCGGCTCGATCGCGAGACCGGGTGTCAGCTCCGGTGCTCCAACTCCCGCGGCGTTTACGACAATAGCCGTCTCGCGCCACGATCCGTTCACGCGAACACGGCCAGGCTCGATAGCTTCCACACGAACGCGCCGTTCTGCCAGAGCGCCGCGAACGACCGCGTTCGACAACAGCCGCCTCGCGGCATTGGGCGGATAGATCACGCGATCCCCGTGCACCAGCAATGCTCCCGCAAGGCCTCGCCGCAGATTCGGCTCAGCCTTCTCCAGCGCCGCGCTGTCGAGCACCTCGGCCTCGACGCCGCGCTCTCGATAGAAATGCGATCTGCGTACCGCGTGTTCGAGTTCCTCTTCGTCCGAGGCGACCCACAAAGTTCCCGGGCACTCGTCTTCGACATCGGGTGGCAGCTCCGCCGCGCGCTCGCTCCAGAGGCGCCGCGAATACCCGGTCAGCGCAAACTGTGCTTCCGAGTCGTCCATCACCACGACGTGCCCCATTGCGGCGGAAGTCGTACCCGCGCCCGGGAACTCGGCGTCGAGCACCGTCACCGCAAGTCCGTCGGCCGCGAGCGCCTCACCCACGGCGGCGCCGACGATGCCCGCGCCTACGACGATCGCATCCACACTCACCGCCCGCCTATCCCATCCAGGAACGGATCGCCCGGTTCGAAGACGAGCGAAGAACGCGCCGTCACGAAAGCGCGTCCGGATATGAAGGGAAACAGCTCGTCTCCGCGTCGCTCGTACCATCCGGTAAAAAGGCTTCCCGTGATCGACTCCTGCCGCCACCGTTCGCCAGGGTCCAGCTTGCCGCGAGCCGCGAGCACCGCGATCTTCGCCGATGTTCCGGTTCCGCACGGACTACGGTCGTACTCGAGTCCGGGGCACAGCACGAAGTTCCGGCTGTCTGCGTCATCTCGCGATGCGGGTCCGAACAGCTCGACATGATCGATCTCCGCTCCGCCTTCGCCCGTGATCCGCGCTTCGTCGAGGGCGCGCTTGATCGCCACGGAAGCGCTCAACAACTCGCGGCGGTAATCGAACGAAATCGCCGGACTCGAAATCTGCGTCAGAAAAAACCAGTTGCCGCCCCACGCCACGTCGCCCGTCACGCGGCCGAGTCCAGGCACGTCGACGGCTACGTCTCTCGAGTGGCACCGCGACGCGACGTTCGAAATCGTAATGGATCCATCCGCCTCGATCGCGAAGCCGACCGTGCCAACCGGCGTGTCGATGCGCGCAGTGTCGCCGTCGAGACGCCCGAGAAAGGAAAGCGTCCGCGCTACCCCAATCAGCCCGTGGCCGCACATTCCCAGCGCCCCGACGTTGTTGAAGAAAATCACGCCGGCTGTCGAGTCTTGTTCGACGGGAGGAGTCAGCAGCGCTCCAACGACGGCGTCGTGGCCGCGCGGCTCGCATACGACCGCGCGTCGCAGCGCCGACTGCTCGCGGATGAGCTCGGCACAGCGCTCGGCCATCGTCGCACCGGCCGGCTGCGGCCAGCCCGACACGACGACGCGCGTCGGCTCGCCCTCGGTATGGGAATCCACCACGTCGATTGTATTCGGAACCTGGCTCACAGCTCGTCCTTCGAGAGCACACCGTCAACCGTCCGCCAGATGCCGCGCGGATTCTCGTCGCGCAGTTCTTCAGGAAGGAGCGCGGACGGGAAGCCCTGCAAGCACACGGGCCTCGCGAAGCGAAGGATCGCCGCCGTTCCCACCGATGTTGCACGCGCATCCGAGGTCGCGGGATACGGCCCTCCGTGATGCATGGCGGGCGCGACCTCGACACCAGTCGGAAAACCGTTGATCACAACCCGGCCGGCCTTTCGTTCGAGGATGGCTACCAGGTCCGCGTACTCGACAAGTTCGCTTTCGGTACCGTGAACCGTCGCCGTGAGGTGACCGTGAAGCCCGCGAGCGAGGTC
This sequence comes from Blastocatellia bacterium, assembly GCA_021463145.1. GTDB lineage: Bacteria > Acidobacteriota > Blastocatellia > UBA7656 > JADIYM01 > JADIYM01. Next base: position 13,611 of record JAJTWZ010000047.1, on the reverse strand, counting down.
CATGAGTTGCTCGCGACTGCCGGTGCGAACGGCCAGCGTCGCCGGCCCGTAGAGTTCGCGGGCGAGCGGCGGCGACGCCAAGTAGGTTGCCGAGTCGGTGACGAGCAATGCCGCCCTGGCCGCAGTTGCGCGGTTCGGCGCATCGTCGGCCGCCACCGATGCCATCGTGACGCCGCGGATGGATGCGAACTCATCCAGGCCTTGCGAGTACGCAGCCGCAATGTGCGCCGCGACCATCGTACCGGCGGAAGTGGCCTCGAGCAGGTTGCCGAGCGCTTCGAGAAATCGGTTCGAGTCTGCCGATCCGTCGACGATGGTCACACCCGGGTTCGTACAGAACTGTCCAGCGCCGAGCGTTATCGATGCCGCGAGCCCTTTCGCGATCTCGCCGCCACGAGTTGCGAGCGCTTCCGGAAGGATGAACACCGGGTTCGACGAGCCCATCTCGGCGTACACCGGGATTGGCTCGGCGCGCTCTGCCGCGGCATCGAAAAGCGCGCGTCCCGCCACGAGAGATCCCGTAAAACCCACCGCCTTGATCGCCGGGTGTGTCACGAGTGCCTGACCGACGGCAACGGATGCGCCGTGAACCATCGAGAAGACACCGTCAGGTATCCCAGGAGTCGAACCGGCAGCGTCCAGTATCGCGCGCGCGACCAGTTCCGATGTGCCGGGATGCGCCGGGTGAGCCTTCACGACGACCGGGCAACCTGCTGCAAGCGCCGAGACGGTGTCGCCCCCGGCTACGGAGAACGCCAACGGGAAGTTCGACGCTCCGAAGACCGCGACCGGCCCGAGCGGCACGAGCATTCGCCTGATGTCGGGCCTCGGAATCGGCTCTCGATCCGGCATTGCGCGATCGATCCGGGCATCGACCCACGATCCCTCGTCCACGAGTCCGGCGAACATCCGCAACTGCGCGATCGTGCGCGCGCGCTCGCCCTGAAGGCGCGCCACAGGCAACGCCGTTTCGGCGTTCGCCCGTTCGAGCAGCGTGTCGCCCAGTTCAGAAATCCGATCGGCGATCGACCGTAGAAACGAAGATCTGGTTGCCGGTAAGAGCGCGGAATAAATGCCGAAGGCTTCGGCCGCCAAAGTGCAGGCGCGGGCGGTCTCGTCTGCCGTTGCCTCGAAAAATGCAGGCGCGAGGGGCGCACCCGAGGCCGGATCGATGCCCTGAATGGTGGCGCTCCCACGCGTCGAAGACGACGCACCGATGAAGTTGGCGCCCGTGAGTACGACAGGTTGTTGCATGGCCACAGTGTACGCAGAACCGATCCCGGTAGCGATCATGTGCACAAGTGCGCGCTCCAGGTTAAGGCCCCTGCGGTGCCCCTGGACGATTCGAAGCGGAGAAGCAGCGTGCGACCCGGTGACCGATTCGTCCGAACCGCCCGTCCCGACGGCGAGGGTAGTCCTGGTCAGGCTATCAAGTCTTGCACGAAGGAGGTCCAACTGCGTTCCAGGGCATCTTCGACAAGAGGAGGCCCATCGTGCACGTGTCGGTCACGGCAGCGAAGACAAGCCCACCGCCTATGAAGCCGGCCATCCAGATAAATGGCTGCCACACGAGGACCGAGAGCAACACGCCGGTGAGTACCAGCAGCCCGGCCACGAAACGCACTTGCCGTTCGAGCGCCCACGGCGCTTTCGGATCTCGAGTGACTTCAAAACCCGCCGCCTGCCACGCGCCGAACCCGCCTTGCACGTTGACCGTGTGAGCGAATCCGAGCTCGCCAAGGATGCGCTGAGCTTCGGACGACCGGCGTCCCGTGCGGCACATCAGGAATACGGGTTTGTCGCGATCGATTTCGGTCGCTCGCGTCGCAAGTGAACCGAGCGGGATGAGTCGCGCCCCCGGCACGCGGCCGGCCGCGTACTCCGCGAACTCGCGGACGTCAATCAAAGTTGCCCCCTTGTCGAGCGCCGCACGAAGCTCGATCACATCAATTTCACGAAACATGGTGAAGCCCCTCCCGGCTTGCTGTCAGTCTTCTGCAACAGTGTGCCGCATCGAGAACGGGTTTGCATCGCCTGATCGCCGTTGCGCTCGCGACGGAAGCAGCCGAACAGGCCGGTGATGGCGGTACGTCCGCAACCCGGCCGCATTGCGGTCCAGCGTGATGGTTCCCAACCCGTCTGCGGCGTACCTCCCGGGATGAAACGGGCTGCGTGTTTCGTAGCGGCAGCCGTTGGTCGCGTGCGAGTCCGCGACGCCGGAGCGGTCGTTCCGATGTTCCCAATCGTGACGTCCGCACCGGTTCGGATGGAGCGCTCCGACTCGGATGGACCGCTCCGGCTCGGAAGGACCGCGAAGCGGTCCAAGATGATAGCCGGGGGTCACGGCGGTGAGCGAAGCGATCCGCCGTGACCCCCGGTACGCGCCAGCAAAGATCTCGACCGCGGAGCGGTCGAACTGGTTCCTGAACGACGCAACTCTCACCGTGCTCATTGCGATAGTGAGAGTGCGACCGCTCCGCGGTCGGCGCGTTGCTGCACGATGTTCCGCGGGTCACGCGCGGAGGCTCGTTTCACTCGCCTGCGCGCGACCCACGGCTATTCCATCGACCGCTCCGCGGTCGCGGACAAGATCGTTCCGCGAATCGTGACTGCTACGAAACCTCTCCGTATTCCCCGAGTCGCAATGCCGCGTGAACGAGTCGTCATCGCATTCTTCCGGAGCGCCTACGGCGCTTCAGGCCGGTCGGCTCCAGCGCGGTCTGGTTCGCTGCCGAGCCTCATTTTTGCCCTCCGGACTTTGAGCCGCGTGACACCAGTCACATACTGCCGGTATCGCAATCAAGAGAATCTGGCCATCGGACAAGGAGGCGCGAATGAACACGAGTCATGTGCAGATCGACGGTGGCGCCGAGCCGCCGTCACCGGAACCGGACAAACCTTCCAGTCCCACCTGGATGGACCATTGGGAACCGAACGATCCGCAGTTCTGGGCAAAGACCGGCAGCCGGATCGCCTGGCGCACGCTGGCAATCACGACGGTCACCCTGATCCTCTCGTTCGCTACTTGGTTCATGATGAGCGCCATCATCGTGCGATTGCCGCAGATCGGGTTTCAGTTCGACACGATGCAGCTCTTCTGGCTCGCATCGATGCCCGGACTGGCCGGCGGAACCCTCAGGATTCTTCACACCTTCCTCATTCCGATTTTTGGCTCTCGTCACGTAATCACCGTTGCGACACTGCTCAAACTAGTGCCGTGCATCGGCATTGGGCTGGCCGTGATGAACCCCGCGACGCCATTCTGGCTGTTCCTCGTCCTTGCATTCTCAGCCGGCTTCGGTGGAGGCGATTTCTCGTCTCACATGCCAAGCACGAGCATTTACTTCCCGAAGCGACTCCAGGGCACGGCACTGGGCATCCAGGCCGGTATCGGCAATTTCGGCGTCAGCGTCGCCCAGTTCGTGACCCCGCTCATCATTGCGGCACCGGCCCTGGGCGCAATCGGGGGCGGGTCGCAGACGATGACGAAGGCCGGGCAGACATCCAGCATCTGGCTTCAGAACGCGGCCTTCTGGTACGTACCTCTCTTGCTCGTCATGGCCGTGCTCGCGTGGTGCTTTCTGAGAAGCGTTCCGATTCGCGCCAGCTTCCGTGAGCAACTCGACATCTTCTCGAACCGGCATACGTGGTACTGCACGGCGACCTACATGATGACGTTCGGTTCTTTCGCGGGCTTCTCGGCGATCTTCCCGCTGCTGATCGGAAAGGTATACGGCGGTTTCCAGGACGCCCCGGATCCCCTGACGTGGGCATTTCTCGGACCGCTGATCGGTTCGGCCACCCGGATACTCTTTGGACCGGTCGCCGACAGGTTCGGCGGCGCGATCCTCACGCACCTCACCGGACTCGGAATGATTGCGTGCGGCCTGGCGCTCGTCTTCAGCGGAGCACTCACTCCAACGTCGCTCGACCAGTTCCCGATCTTCGTGATCCTCATGCTCGCGATCTTTCTGCTGACTGGCATTGGAAATGCCGCAACTTTCCGGCAGTTCCCGATCATCTTCTCGCACAGTCCGCGTCAGGCCGCCGGCGTGATCGGCTGGACTGCCGCCGTTGCTGCCTACGGTCCGTTCCTCTTCGCGATGCTCGTCGGCACGTCCATCACGTCGAGCGGATCGGCTTCGCCGTTCTTCATCGGGGCGATCGCTTTCTACGTGATCGCCACTGCCATCAACTGGTGGTTCTACACACGGAAGGGCTGCGAGAAGCCCAGCTAGGGAGTCACACCGATGGTTACCGAATCGAATAGTCGCGCCTCGACAGCCGAGTCCGCGCTGAAGGGCGTCGGCACGGCGTCCCAGCGCATCCGCATATGCGTGTTGTCGAGCATCGGCTTCACCCTGATGTTCGCGGTATGGCTGATGTTCGGCATCCTTGCGATTCCCATCAGGCAGGAGTTCGGCCTCACCGATGTTCAGTTCGGGTGGCTTACGGCGATCGCCATACTCAACGGATCTATCTGGAGACTACTGTTCGGTATCGCCACGGACCGTTTCGGCGGCCGGCGGGTGTTTACCCTGCTGATACTTGCCACGATAGTGCCGGCTTATCTCGTCAGTCAGGCTTCGTCATACGGGGAACTGCTCTTCTACGCGTTTCTCGTCGGACTTGCAGGCAATGCGTTTTCGGTCGGAATCGCCTGGAACTCCGCGTGGTTTCCTCGGGAGCAGCAGGGTTTGGCGCTGGGAATCTTCGGAGCGGGCAACGTTGGAGCCTCCGTCACGAAATTCATTGGGCCGTTCCTGATCGCTACCGTTCCCGTCGCCGGTTACTACGGCGGCTGGATTCCAGGCGGATGGCGATTCGTGCCCTTTCTTTATTGCCTGATGCTGACGGTGCTGGCGGCCGCTATGTGGTTCGGAAGCCCGAAGCACGATCATCTGCCAGGCAAGGGCCGATCGCTGACCGAGATGATGCAGCCGCTTCGCGACGTTCGCGTCTGGCGATTCAGCCTCTATTACGTGGTGGTGTTCGGCGCCTACGTTGCGCTTTCCGTGTGGCTGCCGAAGTACTACGTGGACGTCTACGATCTACCGCTCCAGCACGCGGCGCTATTGACGGCCCTGTTCATCTTTCCGGCCAGCCTCCTTCGGCCGGTCGGCGGATGGCTCGCCGACCGGTTCGGCGCCCGGCGCGTAATGTACTGGGTATTCGGAACGATGACGATTGCGACCCTTCTGTTGTCGGGACCGAGCGGGCACATCGTCATCAACGTCCACGGACGCTTCGACGCAGACGGAATGACCGAAGTGCTGCCTTTCTCGATGAACGTTTACTGGTTCACGTTCTTCGTATTCATCGTCGGTGTTGGAATGGGCATCGGTAAGGCGGCGGTATACAAGTACATTCCCGAGTACTTCCCCAACGACGTCGGCGCCGTTGGCGGACTGGTCGGCCTGCTCGGTGCATTGGGCGGATTCTTCCTGCCGCCCGTCTTCGCATTCCTGCTCGAATGGACCTGGATTCCACAGACGACGTTTTTCGCGCTACTCGTTTTGACAGCAGGCAGCTTCCTGTGGCTGCACGTCACGGTCTGGAGGATGCTGCACGTCGCGTCGCCACACCTCCAGGCGCATTTCGAGAACCAACAGAGCTGAAGACGAATCGCCGGCGCGAGATATGGCGTGGATGAGGTCCGGTTGCCGGCTTCATCCACGCCATCGAACTACAGGTGGGGGGACTCGAGGCCAAGGTCTCCAGTCGGCCCGTCGAACGTCAACTGGCCGCCGAGTCCGCCGCCGCGAGATAGCGATCGCGCAGAATGTTCGCGTGGTGGATCTCGTGGCCCGCCACGATGAAGACGATGGCGCGCACCGAGATGTCTACTCCGTTCGCTTTCCCTCGCGCCAACCATCCTGTTTCGTCGATGTGCTCGACCATCCGGATCGTGCTCGCGCGCAAGTGATCGAACTCGTCGACGAGCGATGCAAACGGATAGTCGTTCAGCCTCGCATTCTCTACGTACGGGTCCTGGTCAAAGCCCTCGATAGGAGTCTCGTCACCGCGTGAAAAGCGCAGCGCCCGGTACGCGAATACGCGTTCACAATCGATGACGTGACTGAGCAACTGTTTGATCGTCCATTTCCCGGGAGCGTACGCGGTGTTGGATTGCTCCTCGGAAATGGATCGACAGGTCGCAACCGCCTCGGCGTGCCGGCGCCGCAACTCCGCAAGTACGTCGTTGCCCTCCACTGCCGCGACATAGCCGCTGTAGTAACTCGCGTATTCCGACTCGGACGGTCTGGCAAGTAGTTCGGACATCGGAAAACCTCCCTGTGTTGATTCGCGGGAGACTACTCCCTGCGACCGCGACACGAAAGGGCCAGTTGCCGGCCGCTCGATGGGGCCGGCTGTCAGTTGGTCCACCCGGTCGCTGCTCCGTTACCCGTATGAGCGTGGTCTGGCCGATCCGTACAGGTTCGATATACTCCTCCCATCCCACCACTGGAGGCACCACGATGTACAAGACCATCACTCCGCCGGATGCCAAGGCACTGCACGACGCCGGCGGATACCACCTTGTCGACGTTCGAACCGAGGGCGAATTCTCGGAAGGTCACGCGGTTGGCGCGGTAAACGTGCCGTTCGCCCACGCCGGACCCGGCGGGATGCAGCCGAATCCGGACTTTCTGCGCACGATCCAGGCGAATTTCCCACCCGACGCGAACCTGGTGCTGAACTGCAAGGGCGGAGGCCGCTCGGCACGGGCCTGCGCGCTGCTCGCCGAGAACGGCTACTCCAACCTGTTCAATGTTGACGGCGGATACGTGGGACGGTTCGATCCGAGCGGAAAGGTCGTCCAGCCAGGCTGGTCGATGTGCGATCTGCCGTCGACGACGGACGCCGGACCGGATGCCAGCTACACCACACTGCTTGCCAAGACCGCGGAGTGCTGAGACGCACTTCGACCCTGACGACAATGGGGGCCGTCAGGGTCGCTGCGAGCAGGCGCAAGGACGAACGGAAACCCGGCTAAGGCCTCGTCTTCTTTGTCGTGGCCGGCTTCTCGGGGACAACCGGAGTCGTATCGACAACGCGGTAGATCATCACCATATCGACGTAAAGCCCACCCCTGCCGTCCTCCTTGCCCTTCGACGTCATCTGTTTGAGGTAAACCTGGCCGTCCTGCCGATGAACCGCTACATCGGCGTAGAAAGAATGGCCGTCGGGATGGGCCTGGAAAGACTCGCGAGGCATCGAAAACCGGCCTTCCACGTACTCGGCCATGATCGAAGTAGCCTTGCCGTTCTTGTACTTCACGACGACGTACTTGAGGATCGGATCGGCGGAACCATATGGCTCGAACCAGCTGACCGGAAACAGCAATTGATTCTCGCCGTCCGGAGTAAGGCTCGAGTTGATCATCCGATCGTCGAGCGAAAGGCGCTGTGTCCCGAACTGAACCTGTCCAACGGGCATCGGATCGTCGAGCGACCAGTTCTCGGATGGGGTGGAAAGCGAGAAGGTCGTCTTGACGTCGATTACAGCCGGCTTGACGACAGAAACTGCGGGCTTGTCGGCCACGCGTCGCGCTGTCGCACCGGATTTCGATTGAGCGTTCGCCCCGGCGGAAACGGCGAGACAAACGCTGACGGCGAAAAACGAGAGGATTCCGTTTCTCATAACACCTCCTCTGAACTACGAGGCGGGCCAGCCATCGCTGAATGGCACTGAATCCACGCTCCTGGGAATGTGGCCGTCTCTCAACCAACCATATCGGCCGGCCACGAGAAACCTTTACATCTCGTTGACAGGAAGTTTCAAGGCCGAAACGCCGGGCTCGACTTCGGCGAGCGGAATCACCGGACCGCGGAGTCCGGCGGAAAGCCGACTCCGCGGTCCGGTGCCACGCATCGACGAATGGAAACCAGCCGCTACCGCGTCGCGGCTCTTGCCCCCTCGAGCTCGTCAGCCAGCGCACCCGCACCGTAGAGCGCTCGCAACGCGTGCAACATTCCTCGCGAGTCGACCGCGATGTTGCGGGCCCATTTCTCGTCGTAAACGAAGTTCCGGACGAGTCCGAACGAGTTCCGGTCGAAATTCAATCCGACAAGTTCGCCTTTCGCATTCACCAGCGGCGAACCGGAATTCCCGCCAATCGTATCGGCGGTCGATACGAAGTTTATCGGGGTCGAAAGCTTCACAGACGACTTCTTCGCGAGCCAGGAGTCCGGCAGGCGATAAGGATCCGCATTTTTTGCCGCTGCGGCCCTGTCGTACATCTCGCCGAAAGTAGTCCAGGGACGAATCTTTGCACCGGAAGGCTCCGTGTAGCCCGACACTCGTCCATAAGCGAGCCGCAAAGTGAAGGTCGCGTCGGGGTACACACGGCCGGCTTCGGTCCGGTAAACGGCCCGGGCTATCTTGCCGTAAGCGCCGTCCTCCACGCCCGTCACTTCCGCCTCGAACCGCTTCCGCAACTCGCGCGCGCGACCGTCGACGGCCCGCGCGAAACGGATCATCGGATCGTCGGATGCGTCGATTGCCGCCTTTCCACCGCTTGCAAGCGCTTTGCGCACGGCCACGTCGGCGAGCTTCGATCCATCGACGAGCTCCTTCGCCCGGGCGTCGGGTGACTTTCCGTCAAGCAGCGAAGCAGTCGCCGGAGAGGCCGCACCGAGTTCCGCGGTTGCGAATCGAAGAAAGTCCGCCAGCAACGCGGTTTCGAGATCCGCGTAGACGGGAGCGGGAGAGTAAAGCGACAGCTCGAAAGAAGCGCGCCCCGCGTCGGAGTATTCCCTCAACCGCTGCGCATTGGGCCTGGCGTTCTCGTCCGCGAGCCGAACCAGACGCCGCGCGATGCCGAACAGCTCCGACGACTGCGCCAGGCCGCCCTCGAGGATGCGATATTCGGAGTAGTACTCGCGAAGGCCGGCCCGAGACTTCGAGACGGTGTCCCAGGCGTCGCCAAACTCCTTCGAAAGCTCCGGACTGGCCGCAACGGCGTCTCGAAGCGCCTTTTCGCGATCGCGCTTTCGCTGCATGAGCGCCGGATCCTTCAGCCCCGCCATTTCTCCGGAGATCACCTTGAGTGAGTTCGAGACTCCGAAGAGCGCGTCGTGCGCACGGCGGGCCGACTCCTCGCTTCTCTCGCTGAACGACTGCAAAAGCTTCTGCGTCGACGACAGCAGTCGAAGCTGGATCGGGTACTGAACGTCGCGAAGAAACTCGAGGTGCGCCATCGTGTTGAGACGCGACGTCGATCCGGGACTGCCGGAGACGAACACGACCTCGCCATCCTTCACCCCCGTCTTCGACCACGGCAGGAAGTTCGCCGTCTTCAATGGCTTGCCGTCCTCGTAAACGCGAAAGAGCGCCATGTCGAGGTCGTAGCGCGGATAGTTGAAGTTGTCGGGGTCGCCGCCAAAAAACGCCACGGTGAATTCGGGCGCGAAGGCGAGACGTACGTCCGTGTACTTCTTGTAGCGATAGAGATTGAACTGCGCCCCGCGATACAGCGTGACGACGTCCGACCGCAGGCCCGTCTTCTCGAGCGAAGCCTTCTCGATGTCGGCGATGACGGCGCGCCGCGCCGCACCTGCATCCTCCGGCTTTGCGCTCTTGACCGCCGCGACGACCCTGTCGGTTACGTCCTCGATCTCGACCAGCACGTTGAGCTCGAGGTCGGGCGCTCGAACTTCGTCTTCTCGCTTCGCCGCCAGGAATCCGGTCTTGAAGTAGTCGCGCTCGGGCGTCGAGATCTTGCCGAGCACGTCCGATGCGATGTGGTGATTGGTGAGGACGAGTCCTTCCGCCGACACGAACGATCCGGATCCGCCACTGTTGAAGCGAACCGAGGAGAGCTGAAGATTCCTGAGCCACGCGTCCGTGATTTCCACCCCGTACTTTTTCTTGATCTCTGCGCGTGGCACGTTGTTGTAAGTCCACATGCCCTCGTCAGCACGGACGGGGACCGAGGGAAGCAGGAAACAGGCGGCAAGCGCCGCGGCAGTCAAAGTGGCAAGGCGTCGCATTCGGTTCTCCATGGTTCGCGTGGGATATAGCCGCGAGATGTTAATACACCGGACACGGCCGCGTCGCGCGGCGCGTCGCGATGGCGCAAGGCGAGCCGACCTGTTGTATCATCGCCGCACACCCACTGCACTCCCATTCCACGAGGAGGCGCAAATGTCAGACTCGTTCCATTCCGCAGGCTCCGACTCGCAGCGCCTGTCGCGACAGAAGCTGTTCCAGGATGCTCTCCTCGAACTGGCGCACGCGCGCGTCAACGCCGACGACCTCTTCGTTTCGTTACACGTCATCACTGAAGTAGGAGCCAGAACGCTGGAGGTCGAGCGTGCCTCCGTCTGGATCTTCGATGACGACAGGACGAAGATCGTCTGTCGAGACCTCTACCTTCGCGAAGAGAACGCACACTCGTGCGATCACGTGCTCTACGCTCGAGATTTTCCGGCCTATTTCCGCTCTCTCGAGGCGAACAGGACGCTTGCGGTCGTCAACTGCAACGCGGACGACCGCACGTCGGAACTGACCGAGTCGTACCACAGGCCCAATGGGATTGTATCGATGCTTGATGCGCCGATACGGCAGGCTGGCGTCATCGTCGGAATCGTCTGCCACGAGCATGTTGGCTCGGAACGGGAGTGGACGGTCGAGGAGCAGAGTTTCGCCGGATCGATTGCCGACATGTGCGCACTCACGCTCGAGCGAAGCGAGCGGCAGCACGCAGAGGAGGAGATCCGCCGGCGCGATGCGCTGCTCGACGGTGTCGCGAAGGCCGCGAGTCAGATGTTCTCGGACACCGAGCGCGAAATTGGATCACGCGACGTCAAACTGGAAGCGCTCGCCAGGCTCGGCTGCCTGTTGTTGTCGGCGCAGACCGGCGAAGAGGATTTCGAGACACTTCTCGGTCTGGTGGGCACCGGACTCGACGCGTCGAGGGTGAGCCTTTTCGCCGAGCACCAGGATGTCTACACGGGAGATCTCGTGACCAGCGAGCGGGGACGATGGGCTCCGGATTCGTCCGGATCTACGCTCGAGATCGACGTGCGGTGGGACGAGCGCGGACTGAAGCGATGGCGAGGAGAGTTCGTTCAGGGAAAGTCGATAGCATCCACCGTCCGCGCGCTTCCGCAGGGCGAGCGACCGGCATTCGAGATGCGGTTCGCGAGGTCGGTTCTGGCAGTGCCGATAGTGAGGCCGGAAGGTCTGCAGGGGTATCTCGAAATCGCCGATCAGCACGTCGAGCGCGAATGGAACGACGCGGAGCGGTCATTTGCGGCCGCGGCGGCGGCGATGCTCGGGATCTCGACGGTTCTTTAGTTGAGTTTCCGCCTCGCTGAGCGCTGAGACGCGCTGTCTCCAATGTCCGTGGATGGCGAGCAGGCGAGTGTAACGAGCTTCCGCGCGCGTCCCGCGGAACCGGTAGCCCCACGCACCGGCCGCAGAGGTAAGCTCATCTCTTCGCACTTACAGGGCAGGCTAGAGTTCGGAACCCGTCGAACCTGGAATCGACAGCAGATGGCGGAGTTTCTCGAGAGACGATCTTCTCGGCCGCACGTCGAGTAGCCCGGTTCCTTCAAGTGCTGCAGGTCGAAGTTTGTGTCCTCCGTTTGCCGCCTGGTTTCCCGGCGGCGCCACAGGATCTCGACCCGTAACCAGTTGTCCCCCGGCCGCACAGGCTGCTGTCCCCGGCAATTCTTGTCAGGCCGTCCATCGCGACGAGGGCCGGGTCCGTGGACTCGGCCGCTGACTCGACAGATCCCCACTGAAGCCCCTCACGATTCATCTGTGATTCGGCGCAGATGCGAGGCGCGCGTCTCGACGACGCGCCGAATCGCGGCGAGGACGTCGTGTCGGATGCCTGCATCCGTGAGCTGCGCGAGAAGCTCGTCGGCGACCGGCCCGATTCGCTCGGCCATGTCGCGCAGCTCGCCTTCGAGCACGCGGCTGGCTCGGCGCGTTTCCGGGACGAGCGTCAGCCATTGCTCGAGGCGAATCGTGTCGGGAACGTTGCGCCCGCCAATCTTCATTGCGAGTTTTTTCGAGAGCCGTGGATAGGCCGCCGTGCAGACGACGTCGTAGAGCGGCGCCAGATCGGGAGTCGCCTGGCGGTACAGCAAGGCGAAGTTCTTTCCGTGCGCGTCCGCATTGCCGACGAGAACGTCGAAGATGAGCGCGCGGATGAACGCCAGCCGCTCCGCCGCCGGACGTGCCGTCGCCCGGTCGATCAGGCCGAGCGACTGGTTCACGCCGGGACCACCTTCGTCCTCGTACTTGAGCTCAGGCGGTACGCCGAGCGCCTGACAGAAATCCTCCTGATGCAGACGAGCAACGGTGCCGTCTTCGGCGAGCGTCCGGTCGTATCGCGTCACGAGAAGAAACGGCGTCGCGCCGGCTCGGCGCATCTCGACCGCAGCGACGGGCAGTCCGAGGCGAGCCGCGAGCCGAAGACAGAACAGCTCGTTCTCGACTGTTCCGTCGAGGGAATCGATTGCTGGTTTGAGGATGTGCGTGGTGGGTCGGCCACCCTTTGCCAGTCCGATGTCGTGCCCGTCGACGCAGACGGCAAGCTTGTCCTGGGCACCGGCGAGGGACAGACGAACTCGCTCTTCGCCCCCGAGAAGCGGCCGGTCGCGCAGCCGGACGATGAGCGCTTCGAGCCGAGCGTCGCTCAGAAGCTCGATCCCGGCCTCGTCGGAAGTTGGCGCAGTCTCGCCGGGTGGATAGAGCGACAGGGCGCCGGCGCAGTCGCCGCCGATGGCTTCAAGCAGTCCAAACGGGTTGTCGGCGGAAATGCCGAGGGCGCCGGCCAGACGCTGCCTCGCGCCTTCATCCGGAAGGAGGCCGGAAAAGAAGGGGCGGGCCAGGCGGTCGTCGTAGGAAGCCTCCTGCAGCGGCATCGAGAAAGAAATGGCACGCGGCGCGGGCCCGACAAGGTAATCCGGATCGTAGGTAAAACGCAGTCCACCGGACTCACTCCGATCGAGAGAACCAACCATTTCGCGATCGAACCGGACGTCGAGCCGGCGCGTCACGACGAGCGCTCCCGGCGCATGCGGACACAGACCGCGATCCCCAGGGCCGCCGCCACTTCAAGAGCGAGGCCGATCTGACAGCTCGGCTTTCCGGCCTCGAGCTCCCGCAAGAATCGCACGCCGACGCCGGTGAGTCCGGCGAGTTGTACCTGCGTCAGCTTCTGCGCCCTACGTTCCGTTCGGATCAATCGGCCAAGGCCCGCCGTGTCTGTGATCGTCTGCATTGCACTCGCCCCCATCGGGACGATTGTAACATATGATGGCCCATGTGATAGGAAAGGACCCTGATCGGGGTGATATTCAGTGGTGAATCCCCGTCGACGTGAATGTTCGTCCCCATCGGGAGGATTTGACTCCCTCAGCGGAAGCGTGAACTGCCCGAGGCGAAATCGGTGATCGCTCACAATCTGAATTGTCGGGGGATTGTCGGGGACAGCCCTTCTTCACGATAACCAGTCTGGACTCAGAGACTTGCGGAATCTCCTGCTCTGTTCGGGCGACGGCCCTTCTCGACCGCACCTGACAACACCCAAGCTGGTACCGGCATCCCGCGATCGGAAATCGACTCTTTCGGCCCTGTCAGTGTGAAGAA
>JAJTWZ010000046.1 GCA_021463145.1 Blastocatellia bacterium | reverse complement strand
GGCGATGCGCCGGTCGCCTGCGACACTCCACGGCGGCGCATGCATCTGTAATGTCCTGTCCGCGCGGTCCACCCGCTCGCTGCCGCTCGCGGTACTGATCCGCAGGCGTCACTCTGGCTTGGACCTGGGATAAGTACCGCGTGCGACTGTCCGGCGATGCGCCGGTCGCCTGCGACACTCCACGGCGGCGCATGCATCTGTAATGTCCTGTCCGCGCGGTCCACCCGCTCGATGTCGCTCGCGGTACGGATCTGCCCGGTCTGCGGTGCCGCCTCCGCGCACGGCGTGCGTCTACTCCACGGCGACCCGCTCGCTGCCGCTCGCGGTACTGATCCGCAGGCGTCACTCAGGCTTGCACCAGGGATCAGTACCGCGAGCGGCAGCGAGCGGGTCAAGTCGCCGACTGACCTGCCGTCGCCACGTCACCGCGTGTCACGGTCGCGCGATCAGTACCGCGTGCGATGCGCCGATCGCCTGCGACACTCCACCGAGGCGCATGGATCTGTGCTGTCCTGTCCACGGCGACCCGCTCGCTGCCACTCGCGGTACCGGTCACTTGCCTGCGACATCGGCACCCTAAGCCGCGGCGCCTTTGCTCTTTCGCGACGAGCGGCGTCTCGGGGCCTCACGGACGGGATCGGCCCACGACTCGGGCTCGATTCGCACGTAGACGTACTCGAGCATGCACCACACGATCCCCCGCCTCCGCGCCAGGTACTCTCCCGCAAATCGCCTGCCCAGCAGCGTAAGTACCTCGTCGATCGAGACCGTGTCGAACCGTGCGAGCCGGTCCACCTCGTTCACCCACGCCACCGCCGACAGCTTCTTTAGCCGTGCAGCGAGCTGCAACGCGTGCGAGACCTGTGATTCGTCCATTGAAGTGTCCTTGCTGGGGGCAAGGAGTGACTTTGTGTAAGCGCCGTGGCGCCCCTGGAGGCGGGGACAGGCCGCCAGTGTAGCACGACGGACCGCCCGGTTGACACCCCCCGAAACGGTCCCCTACACTCCCCGGTTCTCTGGAAGCGAGGTTCACACGCATGTCGTCACAGGTTCCCGAATCCGCCGCCCAATCCATGCCGAACGGTCTCGTCACTTACTCGGTGGACCGCGGTGCAGCTGTGATCACGCTCTCCAGCCCTCCGGCAAATACCTACTCCTACGACATGAATCGCGACCTCGACCAGGCCATCCTCCAGGCCCGGTTCGACGATGCCGTCCACGTGATTGTCCTGCGCGGCGCCGGCGAAAAGTTCTTCTGCGCCGGAGCCGACATTGCAATGCTCGACGACGTCACGCCGCAGTTCAAGTACTACTTCTGCCTTCACGCGAACGAGACGATGAACCGGCTCGAGCAGACGCCCAAGCTCGTGATCGCCGCGCTCAACGGCCACACGGTCGGCGGCGGCATGGAGATCGCCATGGCCGCCGACATTCGTATCGCCAGGCGCGATGCGGGCCGCATGGGCCTTCCCGAAGTAAACCTCGGAGTTCTGCCGGGAACTGGCGGTACTCAACGGCTCGGCCGGCTCGTCGGCAAGGCGAAGGCCATCGAGTTGATGGCCACGGGAGAGCTGTTCCCCTTCGATACGGCAGAAAAGCTCGGCCTCGTGAACCGGATCCTCGACAGCCCGTCCGCCGACGCTTTCCTCGAAGACGTCATCGAATACGCCCAGCAGTTCGTTCCGCCGGCCCGGGCATCGATGGCGGTCGGGCGGATCAAGCGCGCCGTACAGACGGGACTCGAAGTCGGCTTCGATGCCGGGCTTGCGCTCGAACGCGAACTGCAGCAGCAACTCTTCCAGTCGGCGGACGCGGCCGAGGGCATCAGCGCTTACGTCGAGAAACGGAAGCCTTCCTTTTCGGGTAAATGAAGCGAATGGCCTACGACCACATTCTCGTCGGCCGCGACGGCCCGATTGGCCGCCTCACGTTGAACCGGCCCGACAAGCTGAACGCTTTCGCGGGACGGATGCGCGACGAGATCAAGGAGGGACTGCAGGAACTCGACAGCCCCGAGATCCGCGCCGTCGTCGTGACCGGAGCCGGCCGCGGCTTTTGCTCGGGCGCGGACGTCGTCTATCTCAAACAGCTTCTGGATGACGGCGATACGGCTGGTTTCACGAAACTCCTCGAAGCCGGGCGCGACGTCGTCACCCAGATCCGGGCCATGAAGGCACCTGTCGTCGCGGCGATCAACGGACCTGCGGCCGGAGGCGGCTGTAACCTCGCCCTTGGCTGCGACATTCGCATCGCTTCCGATAGAGCCACGTTCGGGCAGACCTTCACGCGCATCGGCCTCGCTCCCGACTGGGGCGGCATTCATTTCCTTTCGCGTCTCGTCGGGGAGGCGAAGGCGATGGAACTGATGATGACGGGAGCGATGGTCGATGCAGCCGAGGCGCTCAGGATCGGCCTCGTGAACCGCGTCGTCCCGCACGACACGCTCGATTCCGAGGTCGAGGCGCTCCTCGCAATGCTCGTGTCGCGGCCGCCCCTGTCGCTCCGCGCTATCAAGCAAGGCGTTTACGCCAGCGGCGACCGCACGTTCGCCGAAAACCTGAAGTTCGAGATCGACGCACAGGTCGAATGCTTCGCATCGCAGGATGCGCGGGAGGGCGTCGCGGCCTTCCTGGAGAAACGCTCGCCGGAATTCACTGGAGTCTGATGGGATCGATGGACATTCGACGTGTTGCCGTCATAGGCGCGGGGACCATGGGACACGGCATCGCGCACGTTGCCGCGCAGGCCGGAATGGACGTGGCGCTGTTCGATTCCTTCGACGGCGCGGCCGGGAAGGGCCTGTCGAAGATTCGCGAGAATCTCGAGAAGGGCGTCGCCCGCGGCAAGCTTTCCGGGACGGACCGGGATTCTGCGCTCGCACGAATCCGCGTCGAAACGTCCATGGACGCGGCCGCTTGCGAAGCCGACCTCGTCATCGAGGCAGTCGTCGAGTCGCTCGGCGTCAAGACCGCACTGTTCGCCGAACTCGATCGCCTGACGCCATCCACTGCAATCCTCGCGACGAACACGTCGTCGCTGAGTGTCTCGTCTATCGCAGCGGCTACATCGCGGGCCGATCGCGTCATCGGAATGCACTTCTTCAATCCGGTGCACATCATGAAGCTGCTCGAAATCGTCGTGCACGACGCGGTCTCCGACGCCACGCGCGCCGCGGCCCTCGACGTTGCGCGCGCTTTCGGCAAGGAGCCGATCGTCGTCCGCGACGTGCCCGGCTTCGCGTCGAGCCGTCTCGGCATCTGCATCGGGCTCGAAGCGATGCGGATGGTCGAACAGAACGTCGCTTCGGCCGAAGACATCGACAAGGCAATGGAACTTGGCTACAACCACCCGATGGGTCCGCTGCGGCTCACCGACCTCGTTGGCCTCGACGTCCGCCTCAGCATCGCAGAGTACCTTCATCGCGAGCTCGGCGCCGAGTCGTTCCGCCCGCCCGAAATCCTCAAGCGAATGGTCGCCGATGGAAAGCTCGGCAAGAAGTCGGGACAGGGATTCTACACGTGGTAATCGCCGGCGCCGCCGGCACGGAGCAATCGATATGACCAGGAGCGCTATGTACGAAAACGTCATCCTCGAGCGAAAGGACCGCGTTGCGGTTCTGACCGTCAACCGTCCGGACAAGCTGAATGCCCTGAACCTCGCGACTCGAAACGACATCGTCGCCGCTCTCGACGAACTGCGCGCCGACGAGTCCATCCGGTGCGTGATCATCACAGGATCCGGCGAGAAAGCGTTCATCGCGGGCGCCGATATTGCCGAGTTCGCCGGACGCACGGCCCACCAGCAGCGCGCGACGATGCAGGCGATGAAGGTGTTCACCGCGATGGAGGAATTCCCGAAGCCCGTTATCGCTGCGATAAACGGCTTCTGTCTCGGCGGCGGGTGCGAGCTCGCTCTCGCGTGCGACATCCGCCTTGCGTCCTCGACGGCTCGCCTCGGTCAACCCGAAATCAACCTCGCGATCATCCCCGGAGGCGGCGGAACGCAGCGCCTGACGCGGCTCGTCGGCGAGGGCAAGTCAATGGAGCTCATCCTCACTGGCCGGCAGGTGAAGGCAGACGAGGCGCTGGCAATCGGACTCGTCAACGAAGTCGTCGACGCCGGCAAGCTGATGGACCGTGCAATGGAACTTGCCGCCTCGATCGCGGAGAAGAGCCCTATCGCCCTTCAAGCGGCGAAGGAAGCCGTGAAAACGGCGGCGCGGACGAACCTGCGCGAGGGGCTCGATCGCGAGATCGACCTTTTCGCGCTCTGCTTCGCGAGCGAAGACAAGGAGGAAGGCGTCACCGCGTTCCTCGAGAAACGAAAGCCCGAATTCAAGGGGCGGTAGCGGGCCGCCCGATACCCTGAGGTGTCAACGATGTATTCACGATGCTTACGGCCAGGCCGGCTCGCGCCACTGATCGTCGCGGTCACGTTCATTTCCGGATGCGCGGCCGAATCGGCCGCCCCGGTCTCGAACCCGCCCGCCGCTTCCAATGCTGCCGCAACGAACAGGGCCCCGGCCGCGGTGCCTGGCGGCATGCCCGGCAACATGCCGACTCCGATGGGAATGGAGGATTCGATCGAGGGAACGGTCGTTTCCATGGTCTGCCTCGAGCGAAACCCGAACATGTCGCCGGACGAGGCGAAGGCCTGCGCCGTCGAAGCCACGAAGGCCGGAGGACCGCTTGCGGTTCTCACGGCGGACGGGATCCTCTACATCGACTCGGAAGAAGTAGACGCCCGCAGCACGAACAAGAAGCTCCAGATCTTCACCGGCGAAGTGGTCGTGATCCAGGGCCAGCTGATCGGAGACGCGAAGCGCGAGAAGCTCGGCTCGATTCCGATGAAGCAGTTCCGGATGAAACTCGTCCGCCGAAAGGTGAACACGAAGGACGGGCCCGCCAATACGAACCGGGCCGGCGGCAGGTAACAATCCCCCGACAGATCGGAGCCGGGAGCGATCGCGACCGGCTCGAGCCGAGGCAGTTGCCGCATCGAGGTGCGGGGGCTGCCTGGTTGACCTCGAGCAGATGGCGGGTTGAGCCGGGCTGGCGACCGCAGGTGAGTTGAGGAAACGATCCAATTGCGCAGCGGTCTCCGCCCCGCGCGAGACCAGCATCGTCCAGCGGATCTCCCTCGGAAATCGACCTGTTGCTTGCGCTCCCTGATCTGCTCGTCCCGTATGGCGCCGGCGCGCGCCTTACGGCACGAGCACGAGCTTCCCGAATTGCGCGCGGTCGCCCATCAGCCGATGCGCCTCGGCCGCGTCCTCCAGGGGCAGCACACGATCCACGACCGGCTTCAACCGGCCCGCGGCAAAAAACGGCAGCAGCTCGACGAGTTCCGAATGCCGTCCCATGAACGACCCCTGCAGCGACAGATGCTTGTAGAACAGGTGCCTGATATCGATCGTCGCCTCGTATCCGGTAGTCGCACCGCACGTGACAAGCCTGCCGTTGCGCGCGAGTGAAGCCACGCTTCGCGTCCAGGTGGCAGCTCCGACGTGCTCCACCACGACCTCCACGCCTTTTCCGGACGTCAGTTTCTTCACCGCCTTGTGAAATTCCGGCGACGATTCGTAGTTGACGGTCTCGTCGGCGCCGAGCGCTCTGGCTCTTTCAAGCTTCATTTCGGTCGAAGCAGTCGCGATCACGCGCGCACCCATGAGCTTGGCGATCTGGATGGCCGCAACGCCGACTCCGCTTCCGGCCGCAAGCACCAGTACGTCCTCCCCGGCCTTCACCTTCGCGCGTCCGGCCAGCATGTGCCACGCCGTGAGAAACGTAAGCGGGATCGTCGCCGCCTCTTCGAATGTCAGGCCGGCCGGAATCGGGTGAGCGTTCCGGGCAGGAGCGGCTACCAGCTCGGCGTACCCGCCGTGGATTCCGTAACCGAGTATGTCGTAACTCGCACATAGATTGTCGTCACCGTCGAGGCACTGAGCGCACGCGCCGCAGCTGACGCCGGGGGCCAGCAGCACCGAATCTCCCACCGAGACGTTCGTCGCCAGCTCTCCAACCGACCTGACGACGCCGGCGATGTCGTTGCCGAGGATGTGGGGCATTTCGAAAGACATTCCCGGAAGCCCGCGACGGACCCACGTGTCCAGGTGATTGAGCGCGCACGCCCGAACTTCGACGACTATCCCGTCGGCGCGAAGCGCCGGGTCCGGCACCGTGTCCATCTTCAGCACTTCCGGTCCGCCGTGCTCGCGAATTACCGCTGCTCTCATCCCTTCGTCCTCCCTGCCCGCAAGTTCGAGGGCGCATTTCACCATGCGAACCCGCCCGGGCCGAAGCGTTGACAGCCCAGCAGCGCTCGCCTACAGTTCCGGCTCTTCCGCAACCCGCACTTCAGGAGGCCGGCGTACCGTGAGCATCAAGTCAGACCTTTGGATCGAGCGGAAATGCGAGGAAGAGGGCCTCATCTCGCCGTTCGAGCGCGAGCTCGTGCGGCGCGTCGACGACAGGCGGATCATCAGCTCGGGCCTTTCCAGCTATGGATACGACTGCCGCCTTGCCCGTGACGAATTCAAGGTCTTCTCGCCGATCAACGGAACGGAAATCGATCCAAAGCGCTTCGACGTCAACGCGCTGCTCGACGTGCCGCTGAAGGCCGACGGCGACGGCGGCGAGTACTGGTTGCTGCCACCGCATTCCTATGCGCTGGGAGTAACGATCGAGACATTCCGGATTCCGCGCAACGTCACGTGCATTGCCCTTGGCAAGAGCACGTATGCGCGATGCGGGCTCATCGTCAACACGACGCCGCTGGAGGCGAACTGGCACGGACGTCTCGTCGTCGAGCTCTACAACGCAGCGAACCTCCCGGTGCGCCTGTATGCGGAGGAAGGTTTCGTGCAGATCCTGTTCTTCGAAAGTGACGAGGACTGCCGCACGTCGTACGCGGACAGGGCCGGCAAGTATCAGGGTCAGACGGGGCTCACGCTGCCGAAGCTCTAGCTGCGGAGATCACTGCTGCGGAGGAGCCAGCGTTCCGTCAGGCGCGATCATTGGCGGCTTTACCGACTTCGGCATGTTCGGCTGAAGGTAGGATTCGGCGAACGTGCGGGCCTCGGCGAGCGAGTAGGCGACGCCAGCCTTGTTGAGGTCGAGGTCGACGATCTTCCACTGACGGTTCGGCAGCCGTTCGAGCGTGATTCTGGTCTCTGACCCGTCGGAAGGATCGCGCAGGGTCACGACTGCCGCGTTGTTGACGTACGTCGTGCCCTGGTAGTCCATTTTCAACATCGGCGAGACATTGGTCTTGTCGGCGAGCCTTTCCAGAATGCGCTCCTGGATGAGTTTCTCGCTCGCGGGAATTAGCATGTCGACGGCTTTCTGCGAGACGATTCTCGGGCCTGCGGGCAGGCCGCCGACCTCGCGTTGGATTGCGTTCGAGACGACTTTTCGAGTGTCGAAGTGTTCGTCGAACGTGACTGAATCGCCGGCTTCCACTGCTGCGCGAAGCTTGTAGAGCGAATATGCCGGCGTGCCGGCGATGTAGAACATGACGCCGGCGGCGACTACGAGCAGAACGGCCAGGACGCCGGCGGCAATGCCGAGTCCCTTCCAGAAGAACGACGGTACGGGTGCCGCTTCCTGCTTCTTTGCCACTGTGCCAGAGTCTCCTGCCACGCCACGGCGTTCACGCGAAGGTGGCGTTTTGTCGAAATCCGCAGCCATCCAGAAGCGCGAATCGCGAGGCGAGCTTACCTGCCGGTCGCGCGGAGTCGCAAGACGGGTTGGAGCGGCTGCAGTCGTGCACGGCGCGCGTGATCACGGACGGCAGCACGGCGGCCTTCGAGTCGGCACACCCACTC
This sequence comes from Blastocatellia bacterium, assembly GCA_021463145.1. GTDB lineage: Bacteria > Acidobacteriota > Blastocatellia > UBA7656 > JADIYM01 > JADIYM01. Next base: position 24,679 of record JAJTWZ010000046.1, on the reverse strand, counting down.
AATGGACGTCGCGCCACCGCAGGATGACGCCGATCGCAATCACGAGGAACATGATCATTCCCGCGAGTACCCCGGCGGCCGCCTCGACGCCAAGCCGTTCGTCGTCCTCCGGGAAATACCGCTCCGCCAGATCCTCGCGTACTGCGTCCGCTCCCGGCGGAACGGCCGGCGCCCATTCGGCCCGGGCCTCGGACTCCAGCAGCAGCATTCCCTCGAATGCCCAACGTGACGCCATCGAGCCCGCGAACACCTGCATCGGCGCGTTCATCTCGTGCACCGGCTTCATCATCCCGCCGGCAATCACCATCGGGATCAGTATCAGCGGAATCAGCGCGATGGCCACTTCCGACGTCCTGGCAAGGGCGGATACGGTCAGCCCGAGGCCGAGTCCCGCAAGCGACGCAAGCACGAGGAGACCCAGCATCCACCCGAAACTGCCCTTCAGCCCGCACCCCGTCCACACGATCCCGAGAAGCACCAGACATTGCACGAAACAGAGCGCCCCAAGCACGGCCAGCTTCGATGCGACGTAGGACGGCACCTTCAGGTTCACCATTCGCTCGCGATGGTAGATCGCCCACTCGCCGACGATTTCGCGCGCTGCGTTCGAACAGCCGAACCAGATCGCCGAAATGGCCATCAGGAACACACTGGTCGCCGCCGCGCCGGAGAACGACAGCCAGTCCGCCGGCGACGCGTTCGCGGCGACTCCATCCGCCACCTTGTCCCCGAACACGAAGACGATCATCAGCGCAATGATCGGAGCCTGCGCCAGTAGGATCGCGGTGTTCCATACGTCTCGCCGCTTGATCGACAGCGAGCGGCGGACGAGCGTCGCCCACTGCCTGACTCCGAACTTGCGCGGAATCTTCGGCGCGACGGCGACCGCGCGGCCAGTCGGAGACCGGCCGGCCCGCTCGTCGACGAACTCCCGGCGGTAACGCGACGTCGCGAAACGCGCCGCCCACTCGTCGGTGGGTCGCGTCGACAGTCCGCGGAGCACCTCGTCCGGCAGCGGCTCCGCACCGGGCTTGAGGCCCGGCACACCGTCCGGATTGAAGAAGTTCACCGAATCCGGATACGCCGGGCCGAAATACGCAAGCCGTCCCGGCGCCGCCGATCCGCGATCTTTCGAAACGATCACGATGTCGTCCATCAGCCGGAATGCCTCCAGGCTTGGCTGATGAATGGTCAGCAAAATCGTCTTGCCGGAATCGGCCAGCTTCCGCAACAACCGCATGACCATCAGCGTGTCTTCGGAGGAAAGCCCCGACGTCGGCTCGTCCAGAAAAAGAACGGACGGGTCCGTGAGCAGTTCCATCGCCAGGTTGACTCTCTTGCGCTGACCGCCGCTGATGCCCTTTTTCTCCGCCGAACCGATGAGCACGTTCTCGACCGCTTCCAATCCGAGCTCGGCGAGCACCGACTTCACGCGCGCACGGATGTCTGCGCGAGAGTAGTCGCGCGGAAGCCGCAACCGGGCTGTGTACGCGAGCGCCTGCCCGACCGTCAGATCGCCGTGCATGATGTCGTTCTGCGGCACGTAGCCCAGGTGACCGCAGAACTGCGCGTAGTTCGCGTACAGATCGATGCCGTTGAGGACGACAGCGCCACGCGACGGCGGAGTGTAGCCGTTCATCGCGTTCATCAGCGTCGTTTTCCCGGCGCCGCTCGGTCCCATCAAGCCGACGAACTCGGATGGGTATATCGTCAGCGAGACGTCCTCGAGGAGCGGCTTTCCGCGAACCGCGAGATCCAGAGAGCGAACTTCGACCGAGACGTCGCCGCGGAAATCGCGACGGTCGAGTCCGCCGTCAGGTCGAAGCTTGAACGCAAAGCTCCCGATCGAGATGACGTCGCCGGCGGAGGCCGGGGTGACGCCGGAGACTGGCTGTCCGTTCAGGAAGGTGCCGTTTGTCGATCCGAGATCTTCGATGGTTGCGCCATTACCGGATCGGCACAGCCGCGCGTGTCGCCACGAGACCATCGGCGAATCCAGCACTTCTTCGGCCGACGGATCGCGGCCGAATACGACTTCGCCGCCGCGAACGGGAAGCAATGTGCCCGATCCCGCACCGAATCCTCCCGGACCGGCAAGCAGTCTGGCCGCGGCTATGCGGAACGAACCGAAGTAGACGGCGTCGTCGGGCCGCAATGGAGCCGACATCACCCGGTTCTCACGCCGGCCGACTGCCGTTCCGTTCGTCGACCCCAGGTCTTCGATCGTCGCACCGTCCGGTCGCAGCAGTATCCGTGCGTGCCGCGTCGAGACCATCGGATAATCGAGAACGATGTCGTTACCCTCGGCGCGCCCTATCGTGAGCACGCGAACGCCACCCGGGCCGACCATCTCGGAGTCCAGAGTGCGGGGCCTCTGAACCTCGGAACTCCCCACGACGACGGCCTGCAGACCGTGACGGCCGGCGGTCGTGTCGGGGATATCCGCGTTCGGATCGGGGTCGAGGACCGCTCCCCACGGAAACGGTTCGGTCTGACCAACGGTAATGCGGTCCGACGGCGAAACGGCCGTCGCAGCGCGGATCGCAACGCCGTTGACGTACGTGCCGTTGCGCGAGTCGAGGTCTTCGAGCACGTACCCCCCGTCAGTCCGGACGATGCGGCAGTGCCGCCGGGAAACCGTCGGCCGCGGGACGACGACGTCACAGTCGGGCCCGCTGCCGACGAGCCACGATCGAACAGACACCGGTTGCGCGCCGGTTGCCCAGGTATCGCCGGCCACGAGCTTCAGCGAGCACGCGCCGCAGAAAACGGCGGTGTCGGAATTGACTGCGGAGCAGGACGGGCAGGTAAGGGGCATGTCGAGAGCGGACTGTAGGAGGCTCGCGCGGCAATCTCAAGGGCCGGTGGTGCGCTCCGCGGTTGGCGCCTCACGGCTGACGATTCCATTGGTCGCGCGCGGCGAGTCCGCAGTCGCGGAAACGCAGCGGTCGCGAAACTGCAGCCTACGCCAACTGCGACTCTTCGATCAGCAACTGTATCTCGTCGAACTTGTAGCTGCGGACGAGGGTCCTCAGATGCGACGACAACTGCGCGTCCCGCTCGCCGACCCGATCCACGATTACCAGGCACTGCTCGACGTCGCCGCGGACCACCGCCTCCACAAGGCTCGCAACCCATTCCGGCGGCAACTCGCGCAGCCGCTCCGGTTTCGGCGCCTCGGACAGTTCGGCCTCTCCGTCAGCATCCGCCCCGTCGACGTACGACTCGAACCGAGCACCGAGATGGCGGGTCAGTGCCTCGAAGAGCCGTTCGTGCCGGAACGGTTTAGTCACGATCTCGTCGGTCCCGGCTTCGAGGATGTCCGCGCGTTCGTGCTCGAACGCGCTGGCAGAGAGAGATATCACCACCGTACGGTCCGCAGCCGTAACTTGCGCCCCTTCGAGCTCTGGCAACACGGCGTCCATCAATTCGGCCTCGAGGCGGCGGATCTCGCGCGTCGCGGCGAGTCCGTCCATCACCGGCATCCGCTTGTCCATCAGAATCAGGTCCGGACGCCAACTCGACCATTTCGCGACTGCTTCGCGGCCGTCTGAGGCTTCGTCCACGACGAATCCCACGGCCGATAGCAGCTTCACGAGCAAGGTACGGTTCCGCTCGACATCGTCGACAACGAGGATCCTGAACTCGGGTTGTCCCGGCTCGAGCGCAACGATCCGGCGCGTCTCGATGCGGTCGCCGTCCTCGGTCACCGGCGCGAGCTCGGCGTCGAACGCGAACGTGGTTCCCTTCCCAAGCACGCTCTGTACGCTGATGTCGCCGCCCATCATCAGCACGAAGTTGCGGCTGATCGCGAGCCCGAGGCCCGTGCCTTCCTTCGACTTCCGACCGCTCTCGGTTTGCACGAACGCTTCGAACAGGGTTTCGAGCTCCCCCTCGGCGATTCCGTGACCCGTGTCCTCAACCGCGAACATACCGATTCCGTCCTCCCAGCCAGCTCGAAGTGCGATGCTTCCCGCATCGGTGAACTTCACCGCATTGCCCAGGAGATTGATCAGAATCTGCCGAAGTTTGCCCTCGTCGCCCAGTACAAAGCGCGGCACGCTCGACTCGCGCTCGACGTGAAGCGCAAGCCCCTTCGCACGCGTCCGTCCGCGGAACATCGCCTCGACGCCTTCGAGCGTACGGTGGAGGTCGAACTGCGCGATCGTGAGCGACATCTTCCCGGCCTCGATCTTCGAAAGCGACAGGACGTCGTTGATGAGGTGCAGCAGGTGCTCGCCGCTCGAGAGGATCGCGGTGATGTGTTCCTGCTGCTCGCGACTCAGCTCGGGATCTCGTTCGAGGAGTTGCGCGAAGCCGATAACGGCATTGAGCGGCGTTCGCAGCTCATGGCTCATGTTGGAGAGAAACACAGATTTTGCCCGGCTTGCTTCCAGTGCACGGTCTTTGGCTCCGATGGCTTCACGCCGCGCCTGCTGCGCTTTCTGCTCGAGCACGCGGAGCCGATCGACGGCGAGCGCGAGCTCGTCGGCCTTCTCGCGCGTCGTGAGCTCCGAGAAGCGAAGCTGGTCGACCTTCGCGGCGAGGTCCGCGGTCTGCTCGGCGATCGTGGCTTCGAGCATCTCGTTACGGCGCCGCATCTGATGGAGCCGCCAGCGCAGTCCGCCGTAGGCTGCCGCGCCGGCCGCGCCCGCGTATCCGGCGTAGGCCCACCACGTCCGCCACGGGGCGACCTTCACGCGGAATTCGTGGTCGACGGGGCCCGAGACGTTTCCGGCGTAGTCGCGCGCCCAGACCCGGAACACGTAATGGCCGGCGGGAAGGTTCGTGTAGGAGCGTTTCGCTTCGTCCGTCCAGTCGGATGGACGGTCGTCGAAGCCGATGAGCTGCGACCGGAATCGCGTGTCCGATTCGCGATAGAAGAAGAGCAGCGCGTACTCGAAGGCGACGTCGTTCTCGTCGTGGCGAAGGACATCACCATCTCGCAAGCGTGAACCGGTCTTCGTGAGCTCGGCGCGCGTCAGCCGCAACGGGCTCGGCGTACGATCGAACGTTTCGGTCGACGGATCGAGGACGGCCGCGCCGGCGACCGTACCGATCCAGACCCGGCCGCGCGAGTCCACGTACCCGGAGCGCGCGTTGCACTCGCTGCTCGGCAATCCGTCATCCGCGTTGAAGACCTCGACGGAGACCTGATCGATGCCTTCGGGGCTCCGGGCGACGAAGGTCACGCGGGCCACACCCTTGTTCGTCAGGGCGTATGCGCGGCCCTGACGGTCCGAGACCACACCGACGACCTCGTCATTCGGCAGGGCTGGCGTCGTCTCGGTCGTCAGGTGATGCCATACGGGTACCCTGACGTCAGGATCGAACCACGCGAGTCCCCCGGAGGTGATTGAAGCGACGATTCGTCGCGATCCATTCCGAACGCGGACCTCACAGACGTCCGTGATCCGATCGGCGCCTAGACCGGAACCGGAACCGAAGCTCTCGATCGACGTTCCGCGAATCCGGACCAGCCCGGCATCCAAGGCATTCCAGAGCGACATACCTCCGTCCGGATCCCTCGCGAAGAACACTCTCCGAATGACGTGATGCGGAAGGCCAGCCTCCCTGTCGAACAGATCCAGGTTCGAGCCCTGGATCCGCACGATTCCGACGTCGGTGGCGACCCACGTCGACGGCTCTCCGTCCGCTGGGTCCCAGACGCGCAGATGGATAGCGTTCGGAGTCGGAAACCCGGACGACAGGTCCCGGATGACCAGCGAGTCCCCGTCGTATCGACCGACGCCGACTGCCGGCATCGAGAACCACAGGATATCGCGACCGTCGGTGTGGCGTTCCACGTCGAGACCCGAGACCTCCGTCGAATGCCCTGAGACGACCTCCCGATGCGGTCGCCATCGCGCGCCGTCGAACGAGAAGAGGCCGTCCACACTGCCGATCCACATTTTCCTGGGTCCGTCGTCGACGCGAGCCTCGCAGAAAGCTCCGACGGTCGTCGTATCCAGCCCGTTCGAGCGTGCAAACGACGTCCAGCGACCGAAACGGAAGCGCGCGAGCCCGCCACTGTCTGTTCCGACCCACAGGAAACCGTTCGGGTCCGACGTGCGGTTCGCAAGCACGGCGTATACAGAGACCGCGGGCAGTCCAAACGATCGTCCATATCGCTCGACACTATCTTTCGAGATCTTCGCCAGGCCGCCGGGCGTGCCGGCCCAAACACTGAGTGCATCCTCGCTGGACACCGGGGCCAGTGCCCGAACACGCTCTGCAGGTAATCCGTCTCCGACCGTGAAGGTTTTCCACGTTCCAGCGTGAAGGCGAGCAAGGCCGGACTCCGCCGTTCCGATCCAGACGACACGAGATTCGTCCGATGCCGAGAAGCCGAGAACGGACAGAATGTTATTACTCGGAAGGCCGTCCCGCGTGCCGTACGTCGAGAAGGCATTGTCACGAAGCCGCGCGAGGCCGCCCTGCGTTGCAATCCACAGTTCGTCCTCTCCATCGTTGCCGAGGCACGCCGAGAGATCGACGACGACGTTGTCCGGCAGCCCATCCGCCGTCGTAAATACCTCGACGCTTCCTTCCGACCACCGGACGAGTCCCTTTCGCGTCCCCGCCCACAGCTCGAGTCGTCCGGCGCGCGTGGTCCGCTCGAGGATCGTCAGGACATAACGGTCGGGAAGACCGCTCGTGCCCATGTCCTTGACGAACCGGCCGTCGACAACGCGATTGAGCCCCCCGCCAAGCGAGCCGAAATACACGCTGCCGTCACGCGCGGCACATACGGTCCGAACGTTATTGGATTCGAAGCGGTTCGGCATTGGATACGACGTCCAGGTTCGTCCGTCATACCTGGCCGACCCGTCCTCGGTCGCGACCCAGAGGAATCCGGCTGTGTCGAAGCACGCCTGATTGATGGTGTTCTGCGGCAGGCCGTCGCGATCTGTGTAGACACGAACGGCCGGGGCTCCGAACGGTACCGGGTCGAGGAACCCGTCGTTCACGTCGTATTCGCGGTTCGCTTGCTGGACGTTCACAACGTCGGCCCGTCCGACTGAGTCGTCGGAACGAGGAAAAGATAGACGCCGTCCGGGCCGGACGATTCTCACGAATCTCTCGAGCACTTTGCAGCTTCATACCATCCGCGAGTTGCCAGAGCAACAAAGTCCGCTTAAGGGGCTACAGGTTTCTCCCGACGTGCCGATACCTCCTTTGGCCGAGGTTGTGACCCACTTCACCCCAAGAATTCGGAGGAACCCCAATGGGACAGAGCAACGACTCGAACGGGAGCTATCCCTTTTTCGGAAAGATCATCGTCATCTGGAACTACAATGCAGCAAAGCAGGAGTTGACCGTTTCGGGAACACTCAGCGGGAAGCAGATGACGTCCTGCGTCCTGAAGCCGGGCAACAAGACCGGCACGATCACGGGCCAGAACGGCAGCAACGCGGCAACCGTGGGTCTCGACGCGAACTTCAGTACCGACCAACTTGCGATGGAGGCGTCGCAGACCGATCCCCAGCGCAACGGAAGCGGCAACAGCGGTTTCTGAACTTCACGTCCGTCTTCCGCGAACCAATCAGACACTCCGTTCCGGCACGAGCGGCACTGCCCTCGTGCCGGAGTCTGGTCGTTCTCCTACCCGAAGGCTCACCCGAACAAACCAGATCATTGCGTTCACTTGCCACGACCTCGTCAGTACCGAAAACCAACGCTCCTCGTAGTCGGTTAGACCATACAAATCTCTCCTGGCGGGCTTGTCACGTTGACTAACTGGGGAGGGGGGGACTGTCGCCTCCGTTTCTTTCCAGAAAGATTCCGAAAACAACCTCAGGAGGAATGACTACGTGAGAAAGTCTCTGATCTCCCTGGCTGCCGCCCTGGTACTGGCCGCACTGACACTTTACCCGGCTTATCTTCCTTCGGTGGCTGCGAATGCAGCGCCGATCGTTGTGTACGAAGACACGTCTGGCTCGACCATGCTCTTCTTGAACAGTTCGACGCCAGTCGTGAGGAGCTGGTACTACGACGCGAGCAAAGACCGAATCACCGTGAGCGTCACGCTCAAGGGATCCTTGATCGGAAGCGTCGTACTCCAGCCTGGGAACAACTCGGGAACGATTACAGGCACGGTAACCGGCGACACCGCTGAACTGCAGGTCGGCGCCAACTTCAATACACACGTCATGGCGTCAGCCGTGTCCGTGTCGGGGGTGAACGGAAACAGGAACGGAACGAACAACGGAAGCTTCTAGTTCCACTCGGCGTCGAGGTCTCTCCTCACCGATTCCGCTCCGGCACGAGTGGCGCTGCCCTCGTGCCAGATCCGGACTCCGAATCGGTCCCGCCCCCATCCGCAACCCGCGCCCGGAAGAACCGGAACGCATCCGGATCGTCCGTCGACTCGCAGATTCCCGCTTCGTACATCGTGTGCAGCATGCGCCGGGCATCCGCGTAGGTCAGCTCCGTCTCGGTCGCGACCATGCTGAGCCGCACGAGCCCGCCTGTCGACTTCGCAAGCTGCAGGACTTGTTTCTCGAGCCGCCGCGCGCGTTCGGGCGCGTCGTCGTAGGACGGGAAGATGTAGATCGTCTGTCCGTCGGCCGTGATGTCGCTCTCGCAGTAGCCTTGCGACATCAGGCGGCGGAGCGCCTGCTCGATGTCCGCGATGCCGACGTCGCCCGCGTTCCGGACGTCGAGCGCCGTGATGCGTCCGCCGCGCTGCACCGCCGCGCGGACGATGGCGCGTTCGATCTGGGCCTGCTGTTCGGCCGCGTTCAGGCGCTGCCGCTGGCTCACCACGACGGAAGCGAGCCATCCGCAGAGGATGAGCAGGAGAGCGATCAGGACGAAAGTCATAGCCGGACAGAATGTCGCGCAGTGGCCAACAATGGTCAAGAAGAATGGCCACGGATGACACGGATCTTACGGACCAATACGGATCAGAAGTCTGAGCAATGCTGGTCAGATCCGGCCTCATCCGTAAGATCCGTCGAATCCGTGGCCCTTCGCCACGCCCAAGGGTTATAGTCCCCCCTTTCGGGGCGATGACAATCCGACACACAGACGCGGTCGTGATAGGAGGGGGGCTGGTTGGCTGCCTCGTCGCGCGAGAGCTCGCCAACGAGGGCCATCGGGTGACCATCGTCGAACGCGCCAAAGTCGGCCGCGAAGCATCCCACGAAGCCGCCGGAATGCTCGCCCCGATCGCCGAAGCCGGCGAGTCGCGCACCTTTCTCGACCTCTGCATCGAAAGCCGCGACCTTCACGCAGGCCTCGCAAACGAATTGTTCGCCGAGGTCGGCGTAGATGTCTGGTACCGCAACGATGGCACATTCCTGCTCGCGTTCGACGATGCCGAGGCCGATGCACTGCGCGAGCGCGCGGCCGAACACGCGGCCCTCGGCCTCGAAAGCGAGCTCGTTGCCGCCGGCGCCGCGCGTCGCGAGGAGCCCGGGCTCTCGCCGAGTGTCACGGCAGTGCTTTCGGTTCCCGGCGACCACCAGGTCGACAACAGGAAACTCGTCGAAGCCGCGGCCCTTTCCTGTTACGCGCGCGGCGTGAAGATCGTCGAGCACACGCCCGTGCGGGCGCTGGTCCGGGATTCTGCAAACCGCATTACCGGCGTCGATACGACCGCAGGCGTGATCGAAGCCGGATGCGTCATCGTCGCGGCCGGAAGCTGGTCATCCCTGATAGGCGGCTTCGATGTGCCGGTAGAACCGGTAAAGGGCCAGATTCTCATGCTCGAGCTCGCATCCCCGCCCTGCCGGCGTGTACTGCGAAGCGAACGTTGCTACGTCGTTGCCCGCATCGACGGCCGCGTGCTCGTGGGAGGCACAATGGAGCGTGTCGGATTCGACAAGTCAGTGGTGGCCAGCGCAGTGGGCAACCTGCTCGAAGCCGGACGAGAGGTTGTTCCGACACTCGGCAGCGCTTTCGGCGGAGAAGCGTGGGCCGGGTTGCGGCCATCGACTCCTGACGGTTTGCCTGCAATCGGAAGGATCGACGAGAACCTCGTCGCGGCGACCGGACATTTCCGCAACGGTATCCTGCTTGCGCCCGTCACGGCGAAAATCGTCGGCGGGCTGTTGCGGGGAGATGCGCCGCACAAGGCGGCCGGACTGCTGAACCCGCTGCGTTTCAGTCCTTCGGACCACGCGGCTTGAGCGTCGCCGTGGAGTGAGTCTTGCGCGGAACGATCGGCTCGAACGTCGCGGTCATGTCAGGATCCGGCGGACGCTGACGGCGCTTTTTTCTCTCGCGCGGCGCCTGAATGGAGCGCTCGAGCCCGCTGGTCGATACCTCGGTCACGTCGCGCGCGCGCCCGATCGTCGTGAAACTGATCATCCAGAGCAGCGTCATGTAGATCCCGACGATGGCCAGGACTACCGGTCCCGAAAGCGCCCCGATAGCCGCCCGGTGCACGAACTCGCCGAAGTTGCGAACCGGCAGCGGATGTATCGCCACCTTCACGGCCCACGCCATCGCGAGCAGCATGAACACCCACATGTAATTTCGCCGCAGCCGGCGGCCGACGGCCTCCCAGAGGCCGACCGTGAAGTGCGGCCGCAACAGATCCTCCGCGAGATGCTCGGCCCAGATGTCGCGGGGAACCACTGCGCGGACCTTCGGAGAAAGGATCGGGGCCAGGTAGTCCGTCTCGATGACGCGGACTCGGCTCGACCAGACTTCGTAGTAGCGATACCGGCGCGCCTCGATGAAGAGGAACACGACGATAAGCATGGAGTTGATCAGAATGACAACGTGCGGACTCGACTCGGTGCCGAACGCGAAGCTGAGAGTCGTGCCCGTCGTAAGGACCGCCCAGTTGAAAGTCGCATCGAGCCGCTGACGCCACACGTTCGCGCGAGAGATCTCGCCTCGATAGAAGTGCGCCATCGCAGTTCCGAACTCGACTGCGCCGATCGACCTTCTCTCTTCCTTGTGCCCGGATTCAGCGGGAGTCGTCACCGCGTCCGGAAGCTCGAGATCCTGCATACGTGGGCAGTGTAGGACGCGGCACGGTCCCGGGCAATGGGCGGACAGGATTTACCGGATTCCCGGAGGACTCACCCGATCTCCGAAAACTTCCGATCGTCCTCGGAAGGTGCCGTGAATTCTGCCAATTCGCCCCGGATTGCAATCGAGTACCGTCAGTTGATGTAGCCGAGGTCCCTAAGTCTCCCTTCCAGTTCCTCGCGCTCGTCGTCCGCATACACGCTTTCGGAGTGATCGGCGAGCACGCTCGTTCCCCTCCGTTCGATATTCCGGCCGCTGCGGAACTCGTCGGTGAATACCTCCTCGAGCACACGGCCGTCCATGTCCTCGGTGAGCGGCAGCCCGTACTGGTAGAGCACCGTTGGCGTGACGTCCTGCAATCTTGCGCCGTCGATCTCGATTCCACGGCGCACGCCCGGTCCGGTGGCGAAGAAGATTCCGAGCTCGTCGTGCCCGGCGTGAACGGCGTCCACGAACAGGCCGTTACCGGGCATTATCGACATCCGAAGCCGCGTCCGCCGCGCACCATCGACGAGAATGTCGGGCGCGTCCTCGAGGAAAGGTCCGGTGAACGCATCTTCCTTCGTCACGACCTTCTCGAAGATCTGCTCGCCGGTGTCCGGAAACCGCAGCTTCACGATCTCGCGGCGAATGTGGGCCACGACCTCGCGATATCCCGCCTCGTCGACGATGCCGTGCGGCTCGCGCCCGGCAAGGTTCACCCTGAGTCCGCCGTGCTGAGCGAAATAGACCTTCGTCCTGGACCAGTCGACCCGTTCGAGGTAGTCGTTCTCCGAATTCGTCACGTTCGTCCACTTCGAAACGTAGCTCGCGCCGTCCTTCGGCGGTTCGGGCGACGCGAACATCCGTTTCAGCCGGCCCGTGACGCGCTCGACGAGCGACGGTCCGGCCGGCGCGTCGCGCAGCACGAGCAACCCCTGGTCGATCAGCCAGTGGTTGATGAGAACGTTCTTCCGGTATCCGGCGAAGCCGTGATCGGAGACGATGAATACGCGGACGCCGTCTCCAACGTGCTCGAGGATGCGGCCGACGGCCTGGTCGCAGCGCGCGTAGACGTCGTCGACGACGCCTTGGTAGGGATTACCCTCTTCGAAGAGCGGGTGCTCGGGGTCAGAGTCGTTCCAGAACCGATGCTGGCAGCGATCGAGTTCCGTGAAAATGCACATGAAGAAATCGGACTCGTGGCGATCGAGCAGCCAGAGCGTCAATTCCTCGCGCAACTCGATAGAGCGGAGCAGTCGATCGCGAACGTAGTTCTTGTCGCCCAGACCGATGGGCACGTCGATAATGTAATCTCCGATGGCATCGAGCATCTCGGCCTTGAGCGATTCGGGTTCTGTCAGCCGGCTCTCGAGGCTCGGAGTGAGCATGTCTGTAATGAGATAACCGTCGAGCGGCTGGGGAGGGTAAGTTCCCGGAACGTTCACGACACCTGCCGTAAGCCCCGCCTCGTTGAGGAGATCCCAGAGCCGGCGCGCCTTCACGTCCGACGAGTTCATCAACTTCATCCCGTAGCGCGTGCGGTCGCGAAGGAGGGCGTAGAAGATGCCGTGTTTTCCGGGGTTCACGCCGGTCGTGCACGTCGTCCAGGCGGGGAAGCTGTTCGTGATGACCGTCGACTCGAGAGAGCCCCTGACGCCCTCGCGGCCAAGGCGCTCGAGGGTGGGCATGCGGCCCTCCGAAATCAAGCGGTCAATGACCTTGAACGTGCCTCCGTCGAGGCCGATCACGAGCGTCCGTTGCTTCGGCATGAGCGGCGAATGCTACCACACGCACGGGGCGATGGGGCTGGAGCGTGCTGACTCCGGCCCTGTATCCCGCGTCATTCGCTGTCAACGCCTCGCGCCCATCGTCCTAACCCGTCGCCTACCCCGATCCGAGAAGACGCCTGGCCTGAAGCATGATCGGGCGGTCGATCATGCGGCCGTCCACGACGACGACACCTCGCCCGTCTCTCTCCGCCTCGTCGAATGCCGCGACTATGCGCGCCGCTCGATCGAGCTCCTGCGGCGTCGGCGCGTACGCGCGATGCACCGCCGCGATCTGCGACGGATGGATGATCTGCTTGCCGCCAAATCCCAGCGCCCGGCCGGCCGCCGCGTCAGCCTCGAGCCCAACCTCGTCCGAAAAATCGATGAACACGCCGTCGATCGGTATAGCACCCGCAGCACGCGCAGCTGTCGCGACGACCCCGCGCCAGTAGACCAGTTCCTCTCCATTCCGCGTGCGCCGAATGCCCACGTCCGCGGCAAGGTCCTCACTGCCCAACGCCATCGCTGCCACCCTCCGTGTCGAGCTCGCTATTTGAGCGGCATTGACCATCCCCCGCGCGCTCTCCACGAACGGGCACAGATGGATACTGTCCGGCGCACCCGCATCCATCAGCTGCCGTTCGGCGTCGAGCAAGTCACCAACCGTCTCGCATTTCGGAATGCAGACTCCCGTCACCGGTAACTGGGCGACGGCGGCGAGGTCGGCGTGAAAGTGCTCGGTTCCCGGTCCGTTCACACGAACGAAAAGCAGAGGACGGCCGGTCCAGCTCTCACCAATGTTCACGGCAAGACCGTCTCGCGCCATCCGCTTCTCTCCGGTTCCGACGCCGTCCTCGAGATCCAGAATGACAGCAGAAGCGCCGAGCCCTCGCGCCTTGCCGATCATCTTCGCGCTGGCAGCAGGCACGAACAGCATCGTCGTGAGGTCAAAGGAAATCACTCGTCGCCCTCCTCCGGCCAGAGCTGACCCCGGCCCGGATCCAGATCCCGATCCGACGTCGAACCGAGCGCGATCTCGAGAATCCTGTCGCCATTCGTGACCGCAACCACGGACGTTCCCCGCTCGCGGTCGTCAGCTCCTACACGCAGGTCGTGCGCCGATCCGTCGGGAGACACGCGCACATACCCGAAGCGCCCGGCTCGGACCGGAATCTCGACCGTCTGGCTCCCACCTCGATCACTCACTCCTCGCATCCTATCTCATGAGCGGGATCCTGCCATTCACCGATCGCAAACCTTCGACCTTGCGCCTCCCGACCCCCTCCGGTACCGTCACAGATGGTATCGAACCTGGAATCGGGTGGGGATTGCTTGATGGGGGAACGGACGAAGCTGACGATTCTCCTGGCGGAGGATCACGCCGACAGCCGCGAGATGCTCGCTGTCATGCTCGAAATGGACGGCTTCAGGGTCATTCGGGCCGCGGACGGCGTGGAAGCTCTCGGCCTCGCGCGTGCGAACTCTCCCGATCTCGTGATCACCGACGTGAACATGCCGCTTATGAACGGCATCGATCTCATCCGGAGCCTGCGAGCGGGGGACGTCACGCTTGCGAACGTACCCATCGTCGCCATATCCGCGCTCGGCAGCAGTTGCTGCCTCGACGCTCGCGACGCAGGCGCGAACGAGGCGATCGCAAAGCCGCTCGGGTACGACCAGATTCGCGAAGTCGTCGGCAGGTTCCTCCACGGTTCCCATTAGTCTCACGTCAGGGTGCACCGGATTTAACGGACAGGGTCATCCGGTTCCTCCTTGCCCATCCCCGGAATCCCCAGCTATTTGCGCGCCGTTTCTCGCCGATCGTCCGCAGAATCCACTTTGAGGCCTCTGCTTATCCTCTTCGGGTCTCCTGTCTACCCTTCCCCGGCCCAGGTCTTGCGGAATGGCCTCGTTGTGTTCTGCGGGTCACGGGGTTTACGATACTCGTCACCTTCAAGGTGCGTGGATGCCAATGCCCCGTGAGCTGCCAATGCTCGGTAACACGCCCGATGCGAGCCTCGTCGATTCGTTCGGCCGCCGCATCACGGATCTTCGCGTCTCGCTTACGGACCGCTGCAATTTTCGCTGCGTCTACTGCCTGCCGCACGAGCACAACGACTGGATCGAGCGCTCCGAGCTCCTCACTTACGAAGAGATCACTCGCATCGTCGAGATCGCGGTCCCGCTCGGCATCCGCAAGATCCGACTGACCGGTGGCGAGCCCCTTCTGCGCCGCGACCTGCCTCGTCTCGTCGAGATGCTCTCAGGCGTAGCCGGAGGCGCCGACTTCGCACTGACGACGAATGCCTACTTCCTGCCCGATTCCGCCGCGAAACTTGCCGAGGCAGGGCTGCGACGCGTCACGGTCAGTCTCGATTCGATGAAGACCGCGAAGTTCGCACTTCTCACCGGCCGCGACGCCCTTGCGCGAGTGCTGGACGGAATCGAGGCGGCTCGCGCTGCGGGGCTCGGTCCGATCAAGGTCAATTGCGTTGTCATTCGTGGATTCAACGAGGACGAAGTGGTCGATTTCGCTGACTTCGCCCGCTCGCACGACCTCGCCGTACGGTTCATCGAGTACATGCCTCTCGACGGACGCCCCGACTGGGACCGCAAGCAGGTCGTTTCGGGCGCGGAAATGCTCGCGACGATTCGCGAACGCTACGCCCTCGAACCGGTCGAACGAACGAGCCGGAGCGAGACAGCGTCCAGATATCGCTTCGCCGACGGGGCGCCTGGCGAAGTCGGATTCATCACGACGATCACCGAGCCGTTCTGTGACGGCTGCAGCCGCCTGCGTCTCACGGCCGACGGCAGACTTCGAACCTGCCTGTTCTCTTCGAGGTCGCACGACCTCAAATCGCTGGTGCGCGGCGGCGCACCTGCGGACCAGATTCGCGAGTTTCTTGTCGCCACCGTGCGCACCAAGGAAGCCGCCCACGGAATCAACGAACCTGGCTTCACACCATCGGCGGAAACGATGGCCTCAATCGGCGGATAACCAGACCAGACCATGACAGACACCTTCAAGATCCCGACACGGGAGGTTCGCCTCACGAACGGCGAAACCATCCATCTCTATGAAACCTCGGGCCCGCGGGGTCACGACGTGCGGACCGGACTGCCGAAGCTCAGGCAGCCGTGGATCGACGCCCGGATCGCGCGAGGCGACACGAATTTTTCCCAGATGCATTACGCGCGGAAGGGCGAGATCACCGAGGAGATGCGCTTCGTCGCGCTTCGCGAGAACGTCGATCCCGAGTTCGTCCGCAGCGAAGTCGCGCGCGGCCGCGCCATAATTCCAGCGAACCGTCTGCACCCCGAAAGCGAGCCGATGATCATCGGCCGGAACTTCCTCGTGAAGATCAACGCGAACATCGGCAATTCCGCCGTGAGCTCGTCGATCGAGGAAGAGGTCGAGAAACTCACATGGTCTACGAAATGGGGCGCCGACACGGTGATGGATCTCTCGACTGGAAAGAACATCAAGGAAACGCGCGAGACGATCCTTCGCAACTCGCCGGTCCCGATCGGAACCGTGCCGATCTACCAGGCGCTGGAAAAGGTCGGCGGTAAGGCCGAGGATCTGAACATCGACGTCTTCATGGAGACGCTCGAGGAGCAGGCGCAGCAAGGCGTCGATTACTTCACGATTCACGCCGGCGTGCTGCTCAGGTACGTCCCGCTCACGGCTGGCCGTCTCACCGGCATCGTCTCGCGCGGCGGTTCGATCATGGCGAAGTGGTGCCTGACCCATCACCGCGAGAACTTCCTCTACACGCATTTCGAGGACATCTGCGAGCTGATGAAGAAGTACGACATCTCGTTTTCGCTCGGCGACGGATTGCGGCCCGGCTGCGTCGCGGATGCGAACGACGAGGCGCAGCTCTCGGAATTGCGCACGCTCGGCGAACTGACCGACATCGCCTGGAAGCACGACGTGCAGACCATGATCGAGGGCCCTGGGCACGTCCCGATGCACCTGATCAAGGAGAACATGGAGTTGCAGCTCGAACTGTGTCACGAGGCGCCGTTCTACACCCTCGGGCCGCTCGTCACCGACATCGCCCCAGGATACGACCACATCACGTCGGCGATCGGAGCGGCGATGATCGGATGGTTCGGTACGGCGATGCTCTGTTACGTCACGCCGAAGGAGCACCTCGGACTGCCCGACAAGGAGGACGTGAAGGCCGGCGTGATCGCGTACAAGATTGCCGCGCACGCAGCAGACCTTGCGAAGGGGCATCCAGGCGCGCGCGAGCGCGACGATGCGCTCAGCCGGGCGCGCTTCGAGTTCCGGTGGGAGGATCAGTTCGAACTGTCGCTCGATCCGGAGACGGCGCGCGAATTCCACGACGAAACGTTGCCGTCCGACGCAGCGAAGCACGCGCATTTCTGCTCGATGTGCGGCCCGCACTTCTGCTCGATGAAGATCACCCAGGACGTCCGTGCCTACGCCGAATCGAAGGGCGTGGACGTCGGCCAGGCAATCGAGATCGGGATGGAGGAAAAGGCCGCCGAGTTCCGGGCAAAGGCGAAGGCGTAGGAGCCGCGTCCACGGATCGGCGCTGAAGAAGACGGATCAGATCGGATCCGTCTTTCGATGTGTCATCCGTGGACCATTCCTCTCCAGCACTTCGAAAAGGTCGGACACCCGGTCGATGAGCACGCCGGCGCCGGCTTCGCGCAGCCGGGCCGCGGACCGGAGGCCGTAGGTCACGCCGACGGTGTACATCCGAGCCGCTACGCCCGCCTGCATGTCCGTGTCGCCGTCGCCGACGATGACCGACGTTCCGGGGTCCGACTCGCACGCGGCAATCGCGGCAAGCAACGGCTCGGGTGACGGCTTGCGGGCAGGCATGCTGTCGCCGCCGATGACGACTCGCAAATGCCGCATCATGTCCAGGTGCTCCAGGATCGACACCGAGAACCCGTGCGGCTTGTTCGTCACGACGCCCATCGCCACGCCGCGCGCGGCCAGGCCCTCGAGGGCGGCGTGAACACCGGGATACGCAATCGTGGACTCGAGGTGTCGGCGGCCATACGCTTCCAGATACGCCGGCAACACTTTCGAAACGAGTTCCGGTGGCGCTTCGGTCAGGTCGAGGGCGCGTTCTATCAGCTTCACGACGCCGTCGCCGACGAGCGGTGCAAGCCGGTCCACGCCAACGGGCGGAATCCCGTGATACTCGAGGGCGTCGTCGAGTGCCGACGCAATGTCGCGCCGCGAATCCACGAGCGTCCCGTCCAGATCGAAAAGAACGCAGCGGACCGCGCCCGGAGGTCTCGTCAGCCTGATCTCCATCCGGCGAATCCTCTGCGAATCCCGTCAGTCCTGTCCACTCCCTATCCGAGCGTCCCGACCCTTTGCGCAACGACGCCCGGCTGCAACTCCTGCGAAGAGTAGACCCTGAGCCACGGCGCGTCGGCCTGGACGAGCCACCGGACGTGCCTTCGAATCTCGGAGGCCGTGAGCACGATCGGATCCGGCGCCGAGGGATCGCGTTGCTGGGCCACCAGCTCACGCACGGCGTCGACGATGCGGCGCGCCACGGTCGGGTCGACCGGTGGCGGTCCGACCGGGTCGGCGTACCGCACCGACTCACGGAGCGCCAGTTCGAGCTCGGCGTCAAGTTCGAGGACCGGAACGGTATGCCCGCCGTTGGCGGCGTCAGCGGTGAGCTGACGGCGGATGTGCGCCCGAACTCGCTCTGTGAGCAATGCCGGTTCCGGCTCGCGCGGCGCATTCGCGGCTATTGCCTCGAAGATCCCGCGAAGATCGCGAATCGACACCTGCTCGCTCGCAAGCCTGCGCAGCACGTCGGCCAACTGCGCGAGGGAGACGAGCCGCGGCACGACCTCGGCGACCAGCGCCGGATGCGTGGTCTCGAGTTGGTCAGCCAGATCGCGAGCTTCCTGCACCCCGAGGAATTCGGCCGCGTTCGATCGCACGGCAAGTGCGACGATGCGCGCGACCGCGGCGGGTCTGTCGGCAACGGTCATGCCCGCGTCGGCGGCTCGCGACGCGCCATCCCCGGTCGTCCACGAACCCTCCCGGCCCGAGACGAGGCCTGAATCGGTCACGGCCTCTATCCGAATCGCGGCGAGATCGCGAGCGAATCCCGACACCCAGAATGACTTCTCGGGCAGCACGCCCGACGCGCACGACGCCGCACCGATCGAGACGTCGAAGGCGAGCGGCTGGAGAGTAGCGACCGTCTCGACAGCGATTTCCGGAAAGCGCACGCCGAGTGTTGCCCATACGTTCATCCTGGCGTCGCGAAGCGCGTTCGCAAAGGCATTCGCCTCGCGGCCTTCCAGTTCCTCCGCGAGCTTGCTGCCAATCGACAGCCTGACCGGCGTGCCGCCGGTCAAAATGAGGGCGCGGTCCGCCTCCCTGCCCTCGCGGCTCGTGCCGGGCCGTCCCTCGCGCGGAGATGGCGGAGCCGAACGGCGAAACCGGAGTCCCCCACCAACTGCGGCTACGGCGGCAAACACCAGGAACGGAGCGGCCGGCAGTCCGGGCAGCAATCCGAGAATTGCCAGCAGGCCGGCCGTCGCAAGCAACGCCCTGGGCTGCGCCGAAAACTGATCGGTGATGTCGCCCCCAAGCGTGTCGCCGTCCGGCACGCGGGTGACTACCAGGCCGGCCGTCGCCGACACGAGAAGCGACGGGAGCTGCGCGGCAAGTCCGTCGCCAATCGTCAGCACGGCGTAGTGCGATGCTGCTTCGGAAATCGACATTCCCTTCTGAAGCAGGCCGACGCCTAGTCCGCCGACGATGTTCACGACGACGATTGCCAGCCCGGCGATCGCGTCTCCCTTGATGAATTTCATCGCGCCGTCGAGCGCGCCGTAGAGCTGCGATTCACGCTCGAGGCCCCGTCGCCGCTCCTGGGCCTCTTCGAGCGTGACGGAGCCAGCACGCAGATCGGCATCTATCGCCATCTGCTTTCCTGGCAACGCATCGAGCGTGAATCTGGCGGCGACCTCCGCGACGCGCTCGGCGCCCTTCGCGATCACGATGAACTGGACGATCGCAAGCACGAGGAACACCACGCATCCGACCACGAGATTTCCCGAGACGACGATCTTCCCGAAGGCCTCGACAATTCGTCCGGCGTTGCCGTCGAGCAGGACGAGGCGAGTCGTCGAGACATTGAGTCCCAGGCGAAACAGCGTCGCCAGCAACAGGATCGACGGCAGCGCAGCGAGTCGCGATGCGTCGGCGACGCACAGGGCGACGAGCAGAAGAGCGAGCGAAACGGCAAGGTTGAGTGCGATCAGGAAATCGAGCGCCGCTGGCGGCAGCGGAACGATCATCATGACGAGGACGGCGACGACCAGCGCTCCAAGGGCGATTTCGCCAACTGGAACGCGCCGGCCACCGTCGCCCGAGAACGGTCGGGTGACCGTCGAGAGCAATCGATCGAGCATTGGGGCCTCCTTGTTGTTGTCCGCGCCCCATGATCGGGAATTCTCGGGAATAGTTGCGCGCCGGAACCAGGGAGATTTCGTTTCGGTCGCGTTCGTGCAGGCCCGGAGCGTGTCGTAGTTGCAATTGCAGACACGCGCTAGACGAAACCGCTATACTCTGCCCGCCCCGTCCCCGACGATTTTCGACATCACGAGACATACGAACCGGCGAACGCCCGTCAGTCCGTCCCCCTGCCTGTCGTGCCACTGCCTCAGTTCCTATTCGACGACGTGTCCAGGAGGACTTACCGTGACTGCATTGCATCGCTCAATTCGCTACGCCCTTGCGGCGCTCCGGACCTGTGCCGCACTAGGCGCCGCCGCGTGCGTGGCCTGGCTTGCTACGCCATCCGCATTCGCCACGACGCTGCCGGCCGGGTTCAGTGAAACGAACGTCATCACCGGCCTGTCGGCTCCGAATTCATTCGCGTTCACGCCCGACAACCGGATCCTCGTCTGTCAACAGGGGGGCGCGCTGGGGATCTTCGACCTGAACGGCGCTCCATTGGGTACGGGAACCGCGCTCACGGTCGCGTGCACGAGCAATTCCGAGCGCGGACTGCTTGGAATCGCGATCGACCAGAATTTTTCCAGCAACGGGTTCATCTACCTCTATTACACGACGAGTTCGGGCAGCCTGAATCCGCCAGGGACGCCAAAGAACCGGGTGTCGCGCTTCACGATGAGCGGCAACGCCGTCGTCGGGGGCTCCGAGGTCATCCTTCTCGACCTGATTCCGTCGGATGCGGGAAATCATAACGGCGGACAACTGCGCATTGGACCGCACGACGGCAAGCTCTACATCTCGACCGGCGACGGCGGGTCCACGCCATCCAACAGCCAGAGTCGCACCACGCTCGCCGGAAAGATCCTGCGGCTCAATCTCAACGGCACGATCCCGAGCGACAATCCGTTCTTCAACGATCCCACGCCAGGCATTCGCAAGGAGATCTGGTGCTACGGGCTGCGAAACCCGTGGCGGTTCACCATCCAACCTGGCACGAACGCTCTGTTCATCGCCGACGTCGGGCAGAACACCTGGGAAGAAGTGAACATCGGCGTGCCGGGAGCCAACTACGGCTGGCCGACCGCGGAGGGCAACTCGACGAACTCGAATTTCACGAATCCTGTGTTCGTCTACAACCACGGCGGGAACGGCGCTTCGATCACGGGCGGTGCGTTCTACACGGGAACCACATTTCCGACCGAGTACCAGAACTGCTACTTCTACGGCGATTACGTCGACAACTACATCCGCCGTCTCGTTCTCAGCCCGACGAACGAGGTCATAGCCGACGAAGCGTGGGGCACCGGGGCAAACGGACCGGTGAACATCGAGTACTTCGACAACGCGATCTGGTTCACGGCGATCAATTCGGGGCACATCCGCAGGATCACCTACGCTGCCGGCGCGAACCGCTCGCCGGTTGCGATGGCGAGTGCATCGCCGATCGCCGGACTGGCTCCTTTCACCGTGACGTTCTCGAGCGCAGGCACCGTGGATCCCGACAACGACGCCCTGACTTATCTGTGGGACTTCGGCGACAGCACGTCGTCGAGCGCGCCGAACCCGACTCATCAGTACTCGGGCGCCCCGCAGACCGTCACGGCCCGGCTCACGGTCACGGACAACGGCTCGCCGAATCTTTCGGACACCAGCGTAGGGATTCCGATCGTCATCGGAACCTCGCCTCCGACGGCGACGATCGTCTCGCCGGCGGCAAACGCGATGTACAACGCCGGGCAGACGATCAGCTTCAGCGGCACCGGCACGGATCCGGAAGACGGCGCCAGGCCCGCGAGCGCGTTCACCTGGCGCGTCGTATTCCATCACGGTGAGCACACGCACCCGTTCCTTGGCCCGATCACGGGAACTACTTCGGGCAATTTCGTGATCCCGGACACCGGAGAGACGGCGACCGACGTCTGGTACGAGATCATCCTAACGGTTCGCGACTCGAACAACGTGCCCGACACCGAGACGGTGCTCATCTTCCCGAACGTCGGCAACCTGCAGCTGCGCACCGTGCCTGCCGGTCTCGACGTCACCGTCGACGGCCAGCCGATGACTACTCCGCTCAACACGGCGTCGGTCGTCGGAATGAAGCGGCAACTCGGGATCACGCTGCCTCAGACCATTGGAGGCACGACTTACACTACTTTCAGCGGCTGGTCGGATGGAGGCGCGCAGGATCACCAGATCGTCACGCCTGCTGGAACGACCACGTACGCCGTGGTCGCAGTTGCCGCGGACGCACCTTCGCGAATTCCGATGGGCGGCGATTGGGACGCCAGCGGCGCTTCTTCGATCGGTCTGTACTTCAGATCGGCCGGCACGTTCGCATTGCGGAACTCCAACTCGCCTGGCGCGGCCGACTTCTTCTTCGGCTACGGGCCGGCAAATCCCGGCTGGATACCGCTCACGGGCGACTGGGATGGCAACAACTCCCGCACTCCGGGGCTCTACGACCCGGCGTCGTCGTCCTATTTCCTTCGCAACGCCAATTCACCTGGCGCCGCGAATCTGTTGTTCGGCTTCGGCGGTCCGGGGACGAACCTGACGCCGATCTACGGCGATTGGGACGGTGACGGCGACGAGACAGTGGGTCTCTACGATCCGGCAACAGGGGCGTTCTTCCTTCGGAACTCGAACGCACCCGGGCCCGCCGATCTGGTGTTCGCGTTCGGCCCGGGTGGCGCGGGCATCGTCCCGATCGTCGGCGACTGGGACGGGAACGGCACGACCACGGTCGGTATCTACGTCCGTTCCACGTCGACGTTTTTCCTGCGGAACTCGAACTCGAGCGGTTCGGCGGATCTGGCGTTCGGGTTCGGCGCGGCTGGTATGGGTTTCGTGCCGATCTCGGGTAACTGGGACGGAAGCGGCGGCGAATCGATCGGAATCTACGACCTGACGAACGGTTCCTATTTCCTGAAGAACACCAACGGTTCGGGAGCAGCGGATCTGGTGTTCAACTTCGGGCCGACGGGCCCGTGAAGCCAGAATAGGCCGGCGAAGCAAACGGACGAGGCAACTCGTCCGTTTGCTTCGAAATAAACGGCGCATCTGTTGCCGGTGAATCTCTCCTCCTGCAATTCGATCCGAAATCGGCTCTACTACCGTCACCCACTTACCGCAGCGAAGAACCTGCAAGGCTCCGATCGCCTGACGTCGGTTCCAGCTTGGGTGTCTTGAGATCCAGTCGAGATGGACCGTCGTCCGCCCGGAGCTGAAGCTTCCGCAAGTCACTGAGTCTACAGCTGTTACCGCGAAGGAAGACTGTCCCAGGTTATTTCCGAGCACTTCGCGCGGACAATCACGGCAATTCGGCCTTTTACAATTTGACTGTCACCTTTTACTGGGAATTACTTCAGTCGAGCGCGAACCGAACATAATGCTCCACTTCGTCATCATATCCTGCGTATCCTGGCCGTCTATCCCAAGGAAAGTTGAACGGCACTCGAATAGACGCTCCGGCAGCAAGATGCTCGCGTGGAACGCTAAATACAATTGATCGGCCTGGCACGAGGGTTACTTCCGAGTGGGCGTCGCCGAGCGCGTATCCGCGTGGAACGACGTCGCCGCCGCGAGCCCCCCCGATAACGACATCGTATGGAACAAGCGCCTCCCCATACTCTTTCTCGATGCCTCCAACGGCGAGCGCAACGGGCCAGCGCGAGTTATTGTGAAGCCGCAGCCAGGCGCCCACATTGCTTTCGTTTAAGTACAGCGGAGTGCGTGCGCCTATTCGCTCCAACGTGATGTAGACCAGTGGCTTTGATCGAACTAGCCGCACACTCTTGCCACTAGCGACCGTGCCATCTACAGGACACGACAGGATCGCAACAATTGCAAGCACTGACACCGCCATCACCGGATTGCAAAGGCGCAACATTCCTTATACTCCTATTTGAACGCCGGCGTCTTGTTGCCCGGTAGTAGCTCATACGGACCACCAAGTATTTTTGGTGTCTTTAGAAACAAGTTGATGCCCTGAGTTCGCAGGACCTCTTTGTCAACATCACGCCAAGCCGGATTACTAATTTCGGCTCGCATCGGAATGCCGTTTATCACCCGGCCTCCCTTCCCAATGACAGCCACCTTGGCATTGAGGTATCTAGTAACCAACGGTGTGAGTTCTTGGCCAACAAGGGCTTGGGCAGTGTACGCATTGAACTCGGTCTCATACATCGAGACGCTTTTTCGTGTTTTTTGCCAGTCCTTACCGTCGGACGCATGAACTCCTTCGTGAGCAACAAGTAGAGAATTGCCGATATGTTCCTTTTCAAGAGTTACGGTAATCGCGGTCCTCGTGACCCTAGTGCTACCAGCAGCGTCACCCTTCACGACGCCGACTCTTATGGGTGCACATGGTCTTTGACGACGGCGAAACCATGTCATTGCAACGGTTGCGGGGTTTGGGCTTGAAAATGAAGGGTCCTCCATGCTTCGTATCCGT